>NZ_CDSE01000028.1 GCF_001373415.1 Paenibacillus dakarensis | reverse complement strand
CCCGCCGATTGGGCTTTCTGATGGAGATACAACAGCTTCTCCGCCTGCCCCGATAAATCCGATTGCAGGAATAAGAACAAGCCAAGCAAGAACCCCGCCTGCAAGCATCTGACCGGCAATTCTTGGTCCAATTATGTAACCGACTCCTAATAGTGCCGGGAAAATATCCATACCGATGACCGCATTTTTAAAACGGAATACAGCACTTTCAATTTCCGTCCGGAACCATTTAAAGCCGTCTCCCATTGCTTTCACCGCACCACCAACTAGAAAGCCGTACACAACCATTTTTGCACTTTTTCCTCCGGTATCACCCGACATCAATACCTCTGCACAGGCTGTTCCTTCAGGATAAGGAAGAGTTGCATGTTCGTTTACGATGAGAAGTCTCCGCAGCGGGACCATCATCGCCACGCCCAAGAAGCCTCCTACAAGTACAATAAAGCTGATTGTAGCCATGGACGGAATATGATTCCACATATACAAAGCTGGCAGCGTAAATATAGCCCCAGCTGCAACTGCTTCCCCTGCAGTCGTCATAGTTTGAACAATATTGTTCTCAAGAATTGATTTGCGCCGAAAAATCCCTCTTAAAACCCCTAACGATATTACTGCTGCCGGAATAGATGCACTGACTGTCAAACCAATTTTCAGCCCTAAATAGGCATTAGCAGCTGCAAAGACAACGGCAAGCACGATACCCAGGATTACCGCAAAAATCGTTAATTCTGCCATGGATTTCGAGGCAGGTATGTAAGGAACAAATCCTGGCGGTTTTTTCCCATTATTATCTTGCATGTAATGCTCTCCTCTCTAAGATGAATTTCTCTGGTGCAGGCTTGGAAAAACATCTTTAATGTACCCATACTGTGTCGTTTCTAATCGGTTTCTATCTCTCTGAGTTATAAACCAAATCCATGCCAGCCTATTGAAGATCATAAAAAAAGCCGGCTGATCAGCTGCCTTTTGAGGCAATGCTTAATCAGTCGGCTGTCTACAGAAAGATTAATACTTAGGCTGCACAACACAATTCTTGACATACAATGGCACATTTTCTGCAAACCTCTGCACATTGTTTGCAATGATCCTGCAGGTGCTTATCACACTCTTCTGCACAAGAGTTACACATTTTAACGCAAAGGTTGCAAATATCAGAAGCATAGGGACTCATGCGTGTCATGGCTTCTGCTGCAAAGTTGCAAATTTCTGCGCACTCCCGGGTAAGCGTAATACATTCACGCAGCATGGCAAGATCATATTCTTGAAGACAAGAGACATAACATACATTACAAGCATTCATTGCTTCCAGGCAAGCTTTAATACAATCATTATATTTCAGTTCATTATTCATTCGTTATTCCTCCTATGGCACATACTCAGTATGTTCTATGCACGTTTTTCTGTTATGTCATAGTATTAAACCACTAACCAACTAAATGAACCAAAATATATGTTTATTTTTACATATGAAACTTCCATCCTTCTATTTCCAGTATTTCTGCATAGAGAAGCTATTCCCCTTGTTCCAATTTAAAAAGCCGATCCTCTACCCAAGATTTGCTGAAATGCTCCCCGATAAATACAACGACATCCGATAGCTCGCCTTGCGGATTGATCTTCATATAATCTGATTCTCTATAAGCATACTGGAATAAAAAACGGCTGGCTGTGTCACTAAAAGATATTATTCCTTTGGCCCGGTATATCTCTCTGGGAAGCTCCGAAATCAACTCTTCAAATGCAACACTATCAATCGGCTTTTTTAAATAATAAGTGCAGGACATAACATGATCATGCGTATGATGGTGAATATGCTTCTCTTCACCAGATACACTGTTACCGTGCGGATGCTCTGAATGCTGAGCTTCACTTCCCAAAGCTTCAGGCATGACAGAAGCTTCTGCTGACAGAAGCTCCGGATTGACATCACAGCGAACTGCAGGAATGATATCTGCTAGTGAGTTCCATCCGCGTACGATGTTAGCCGCTTTGGTCTGCTGGTCTTCACTTACACGGTCAATCTTATTTAAAATTAACAGGGAAGCACAGCGAATCTGCTCCTGCATTAAACGGTATGTCTTCCCTTTTTGTTCCTCGTGTAAATGGAGCAGATGTGCCGAATCAACAACTGTAATGAGGTTCTTTACATCAATAGGGATATAAAGTGACGCTTCTGCTACGGCATCAAGGATTTCCATTGGATTTGCAGCGCCGGTTGCCTCAATTATGATAACGTCTGGCTGTTCCTTCTGAATCAACAGGGCAAGCTCTGATGTTAGATCAGCCCGGATGGAACAGCAGATGCATCCGCTAAGCATCTCTGCTGTTGGAACATCTTGACCAATAATCATTCCTTCGATATTTACCTCACCGATTTCATTCATAACAACCGCAGGCTTTAAGCCGCGTTCTTTCCAATATGAGAGCATCCTGGAGAGGAGCGTCGTTTTCCCACTGCCTAAAAAACCTGATAAAATATATATAGGTGTAACTTGATGATGCATATGTATCTTCCTTTCGCTATCATTCTTATGTTAGACGAGTTTACTACACCACCCTTCGATCAGCAAATTTTATTGGATTGGAGTTGTTATTCATGAATTCAGTTGAAGAGCATCGGCATCTGTCTCCAAATGCCATATCATGTTTTGTTATTACGGTATCTGACACTAGAACCCCGGAAACAGACGAAAGCGGAGCTTTAATGAGAAAGCTGCTTGAGGCATCCGGATATCATGTTGTTGACTATCGAATTGTAAAAGATGACTATGAACAGATCCGTGAGCTCATTCATGAAGCATCGAGCCGCCAAGAGGTGCAGACCTTGCTGTTAACTGGAGGGACAGGCATATCGAGCCGAGACTCCACTTATGAAGCGGTTTCCTCATTACTGGACAAGGAATTGGCCGGATTCGGTGAAATCTTCCGTTATTTGAGCTATGAAGAGATCGGAGCAGCGGCAATATTAAGCCGGGCCATTGGCGGAACAGTCGGTAACACAGCTGTCTTTTCCATGCCCGGATCTCAAAATGCTGTGCGCCTGGCCATGGAAAAGATACTTCTCCCGGAGCTGCGGCATGTCGTGCGTGAATTGAACAAGCAGCTTTAAACGTTGAGTCAAACTTATACGGGCAGCATAAACAAGACGGGTGCACTCATACGCACCCGTCTTGTTATTCCGTTCTATACAACCGTCTACCTGGTTGGATTGCGTGGTATATGCTTCAATACCTTTAAAGCAACCTGCTTAACTTGCTCTGAATATTGATTTCGTTTTACTCCAGCCGAGGTATAAACTAAAGCAGCTCCTTTATAAGCAATAATCATATTATCCATCTTATCTGTTTCGCTGAGTACACCAATACCGTACATTTTGTTCATGCCATTAACTCTTGCTTGTTCGTCTGCAAAAATATGCAGTGTTATCAGTTGATTCGAATCATTATTCATTAAGTACTGGTAAGACAGATTACCGGCAGGGTCCTTCACATAGGTCTCGTTGGTAAGTAGAATATTCATCTCTTTAAATAATCCCTGCATCGTTTCAAGAATCTGACCGTTCAAGCCTCTCCCATCCGACCTTGCTTTCTGGTTACCCTCTTGATAAGCTTGCATATTGTACCTTCGCATTTCTTCTCTGGCTGTATTTCTAGTACATCCCATAATTCCGAACAGCAATGAAATAGCAAACAACAGCATTATAAAACGATTCATTAGAATACGATCCACCAGCATGCCCATCCTTTCCATTTCGTACAACTATGCCTGTATGCCTTCTTGGGATTAGCATGTCTGGTGAAGAATACGATTATTCAGATATCGTCTTCTTAAAGTGCGATGATGCTCCGGCCTGCTGCTCTGCCGTTTAGAATATCCGTGAAGAGAGCTGGGAGCTCTTCCAGCGAATGGACATGGATGCCTGACTGTAATGCCGAATCCGGCTTCCATGCTCCAGCTAGTTTCCCCCATATTTCTTTTCTCAGATCCATAGGGCAATAGACAGAGTCTATGCCCAGCAGCTTAACACCTCTGAGAATAAAGGGATATACAGTAGTATCAAAATTCCCTCCGCCTGTTAAACCAGATAATGCGATGGCACCGTTATATTTCATGTGCTTTAATAATCCGCTTAATTGAGAACCTCCGACCGGGTCAATAACAGCAGCCCATTTTTCCGTCGATAACACGCCTTTAGTTTCCTCGTTAATTTCTTCTCTTGTGATTACATGCCGGGCTCCGAGACTTCTTAACCACTCGCCTTGAGCAGAAGCCTTGCCGGTAGATGCAGAGACATGAAAGCCGAGCTTAGACAGAATAGACACAGCAAAGCTTCCCACACCGCCTGTAGCACCTGTCACAAGCACCGGACCATCGCCAGGGCTAATACCATTTTGTATTAAGCTCACAATGGAGAGAGCAGCTGTAAATCCTGCTGTACCGATTCCCATAGCTTCCTTAAGAGTAAGCCCCTCCGGAAGATGCAAAAGCCAGTCACCGTTCGTCCGGGTATACTGACTATACCCACCTTCATGTGAAACACCTGTTTCGTAACCTGTACAAAGCACCTCATCCCCTTCTTTGAAGGACGGGTGCGATGATTCTACAACGGTCCCAGCGAAATCGATTCCTGGGATGAAAGGATAACGTCTCACAATTTTTCCTTTCGGTGTACTTGCAAGACCGTCCTTATAGTTTACGCCGCTGTAATGAACGCGGATCGTTACATCTCCTTCCGGCAATTGATGCATCCGCCAAGATTCAATCCCGCTCCGGAAGCCTTGATCATCATTCCTTACAACAAAAGCATTAAAAGCTATATCTGGACTCATCCTACTACCCCTTTCTCTTATGATCCTATGATAGATACTAACCGATCTTTACCGCTATTAAAAATGTCCAATTTTAAGCTCGGGCAAAATGTAGCGTCTTTTGTCGTCTCTTGCGCTTTCCCGAGAAATAATTCATTGTGGGTGGGTTATTTTCGTTGTTTGCAGGCGCTCCGCAGACGAAGCATCCCTCCTATCGCTCTTGCCCCCGAATTTCCTGAATTATTTTTTAAGCGGGAGAAATTCGGGTGCAAATGCGAACGCTTCGCTTATACGGGATCGCTTCGTCCCCTCCGCTGCTTCGTGCTTGTCCATTCAAAATAAAAAAACACCACCAAGGCGGTTACGAGGGACGGAAATCTAGCTCATCCTGGGCTACAGCCTGCCTATGTAACTGCAGCGTACCGTCTTCGCGGATACTTTAGTGGAATTCTGGACGGCTTTCCATTCGTCTTTAACTTTTGATTAAGCCAGCGATAGACAAAAACAAAAAACATGGCCGTGACGGGATCACTTCCCCAGCACGGCCATGTCTTTATTTTTTGTTTGATTTTCACTCGAGTACGTTTGTATTAATCTTCGTTGTTCTCTTCCAAATGCTCTTCCATATACTCGGCGATGAGCTTTTGCTTCATATCCCATACTTCTTCGCTCAAGTTCACACGATAAATTTCCGGATTAAGCTTTCTCAGGTATTCCGGCCAGAACTGATTCAATTGACTGTTATGGTATTCACGGATCTCTTCCAGCTTCGGAAGCTCATATACCAGCTCACCGTTCTCATAGATCAATGCAAGCATAGGAATTGCATCGAAATCCTTCACATTTTTACGCATATAAGGATGCAGTGGATTAAACAATTTCAGTTTGCCGCTTTCAGGCGGCATTTTTTCTTCCGGAAAACTAATATAATCCGCAATCGCTTTACCGCTGCCCTTGGAAACAATACGATACACATTCTTTTTACCGGGTGTGGTTACTTTTTCCGGATTTCCGGATATCTTGATCGTTGGAACCATAACCCCGTCAACTTCCCGCTCAACCAGCTTATAGACACCGCCAAGTGCTGGCTGGTCAGATGCTGTAATCAGCTGGGTTCCTACACCCCAAGTATCAATACGTGCACCTTGTGCCTTCAGGTCAAGAATCGTGTTTTCGTCCAAATCATTAGAAGCAACAATCTTAACGTAGTCCAGACCGGCTTCATCGAGCATTTTGCGAGCTTGAATCGACAAATATGCAAGGTCACCGCTGTCGAGCCGGATGGCATTCATTCGCTTGCCTTGGGCTTCAAGCTTTTTCGCTGTAATGATAGCATGAGGAACTCCGCTTGCAATCGTATCATATGTGTCCACCAGAAGAGTTACCTGATCAGGCATAACTTTAGCAAAAATATCGAATGCCTCTTGCTCGCTTCGGAAGGTTTGCACCCAAGAATGGGCATGGGTTCCCTTCGTCGGAATACCGAACATTTCACCTGCAAGCATGTTAGAAGTGGCATGGAATCCCGCTAAATAAGCCGCTCTTGCGCCCCATACCGCTGCATCGGCTTCTTGAGCCCGGCGGGTACCAAACTCCAGTAAAATATCATTCGCTGCCACTTGGCGGATTCGCGAAGCCTTGGTTGCAATCAGGGTTTGAAAGTTCATGAAGTTAAGTATTGCTGTTTCAACAAGCTGCGTTTCAAATATGGTCCCTTCTACCCGGATCAGCGGCTCATTCGGAAATACGAGCGCGCCTTCTCTCATCGAATAAATGTTTCCTTTAAAACGGAATCGGCGCAGCTCATCCAGAAATTCCTCATCGTAGTTCTCTTCTTGTTTAGATAAGTATTCTATATTCTCCTCCGTAAAATGAAGGTCTTTAATATAATTTACAATCCGTTCAAGGCCCGCAAAAACAGCATATCCATTCCCGAAAGGCAGCTTGCGAAAATAAGCCTCAAACACAGCCCGCGTACGATGGGAACCGTTGATCCAGTGCGCGTACATCATATTAATCTGGTATTTATCTGTATGTAAAGCCAATCCTGCTGTCAACATCATGATCTCCTCCTGTCACTTGGCTGTAGTACCCGAATACATCAATCAGTCAATCAACTCCGTAACGAATCACATCCGCACCCAAGCTGCCTTTAAAGTGACCGAGTGCCCACTGATGTCCTTCCGGATTAAAAGTTGCAACCGCATCTTCATATATCTTGAGAGAATACCCCAGGTTATATGCATCAACGGCAGTATGAAGCACACAAATATCGGTACACACTCCGATGAGATGAATTTCGCTGATTCCGCGTTCCCTCAATTTAACATCAAGATCCGTTCCGCAAAAAGCGCTGTACCTCGTCTTATCCATCCAGTAGATAGCGTCTTTGCGTGTCTTGTATACCTCTTCCAGTTCTCCATACAATTCTCTGCCGCGGGTACCTCGAATATTATGAGGCGGGAACAATTTGGCCTCTGGGTGATACGGATCTCCATCTTCATGTAAATCAACGGCCATCACAACAAAATCGCCCCGATCGGCAAATTCCTTGGTCAATTCCGCCACCGTATGCTGAATTTCTACTGCAGGCTCACCTACCGGAAGATTACCATCAACAAAATCATTCGTGAAATCAACAACAATCAATGCTTTCATTCCAATTCACTCCCTTAGAATAAAGTCTCAGCTCAAAATACTTCATTAGGTATAAATCGAAAGCAGTGGCGCATGATCCGTGAAACGGTACAGCTGCGCAGGCCGCTGCGAGTATTGATTGGAACTGAGCGGCTTTCCTTCTTTATCCCGTACTTCTTCCAAAATACCCTGCCGGCTTCGTGTAGAAGTGATCTTTCGAATAAAGTTAGGCTCCTTAAATTCGGGCACAACCGTCTGTATGACCTGATACAGTTCACTGAGTGTGAAGTTCTCAGGCAGAAATTGCTTAGCTATGGTCGTCTGCAGCATCTGATGCTGAATCTTACGGTAAGCATCCATGATGATTTCCCGGTGGTCAAAAGCAAGCTCCAATTGCTCAAGCGCTTCTTCAACGGTAAACAAGCCCACTTCTTCGGCATCATCCGCTGCCTGTCTGTGTTCAAGCATCCATTCCTCTACGAGAGCATAGAAAGCCTGACTTATAATCCAGCCTCTTGGATCACGGCCTGGAGCGCTATAAACACCTAAATATTCCAGATGGCCACCATCTACACCCGTCTCTTCCTTCAATTCCCGCTTGGCAGCATCATAGATGGACTCATTTTCCCGACAAAACCCGCCGGGTAAAGCCCACATGCCTGCAAACGGCCAAGATTTGCGGCGAATCAGCATCACCTTCAGTTCTCTAATAGGCAATGTCTTTGTTACCGTCTTCCGCTCACGCTTCGTCAATGTAAACATGACGATATCCGCAGGAACTCCGTCAGGTGTTCTGTACTTTTTGACGTTCATACTCGGGTTCTGTTCTTGATCAGTCATTATACATCACCATTTATGATTCAATTTGATAATATCATTATGACATATTTATCCTTGATGTCAAGATGTCTTGAGTGGATCATATAATATTATGCTCGCCTTGATTCTAATTCTATTCGAACAGAAAAGGCGCGGAATTAAATCCGCACCTTTCCTTAGTCTTAACCGCAGCTGCTCGGCGGTGTATCTTTACCGGTCTCTACGTTTACTTTTTGGGAGACAGTATCGTGAATAACAGACACTACCAATTGGAGCAAGTAGTTAATATCACTTTGGCTTTGCTGGAACTCGACAACGAGCGGAATTCCATCAATCTCATCCTGCAGCTCTTCGATTTCGCGTTCAATCTTAGCAACCATCTCTTTATTCTGGAAGGTCTCAAATGCAACAATTTCCTTCTGTTTTTTCTTAATAGTCTTAATTAATTCCTGAACGCGCTCGTGATTACGGATTTTCTCTTCTGCCTGTTGAAACATTTTAACTTCTTCACTTGTTGATATAAGTCCGGCAAGTTCTTCAGCTTTTGTCAGAATGTCTTCACGAATAACCAAATCACGCGAATGATAGGTTGGCATTCCATATTTATTTACACGACCCTGCTCCTGTGTCACGTTTATCGCTCCCCATTTTCATAATGTATAACAATATGATTTAAACCGCGTCCTCTGCAATGCTAGCGACCATATCACCTTTAATATACCAGGTCATCGGATCTGTAATTTTCACATGAACAAAGCTTCCAATCAAATCGGCAGATCCTTCAAAATGAACCAGCTTGTTAGAACGGGTACGACCCGACAACATCGAATGATTGTTCTTGCTTATTCCCTCAACGAGCACCTCTACCGTTGCACCAAGCAAGCAGTCGTTACTCTTGCGGCTATTCTCATTAATGACAGCATTCAAGCGCTGGAGGCGTTCGCTTTTCACTTCCATAGGAACATTATCCTCCATAACGGCAGCTGGCGTGCCTTCGCGCGGTGAATAAATGTATGAATAGGCAAAATCGTATCCCACTTCACGCACTAGGGAGAGCGTTTCCTCGAACTGCTCATCCGTCTCCCCGGGGAAGCCTACGATGAAATCACTCGTTAGTGATACATTCGGTATCGCCTTCTTAATCTTCTGGACAAGCTCCAGATAAGCCTCACGTGTATATTTACGACTCATCTTTTTCAGGACTTGATTGCTTCCCGATTGTACAGGAAGATGAATATGCTCCACCAGATTTCCGCCCTTCGCCAGAACCTCGATCAATTGATCATCGAAATCCCGGGGATGCGAAGTCGTGAAACGGATGCGTGGAATATCAATTTTGTGCATATCATCCATCAAATCGGCAAAGGTGTACTTCATATCCGTGAAATCTTTCCCGTACGCATTTACATTCTGGCCGAGAAGAGTAATTTCTTTAAAGCCTTGACGTGCAAGCTCACGAACCTCGGCGATCACATCTTCAGGTCTGCGGCTGCGTTCCTTCCCCCGTGTAAACGGAACAATACAGTAGGTACAGAACTTGTCACAACCGTACATAATGTTAACCCAGCCTCGAAGTCCTTCCCTCTTCTTAGGCAGGTTCTCTACAATGTCTCCCTCTTTGGACCACACTTCAACGACCAGCTCTTTGCTTATAAGGGCCTCTTGAATGAGGTGAGGCAGGCGATGAACATTGTGGGTACCAAACACCATATCTACGAAACCGTGCTTCGACAAAATCCGTTTTACGACTCCTTCTTCCTGGGACATACATCCGCAGACGCCAAGCAGCATATCCGGTTTTTCTGTCTTCAGATGCTTCAAATGACCAAGCTCACCAAACACTTTATCCTCTGCATTCTCTCGAATTGCGCATGTATTCAGCAGAATAATATCGGCTACCTTCCGATCTTCGGTTGGCTTATAGCCCATCTGCTCCAGCATTCCCTTGATCGTCTCGGAATCATGCTCGTTCATCTGGCAACCAAAGGTGTAAACAATATAGAATTTCCCTAAGCCAATGGTTTTAAATTCCTCCGGTAAAGCTGTATCGTACAGCACCTGAACGTTCTGTTTACCGCGTTGTTTTTCTTGTCTATGATTAGGCTCCGATAGAATATTGATTTCCCGTCCCCGAATACGGATTCTCTTACCGTTCTCGTCCTCAGACAAAATCTTGGCATCCGAAAAATCAAAATACTTGGAGTAGTCCTTCTTCTCTTTGGACATTCGTTCGGTCACTCCTTAAATCCGCTATAAATCCATGCTTAAAGCATGGAACCTGCCGTTTAGGCACTGCCAGTAATTATATCATGATCTGTTATCATAGGCTACTATCAACCGATTGACCCTATTTTAGCCATTCTACAAGTATAGAAAAAAGCCAGCCACCGATATGATCAGTGACTGGCTCTTGATGAATCAGCATTTTCTCAAAATGCCCGAATCCTTAATTAATCAACGATTTCTGCAGTATCCCCTGTTTTAGCTCCAGCTGCATTCGCTTCGTCTGTATCAATATGCATATCTAGTGCAAAGTTATCGGATACACGTGCAATGACATTCTCAAGCACTAATCCGCGCTCTCCGCCCAGACGTACTTTCAGCATTTGCTTATCTTGAATGCCCCATTTCTCAGCATCGGATGTATGGAAGTGAATGTGACGAGCTGCCACAATAACTCCTTTATCCACTGTTACTTCGCCAGCAGGGCCTTTGATTGTAACACCTGGTGTTCCTTCGATGTTTCCGGATTCGCGAACAGGTGCCTTAATGCCAATAGCAAAAGAATCCGTACGGGAAATCTCCAGCTGGGAAGCTGGACGTGCAGGTCCCAAAATTCTAACTTTATCGAATTGTCCTTTTGGACCGATTACAGCAACGGTCTCGTTAGCTGCGAATTGTCCTGGCTGGGACAATGGTTTGAACTCAGTCAATTGATAACCTGCTCCAAACAATGCTTCAATATGCTCTTGAGTTAAATGAATATGGCGGGCTGATACACCCACAGGTACAGTTTTACTCATATGTCTCACTCCTTGTATTCTCTATAAGCTGTACATGCCAACTTCTATTATACTCCCTATTACCCAAAAATAAAAAGGCATAGCGGTTTTCTCCGCCTGCCTTTAGTCAGATTATTTGAATTCTGCTACAAGATTGTCAAACTGTTCTTCGGTTATTTGAAGTTCCTGATGCGCAAGCGGCGTATCCCGGAACCCGGAAATTTGGTCTTCGTAACACTTGCGGCTCTTATCCTGATAAATTAACCCCGTAACGAGGCCATTTGTCTCCATCAGCTTCGTCATAGCACTAATCCGGTTTGTGGAATCGTATTCCGGGAAGCTGTCCAAACTAACAATGTTTTCTTTGAACCACTCATATGTGTTCACTTTATTGAAGGTAACACAAGGGCTGAATACGTTTATGATTGAGAAGCCTTCATGTTTAATTCCTTCCTCGATTAAAGCAGTCAGCTGCTTAATATCACTGGAGAAGGACTGTGCGACAAAAGTTGCTCCTGCCGATAGCGCGAGCTCCAGCGGAGACAGCGTTGACTCAATCGCCCCTTCCGGTGTACTCTTCGTCACAAAACCTTCTGCACTTCGCGGAGAAGTCTGTCCCTTCGTCAAACCGTAGATCTGGTTATCCATCACCACATAAGTGATGTTGATGTTTCTGCGAATGGCATGAATCGTATGTCCCATACCAATTGCGAAGCCGTCACCATCTCCACCTGAAGCAATAACCGTCAAATCACGGTTAGCCAGCTTTACTCCCTGTGCGATTGGCAGGGCTCGTCCATGTATACCATGAAGTCCGTAAGCTTGAATATAACCGGATATTCGGCCAGAACAGCCAATACCCGAGATAACAGCCAGCTGTTCGGGTTCCAGTCCACGATTGGCCGCTGCACGCTGAATAGCTGCCTGTATAGAGAAGTCGCCGCAACCGGGACACCAGTTCGGTTTGACATTGTTTCGAAAATCTTTAAACGTAGCCATCTTTATACCAGCTCCTTGCTGTCAACGCAAATACTTTTGCATTCGTTATAAATAATAGACGGTAAGAACGGATTCCCGTCGTATTTAAGCACACTGCGCACTTTCTCACCGCTGCCTGTATACAGCTTCACAAGATTAGCAAGCTGTGCTGTAGCATTGTTCTCAACCACAACAACCTGTCTTGCAGACTCAATATAAGGCTTGATCTCTTCATCTGGGAATGGATGCAGCAGGCGGACCGTTACATGATTCGTGCTGATTCCATCCTTTTCAAGCTCTTCACGAGCCTGATCAATCGTTCCTCCGGTAGACCCCATTCCGATGATTAGAAGATCTGGTGTTTCATAAGGTGCATCGGCAAGAATCGGATTTGTCACAACGACTTGACTCAATTTGCCCAGACGCTTATCCATCATCTTCTTACGGTTATCTGCGGACTCCGATGGACGGCCTGTTTCATCATGCTCCACGCCCGTAACATGATGAATTCCATTCTTAACGCCTGGAAGCACACGAGGTGATACGCCGCTTTCCGTAAATTCATATCTTTTGAACAAAGCCTTATCTTCTTGGTCCGGTACATCCGTTACAAGATTTCCGCGATCAATAACGATACGGTTATAATCCAGCGGCTCACAGGACTGCTTGCCAAGTGATAACTGCAGATCCGTTACAACAATCACCGGTACCTGATACTTCTCTGACAAATTAAAAGCCTCGATGGTATCATAGAAGCATTCCTCAAGGGTGCTTGGTGCAAGTACAATTTTCGGAATTTCCCCGTGAGTTCCGTGAATCATAGCGTTAATATCGCTCTGCTCTTGCTTGGTCGGAAGGCCTGTACTTGGGCCCCCGCGCTGTGTATCCACAATGACGACCGGCGTCTCTGTCATTCCTGCAAGACCAATGGCTTCCATCATAAGAGATAACCCAGGCCCCGCTGAAGCTGTCATGGTACGAACACCTGCATAGTTAGCACCGATAGCCATCGTTACGGCAGCGATCTCATCCTCTGTCTGTACAACAGTGCCGCCAAATTTAGGCAGCTTCTTAATTAAATATTCCATAATTTCAGAAGCAGGAGTAATCGGATAAGCGCTCATTAATCTGCAGCCCGCCGCCACCGCGCCAAGCCCGATTGCATCGTTCCCGATCATAAACAGCTTTTGCTTGCCATCAGCCGGCATAAGCTTAAATTCGTCCAGCGGGCCCCCTGCCAATTCAAGAACATATTCAGCTCCGCGTTTGACCGCTTCGAGATTCTTCTCCACAACCGCGGCACCTTTACGACCGAATTCTTCTTCCACAGCACGATTGAAAACATCGAGAGGGAGTCCAAGAAGCGCCCATGATGCACCGGATGCAACCATGTTTTTCATCAAGGAAGTTCCAAGTTCCTCCGCGATTGCCGTAATCGGAACAGGGAACAAGCGGATCGCCGAGCCCTCAGGAACAACCGGATTAAACTTCGCATCCGCTACAACGACTCCTCCTGCACGCAGTTCATGAGCATTTAGTTCTATACTCTCCTGATCAAATGCCACAAGTATATCCAAGTCATCAGCAATAGACCGAATCGGCTGTGTACTGATACGAATTTTATTATTGGTATGGCCGCCTTTAATTCGGGAAGAGAAATGCCGATAACCGTATAGATAATAACCCAGCCTGTTTAAAGCTGTTGAAAAGATACGGTCAGTGCTCTCCACCCCTTCTCCTTGCTGACCCCCGATTTTCCAAGATAATTGATTGATCAAGCTCTCCACTCCTTTTATATCAAAACATCTGATTATAGTAATCATTCAATAATATTTAAATCATAATATAACATTATCTTCGATCTGTAAAAACACGATAAAGTTTATCGATATAATGCTAAAATAGCAAGCTATATTTTCTGCTTATCCGGCTGTTCAGGCAGATGCTCACCCAGAAAATCCAGGGCGTTTCCAGACATCCATCCCCGAACCAGTTGTTCAGGGTAATATTTTAACAGCATTTCTGTAAAGGCCTGATACCTCCCGGGATTCTCCAGACCTTCTACCCACTCATCGATTCCGTCAAAATCAGACCCAAACATCAAATGCTCTGCTCCACCAAGCGTGCAAATCCGTTCAATATGCGGCAGCAGGTCCTCAGGTTTAACAGGATGTGTATCCCTCTTAATAAACCACGGTACGAACGTAAGCCCTATACGTCCATCCATAGCAATAATGGCTCGGATCTGTTCATCGTTTAAGTTGCGGGGATGCGGGCACACTTCAAACACATTCGAATGGGATGCGATGAGAGGCTTCGTTGTAAGCTCAGCCAACTCCCAAAATCCCGCAACTGATAAATGGGATACATCGAGCAGAATGCCGAGTTCATTGCACAGCTGGATTGCACTGCGCCCCTGATTGGTCAGTCCGCCTCCCCGCTTTTCCATAACTCCATCAGCAGCCCAGTTCGCATGATTCCAGGTCAGCCCCATAAATCTCACCCCGAGCTCATAGCAGAGTCGAACATAATGGAGATTCCCCTCAAGACCGTCCATTCCTTCAAGGGATATAAGCCCCCAACGTTTCTCCCCGTTCCGTACATCTTCAACCTGATTACTCCACTTGAGCCACTCCAGATGTCCTGTATGTATTAACCGGGAACGGAATATGTCGATTTGAGCCATCACTCTTTCAAACGAAGCACGCCCATACTGCTCAGATAAAAATATTGCAAACACCTGAAGGCCAACTTTCCCTTTATTCATTGACTGAAGTGTCACATCAAGCTCTGTACTTTGCTCAAAGGACAGCTTTGAATCTTCCCAGAGTTTACTTAAAGCATCACAATGAAAATCTACAATCTTCATCGTTGACTCTCCTCTCATCATTACATGGCAAAAAGCCTGTTTACACGGTTCGGTAAACAGGCTCATCCTCAACATTCCGTCATTATCTAGGTTCTACGATTAGCTTTATCGCCGTCCGGTCTTCGCCATCAATCACAATATCCGTAAAAGCAGGGATGCAGATCAAATCTACCCCGCTTGGCGCTACAAATCCCCGGGCAATGGCTACTGCCTTCACAGCCTGGTTCAGTGCACCCGCTCCAATTGCTTGCAGCTCTGCTCCGCCACGTTCACGGAGAACTCCTGCCAGTGCACCTGCAACTGAGTTTGGATTGGATTTTGCTGAAACTTTTAATACTTCCATGGTAAGTACCTCCCCTGGGAATGTTGAGTGATGGTTTGCTCCCGTTACTTGATTTTATTCGCGAGCGGCAAATTAATTCCTCTTTTTTTCCAGATTCCTCTTATATCACTTAAACCGCTCCGCCATTTTTCAATCCATCCGCCACTCATCTTCATACAGGCGAATCTTTTCTATTTTCTTCGCCTTTCCCGTTGTATCATCCAGCTGCACATATACGGCATGGAAGTGCCACTTACCTTCATCCACCTGGAACCGGGCCGGGAGTTGTGTTTTAAACTTGTATAACACAGCATCTCGCTGCATACCCAATATCCCTTCCTTGGAGCCGACCATTCCGGTATCTGTTAAATAAGCAGTCCCATTCGGTAAAATCGTATCATCATTGCTCTGTACATGGGTGTGTGTTCCCACCACAATGGATGCACGTCCATCCAAATGCCATCCCATCGCAATTTTCTCCGATGTAGCTTCAGCATGAAAATCAACCAGGATATGCTTATGCTTTCTTCGGAGTTCATCCACGATCTCATCTGCCGCCCGGAACGGGCAATCAATCGCAGGAAGGAAAGTCCGCCCCATCAAATTGACGATCGCAAGCTCCTTACCATTTGCCTTAATAAGAGTGGAACCAAGTCCCGGAGTGCCCGGAGGATAATTCGCTGGTCTGACCATTCTCGGCTCATGATCTATAAATTCAAAAATATCACGGTTATCCCATGTGTGATTCCCCATTGTTATCCCGTGAATTCCCCAATTAAAGAACTCATTAGCTATCGCTGATGTAATTCCTCGCCCGGATGCCGCATTTTCACCATTTGCAATGATAATATGCGGGTTATACTTGGACTTTAATTCAGGCAAAGATGCTTTAAGAGCCTTTCTGCCTGTGCTGCCAACAATATCGCCTATGAATAATACGTTGATGCCAATCCACTCCTCTAATCGTCAATAATTCTCGAATCCGTTTATCGATTCACATATAAAAGATAAAAAGTGGCCTAGAAGCGGCCACTTTTTATCTGGGACATTATTTTGCGTAATCAACCGCTCTCGTTTCACGGATGACAGTGACTTTGATATGACCAGGATAGTCCAGTTCATTCTCAATGGTTTTGGTAATATCACGTGCCAAGCGGAAAGCCTCGGCATCATCGATCTTATCAGGTTGTACCATAACACGGACTTCGCGTCCGGCTTGAATAGCGTAAGACTTCTCAACACCTTCAAACGATTCGGTGATCGCTTCCAGCTTCTCAAGACGTTTGATATATGTCTCAAGAGTTTCTCTGCGAGCTCCAGGTCTTGCTGCAGACAATGCGTCAGCCGCACCGACCAGCATAGCAATAACTGAAGTTGCTTCGCAATCTCCGTGGTGGGAAGCGATGCTGTTGATAACCACCGGATGTTCCTTGTACTTTTTCGCCAGCTCCACGCCGATTTCAACGTGCGAACCTTCCACTTCATGATCCAGCGCTTTACCGATGTCATGCAACAGCCCGGCACGTTTCGCCAATGTGATGTCTTCGCCCAGTTCTCCGGCCATCAGACCAGCCAGATAAGCTACTTCCATCGAGTGCTTCAGCACATTTTGTCCATAGCTCGTACGGAACTTCAGACGACCTAAAATCTTGATCAGGTCCGGATGCAAACCATGAACACCAACCTCGAAGGTTGCTTGCTCTCCGTATTCACGAATCCGGTCATCTACATCCTTGCGGGATTTCTCTACCATTTCTTCGATACGAGCCGGATGAATCCGGCCGTCAGCCACCAATTTTTCAAGTGCTGTACGAGCAATTTCCCGGCGAATCGGATCGAAGCCTGACAGAATAACTGCTTCAGGAGTATCATCAATAATGAGGTCAATCCCTGTAAGGGTTTCAAGCGCACGAATGTTACGTCCTTCACGACCGATAATCCGGCCCTTCATTTCTTCATTCGGCAGTGTAACGACGGAAACCGTCGTTTCTGCAACGTGATCAGCTGCACAACGCTGGATGGCAAGCGTAATAATCTCACGTGATTTCTTATCTGCCTCTTCCTTAGCTTGTTGTTCAAGCTCTTTGATCATCTGTGCAGTTTCATGGCGAACTTCCTGCTCTACGTTACTTAAGATAATGCTTCTCGCATCTTCCATCGTCAGATTGGAGATACGCTCCAGTTCTGTAACCTGGTTTTTGTAAATTAAATCAATCTGCTGTTGAGTTTCTTCAATTCGTTTCTCTTTGTTCGCCACTTGTTCTTCTTTACGTTCCAAAGATTCCAATTTTTTATCCAGCGATTCTTCCTTTTGCAACAATCTGCGTTCTTGTCGTTGAATTTCATTCCGACGTTCGCGAGTGTCTTTGTCAGCTTCGGCTCGAATTTTATGGACTTCATCCTTAGCTTCGAGAACCGTTTCTTTCTTCAGCGCTTCCGCTTCCTTCTTCGCGTTTTCCACGATTTGGACTGCGGCATGCTCTGCGCTGGAAATTTTAGCTTCAGCAAGGTTTTTGCGAATAAAATAACCGAACCCAAAGAATATAGCGGCAACGAAGAGAACGATTATGATCCAGATCCAGGGTTCCATCTGTTCACCTCCTCGTTGGTTCCTCCAAGGCATTCCTTGGGAATTTTTCAATTGTCATGTCACACTAGCTTCATTCATACATAAAATTCCGGCTGCTTATTCTGCCGTTAACACTGCATAAGGGTTTAACCTTTGCATGTCCACCGAAACCGGCAGAGAACATTTCACTATGAATTGGCGAATCATTGAATCTTTCATAAAAGTAACTTTTTTGGAAGGAAAAAGGCACCTGTACATGATAAAGATTCATTTTCATTTTAGTATTTATGAAAAGATATTGTCAAGGGAAAGCACCAGTTAATCGCCATCTTCACCTAAAGCTCCCTCAATAATGCCACTAAAACCCATTTGGGTGCTTATTCAAACTCTTCCGGTTCCTCAAGAGATTCGTGATCTTCACTATTTTCAGCAATGAGTCTATTGATTACTTTGCGAACCTGCTCACCCGTAAAGCCCCGCCGCATTAAAAAAGCTCCTGTCTTACGCTTGCGGTCTAATACTTCACCTTTAGTCTGCTGCCATTTTTTCTGTCCAATTACATAAGCACTTTCCAGTTCATCCTCTTCACTAACTTCATGAAGAGCTTCTGCGATCAATTCTGTCTCAATTCCTTTCTGACGCAGTTCCTGTCGGACCCACATCCGGCCTTTCTTTTGTCTTGTAATGCGCTGCTGCGCCCACTGCTTGGCATACAGTTCATCATCGACTAAACGTTCCTGCTCTAAACGCATGATCGTCTTCTCAATTCCATCTGCTGTCAAGCCTTTTTGATGAAGGCGCTGTGCAATCTCTTGTGTTGTCCGGGGCTTTCGTTCGAGAAATCGAATTGCCTCCACATAAGCTCGCTGTCGTTCATCAGCTACCACAATATCCTCAAGCTCTTCCTTACGGAACATACTGCCCTTCATCATCCGATATTTAATCATAACGTCTTCATGAACGGTCATAGAGTAGGGCCCGAACCGGATCAGATAGCGATGTTTTGGCTTACGCAGCATCTCAACGGAGGTAATCACTAGATCCTCGTCATTCGGAAAATGAGAGACACTGTTTGACCCTTCTTCCTGTGATACTTCTTGATGTTTATCTTGTATATCCATCGTTATCCTCCTGATACAGCCGTAACGACATAAAATATAAGCGGCTCAGTCTCCATTGTAAATAAGACCGTTCGGGGTTTAAAGCCACCAAACGGTCTTATTAAGACACCCTATATTCCAGGTGTTCTATTCAACTTTAAACAATTCTTGTTCTTCCTGTTGTTCCTTCGCCTTATCAGTTTCGCTAGGCTCAGGAACAACTGTAGTCAGATTGCTCGCTTCACGGATTTTTTGCTCAATAACATCGGCAATTGCTGGATTCTCTTTCAGGAATTGCTTCGCATTTTCACGCCCTTGTCCCAGTCTCTCACCACTATAGGAATACCATGCACCGCTCTTATCTACAATATCAAGTTCTGTACCGATATCAATAAGGCTTCCTTCTTTCGAAATGCCTTCACCATACATAATATCAATCTCAGCTTGTTTAAACGGAGGAGCAACCTTATTCTTCACAACTTTAACACGTGTCCGGTTACCCACTATATCATTGCCCATTTTTATACTTTCAACACGACGGACATCCAAACGAACGGTGGAATAGAACTTTAATGCACGTCCGCCCGGCGTCGTTTCAGGATTACCAAACATAACGCCGACCTTCTCGCGAAGCTGATTGATGAATATGGCAATCGTCTTCGATTTGCTGATTGCTCCAGACAGTTTACGAAGAGCTTGCGACATCAAACGGGCTTGGAGACCCACATGAGAGTCACCCATGTCACCTTCGATCTCTGCTTTCGGAACAAGTGCCGCTACCGAGTCAATTACAATAATATCGACAGCACCGCTGCGTACCAAGGCTTCTGCGATTTCAAGAGCTTGTTCACCTGTATCTGGCTGAGACAACAGAAGTTCATCGATGTTCACACCTAATTTACTAGCATAAGCTGGATCCAGAGCATGCTCGGCGTCGATAAAAGCAGCCTGTCCACCAACCTTTTGTACTTCAGCGACAGCGTGAAGTGCCACTGTTGTCTTACCTGAGGATTCAGGTCCATAAACTTCGATGATCCGGCCTTTAGGGAGACCGCCTGTTCCTAATGCTATGTCCAATGCCAATGATCCGCTAGGCACGATTTCCACTTGCATATGGGTTGATTCACCCAACTTCATAATTGAACCTTTACCGAACTGTTTCTCTATCTGGCGAAGCGCCATATCAAGCGCAGCACGACGATCTGACAATTCTTCCACAACCCTTCAATTGTTGATAGATTAATAATACCTTGTTTTAATGTGTTTGCCAAGCATTTTTTCGAACATACATTCGTTTTTTTTACAGAGTCTTACCTCCCCGGTTATAACCGCAGATGCTCTTTAAACAGCAAAAACCGCGGCTACATCATTGGATATGCCACGGTTCTTCCGTAGGTTCATTATAACTTAACCGCAGGATGCGATTCAAGATGAATGTAAATTTCTTACTGGGCATCAGCCGCTTTCAGTTTAAGCCACAGGCGATACAGAAGCGCCTTGGTCGCACGAATTCGTATCATTTCTCTGTCACCATGCAGATGAAGCTCATGCACTTCTGTTTTTTTACCGCGTTCAGACAACCCGATATAAACAAGCCCTACCGGCTTTCGTTCGGCATATCCCGGTCCCGCTACACCTGTCACCGACAATCCGAAGTCGCTGTCCGTCACCATCCGGATTTGCTCTGCAAGCACTTCCGCTACTTCAGGTGATACAGCACCAGGGGCATCATCGCCTTCCAGGAGCTGCTGCGGCACATTAACCAGCTTGTGCTTGATCTGATTCGTATAGCATACAATACCGCCAAGCAGCATCGTCGCACTGCCCGGAATTGAAGTGATGCTCTCCATAACAAGACCACCAGTACAGCTTTCAGCCGCACTGACCGTCCATCCCTGATCAGCCATCATATCAACAACGACCTTTTCAATAGGAACGTCTTCATTGGCATACATATGCTCCGGAACCATTCCCTTGATATGTTCTTCGAGCTTATCCAGTCTCTCTACGGCCTCTCCTTCGCTCGCAGCCTTGGTGGAAATACGGACGGTTACTTCCCCTTCTTTTGCATATAGAGCGATTGTCGGATCCACCTGGGTCGTGATCAGATCATTAAGTCGATCAGCCAACAAAGACTCACCGATCCCGGCAAACTTAAGCATTCTGGAGTAAAGCGGCAATTCATCGGTAAGCACATGCTGCATTAACCAAGGCTTTGCCTCCTGTTCAAACATAGGCTTCAGCTCTCTTGGCGGCCCCGGAAAAATAATATAATGAGTGCCATTGTGTGTGATCGCATTCCCTACTGCTAGTCCGGTTTCATTTGCCAGTGGCGTCGCTCCATCCAGAGTTAATGCCTGCCGTCTGTTATTTTCTGTCATCTCCTTGCCCCGGTCCATGAAAAACCGCTCGATATTATCCATGGCCAATCGGTCAATATGAAGAGATGTTCCAATAAATTCTGCCAATGCATCTTTTGTAACATCATCCTGTGTCGGACCAATTCCACCTGTAATGAGAATTATATCCGCACGGGAACTGGATAGCTTCAGTGTTTCTTTAATACGTTCCATATTGTCGCCAACGACGGTTTGGTAATATACATCAATCCCCATGCTTGCAAGCTGTTTGGATAAATATTGAGCATTTGTATTTACGATTTGTCCGAGCAGCAGCTCCGTACCAACCGCGATAATTTCTGCCTTCATTCCAAAAGACCTCCTGATAAATAGATCAAAATTGTTATATCTATTTTTAACTCAATTTCACCCTTTCGAAAATTGGAAGAAAAAAGCAATAGGATTTCTCCTATTGCTTTTAGGCTCCTGTGCCCTTGAGCAGGTGTTTATTTTTCACAAAATACTCAGCACCGGAATAAATCGTTATCACTGCAGCTGCCCAAATCGCAATCTGGTCAAACGGAATTCCAAAGAATACAAACGGGAAATTGTTTAGAAGCAGAGCTACAATAGCTACGATTTGAATTACTGTTTTTAATTTTCCTGAATTGCCTGCTGCCACAACCGCTCCGTCAAGAAGTGCAATTTGACGCAGTCCTGTCACGGCAAATTCACGGCTAATAATTACGACTACAATCCATGAGTCTACTTTGCCCATCTCTACCAGAGAGATCAGCACCGCAGCCACCAGTAATTTATCAGCCAAGGGGTCCATAAGTTTACCAAGATTAGTTACAAGGTTGTTTTTACGGGCGAGATAACCATCAATTCCATCCGTGCTGGCTGCCACAATAAAAATTAACGCAGCGATAAGCTGGTTATACGGCAGTATAAATTCATTCCATACAATCGGCTCTGGATAAAATTCGAAATCCACCAGCAAAAAAATCATCATAACGGGTATTAAACAAATTCGGGCCAGCGTTATGCGATTGGGTAAATTCATGAAGCAGCCTCCCTATTCTGGAGTGTCTTTATCATCGAATCTGACATATGGGTCCATAAATCAATTCTCAGATGTGTAACGTTGATAATCTTATGTACAGCAGCATAATTAAGTAAATCGGGTCCTGGCACATACCGCCTGAACATAACCGCGATTTAATATCGAATTACAGTATAATATTAAGGCTGGTTCCATGTCAAAAGGTGAAAGACCTCCTCCTCGTGCTCGAAGGGAGGCCTGCAGCCTACTTCATATTCGTGAACTGCAGATCAAGCGGCAGATCCGCTTTGCGTAACAACTGTATAATGGCCTGAAGATCATTCTTGCTCTTGCCAGTCACGCGAATCTGATCTCCTTGAATCTGGCTCTTTACCTTGAGCTTGGAATCACGAATCAAAATGTTGATTTTCTTTGCGTTCTCCTGATCGATACCCTGCTTCAGCGAAAGCCGTTGTCTTACCGTTCCCAGCGAAGCAGGCTCAATCTTACCATAATCTACATTCTTCAGGGAAAGTCCCCGCTTTACCATCTTGGATTGCAAAATATCGATTACCGCGTTCAGCTTATATTCATCGTCAGATGTAATGACTAATGCGTCCTTATCCAGCTTAAGGCTGCTTTTGCTGCCTTTAAAATCGAAGCGGTTCTCGATTTCACGTTCTGCTTGGTTAATTGCATTGTTTAACTCCTGCATGTCCATCTTGGACACGATATCAAATGAACTTTCAGAACTCATGGTCATACCTTCCTTTCATGCAATATGTCTACTCCATTATAAGTTATAAATCCGGTAGAAGTCTAATGTCCTCATCATACCGTTAAGCTCACTGAAATGTCTCATTTCTTTTCCAGTGAAAAATATAAATAGCGGTGTGCCAAAACAGCACACCGCTATTTAATTTCTCCATATATGGAAGAAATTATTCAACTTCAGTTCCTGTACCTTCGGTGCCATCAGCTGCTGAATCTTCTGCAGTTGCAGGCTCAAACAACAGACGCGAAGATGTTTTTCCATCTGTAACCGTCTGTCCGCCAACTGTAATAACCGTTGCCGGGGAATATCCGGACTTTACATACATGCCTTGTTCATCCAGATCAAAGCTCACAGAGTCACCCTCATTCATCATGCCGAAGGAAAGCTTTTCTCCAGTTGAGTTATAACCACGGTATACCTCAACCCAACTTTGTCCTGAAGCTTTAATCTCAACTTTTACAGGTGTATTTCCGGAAGCTGCTACTTTAAAGACAACGTTCTTGCCTTCCTTGCGATCCTCTGTAACCGTTACTTGCCCTGGCTGATCGTCTGGCTTATTCTCTTCTTCAGGATCCTGCTCCTCGCCGTCCGGTTTCTCAGAAAGATCTGCTTCCGTGCCTGGATCGGCCTCGGTTCCTTCGCTTGAACCGCCGTCACCCTGAGCTCCTCCTGGATTCGGTACCGGGGTATCGCCTCCGGCTTCTCCTTGATCCGAAGGATCCGTCTGTGTAACCGGCGGTACCTTGTCAGGCACATCGGAATTGGATTGAGAAGCATAGATATAAATAACAGCGATAATCAGAATTGGAAATGTCCACATTAATGCTGTCGGAAGCCAGCTGATTGACCGGTCAGAAGATGCTCTTGAAGAACGCTTTTGCATAACAGGCTCCATTGTTGCTTCAGCCGGTTCAGGCTTCGGAACATCCTGCTTATGTCCCTCCAGCAGCTCATCCGGATTTATTCCTACCGCTTCCGCGTAGGTTTTGATGAATGCCCGGACATAAAAGCTGCCTGGAAGCACCTTATAGTCCCCAGCCTCGATGGCTTCTAAGTAGCGTTTGCGTATTTTTGTAACTTCCTGCACGTCATCCAGACTCATTCCCTTCTGTAGACGAGCCTCTCTCAATTGTTGTCCCAGCTCGGACATACCATCACCTCCTCTTGGAATTTCTGCGGTCATTTACAAATCCTCATTATACGAACCGGTGAATGTATCATAAACGATTTCTTCACCCGGATTGTTTCGTAGTTCGATCAAAATATCAAAATCATCATATGAGTATTCGGATTCCCGCACAAAAATATCCGGATGCTCTATCACTTTCGTGCTATTCATGGACATAATGTCCTGAAGCAGCTGATAGTGCTTCTCGTTAGAACGAATCGTGCTCACAATTCCGTCAATAATGAAAACATTCGATGGATTCATTTCATCCTCTGACAGCTGACTGCGAATGGTCTGTCTCAGCAGCGTCGAAGAAACAAATGTCCACCGTTTCATGGCACACACACTTCCGGCAATAATCGACTCGGTCTTCCCGACTCGCGGCATCCCGCGAAGACCAATGACCTGATTACCTTCTCTTTTGAACAATTCACCTAAAAAATCAACAAGTAAACCTAACTCATCACGAGTAAAGCGAAAAGTTTTATGGTCATCAGAATCCCTGTCAATATACCTTCCATGACGGACAGCCAAAATATCAACCAGCTTGGGCGGTCTTAACGCCGTGACGGTGATATTCTCGACTTTATTTAACATTCTGCCCATTAACGTAATTTTCTCTTCATCATTTGTTTCAAGGAGCATACCTCTCGTCCTGCCCTCTACACCATTGATGGTTAAAATATTCACTTCCATCATACCCAGCATAGATGCAATATCTCCGAGCAATCCAGGACGGTTCTTATGTATCTTATACTCCATGTACCATTGTTTCGCTTCCACACAAGCACCTCATCCGAACTTCGATTCCATTAATCTTCGGCATCATTTTCCAATCAGGATAATGCAAATAAAAGATTAATTAATTGGGTCACGTTAATGATATATAAAATGAAAATGAAAGGCAAGGGCAAGTCTGTAACCATTCGCGTAAAAAGCCCCCTGGTTAGGGGGCTGCAGCTTAGCTATACGTTCGATTTAGCCAATTTCACCATAAGTCTTGCGATTACGCGGCGTTCTTCCTCATTACCTACATCCCAGAGCTCTTTCAGTGCTCGGTTTGAAGAATTCTGAGGATCAACTTTCTCATCCAGAAATTCACCGATTTCATATGCCAGCTGGGAAATTGTGTCTTCCTTCATCCCGGCTTTTTCAGCTTGAACAACGCGCTCACCAAGGAACTTTTTCCATGAATCGAAATTCTTGAGTACGGATGGCATGATAAATCCTCCTCTGCTTGTTGGCAATTGAGATGTAAGATGAACAATAATAATATGTCCCCTTACCTCCATCGCTATGAGTGGTGAAAAATACCTCCCATATTCCAAGCAGCTTAAGTCACCCATCCGCCATTCGGACTAATTACCTGTCCTGTGATATAGCCAGACTCCGGTAATGCCAAAAAGTAAACAAGTGAAGAAATTTCATCGGGATGGGCAAGACGACCGACAGGTATCTCTTCCTCCAGCATATGAATTTCATCAGCTTCCAAATGACTGAGCATGGAAGTGTCAACGGCACCCGGAGCTACGGCATTTACCGTTACACCCGAAGGAGCAAGCTCCTTGGCCAATGCTTTCGTGAATGCATTGACCCCGCCCTTACTGGCTGAGTAAAGCACTTCACAGGAGGCGCCCGAGATTCCCCATACCGAAGAAACATTGATGATTCGTCCATACTTCTGTGAAATCATCCGCCCCATAAAGGCTTGTGTGCACAGAAATGTCCCCTTCAGATTGATCGACATGACCGTATCCCATTCCTCTTCCGTCACATCCGAGAGAAGACCGTAATGGGACACCCCGGCATTGTTAACCAATATATCCGGCTCCATTCCATGTTTCCGGAGCTTCTCCTGCATTCGCAGCACTTGTTCCTTATCCTTCAAATCTGCAGCAACGGTCATCACCTTAGCACCTAAGCTTATGCAGCGCCGTGCTACTTCATTAGCGGCTTCATGAGAGCGCATGTAATGGATGATGACATTCATACCTACCGCAGCAAAACGCTCGGCTATAGCCGCCCCAATGCCTCTGCTGGCCCCCGTGATCAGAACGGTCATTTCCCCGATCGGTTTCTGTTCCTCTCCCACTAAACCGTTCATTCAGGGCTTAACACCAGGGACACTGACATCTGATTCCAATCCACATGCTCCTGCAATCTCCGGTTAACATCTTCCAATGTGATCGACTCGTACACAGGCAGAACGGAGAAAAGGTTGCTTCCTCTGAACTGATAGCGTGTAAACTCATGCGCAATGTTCTCCGGGGAATTGAGCATCCGCAAGTACCCACCCATCTTCTTTTTCCGGGCCCGTTCGAAATCAGCAGAATCAAACCCGCTTTCCTTCAACCGATCTACCTCTTCACGAATACGGGCCAGGAGTTGTTCAGGGTCCTTCGTGTCGCCACCAGCAGCAGAGAAGGCGTATTGTGGTGAGCTGTTGAACTCATGGGAAAAGCTGTCGGAAATTAAGTCCTCATCATACAGCTTCTGATAAAGCTCTGTGCTTGAACCGAATAACAGATCCAGCATCAGTTTGGTCGTCAAATCACGGCGGAGCTGATCCTCCGGTGTAAGGCCAACTTCCTTCTCTTTAAAGCCAAAAAGACATTTTGGCAAGGAAACAGCAAGCCGGCATACCTTCTGCTTCTGTGCAACCTCCTGCGGCTCAGGATCGAATATACGATCGATCGTCCCCTGCTTTTCATATGTTTTACGGGCCTGATTCTCCCTAACCATCGCTATCGTTGCTTCAGGGTCTACACCGCCAACAACAAACAGGAGCATGTTGCTTGGGTGATAGAAGGCATTATAACAAGTGTATAGGTCTTCTTTTGTTATGGTTCCGATCGACTCGACCGTCCCTGCAATATCAATGTGCACCGGATGAATTTTATACATCGCTTCGATCAGACCAAAGTATACACGCCAATCCGGATTATCTTGATACATATTGATTTCCTGCCCAATAATGCCCTTTTCCTTCTCTACGTTCTGATCTGTGAAATAAGGATTCTGAACAAAATCAATGAGGGTCTCCAAATTATCCATGATGCTTTCTGTTGCAGAGAACAGGTATACCGTCTGGTCAAAACTCGTGAATGCGTTAGCAGAGGCTCCCTTGGAAGCAAACTTTGTAAACACGTCCCCTTCCTGCTCCTCAAACATTTTATGTTCCAGAAAATGTGCAATGCCATCAGGAACTCTCACTTCAGGCTTGCCCTCAACCTGAAAATGATTGTCTACAGATCCATATTTGGTGGCAAAGGTGGCGTATGTTTTCTGAAATCCTGGTTTAGGCAGGACATACACATGCAGCCCGTTTTCCAGCACTTCATAATACAAGGTTTCTTGCAGATTTTCATAATGAATGCTTTGCACCGGCTATTCCTCCTTTTGGCCCTTCAGGAAATAAATCGTATCCAGCGAAAAAGCGGAGGCAGCGCGTACAACATCATCAACTGAAACATTCCCCACCTGGTCCAGAAGTTCCTCAGCCGTGCGCTCCTTACCTGACAGGACACGGTTAAAATCATAAGCGATTAACTCAAAAGCGGAATCCTGAATTTCCTTGACCACATTTCGGATCATGGCCTTCGTCTGAGTCATTTCCATCTCTGAAATTACACCTTTTGCCATATCATCAAGCTGCTTTCGAATAATCTCGACCGCTTTTTCATAATTCTGAATTTCAATTCCCGACTGAATCGTGGCGATCCCTTTATGGCCGTCATATCGAGAAGAAGCATAGTAGGCCAAGCTCTCCTTCTCCCGTACATTAACAAACAGCTTGGAATGTGGATATCCCCCAAGGATACCGTTATACATTAACGCTGCAGCATAATCATTATCGCTGTACGTAATCTTGCTTCGAAGCCCAAGGTTCAGCTTCCCTTGATTAATATCCAGCTTCTCAACAACCGTCTGAGGCTCACCAGGATCAGAACGAACAACAGACGCGGTGTATTCTGATGCCGTAGTCCGATTCATGGTGAAATGCTCTTCTACAAGCTTCTGTACTTCCTCAATAGAGGTATCGCCCACCACGTAAAGATCAAACACAGCTTCGTCCATCCATTTACGATATGCTTCATAAAGACTTTCAGCTGTTATCCCATCCAAATCCTTACGCTGTCCTAAAGGGTGCAGACGGTATGGCTCATTTCTGCACATTACCTCAATACAGCGTTCTGCCGCATATCTGATCTTGTCATTCACAATGGCTTCAAGCTTTTTACGTACTGTGTCCCGCTCTGTCTGAACATAGGAAGCCCGAAATACACCATTCTCCAGAGCCGGCGCAGTCAAAGCCTCTCCCAAAAAAGCGAAAGACGAGCCGAGCAAACTCTCAGAGCTTTTAACAAATGAATCGTTAATCGTATCCATCCGAAAATGGACGATTTGGTGATCTCCGCGTTTATAAACATCGAATCCGAAACCAGCCCCATAAAGCTGTTCAAGCCTTTCCCGAAAAGCTCTGGTCTCCGGATAGGAGACAGTACCTCTACGGAGTACAAACGGAGTTAATGCCGTTGTCGTCACTGTCTCTTCTTTCAACGGACTTCCGGCATACAAGGAAATAGCAAAAGTTTTAAAACGTTTTGTCGGCAGCACATGAATCCGGATGCCGCCAGCCGAACCGTGTTGAAATCCCGTATTTGTCGTCAAGGTTCAAAACTCCCTTACCAGCTGAATTGATGGTACTCCAGGATTATTTCAATTCCATTCTAACCCATCGCAAAGTGAAGAAGCAACCGAAGACAAACCCTCGATTGCTTCCAGCAAGGCATTACATACAGAAGATATGCTGTCCTATTGTTTTAACCTGAGGTCGGGTCCAGATCCATGGCGAGGTAGCTGTTCTTGGATTAAAGTAATAGAGACATCCGCCTGTCGGATCCCATCCGTTTAATGCTTGAAGCACCGCTTTCTTGGCCGTCTCGTTAGGTTCAAGCCAAATTTGCCCATCCGCTACCGCCGTAAAGGCACGCGGCTGGAAGATTACCCCGGATGGTGTATTCGGAAAGCTCGTTGATTTAACACGGTTTAGAATAACAGCAGCAACGGCTACCTGTCCTTCAAAAGGTTCGCCCCGGGCTTCTCCATAAACCGCGTTAGCCATAATTTTTAAATCGTTGTCTGACAGTCCCATCGCATTTGCTGAAGAGAGCTTAGCTCCCTCTTTCTTACCGGTATTAGCATTTCCTCTATTGCTTGTTTCGCCTACAGGCTGCTTCGGCTCCGTTGGACGCCAATCTTTGGTCGCATTATACAGCCTGAGTTTCACTTTAGGTCCAACAATGCCATCCACCTTCATACCGAACTCAGATTGAAACCATTTGACGGAGGCACGAGTCTTTGATCCGAATACACTATCAATCTTTCCATGATAAAACCCCAAAAACTTCAAGCGCCCTTGAAGCTCATAAACATCGTCACCCGTGGATCCAAATTTCAAAATAGCCTGGCTAAAGGTCGGTATGACTTCTTCGCTGATTGGATTCTGTTCCATTGTGGACGTCATCTTTGACGGAGTCTTCGTCTGGGAAATGACCGCTGCCGATAACAGGACTACGACACCGATGATTAGCCAAATCTTTATGTTTTTCATGCTGCGCTCTACCTTTCTCTTATGGTTTAACAACCCTCGCTAAGGTTATTATGACAAGCGAACCTGTTTCCTATGCACCATATTTTAAGAGAAGAATTAGAGCACTGTCCTTCATATAAAAAGAGCAGGAGCCGTCTGAACCCTCGGTTATTCTTCATTTGACCAAACGCTCAAATTCAATCAATCACCGTACGGAAAGCACTCATGTTCTTCGTGCCCAGTTTCTCGCAGGTTAACTACTTGTACCGCAGATAGTCAATTCACACTGAATTCCCGATTGCCTCTTGGCGTAGCAATCTTGAGGTAGGATGGGCTTTCTCCTGCCCACAATTTACTCAAGGAAGTATTGATATACCAAAAAACAAGAAATAGCGGTGCAGGGATACGCTGATACGCTCCCTAGCACCGCTATTCTTGGTTTATTTCTGTTTTTTAATTCATCTTGCTATCCAATCGTAAAGTAGATTGACCCTTGAGACACCCACGTTGAACCGTTTATAGACCAGTTTATGAGCTTACCCGGCTCTGCTGGTACTGCTCCATAGACATCAATACCTCCCGGGGTTTACTACCCTCGTAGGGGCCGATTACACCTCGGGCTTCCATCGAATCGATTAACCGGGCTGCGCGGGTGTACCCAACCCGCATACGCCGTTGAAGCAGAGATACCGATGCCTGTTTTGCTTCCAAAATAATGGTTACGGCTTGATCGTAAAGTTCATCAAGCACTTCATCATCGGAAGCCCCGGATTCATCGATTTCAGGCACAAGAGACTCATCATATTCTGCCTGTCCCTGATCCCGAACAAATCCTACAATACTCTCCACTTCCTGATCACTCATGAATGCCCCTTGGACCCTTATGGGCTTAGATGATCCCATTGGCATAAACAGCATATCGCCGCGTCCAAGCAGCTTTTCGGCTCCCGCCATATCGAGAATCGTTCTGGAGTCGACCTGAGAGGATACGCCGAATGCAATCCGGGAAGGAATATTCGCCTTGATTACACCCGTAATAACGTCTACTGAAGGACGCTGAGTTGCGATAATCAAGTGTATACCTGCCGCCCGGGCCATTTGCGCCAGACGGGTTATCGCTTCCTCAACATCATGTGCAGCAACCATCATCAGGTCTGCCAGCTCGTCCACAATCACAACAATATATGGCAGTACAGCAGTCGGGTTATTATCCTTCATCAAGGTGTTGTAACCTTCAATATTCCTTGTACTTGATTTGGAGAATAATTCATAACGTTTCTCCATTTCCACCACGATTTTCTTCAGCGCCAGTGAAGCCCGCTTAGGGTCTGTAACTACAGGAGCCATCAGATGAGGAATGCCGTTATATACATTCAGCTCAACCATCTTGGGATCGACCATAAGGAATTTGACTTCGTCCGGCTTGGCTTTGAAGAGGATACTCGTGATAATTCCGTTAATACATACGGATTTACCTGATCCCGTAGCACCCGCAACGAGAAGATGGGGCATTTTAGCAAGGTTGCCCACGATGGTCTGGCCGGATATGTCTCGCCCGAATGCAACAGACAGCTTGGATTGCGCGTCCTGAAACATCGGCGTCTCCATGACTTCCCGCATGGTTACAATAGACACTTCATTATTCGGAACCTCAATCCCAATCGCTGATTTCCCGGGGATCGGAGCTTCCATGCGGATATCTTTTGCAGCTAAAGCAAGGGCAATATCATCCGTCAGACTAACAATGCGGCTCACCTTCACGCCGATATCCGGCTGAATTTCATATCTGGTAACAGCGGGTCCCCGAACCACCTCAAGTACCTTAGCCCGAACTCCAAAGCTCTCGAGGGTTGCCTCCAGCTTACGGGCAGTCTGCATGTAATCCTTCTGATCTCCCGACTTTCCTCCATTTTTCGGTTTGGATAATAAACGAAACGAAGGAAGCTTATAAGGTTTGGGTGGTGGAGGCGGCGGAGCAGCAGGTGCTGTCTCCTGATCCGCTTCAACACCTGCAGGATGATCAGCAGGCGACGGTTCTACAGCCGCCGGACTCGCATCCTTCTCATCGATAGGAGATCCGTCTGGGGAAAAAGCCTGACCCGTGTTATGGTCCAGCTCATCCATATCCTCTTCATCAACTGTGCCCTCATGTTTTACTTGCTCAAAAAAATCTCGAATTATAGGTGAAGAATGAGCTGGAACACCTGATTGTGATGGAATGTCGTCGTATCCAAACGAGTTCTCCCCATCGTAGTCTGAAGACAATCCGGAAGATTCCATACCAGAATGAAACTCATGCTGTGCATGGGCTTCATTCTCCTGCAGCTGCATCGATTCTTCTGTTGCGTTCTTGGATTTCGAATCTCTGTTTCCGAACAACTGAAAAAAAACGGGCGAGGATTTCTTTCTCTTCAAAGGCATATCCACATCATCCAGATCATCACCACCATCATCCTCATATGGCGGAATTGTCTGCGGCTTTGCCTTTCCGGTTGAAGACGATTTAGCTTTAGCCTTAGTCTGCTGTCCCCGCATCCTCTTTTGAAGTTGTTCACCTGCTTTTACCAATCGGACCCGAAGCATTCGCATTAAATCCACATAAGATAAATTGGTAATCAGCATAAAACTGATGAAGAGCATGACAATCATAATCAGACGGGCTCCAACTAGGCCAAAGAACATCAACAGCAGTGATAATTCCAATGCACCTATGTATCCCCCGCTTATATCCCTGCCCATAACGGGATGGCTCCCGTCTGCTCTGCCATGCAGAAGTTCTCCTTGCAAATCACTATGTATCTGAGCAAGCACATTACCCGGGCTCAGTTGGCCGATTGGGTTCAGCTTAGGCTCAAGGCCGCTAATACTGCTCATTAAGGTAAGCGATAAGACAAACAGAAGGACACCAGTCCGGCGGCTATTCCAACGTTTCGGCCATTCCCGGTGAATCATCACCATTAATCCGTAATAAATTCCTATCAGGGGGATTACAAAATAGTATTTTCCAAGCAGATAACCAGACATCTTCGACAATGTCCGGCCTACCGGAGCTTCTCCGGATAATGCAATCACCGAGAGCGTCATCAATATAATTCCATAAATTTCATACTTAAGAACCGAGGCAAAGACGGCTCTTTTCTTGCGTTTGCGTTTTGCCAATAGTGTCACCCCCGAAGCCATATTATAGCATATTTTCAGATGGCGCACCTATGTTCTCTTTTCAGACTTTAGAACTATTTTGATCCATGACAGGAACGAAGGAAATGGTATTACCCGGGGTGTACAGCGGATTCAAGTAATCTCCCAGTTCACCATTCAGCAAACGAACAATTTTAGCCTTGTGATCCTGCATCGGTTCAACCTGCATAAGAATGCCGCCGATTTGAATCTCCACCGTATGAGAAGGCTCCTGCTCCCTGTTGTCATTTGACCAGATCATATCTTCAGGTATTACAGTGTAAAGCGTCACTGAGCAAGCCCCCCAGAAGTCGTCTTCTTTAGTTCCCCAATCAATTCATTCAGTTTAGCCAGCGCCTGTCCGATGCCGCCCACTTCATTCATGAGCCCATATTTCACTGCGTCCATGCCCGACACGGCTGTTCCAATGTCACGGTTAAGCTCTCCTGTCTTGAACATCAAGGCTTTGAACTGCTCCTCCGAAATTCGAGAATGGGAGGTAACAAACCGGACGACCCGCTCCTGCATCTTCTCCATATACTCAAAAGTCTGTGGCACTCCAATGACCAGTCCGCTCATCCGGATTGGATGAATCGTCATCGTAGCGCTCTCCGCAATAATTGAATAACTGGAAGCCACAGCAATGGGCACTCCAATGCTATGGCCCCCACCTATAACTACCGTCACTGTAGGCTTGGTTAAGGAAGCAATCATTTCTGCTATAGCGAGGCCTGCTTCTACGTCACCACCAACCGTATTTAAGATGATTAGAAGTCCTTCAATTCGCGGATTCTGTTCAGCTGCAGCTAACTGAGGGATGATATGCTCATATTTCGTTGTTTTATTGTGCGGAGGAAGAACCAAATGGCCCTCGATTTGACCGATAATCGTCATGCAAAATATATTAGAATCCCCGCTTCCAGGCACTGTGGTCTGACCTAACTGCTGGATGGTATCGACCACTGACGGTTTATTGTTCTCTCCAGGCTGAGTGGAAGGCACTCCCGTCTCTCCCGTTCTATTGCTGTTTCCCGATTTATTAGTCATTTCTACACCCTGCCTTCTATCATTTTGATATTGTACTATGGTGTAGTATGGAAAATTTTAAGCCGGATTATGCCTATTTTCATATTTTCTCAACCATTCATCCTTTTCCCGCTACGCAAAAAGCCCCTTTCGCGGGAACCGTCCAATATACCTGCGAAAGGGGCGACTGTGTGCCTGATTATTTAGTTTGTTGTGCCTATTACACTTCCATGATAATTGGAAGTATCATCGGTCTTCTGCGAGTTTGCTCGTACAGGAAGCGTCCCAGAGCATCTTTAACACTCGTCTTAAGTGAAGCCCACTCATTGACATTTTCACTCATCAGCTTCTGTAATGTGCTCGATACAATCCGGTTACTTTCCTCAAGTAACCCTTCTGACTCACGAACATACACAAAGCCCCGGGAAATAATGTCCGGCCCGGATACAATCGCACCATTCTGCTTGCTAAGTGTAACCACTACGACCAGAATACCATCCTGGGACAGCAATTTACGATCACGCAGCACGATATTACCGACATCGCCTACACCTAGTCCATCAATTAATACGTTACCTGCAGTTACTTTACCTGCTTTACGTGCGGAGCCTGCTTGAATTTCAACGATTTCTCCCAGATCCGTAATAAAGATATTATCGGGGTCAACTCCTACAGACTCAGCCAGCAAAGCATGACGACGCTGCATGCGGAATTCACCATGGACAGGGATGAAGAATTTCGGCTTCATCAGGTTCAGCATAAGCTTAAGCTCTTCCTGACTTCCATGACCGGATACGTGTACACCGGAATTCGAACCACTATATATGACATCCGCACCAAGACGGAACAGTTCATCAATCGTACGTCCTACATACTTCTCATTTCCGGGTACTGGGGTAGCTGCAATAATAACGGTATCTCCCGGCAAAATATCAACCTTACGGTGTGTTGAACGCGCCATACGCGTTAACGCGGACATTGGTTCTCCTTGACTGCCTGTACACAGTACAACTACACGATCAGCAGCCATCTTATTTACTTCCTCTGGCTCAATCAGCATGCCGTCTGGAATATGAAGATAACCAAGATCGGAAGCGATAGACACAACATTCACCATACTGCGGCCAATAACCGTTACTTTACGGCCTGTGGATTCAGCAGCGTTAATTACCTGTTGAATACGGTGTACGTTCGAAGCAAATGTAGCCACAACTACACGCTGATCTGCTTTACGGAAAATATCTTCAAGAACGATACCCACATTCTTCTCAGATGGCGTAAATCCAGGCTTCTCAGCATTCGTACTGTCAGACAGCAAGGCCAGAACGCCTCTGCTTCCGATTTCAGCCATACGCTGCAAATCGGCGTATTGATCATTAACAGGTGTATGGTCAAATTTAAAGTCACCCGTATGAACAACACAGCCTTCCGGTGTATCAATGCAGATGCCGACGGAATCCGGAATACTGTGATTTGTTTTGAAGAAAGTCGCTTTCAGCGTGCTTCCCAGTTGAATTTCCGAATCCGCATGAATAAGAATCCGCTTCGTCTCGCCAAGCAAATTCGCTTCTTTCAGTTTGTTCTCTACAAGACCCAAAGTCAGCTTCGTACCGTATACAGGTACATTCAAATGTTTCAATACGTACGGCAAGCCGCCAATATGGTCTTCGTGTCCGTGAGTGAGTAAAATCCCTCTCACTTTATCACGATTCTCCGTCAAATAAGAAATATCAGGAATGACAATGTCGATTCCAAGCATATCCTCTTCCGGAAATTTAAGCCCCGCGTCCACGACAACGATGTCATTTGCATATTGAATGACATACATATTTTTTCCGATTTCACCGACGCCGCCCAAGGCAAAAATCGATAATTTATCGCTGTTTATTTTTTTAGACAAATCAATCTAACCCTCCTAAAGTTTTGGACGATCACCAATTCTTATATTAAATTTCAAAATATACCGCACCCAGTCACTTGAATTCATTATACATGATGAAAAAGTGAAAACACAAGTCACCCACCCAGTAAGGGTTAGGATACCCCTCTAAAGCAACGTTTTATAAAAGAAAAACCGCCTTCTTGAGTGAAGACGGCGGTTTTTCGGAATATATGGTATATATACACAATTTGCAGGTTTTTGCGACTCACATTTTAAAAATGTTCCAGCATTTTTCGGATATAAACAACTTCATTCTCACTAGGTGAAACCAAAGGTAACCGGACTCCCCCGACCTGATACCCCTTCTCAACTAGCGCGAATTTTACCGCAGACGGATTCGGGAGCGGTTCAGGGCATTCAAATAACCCTTTAAACAGCGGCATTAGCTTCTGATGCAGTCTGGCTGCATCTTGAACGTTACCTTTCAGGTAGGCATGAATCATATCCTTCATTTCCTTGCCTGCAATATGTCCTGCAACACTCACAATCCCATACGCACCAACCGCCATTGCAGGAAGGGCCGAGGAATCGTCACCTGTATATGTGAAAAAGCCTTCAGGAGCTCCGGAAACAATCTGTGTTACTTGATCCAGTGAAGCACATTCCTTGGTAGCCACAATGTTAGGTATTTGAGCCAGTCTGAGTGTTGTAGCGGCAGTCAAGCTAATTCCTGTCCGCCCAGGCACATTATATAACATGATCGGAAGTGTCGTGGATTCTGCTATAGCTTTAAAATGCAGGAACATTCCTTCTTGGTTAGGCTTGTTGTAATACGGAGATACTAATAATATGCCGTCTACACCGCACTGTTCTGCACTTTGTGTAAGCTTAATGGAGTGTTCGGTGTTATTGCTTCCCGTTCCCGCAATAACTTTAATTCTTCCTGCGGCATGCTCTACAACAAATCGGAACAACTGCAGCTTTTCATCATCGCTTAGAGTGGGAGATTCTCCTGTCGTACCCGCAACTACTAAAGAATCAGCGTGCTGATCCTCAATAAGGTAGTCGACTAATCTCGCGGTCTCGTCCCAATTAATCTCGCCATCAGCATCAAACGGGGTAACCATTGCTGTAATTAATCTTCCAAAATCCACAGTGCTTCCTCCTTCATATTGCCGGCGAAAATGTATTATAGATAAATTCTACCGGTGAAGCTCAAATTTATGATGAAGCGCTCTGAGCGCTTGAACCATATCTTCCTTTTTAACCAGAAGCCATATTGTAGTGTTGGAGTCCGCTGATTGGAGTATCGGAACTTCAATTTCACTCAGCGCTTCAACAATTTTGGCCATAATCCCTGGAACTCCATTTATTCCGCCTCCGATCACGGAAACCTTGGCACATCCGGATAAGCTCTTTGGCTTCAGACTTAATTTCTGCAATGCAGAAATCGCCTTCTCAGCGTCATAATCAAATATGGTATATAACACTCCTGTAGGAGTAACATTGATAAAATCAACACTGATCGAATTTTCAGCCATTGTCCGGAATACCTTCAGCTGGAGGTTCTCCGTTCGGTCACCATCTATCGCAATCTGAGTTATATTACTTACATAGGCCAGCCCCGTTACATGGCGGTCGAGAATACCTGTTGGTGAATCCTTAAAACCGTCAGGCTGTGTTACAAGCGTACCTTCCGTATCTGTAAAGGTTGAACGAACACGCAGCGGTATAGAAGACTGCATAGCAATTTCAACAGCCCTCGGATGGATAACTTTTGCACCTTGGTACGCCATATTGCATATTTCTGTATAACTCACCTGGCTAAGCGGTCTGGCGTCTTCAACTACTCTGGGATCAGCCGTCAAAATACCGTCTACGTCTGTATAAATATCAACCATTTCTGCATTTAGGGCTGCGCCTAGGGCTGTAGCCGATGTATCACTGCCGCCTCGTCCAAGTGTCGTTAAATCCCCGTTCTCGGTCTGTCCTTGAAACCCGGCAACGATCACAACTTGAACTTTCTCCAGTTCTGTTCGGACTCTGCCTGGCCTTACATCGAGGATCCTCGCATTCCCATACTGATAATCTGTAATCAATCCCGCTTGTGCTCCTGTTAATACAACTGCTGAAACACCTTCATGTTGAAGAAGACTGCATAAGGTCGCTGCCGAAATGATCTCTCCACAGCAGAGAAGCATATCCTTTTCTCTTACCGGAAGTTCATTGCCGTTTTGCTCAATCCAATGAAGAAGCGTGTCCGTAGCGTAAGGTTCGCCCAGACGTCCTATGGCAGATACGACCACAACTAGATGATACTGCTGGGCCAATTCACGGCGAATATGCTCGATGACACGTGCCCTTGCCTGAGGCGAAGACAATGAGGTGCCTCCAAATTTCTGAACCAGAATGCGCATGGTAAATCCTCCGTTTAGTTCCGGAGACAAAACAAGGCGCCCGATGGATTGAAACGGCCAGAACAAGCCTGGCCGTTTCGTTTGGAAGCAATTAATGTTGCAATTTGCACAGCATTCCAAGCCGCGCTGCTCAGCAGGTTATCCGAAACGAATCGCTTTGAATTCTAAAGTTACGGATTTAAGAATGGCCATAAGCTACTGGAATACGTGCAAGCAGCTGGTAACGTCAGTGGAGTTGTCGCCCTTTTTCGGTCTCACGGGCCAATTTTTCGTTCAATGTATAGGGCATAACCTTTTTTCTCGCAAACTGCAAATCTTCGGGATCGATCCAATTTATGCGGAATGAAACCGTTCAATGATCATTGGCTGCAACTGTTTACCCTTCAGCGCTTCATAACAAGTTTCAGGAATAAGATCCATCTTCGCAACAAGCGAATTGGGCTTTTGCTCTGGATTATCCTGTCCGAAAGGAACAAAATAAATATTCTTCGTAACAAGCAGCTTCGCAATATTTGCAGCATTCAATCCAAGTCCGTCGTTCGTTGAAATAGCCAGCACAAGCGGCCGGCCGTTTCTCATTTGCGCTTTGGCTGCCATTAAGACAGCGCCATCCGTCATGGCATTCGCAAGCTTACTTGTCGAATTCCCTGTACAAGGCGCAATAACCAAAACATCCAGAAGCTTGGAGGGACCGAGCGGTTCAGCCTCCACAATTGTAGAAATAATATCATTCCCTGTTATTTCTTTCAACTGTTTCTGCCAATTTTCTGAAGTCCCGAATCGAGTATCCGTTGTCATGATCGTTCCGGATACAATGGGAATTACATTCGCACCTCCATCTTTAAAACGTTTGATTTGGGGCATAACTTCTTCAAAGGTGCAGTGTGAGCCCGTTAATGCATAACCTACGGTTATCCCGTTCCAATTCATTTGGCGTCCCCCCGAATCTTGATTTCTTCTGAAATCAACTCCACTAGCGTATTAGCCATAATAATGCCCGCCGTTTTTGGAGCTACGATTCCGGGTAGTCCGGGTGCAAGCATGGCTTTGATCCCCCTCTTCTCGGCATAACGGAAATCACATCCGCCAGGCGCAGAGGCCAGATCTATAATGACAGCCTCACGAGGCATCTTCGATATAATTTGTGCTGTAACGATCATCGATGGAATCGTATTAAATAACAGATTGATATCAGATAACTGAGAGCTGAGATCCTTGATCATAAAAGGTTTCCAGCCCATTTCTTCCGCTCTGGCATAATGCTCTGTTTTGCGTACTCCCATTTTGATTTTGGCTCCTAAACCCTGTAAACTTCTTGCCATTGTAAAACCCGTGCGCCCCATACCTAGTACCATACTGGTCGATCCATGAATCGTAAAATCTGTATTTTGAATAGCCATCATCAGCGCGCCTTCTGCCGTCGGAATCGAATTGTAAATGGCTACGTCATCACGCTCTAACAGCTCAACCAGCTTGATGTTGTTTTTCTCACACAGTGATCTTAAATAGCTTTTAGCCATCCCAGTATATACAACACCATGTTTCGGCATGGCTTGGATGTGTTCCTCTTCAAGCTTCAGCGGCCCTTCCGCGTAAAGCGCACCAATACGGCCTTCATCATCACAACCAACAACAGGCAGTATCAGCACATCAGCATCTGACAGCAGCTCAGCTGTAAGAGGCTCCCGGGTTACTCCCTGAAAGGAATCCTGCAATTTGTCAAAACCGGCTATTGATACAGAGGCATCCATTTCAGCGCATTTGCGGATTACTTCAATCTGCCGCGCGTCACCGCCAAGAAATACGGTTCGGACTCCTGTCAGCATGCAAGGCGTCGCTCCTTTCCAAACCAATGTATAGACCATCTTATGCACTGGCCTATAAAGAGGTGAGCGGGGCAGTTTCTAAACCTACTTTCAATTCAGCATAAATCTTTGAATTCATAACAAAAAAAGCTTGCAGAGATGATCTCTGCAGGCTTTTCCTGATTAATATATTTCTTATTTACCTGTATGCCCAAATCCTCCGCTTCCGCGAACGGTATCGGATAATTCGTCGACTTCCTCGAATTCGACTACCGGTACGGTCTGAAATACCATCTGAGCAATCCGTTCATTACGTACAATCGTAAATGGCTCCTGACCGAGATTAATGAGCAGTACCTTAACTTCTCCACGGTAATCGGCATCAATGGTTCCTGGCGTGTTTAGGCAGGTTATACCATGTTTAAAGGCCAGTCCGCTGCGTGGACGAATCTGCGCCTCTAATTCCCCCGGCATTGCGATCGCGAATCCGGTAGGGATCAGCTTGCGCTCTCCTGGCATCAAAACCACCGGTTCTGCAACGGCAGCATGCAGGTCAAAGCCAGAAGCAAGCTCTGACATTTTAACCGGGAGCAATACATCTTCATTTCCTGATAATCTGTTAATTTGAACGTGATGCAACAAATTCGTCCCTCCTAATGTTGTTAAGCGCCTTATCTGAGGACCCGACCATTGCCAGAGCAAATGGAGTTACAAACATCCGGTCTAATACGCTCTCAATATCATTCATGTTAACTTTTTCAATTCGCTCAATCATCTCATCCAGGCTAAAATGACGACCGAGCATAAGCTCATTTTTGCCAAGGCGGTTCATCCGGCTTCCTGTGCTTTCCAGGCTGAGAATCAAACTTCCTTTAAGCTGCTCTTTACCTTTTCGCAGTTCATCCTCTGTCATCCCGTTTACCGCCAGATCTGACAATATCTCTTTGGTTAATTCCAGAACTTCCTTCGTTTGTTTCGGTGCTGTACCTGCGTATATGGTAAACATCCCGCTATCTGCATGAGAGCTGTGATAGGAATACACAGAATAGGCTAGTCCCCGCTTCTCACGGATTTCCTGGAATAAACGTGAGCTCATGCCGCCGCCGATAGCATTGTTGAGCAGTACCATTGCATACTGAAGATCATCCCCAATGGAACTGCCGGGAAAAGACATACAAATATGGTTTTGCTCTGTTTTCTTCTTGCGGAATAATACCCCGTCTTTAAAATCTGGAACTGTCAGCTTCCGGCTGGAAGCACTATTCCTGAAAGCGCCAAAATGTCGTTCCAACAGTTCGATCACGCCATCGTCAATATGACCAGCCAGAGCAATTACTGTATTCTCAATCGTATAGTGGCTGTTCATATAGGATCGTAAGGCATCCGAGTCCATGGCTTCAAGACGTTCTTTCGTGCCCAGAATCGGGTATGCAAGCGGGTGTTCTCCGTATGCCGCCATCGACATCAGATCGTGAACGAGATCATCCGGAGTATCCTCATACATCGCGATTTCCTCTAAAATCACATTTTTCTCCTTCGCCAGCTCCACCGAATCAAGCTTGGAGTTAAAAAACATATCCGATAACACATCGACTGCAATAGGAAGGTGCTCATCCAGTACCTTTGCGTAATAACATGTATACTCCTTGGATGTAAATGCATTGACATTTCCACCAATTGCATCAAACTGCTCGGCAATAGCACGGGCATCAAAACGCTCTGTACCTTTAAACATCATATGTTCAATAAAATGCGTAATCCCGTTAACATTCTCGGACTCATTCCGGGACCCCGTCTTCACCCATATCCCGAAAGAAACCGAACGGCTTGTAGGGATTTGTTCCATAACTACTCTCAGGCCGTTTGACAGCTGTATTTTTTTCACGAAAGGCCCTCCTGACTGCTTCTAGGTTACAATACATCTATATAAAATTAATAATTTGTGCCATCCATTCATTGTAACAAAATTAATAAGACTGCTCAACTTCCATAAGGCATAATTCGTTCGGGTGATAGTGTTTCACTTACGGTACCAATATGAAGCCCTTTCGCACGTACGCCTTGTATCATTCCTCTTAGGGCTTGTGATGAAGATGCCGTAGGATGCATTAGTATTAAAAATCCCGGTTCAACCTTCTTGGATATCTTTTGAACCACCGCTTCAGGAGCTGGATTTCGCCAGTCTACTGTATCCAGTGTCCATAGAACTGTCTTGAGCCCTCTCGCGTGAGCGATAGAAACCGTCTGTTGATTAAAATCACCGGAAGGGGGAGCGAACCATTTGTTCGTTATACCCAGGCTCTCTTTAAGCAGATCCTGTGTCTTCGAAATTTCCAGCTCGGCCCGTGCCCTGCTGAGCTGACTCATATTCGGATGTGAATATGCATGATTCTCAACCTCATGTCCTCTTTTCAATATCTCGGCTGCGAGCTCCGGATTTTTTTTCAACCAGCTTCCATCCAGAAAAAATGTTGTTTTAATCTTTTCCTCATCCAAAACCTTGAGCATGGGTTCGATAAACTCATTTCCCCAAGCGACATTGATCATGAAGGATACCATCGGTTTATTCGGGTTCCCCCGATAAATAGGCTGCTCCCCCAAGTCCTCAAGTGTAATTTTGGCCGGAATTTGCTGATATACATAAGGGATCGGGTCGCCCGGTTTCCTCTTGAGCGCTCGCTTGTACGTTTCATCGATATTTATCTCCTGACCATTATATCCGGGCATTGCCTTCCATACCGAATCCACTCTGGCATCGATTGGCTCTACTTTTGTTCTAGCTGCTTCCGTTTCAATTTCACTGAGTAACTCCAAATCAATAGATGCCGCCTGCTGTCCTGTTGCTGCTCCGCCGCTTGCTTCACTTAGTTGATGAACGTAGTCCCAAGATCCGGTTAATATGGTGATCCCGGATACAGATGCAATGCCGACTAGCAATACTGCCACTTTCAGTCCCTTCATGGGCGTATCCATCCCCTTTGCTGGCTTTGTCCCATTTTATGAAAGGATGATCCGTAATATGTAACTTAACTTGTTTAACCAGCACCCTTATCTCCACCATTCTGATCAACAGCTAATAGGACATAAAAAAAGAGCCAGAATATATTTCTGCCTCTTTCCTTTAGTTATGAATGGTATTTTCGAACCAGCTTTACTTTGTTTCAGCTGTCAATACTGCTTTACGGGAAAGGTTGATCCGACCTTGTTGATCGATTTCAGTTACTTTCACTGTTATCACATCACCAATCGCAACGACATCTTCCACTTTACCTACTCGCTCGGTGGATAATTGGGAGATATGAACAAGACCATCTTTGTTTGGAAGAATTTCAACGAAAGCGCCGAATTTCTCAATCCGCTTCACGGTGCCTGTATAAATCTCACCTACAGCCACTTCGCGCACGATTCCTTCGATGATCGACATTGCCTTTTGGTTCATCTCTGCATTTGAAGAAGCGATAAATACACGTCCATCCTGTTCGATGTCGATCTTCACGCCAGTTTCTTCAATGATTTTATTGATGATTTTACCGCCGGCACCAATCACGTCGCGAATCTTGTCCGGATTAATGTTCATGGTAATGATCTTAGGCGCATACTGGGATAAAGTTTCTCTCGGCTTATCGATAACTTCGAGCATCTTACCAAGAATATGCATGCGGCCTTCTTTAGCTTGATCCAGCGCTTCCTGCAAAATGTTACGGTCAATCCCATCAATCTTGATGTCCATTTGAATTGCAGTTACACCAGCTGCCGTACCTGCTACCTTAAAGTCCATATCGCCAAGATGATCTTCCATGCCTTGGATGTCTGTCAGGATAGAAACATGCTCTCCGTCCTTAATCAAGCCCATTGCAACACCAGCAACAGGTGCTTTGATCGGTACACCAGCATCCATCATGGCAAGTGTGCTTGCGCAGATACTAGCCTGGGAAGTTGAACCGTTTGACTCAATAACCTCAGACACGAGACGAATCGTATACGGGAACTCAACCTCAGACGGGATAACCTTGGACAATGCGCGCTCTCCGAGTGCTCCATGACCGATTTCACGACGTCCTGGGGCACGAAGCGGACGAGCCTCACCCACACTGAACGGAGGGAAATTGTAATGGTGCATGAAACGTTTAGTCTCTTCCAGATCAATTCCGTCAAGGATCTGTACATCGCCCAGTGCTCCAAGTGTACATACACTAAGGGCTTGTGTCTGACCACGTGTAAAGAGTCCTGATCCATGTGTACGAGGCAATAGGCTTGTATCACAATCGATCGGACGAATCTCAGAAAGGCCACGACCGTCAGGGCGTACTTTATCATGAGTGATAAGACGTCTTACTTCTTCTTTTACGATGTCATGCAGAACTTCCTTAACATCTTTCAAAAGTTCAGGAGTCTCGATGTATTTCTCTTCAAACACATTGAAGGTTTCATCGTTAATTGCGTCAATTGCATCCTGACGTGCATGCTTCTCGGCAATGCGAACCGCTTCCACCAGACGTTCTGCAGCATACTCACGGACTTCCTTGTTCACTGTTTCATTGACAGCATGGAGTTTTACTTCCATCTTCTCTTTACCAGCGATACTAACAAGTTCCTCAATTGTAGCTACAATGTTCTGAATTTCTGCGTGACCGAACATAATTGCTTCCAGCATAACTTCTTCCGGTACTTCATTCGCTTCAGCTTCAACCATCATGATGGCATCTTTTGTACCGGCTACAACCAGATAAATGTCACTGGCTTCTTGCTCAGCAATGGTTGGATTCACAACGAATTTACCATCAATACGGCCAACGGCAACACCACCGATAGGACCGTTAAACGGAACATCAGAGATACTGAGTGCAGCAGAAGTACCGATCATAGAAGCAATTTCAGGCTCACAGTCCTGATCCACACTCATCACCAGGTTCAATACCTGAACATCGTTCCGGAAGCCTTCAGGAAACAATGGGCGAATCGGCCGGTCTGTCAAACGGCTGGATAAAATCGCTTTTTCACTTGGTCTGCCTTCACGCTTAATGAATCCGCCTGGAATTTTACCAACAGCATACAATCTTTCTTCATAGTTCACAGTCAGCGGGAAGAAATCCAGATCTTTCGGTTCGCTAGAAGCCGTTACTGTACACAATACAGCGGTCTCGCCATAACGAACCATAACCGCAGCATTTGCTTGCTTGGCTAAACGCCCGGTTTCTAGAACAAGAGGTCTTCCACCCAGCATCATTTCAACACGTTTTTCCATATAACCCCTCCTCTTGAGGAAAATCTTTTATTTAACTCGGCTAAATTAAAGTATTGCCTACATACGCACTCTTCATAAGAAAAACGTCACCAGTAAAAAGATTTCGCTTTCTCCCTGCTGCTTTTCTTGCAAAATAAGGATGCTATGTACAGTGACGCTCCATCATCTTCAACAGAAAAACGTCTAATCGATGTTTCTTATAATCTAAAAAAGAGCCCGGCTGCACCGCTGTCGTTCCAAGAAGGACAGTGGACAACCAGGCTGCTTTCGTACACCTTATGGATTATTAGCGGCGTAATCCAAGCTTCTCGATCAAAGCGCTGTAACGTTTAACATCCTTGTTTTTCAAGTATGCAAGCAACTTACGGCGTTGGCCGACCATTTTCAACAATCCACGACGGGAGTGATGATCTTTCTTGTGCGTACGCAAGTGGTCAGTCAAGTTCGTAATGTTTTCCGTTAGGATAGCGATTTGCACCTCTGGAGATCCTGTATCGGACTCGTGAGTTTTGTGCTCGTCAATCAGTTGTTGTTTACGTTCTTGAGTCAATGCCATCCTGTTCACCTCCTTCATTATAATCGCCTGTAGCCTCGTCGCCGACGGTGAGATCGAACAACCAAGCCACGGTTACGGCATCGGTTAACCCGATCAGCCTCTAAGAGTATATCATACTTTTTTCAAAAAGGAAAATAAGTTAATGATATTTCGCTAGAACGATATAAATTAAGGCAGCAATATCGCGCGTGTCTTCTCTACATCGTTTTGAATTTCTTTAATCAATTTGTCAATTGAATTAAACTTAAGTTCTCTGCGGATAAATTCAACTACATCAACAACCATCGTCTGTCCATAGAGATCACCATCATAGTCAAGCAGATGAACTTCGTAGATCGGCTTTACAATTCCTTCATGAAAGGTAGGCTTAAGGCCCACACTCATCACACCCGGAATCCACTCTTGATGAGAAGTACAGCGGGCCCATACCGCATACACTCCCAGCGCTGGTGTAACATAATTCTCCTCAAGCTCCAGATTTGCTGTACGAAATCCTAAAGCCCGTCCCCGTTTCTCCCCATGAATCACAGTGCCTCGAATCCGGTAATATCGTCCAAGCCACCGGGTCACATCCGAAATATGGCCATTATATAATGCTGCCCGAATCGCAGAGCTTCCCACCTTCTCACCATCCATCAAAAAAGGCGGTACAATAACAACCTGAATGGTTCCCTGGCTCATCTCACACAGCATGTCTGCATGACCGGCACCTTTAAAGCCAAAACGAAAATCAAAGCCTACCACCGCTGTATGCAGCTGAAGCGGCATAAGCATTTCAGTCACAAAATCCTCGGGGCTGACTTGTGAGAACTCTTCATTGAAATCCACCACATATAATATGTCAACCCCCATATCAGAAAGCAGCTGCTGCTTATCCTGCTGAGGTGTTAGATAGCCCTCGTATTTTCCTTTACGCATAACATCTTTTGGATGTGGATAAAAGGTTATAACGGCTGACGGCAAACTTTCTTTACGTGCCAACTCTACGGCTGTCGATATTACACTGGCATGACCTGTATGGAGACCATCAAATTGACCGATTGCCGCGATTTGCGGCATTCCCAGTTCAATTTTCTGTTCAGGGGTTAACGGATAAGATAGGGATACGATTTTCATGTGCTTCTCACCTGCAATTCACTTATATAGACATCAATCATCTTAATCTGAGAAGACCTTAACCGGGGCAATTGCTCCGGATTCCTCTTGTTTTCGAAAGATTCCCAGGAACTTGTCCGCACTATCGTATAAACGAATGCAATCCGAAGTTTTAACAGGAGGACTTACCACTTGCGCAGACAGCCGTTGTCCTTGCAGGGCAGCGCTTCTCTTCTCATCAGTTACCGTGTGAGCATGCAAATGAGAAATGGCTTCATCGACCGGGATCAACCGGGAATGCAGACTTCCATCGGCCATGAATTGCTCAATTTCTTCAAGCGTCAGACATTTTGAGGAGGAGATTCCTGCAGATAGGGTTCTCTCCAGCTTCGCCATTGTGGATGGAAGTCCAAGTTTCTTTCCGATATCCACACAGAGTGTACGGATATAGGTTCCCTTCGAACACAATACCCGAAAAGTAATATCCGTGTAGGTCCCTTGTTCCTCAAAACCCGTCATTTCAATCTCATGCACGTTCACCTTACGGCTTTTACGTTCAACAGTCTTACCCTCACGGGCAAGCTCATACAATCTTTTACCATCGACCTTTACCGCTGAATACATCGGAGGCACCTGAGAAATTTCACCTGTAAAAGAACGAAGTGTTTCCTCAGCTTCTGCTCTTGTCACTTTTACTTCATCCACCGCTTCAATGACATTCCCGGTCAAATCCTCGGTATCTGTAGAAAGTCCAAGCCGAAGTACTGCCTTGTATTCTTTAGGAAGGTCCTGCATATATTCAACCACACGCGTCGCCCGCCCGAGACAAAGCGGCAATACCCCTGTCACCTCAGGATCAAGCGTACCTGCATGGCCTATTCTTTTCATTTTGACCAAACGGCGAACTTTAGCAACAACATCATGCGAAGTCCATCCAGCAGGCTTTAGGACCGCCAAAACACCTTCAAGTTCTGTCATAATGCTTGATTCACCCGCTCTACTACCTGATTAATGATGTCCTCCAGTGATCCTTCAATTCGGCAGCCAGCAGCTCGAACGTGACCGCCTCCTCCGAAGGATTGTGCCAATGCTGCTACATCCACTTTTCCGGCAGATCGTAAACTCACCTTAACAGCCCCGCTGTTGATCTGTTTAAACAATATCCCCACTTCAACACCTTGGATGTTGCGCGGATAATTGACGATGCCTTCCAGGTCTTCATTAATTGCTCCGCTTGCCTGCATATGTTCAGGTGTAACGTGAACCCAAGCCACTTTACCATCCGCAGACATCTTTAACGTATTAAGTGCTGCAACAAGCACATTCAACTGGGGAAGTGTCATTTCCTCAAGCAGTGACTCTGCAAGCTCGGGCCCATCTACACCATACGATAGAAGTGTAGAGGCTATTCCCATCACTTTGGGAGTTGTATTCGAGTAACGGAAGCCTCCGGTATCTGTCAAGAGACCCGTATAAATGGCTGTTGCCACTTCAGCATCCCATTTGATATCAAATAGGCTCAGCAGATCAAACAGAATTTCCGCAGTCGCTGCAGCTTCAGGAAGCACAACGTTCACAGTTCCGTATCGGTTATTGGTAGGATGATGGTCCACATTCATGATGACCACATCTTCAGAGAAAAGTTCCTTCGTTCGGCCTACACGGTCAAAATCAGCACAATCCACGCAGATAACCTTATTAAAAGTGCGCTGCGGCTTCTGCTCGGACATGTTAATAAGTTCATCAGCATGCCATAAGGAATTCATTCGTTTAGGAATAGGTCCCTCATTAATCATGGTGAATTTTTTGCCTAAACATGAGAGAAGCCAGCCTACCGCAAGGGTAGAACTGACTGCATCTCCATCGGGCTGAACGTGCGACACTATCAAGTAATCATCATGCTCCAGCAGGAATTTCTTGGCCTGCTGCAGCTCATGGTTATAGGTCTGCATTCGCCTTCTCCTTTATAAAAAAGATCTGTCTAATCCTCTTCCCGTTCACCGATTTCACCCAGCAGCTTCTCAATTCGGCTGCCATATGCTATCGATTCATCGAATTTAAAGATTAGCTCCGGTACATGCCGGAGGCGAATTCTCTTGCCCAGTTCTGAGCGGAGAAAGCCGCTGGCCTTCTCCAAACCTTTCAGCGATGCTGCCTTCTGGTCTTCATCGCCAAGAACGCTAAGATAAACCTTAGCTTGTGACAAGTCATTTGTCACATCCACCCCGGTTACGGTAATAAAACCAATACGAGGATCTTTAAGCTCTGTCTGTATAAGCTGACTAAGCTCTTTCTTGATTTGTTCGCTGACGCGTCCTGTTCGAATTTTTGCCATGTCTGATCACCTCTTTACGTTAGCGCTCTACCGTCTCCATGATAAAGGCTTCAATAACGTCTCCTTCTTTGACGTCACTATAGCTTTCCAAGGTAATACCACATTCATAACCTTGTGACACTTCTTTGGCATCATCTTTATAACGCTTGAGGGAATCGATCTTACCTTCATGAACAACAATACCGTCACGGATCAGGCGTACTTCTGCGTTACGGGCAATCTTTCCGGAAGTAACCATACAACCGGCAATGGTACCCACCTTGCTCACTTTAAAGGTGTTACGCACTTCTGCGTGTCCAATGACATTTTCCTTGTAGACTGGATCCAGCATGCCTTTCATGGCTTGCTCGATTTCTTCGATAACGTTATAAATAACACGATGCAAGCGAACATCTACTTTTTCCTGTTCAGCAGTCTGTTTTGCTTGAGCATCCGGTCGAACGTTAAAGCCAATTACAATCGCATTGGAAGCAGCAGCCAGGATAACGTCCGACTCTGTAATAGCACCTGCTCCGCTGTGAATGATTTTCACGCGAACGCCTTCCACCTCGATTTTACTCAACGAGCCTTTAAGCGCCTCAACCGATCCTTGAACGTCACCTTTGATAATAACGTTAAGATCCTTGATTTCTCCATCCTTAATATGCTGGAACAAATCATCAAGCGTAACACGAGTATTCTTATTGAGCTCGGATTCACGCTGCGTGATGGAACGTTTATCCGCAATGGAGCGGGCTTTACGTTCATCTTCAAATACCATGAACGGATCGCCTGCTCCTGGCACTTCAGTCAAACCTGTAATTTCTACAGGTGTTGATGGGCCAGCTTCCTTGAGGCGGCGTCCTTTATCATTCACCATAGCCCGGATACGACCGAAGCAGTTACCTGCTACGAATGCATCTCCGACCTTAAGCGTACCGTGCTGTACAAGTATTCGAGCAACAGGTCCTCTGCCTTTATCGAGCTCAGCTTCGATAACGGTACCCCGGGCACGTTTATTTGGATTCGCTTTGTACTCATTTACTTCGGCTACAAGCAGAATCATCTCCAGAAGATCTTCAAGACCCATGCGCTGTTTCGCGGAAACGTTAACGAAGATCGTGTCTCCGCCCCACTCTTCCGGCACTAATTCATATTCTGTCAATTCCTGCTTCACTTTATCAGGATTAGCATCCGGCTTATCGATCTTGTTAACTGCAACGATGATAGGCAGTCCAGCTGCCTTCGCGTGGTTGATTGCTTCAACCGTCTGTGGCATAACGCCGTCATCAGCAGCTACTACGATGATGGTCATATCCGTAACCTGTGCACCACGGGCACGCATCGCTGTAAAAGCTTCGTGACCAGGTGTATCAAGGAACGTAATTTTCTTGCCGTTAATTTCAACTTGATAAGCACCAATATGCTGAGTGATACCACCAGCTTCGCCGCCAGACACATTCGCTTTACGAATCGCATCAAGCAGTGTTGTTTTACCATGGTCAACGTGACCCATAATAGTAACAACCGGCGGGCGCTCTTTCAGATCCGCAGGATCATCGACCTCTTCAACAGTTTCAAAGCGATCTTCCTCAACCGGAATCTTCACTTCTACTTCAACTCCGAACTCGGCAGCTAGAAGCAGAATGGTGTCAATGTCGAGTTCTTGGTTAATTGTGGCCATCACGCCGAGGAAAATCAGCTTCTTAATAACCTCGGAAGCGTCCTTATGAAGCAGCTTCGCCGTTTCACCGACGGTCATATTGCCACGGACGATAATTTTCTTCGGCGTGTTGTCGATTTTCTCACGAGGCGGCTGCTGGCTCTGATTCCGTCCGCGGTTATTCTTGCCTCCACGATTATTGTTACGGAATCCTCCACCTTGACGATTATCGTCAAAGCGCTTTGAGCCGGAACGGTTATTATTGTTGTTATTATTATTGTTGTTTCTATTTCCACCGCGGTTGCCAGCATTGTTATTGCTGCCAGTGTTTCCGCTAGGACGGTTTGAATCCGAACGTCCACCTTGGGACTGTCCTCCGCCCTGTGGACGGTTACCTTGGGATTGTGAACCCTGATTACGAGCTCCGCCTTGTCCTGAACCCTGAGAACGGGAACCTCCCTGTTGTCCTCCGCCTTGCTGAGGACGGGATCCTTGTTGACTAGAACCCTGCTGTGGGCTTCTGCTCCGGTTGTTCTGCTGGCTTCCTTGGGAAGAACCTGTATTCGTTCTCCGGGAATCCTGACTGCTTTGGGAGCGCTGCTGAGAACCTGCTACATTTGAGTTGTTTTGATTTCTATTGTTCATACCTACCTGCTTTTCCTGTTGTTTTTTGGGCTGTTCTTCTTCCTGTCTTTGACCAGATGGTCTTTGACCTTGATTACGGCCGCCATTTTGCCCATTTTGGCCGCCTTCGCTGCTGTGCGTTGGAGCGTTTGTCTGAGTGTTTGCAGCGGGAGCTTTGGCAGCATCTCCTGACCCTACAGCTGAAACTGCCGGTTTACGGCTTTCATTACGGGAGGCATCCGAGCCGTCCCGCTTTGCAGCAGCATTTGACTTAATGTCTTTAAAGAACTGCTCCACCTTGGTAACCGTATCATTCTCCATAACACTCATATGATTATTAACTGGAACATTTAGACGCTTGAGTATTGTAATGATTTCCTTACTGCTCATATTCAATGATTTAGCGTACTCATATACTCGAAGTTTATTGTCCTTGTTTTCCTGTTTACTCAATATACTCCACCTCCGACATTATCCCCACTTGCTTGGAGATCATTTCTGCGAATCCTTGATCCGTAACTGCCAGCACAACACGTTCAGGTTTACCTACACTTGTGCCCAGACTTTCCCGGTCAAATCCGATTACCAGAGGGATTTTGTAAGTTCCGCATTTATCACGGAACTTTTTTTTTGTATTATCTGAGGCGTCACCCGCCAGAAGGACCATTTTCGCTTCAGAAGACCGGATTGCTTTGAGCACGATCTCATCGCCGGTAACCACTTTACCTGCTCGCATGGCAAGGCCTAAATGAGAAAGTGCCCTATTCTTCATCGGCACTCTCCTTAGCCGCAAGAAATTCATCTTCTACCGTGATGAAATCCTGAGCCAGCTGTTCATAAATTTCAGACTGAACATGATGCTTTAAAGCACGATCAAGCGCTTTGTTTTTTTGTGCCAGTTTAAAGCAGGACAGCTTTCCGCACAAATAAGCGCCTCTGCCCGACTTCTTACCTGTCAGATCAATAAGCACTGTATCTTCAGGTGTCTTAACAACACGGATAAGCTGCTTCTTGGACTTCATTTCCTGACAAGCGACACATTTACGAAGCGGAATCTTTCTCTGTTTCAAAGCAAGTACCCCCGTCCCTTTACATTAATCGACGGAGACAGAATCCTGATGCATCTCACCCGTAAGGGTTCTTGGTCTGCCGTATTCCTGTTCCGCCTGACTCTCGCTCTTAATATCGATCTTCCATCCTGTCAATTTAGCTGCAAGACGGGCATTTTGCCCTTTGATTCCGATAGCCAGAGACAGTTGGTAGTCAGGAACAATGACGCGAGCCATCTTCTCGTCCTCAAACACCTGTACTTCCAGAACTTTCGAAGGACTGAGTGCATTCGCAACATACTCCTCGACTTTCTCGGAATAACGTACGATGTCGATCTTCTCACCGCGAAGTTCATTAACGATCGTCTGCACACGCATACCTTTCGGACCTACGCAGGAGCCGACAGGATCAACTTCCTCATTGCGGGAATACACTGCGATTTTGGAACGGAAGCCAGCTTCACGGGCAACAGAACGAATTTCCACCACACCATCAAAAATCTCAGGCACTTCAAGCTCGAACAGGCGCTTGAGCAGACCGGGATGTGTGCGGGACAACATAATCTGCGGTCCCTTCGTTGTGTTCTCAACTTTTGTAATGTACGCTTTAATCCGGTCGCCGTGCTTGAATTTCTCATTAGGCATCAGCTCTGTGAGCGGCAGAACCGCTTCAATCTTGCCCAGGTCAATGTAAATATTACGCGCGTCTTGACGCTGCAGTGTGCCTGTAACAATATCATCTTCCTTGTCGATAAAGGCACTGTAAATCAGACCCCGCTCCGCTTCGCGAATACGCTGAGTAACTACCTGTTTCGCGGTTTGAGCAGCGATACGGCCAAAATCGCGCGGTGTTACTTCAATCTCAGCGATATCCTCGATTTGAAAATGCGGGTTGATATCTCTTGCAGCTGTCAGTGAGATTTCAGTCCGGGAGTCCAGAACCTCTTCCACGATCAGCTTACGGGCATACACCTTAATAACCCCAGTATTACGGTTCATATCTACCCGTACGTTTTGAGCGGCGTTAAAATTGCGTTTATAGCTGGAAATGAGTGCCGCTTCAATCGCTTCAAACAGCACATCCTTGCTAATGCCCTTGTCTCTTTCCAATTCATTCATTGCTTCAATAAAATCCATACTCATTGAAAATCGGTTCCCCCTTTCAAAACTTCCGTGTTTCTAAAAAATGATGGCCAATCTGGCACTGGCAACTTTTTCATATGGAATAACATGTTGTTTCTTCCCGGATTTAATGACAAGCTCCTCATTTTCAAAGGATTCCAGCCTGCCTTCAAATTCTTTCATTCCATCCACAGCCTCATAGACTGTTACGAAAACGTCTTTCCCGACTGCCTTGGCCACGTCTTCCTTCTTTTTCAATGGACGCTCTGCACCCGGCGAAGAAACTTCAAGAAAGTAAGCCGTCGGAATGGGATCATTCTCATCCAGCTTTTGACTTAAGTATTCGCTGATCAAACCGCAATCGTCGATATCAATGCCGCCTTCTTTGTCAACAAACACACGCAAAAACCAATTGCTTCCCTCTTTAACATATTCCACATCTACCAGTTCAAAGCCGTGTTCATCCAAATACGGCTGCACCATTTGTTCCACAGTCGTTTTAATCTTCGGTGTGCTCAAAGAACATAACCTCCAACACTTTCATTTCCTATATACCAAAGAGTAAAGAGTGGGTTGCCCCACTCTTTACACAACGGTTTTATCTCCATGATTACCAAAAAAATTATAACATAGTCTTACAATAGTGACAAGTATCAGTCCTTGACTGTCAAGTTGTCAAGAAGCCTATTATTGCTAGTATTCAGGGCTATTATTCAAAACAATGAGAGCTGGTTACTCTCTGGTAATCCGCGGAAGCAGCCCATCTGTGTAAGCAGCTCCACTGCTGTCTTACTCGCTTTGGCTTTCTGCTGGAAGTCTTCAATCGAGAGAAACTCTCCAGCCTCTTTTGCAGCAGCAATATTGCGGGCAGCGTTATCCCCGATTCCCTGCAGGGCAGAGAAAGGAGGAATGAGCGAGTCTCCATCCACCGTAAAGCGAAGAGCATCCGAGCGGTACAGATCAATGCTTTTGAAAGAAAACCCACGGGCTGTCATCTCTAAAGCCATCTCAAGGATTGGCAGCAGGCTTTTCTCCTTCATGCTTGCCTGGAATCCTAACTGTTCAATCTCAACAATTCGTCTTAGGATCGCATCATAGCCTTGACAGCAGAGTTCAATATCAAAATCCGCCGCACGGACGGAGAAATAAGTGGCGTAATATTCAATGGGATGATAAAGCTTAAAGTAGGCGGTACGCACAGCTGAGATAACATATGCTGCGGCGTGTGCCTTCGGGAACATGTATTGGATTTTCAGACATGAATCGATATACCACTGCGGTACTTTGCATCTCTTCATCTCGTCAATCCACTCCTGTGACAGTCCCTTACCCTTACGAACACTCTCCGTAATTTTAAACGCTAGCCCTGCATCCATCCCCGCTTTATAGATCAAGAACAGCATAATATCATCACGGCAACCAATAACCGTCTTGATATTGCATGTACCATTCTTAATCAGCTCCTGAGCGTTTCCGAGCCATACACCTGTTCCGTGTGAAAGTCCCGATATTTGCAGTAAGTCAGCAAAGCTGGATGGCTGTGATTCGATAAGCATCTGCCGCACGAATTTCGTACCCATCTCTGGAACTCCGTAAGTAGCAACAGGTGAACGGATCTCCTCCGGCGTAACTCCAAGCGCTTCTGTGGAGTTGAACATGCTCATAACCTTCGGATCATTCATGGGAATCGTTGTTGGATCTACTCCTGTCAAATCCTGAAGCATACGCATCATTGTCGGATCATCGTGACCCAGTATATCGAGTTTAAGAAGGTTCGCATCAAAAGCGTGATAATCAAAGTGAGTGGTCTTCCACTCCGCGTTGACATCATCTGCCGGAAACTGCACCGGCGTAATGTCCTCGACATCAATATAATCAGGTACAACTACGATACCGCCGGGATGTTGACCGGTACTCCGCTTCACGCCTGTACAGCCGGCTGCCAGCCGGTTAAGTTCAGCACCGCGCCAGCGCTTGTGATGATCCTCTTCATATTTTTTGGCATAACCGAAAGCGGTTTTTTCCGCCACTGTACCAATCGTTCCCGCGCGAAATACGTTTTTCTCACCAAACATGACCTTCGTGTAGTTATGAGCCTCCGGCTGATATTCACCCGAGAAGTTCAAGTCGATATCCGGAACCTTGTCCCCTTTAAAACCAAGGAAGGTCTCGAACGGAATGTCCTGTCCTTCACCCTTAAGCGAACCGCCGCATTTCGGACATTGTTTATCCGGCAGGTCAAATCCGCTCGGTACACTGCCATCTAGGAACCACTCACTGTATTTACAAGAAGCATCCTTACAAATGTAGTGTGCGGGCAGCGGGTTAACCTCAGAAATGCCGAGGAATGTGGCAACAACGGAGGAGCCTACGGAGCCCCGTGAACCTACAAGGTATCCATCCTTGTTCGACTTCTTAACCAGCTTCTCGGAAATGAGATAGTTCGCCGAGAACCCGTACTTGATAATCGGCTCGAGTTCTTTCTCCAGTCGGGCAACGACAACCTCTGGAAGCTCTTCACCATAGATGGATTTGGCCGTTTCATAACAGGTGTTGCGGATCTCCTCGTCGGCTCCCTCAATAATTGGCGTAAACAGCTTGGATGGGAACAGCTCGAGTTCCTCAAACCGGTCAGCCAGATCATTGGTATTCTGAACGACGATTTCATAAGCCTTATCCTGCCCTAAATACTCGAACTCCTTCAGCATTTCATCCGTTGTCCGGAAATGAGCATCCGGTTTAGTAATATCCTTCAGCGGACTGAAGCCTGTAATACCATGAATCGTGATATCCCGGAACAGTTTATGTCCCGGTTCAAGATAATGAACATTCCCTGTCGCAATAACAGGCTTGTTCAATTTCTCTCCGATCCGGATCACTTTTTTAATAGCTGTTTTGATTTCATCCGGGCTTCCGACCAGGCCTTTTTCAACAAGATGCATATACATCGTCAGCGGCTGGACTTCCAGAACATCATAGAACTGGGCTACCTCTTCCGCTTCTTCCTCGGTCTTGTTAAGAACCGTTTCAAAGAACTCCCCTTTTTCACAGCCTGAAAGAACGATCAATCCATCACGCATTTCCACGAGCTTGGATTTCGGAATGCAAGGAACCCTCTTGAAATATTCGGTGTGAGACATCGAAACTAACTTGTAAAGATTCTTCTTGCCAACCGGATTCAAGGCATAAATACCACAGTGAAAAGGTCTCGTATTCGATAGGTCTGTACCGACATAATCATTTAGCCGGTCCAGCATCGTTATCCCTTTCACCTTCTCCACATCTGCAAGAAGTCCGTTCAGTATGCCTGCAAGTGCTATCGTGTCATCAATCGCCCGGTGATGGCTTTCCAGCATAACCTTGTACTTATCCGCCAATGTGTTCAATCGGTGATTCTTCATGCTTGGATGAATTAATCGTGCCAGCTCCAGGGTATCCAGATATGGATTCTCTAGTAGAGGCATTCCGGCATTTTTAAGTGAAGCCTGAATGAAGCCCATATCAAATCTGGCATTATGAGCGACGATTACAGCATCCCCAACAAATTTGACAAACTCTTCAAGAACCGGCTCTAAATCCGGAGCGTCTTTAACCATTTCATCCGTAATGTTTGTCAACTGCTGAATGTGATACGGAATTTTTTCATGCGGATTTACAAATGTAGCATAACGGTCGATTTCCTTACCCTCGTGCATTTTGACTGCCGCAAGCTCTGTAATTTTGTTTTGAGTAATCGATAAACCGGTGGTTTCAATATCAAATACGACGTATGTGGCGCTTTTCAATTCAATCGGCTGAGCTTGCTCCACAACATTAACCGCATCGTTTACGACATTAGCTTCTACCCCGTACATCATCTTGATGCCATTCTTTTTCGCATGTTTATCGGCATCGGGATAGCACTGTATACCGCCGTGATCACTGACAGCAATTGCCCTGTGACCCCACGAAGCAGCCGTCTTTATATATTTATCGATCGGTGTTACAGCATCCATCGCGCTCATCGTTGTATGAAGATGGAACTCTACACGCTTCACGGGGGCATTGTCTTTACGGGATGGGGGTGCCTTCACTTCACAAAGATCGGACGGAATCATGACCAGCTCGGGCACCTGCATGAACCGGTCATATTCAACACGACCTCGTGCCTTCACCCATTTACCATTTTCCAGCAGACTAAGAACCTTCAGATCATCCTTCGTTTTGGCGAACATCTTCATTTGGAGCGAGTCTGTGAAATCGGTAAGATTAAACATAAAGAGCGTGCTGCCGTTACGAAGTTCTTTGCGGTCTAGTCCGAAAATTGTCCCTTGAATCGTTATTTTCTTCTCTTCATCCTGAATTTGCTGAATGGAGACAGGCTGATCCTTGATATCATAACCAACCTGCAGCTTGATATCTCCCTCTTCCTCTTCTTCAAAATTCTCCGCTTCCAGACTCGTCATCATCGCCTGGATAACCTCTCGTTCTTCTTCACGCTTCTTCTGTTCAAATTCCTCGTATGCAGTCTGATCCGTATCACCGACACTCATCTTCACTCGAAGATTAAGTTCAAAATACTGACTGAAGAAGCGGGTGATTGCAGAGTCAATCTGCTTCTTGCGTGCAAGCTCGAGCGACATTCCATCCGACATCGTTAGAAGCAGCTGCCCTTCTTCCACTTCCTGTTTGGCTCTGGCCATCCATCCATTTACAGATGGTATTTCCCGGTGTACCCATTCCAGAAACAGACTCCAATATTCCTGTACAATATCAGCTTCCCTAACCGAGTCCTGATAACGGAATACAAATCGGATCTTCGCTATATGATTCATTTTCTCTTGTATTCTTAAACAAAAAGTGCGATACACCTCTGACGGAACGAGCGTCTCCTTCGCAATCGTAATCGCCCATTCCTTACTGCCGCGGCTTGTAACTACCTGTTCAATGACACCGTCCATAAAATAGGGTTCAATCAAACCTGACGGGACCTCTCCCTGCTTCATCAGCAGCTCAAACCGTTTTCTCTTCTCTTCCGCTGTGCCCATGGTTTCCTCCCCCTGCTTACAAAAAAATCGTTAAATAACAAACGAAAAGCCCCTGGGGAAGCACCCATTCGTCCTGTTTCCCACAGAGCGTCATGCCATCCAGAAGCTTTCCGGAATATTTATTTTCTTAGGTACCTATTACTCTATCACATTAATAAGCTCTTGCGAACAGTACGGTATGATTTGCCTCTTCTCCACATACCAGGCAAGTCTTCTTGTGTTCAGCCGGCTCAAAAGGAATATTTCGGCTTGTTGCGCCTGTTTCCTGCTTCACCGTATCTTCGCATGCTTCAGAGCCGCACCATCCGGCTAAGGTAAAGCCGCGTTTTTCTTCCATACTTTCTTTCATTTCATCAAGAGTATCTACAGAATAGAAATGTTCCTGACGGAATTCCTTCGCACGGTCATACATTTCCTGGTGAACCTGATCCAGCATCGCTTTCACTTCTTCTACCAGGTTTGCCTGCTCTATAACCTTCTTCTCGCCAGTGATCCGGGATACGAGCACACATACGCCGTTCTCCATATCACGCGGTCCAATTTCAAGACGCACAGGCACACCGCGCATTTCATATTCGTTAAACTTCCAGCCCGGACGCACATCTGTATTGTCGTCAACACGGACACGAACACCGGCAGATTTAAGCTCACGATACAATTCATCGGTACGGGCTACCACAGACTCCCAAGTCTTAGGCGGTCCAATTGGGACCATGATCACCTGTGTTGGAGCAACCTTCGGCGGGAGGACAAGTCCCCTGTCATCACCGTGCACCATAATGAGGGATCCGATCAATCGAGTACTCACACCCCAGGAAGTAGTGTGTGCGAACTCCAGCGTATTGTCACGATTCAAATATTCGATTTCAAAAGCTTTGGAGAAATTGGTACCCATGTAGTGAGATGTACCTGCTTGTACAGCGCGTCCGTCTTTCATCATGGCTTCAATGGAATACGTATCTACTGCACCTGCAAACTTCTCAGAAGGGGTCTTCTGTCCCTTAATAACCGGGATAGCCAGGTAATTCTCTACAAAATCACAATAAATATCCAGCATTTGCATCGTTTCATGACGTGCTTCCTCTTCAGTCTCATGAGCTGTATGACCTTCTTGCCATAAAAACTCACTTGTCCGCAAAAATGGAAGTGTACGCTTCTCCCATCGCACAACGTTAGCCCACTGATTAATCATCACGGGAAGATCACGATAGGACTGGATCCACTTGGAATACATATGACCAATCATTGTCTCCGATGTTGGGCGAATTGCGAGGCGTTCTTCAAGCTTTTCACCGCCGGCTTCGGTTACCCAAGGCAGCTCCGGGTTAAACCCTTCAACATGCTCTTTTTCTTTTTGGAAAAAGCTTTCTGGTATAAATAGCGGGAAATAAGCATTCCGGTGGCCCGTTTCTTTAAACCGACGATCCAGTTCATCCTTGATATGCTCCCATATCTCATAACCATCCGGTTTAAATACGATACAGCCGCGAACCGGTGAATAGTCCATCAAATCCGCTTTTTTGATGACATCAATATACCAGCGTGAAAAGTCTTCTCCCTGCGGAGTAATTTCGGTCACGAATTGTTTATCCTTAGACATAAGAATATTGTCCTCCCATATGAAAAGCATCGATTATACAGCTATCAAGCTGATGTTAGGTGTTGTACTGTTTACAGCTCATAAACAGCAATTTACTAAAATGCTTAAGTAATTAAAAAAATTTACGGCTTAGTGCGGCTGGCGCACCGAGCCGTAAATCGTTATCTAACCGTTTATTAATCGCAATATATCATTATAAGTTACGGCGATCATCAATAAGAACAGCATGGCGAATCCTATGAAATGGACCATTCCTTCACGGTTTGGATCGATCGGCTTGCCTCGCAGCGCTTCAATACCCAGAAATACGAGACGACTTCCGTCCAGTGCCGGAACAGGCAGCAGATTGAATATGCCAAGATATAAGCTAAGGATGGCAGCCCAGTAGGTCAGCTGCACAATACCCTGCTTCGCAATTTGACCTGTTACCTCAAAGGTCCGAACGGGGCCTCCCAAATCATCCATTGAGAATTGCTGAATCAACTGACTGAATCCCTGGAAAATAATATTCGTGGTATCAACCATTGCTTTTCCGGAACCTGTAATAGTCTCACCAAGTCCCGCAGAACGTGTTGGAAGTTCCGGCACGATTCCGACCTTGCCGCCTTCTTGTCCTTCCATCGAAACAGGCGTTATCGTCACATTAAACACCTGTTCACCACGACGTACAGTCCAGTCCATCGGCTTGTCCTTCGATTCCGATATAAGCTCGATCATTTTTTTGTAATCTGCACCGATTGCCGTGCCGTTTATCGTTTCAATAATGTCGCCTTCACGAAGATTCGCTGTTTCAGCCGGCATGCCTTCGGTAATTTTGCCAATCTGTACATAGGTAGGGTTCTCCACCGGAATGCCTGCCATCTGTATATGGAGGGCAAACAATATAAACGCAAGCAAGAAGTTCATCACCGGTCCAGCAAAAATAGCAAGTGCACGCTGTCCAACCGTTTTGCTTCCGAATTGACGGTCCTTAGGAGCGATTTGTGTTTCAACTCCCTTGGTAATCATCATTGCTTGAGGGTGAACCTCATACTGCTGAAACTCTCCATCTACATCGAGACGCAGGGACAGGCGCTCTTCCAGGTCAATAAACTGAACTTCACCCCGGATTACATTTTTACGATTATCCAGCTGATCCAAATAAATTCGCTTCACCTGATTCTCGCTGTTTAATCTTACGGCTATCGTCTGCCCTGCCTGAATTTCAACCAATTCAGGATCTTCACCAGCCATCCGGGCGTATCCGCCGAATGGGAGAAGACGCAGTGTGAATTGAGTTTCGTTGCGTTTATAAGAGAACAGCTTCGGACCGAAGCCGATCGCAAACTCACGAACCAAAATCCCGGCTCTTTTGGCAAAATAATAATGCCCCCACTCATGCACTGTAACGATAACAAAAAACATGAGTACCGTTAAAAAAACAACCTGTACCATTTCCAATATTGACATCCCCCTTTTCCTCTGAGAACGCAGTATGTCCCTATAGATTATCATTATTCTCTTATACACCACAAGAGAATCACATTCTGTCAGCTTTTTTCAAGGGAGATTGTTCAGATCGCTTTAGATTTCCTATAGACTTGCGGCAAGTTTGCGGGCCAAACGGTCGCTTTCTTCAATAGCCTCCAAAGCCGGTTCAGGTGTGTTTTGGTGCTTATCCAGCACGCCTTCAATGATATTCTCAATCTGCAGAAAAGAAATTTCTCTCCGCAGAAAACGGCTTACTGCAACTTCATTGGCGGCATTAAATACCGTTGGTGCCGTTCCACCCATCTTACCACATTCATAGGCCATCCTTAAACAAGGAAACCGATCAAAGTCCATTTCAAGGAATTGAAGTTTACCCGCTTCCGCCAAGGATAGCTTCTGAGATGGTGAAGGCCATCTTTCCGGATAGGTAAGAGCATATTGAATCGGTACTCTCATATCCGGATTCCCGAGCTGTGCAATGATGCTGGAATCCCGATATTGTACGAACGAATGTATAATGCTCTCCGGATGTAATAGAACATGAATCTGTTCGTACGGCAGTCCGAATAACCAATGGGCTTCGATGACCTCCAGCCCCTTATTAACCATCGTAGCTGAGTCTATCGTGATTTTCGCACCCATGGACCAATTCGGATGTTTCAAGGCATCTTCAACGGTTACATGTTCAAGCTGATCCCGGCTCAAATTCCGGAAGGAGCCTCCAGATGCTGTCAAGGTAATAAAATCTACATCCTGACGCCGCTCTCCGTTCAGACATTGAAATATTGCCGAGTGTTCACTGTCAATCGGAAGGATAGCAGCACCTCTGCTCTCAGCTAAAGACATAACCAGATGTCCCGCTGTAACCAGCGTTTCTTTATTTGCCAGTCCAATTGTTTTTCCGGCTTTAATCGCAGCCAGTGTAGACGGCAAGCCCATACTCCCTACAACTGCTGTAACCACCATATCGGCATCAGTTGCGGCAGCGACCTCAATCAGACCTTCTTGGCCATAATACAGCTGTGTACCTTCCGGAAGGTCCGGCCGAATTCGGTCCGCCAGCTCCTTCGTTGCTACCGAGACCTTTTTCGGCCTGAATTCCTTAACCTGCTGTGCCAATAAATCAATGTTGCTGCCTGCCGCTAAGCCCTCAATCTGAAAAGAATCCCGATATTTTGATACCACGTCTAATGTCTGGGTTCCGATGGAGCCGGTAGAACCTAGTACACTAATCTTTTTCATTGCTGCATCTTTCCTTTCATCAGTAAGGCAGAAGACCTAATATATGTACAAATGGAAATACTACAATCCAGCTGTCGCACCGGTCCAGAATCCCACCATGACCAGGCAAAAGAGTGCCGGAGTCTTTAATGCCATATACGCGCTTGTACGCCGATTGCACAAGATCTCCAAGCTGTCCGATTACAGCACAGGCAATTCCGATCAGTAAGGCATTGCTCAACGGTAGCAGCCCCCCTGAGAAGAAAGCGAAAACCATAGCAGTGATGACAGCAATAATCACCCCTCCAACAGCACCTTCAACCGTTTTGTTCGGACTGATCGCAGGCCATAATTTCGTACGTCCCAGCTTGCGACCTACAAAATATGCACCCGCATCACTTGCCCATATACTTGCCAGCAGCAAGAAGGTCCAGAACAAACCGTGTCCGTCAGGTGTATTGCGCGATTCCGCTATATACATAAAGCCCATTCCGATGTAGACGGACGCAAGAAACAGCAGCGAAACCTGCTGAATGCCAATTCTGTTCTTGCTGATTACCGTCACCAGTAAAAACAACAGCATTACAAGCCATATGCCATGTTCCCCGGCAAGAGGGAACGACAGATCAAGCAGTTTCCAAGGAAATACAAACATCAGAACACCAAGGTAACCTATAGCTGCGGTTCCACCGAATGGGTTTATCTTTGTCATTCGGGCAAATTCATAATAGCCGATCAAGGACATAGCCAGAATGAGAAGATGATACCAAAATCCACCCATGAAACATAATCCTAAAAAGACTGCTCCCGCTATAACTCCGGTAATCAAACGCTGCTTCATTACGTCCCAACCCCCATAACTATGTCAAGCCGCCGTAGCGCCGTGATCTGCGTTGATATTCAGCTACAGCCTCCACCAAATGTTCACTGGTAAATTCAGGCCATAAAATGTCGGTAAACCACAATTCGCTGTATGCAAGCTGCCACAGCATGAAATTGCTGAGACGCAGTTCTCCGCTCGTACGGATTAATAAATCCGGATCTGGCAAATCACCTGAAAGGAGTCGCTTACTAATCAGTTCCTCAGTAACATCCTCAGGCTGTAGGTTTCCCTCGCTAATGTCGCGCCCAAGTGCTTTGACACATTCGGTGATCTCCTTGCGGCTGCCGTAATTCAACGCAAAATTCAAAACAAGCCCATCATTTTTCGCCGTCCTTGCAACCGCTTCTTTCATCGCCTCAAGCGTATGTGAGGGAAGATCCTCGGGATGCCCCATCATGGTGACCCGAACATTTTTCTCAATCAGTTCTTCCAACTCAATTGCAAGAAACTCTTGCGGAAGCTTCATAAGGAAATCGACCTCATCCTTGGGACGCTTCCAGTTTTCCGTTGAAAAAGCATACAGCGTTAAAACCTTGATCCCCAAATCATCTGCCGCAATAGCTGCTCTCTTGACTGCTTTCATGCCATTTTGGTGTCCTATAATCCGCGGCAATCCACGTTTTTTAGCCCAACGACCGTTACCGTCCATAATGATGGCTACATGTTGAGGGATGTTGTCGGAAGAGAGCTTGGGCGCCTGCTGACTGTCCTCCTGATTCAACCACGATCGAACCCGTTTGATCATTCCATTTCCTCCAGGCATCTTTCTGCAAAAAAGAGACAAACCCCACCTTGCAGGAGGGGCCTAAGTCTCTATACTTCCATAATTTCTTTTTCTTTTGCAACGAGCACTTTGTCGACTTCGGCAATAAATTTATCCGTAGCCTTCTGGATGTCATCCTGATGTCTCCGGGACTCGTCCTCGGAAATATCCGTTTTCTCCATTTTCTTAATGTCGTCATTGGCGTCACGGCGAATATTGCGGATGGCCACCTTCGCTTCTTCACCGAACTTCTTTGTCATTTTAACCAGATCAGTTCTGCGCTCTTCTGTAAGAGCAGGAATCGACAAGCGGATTTGGTTACCGTCATTCGCCGGTGTCAATCCAAGATCTGATTTCATAATTGCTTTTTCAATATCACCCAGCGAGGATTTATCCCATGGCTGAATCATTAACGTCCGGGAATCCGGTGTTGTAATATTGGCAAGCTGGTTAATCGGGGTTGGTGCCCCGTAATATTCTACTTGAATACGGTCGAGCAGAGATGAGCTTGCCCGGCCGGCACGCAGGGTAGCGAGGTCGCGTTTTAATGACACGATTGCTTTTTCCATACGCTCTTCAGCATGTTTCTTCACCGTTTGCGGCATTAATCTACACTCCCTTTAACGATCGTTCCAATTTTTTCACCCAGAACGACTCGCTTAATATTACCTTGCTCCGTAATAGCAAATACAATAAGCGGAATGTTATTATCCATGCACAATGAGGAAGCTGTTGAATCCATAACTCCCAGATTTTTATTCAATACATCCAAATAAGTAAGCTGTTCGTATTTCTCAGCCGTTTCATCCTTGAACGGATCCGCAGAATAAACGCCATCCACTTTGTTCTTCGCCATTAGAATCACTTCAGCTTCGATCTCAGCAGCTCTCAGAGCTGCAGTCGTATCGGTAGAGAAGTACGGGTTACCCGTACCTGCTGCAAAGATAACAACCCGGCCTTTTTCAAGGTGACGGATCGCTCTGCGGCGGATATACGGTTCAGCAATCTGCTGCATTGAGATTGATGTCTGTACACGCGTAGGTACACCTATTTGCTCCAAGGCATCTTGCAATGCAAGTGAATTCATTACGGTTGCAAGCATCCCCATGTAGTCAGCAGTAGCCCGGTCAATACCGTTGGCACTACCCGCGATGCCGCGCCAAATGTTACCGCCGCCGCATACAATCGCAACTTCAACACCAAGCGCAACAACCTCTTGAACCTGCTTTGCAATGGATGTAATCGTGTCGGCATCTATACCATAACCATTTTGGCCCGCCAGGGATTCCCCGCTGACCTTTAAAATAACACGTTTAAATACAGGCTGTTCCAAATGTTTACCCTCCACTTTAAGACGGCGCCTTTCGAAAGACGCCCGTTTGAAAAACGACAGACAGACGCAAAGCATGACATGACGGCACTTTCATCGGGTAAAAAACTCCGTTTCGCATGGAAACGTCTATCGACACACCTTCAGCGTAGCAGACCGCTTTAAGCGGAAGTTTTCTTGCGATATAGAGAAGCCGTCCCCCAAGATGCATATTCTCTTCTATATCCAAGTGAAAACGATTCTCTGATCCTTTACTGGTCAGTGATCGTTTCATAAGAAATATAAGCTTAGTATAACGATATTATTATACTTAGTTATATTATTTTAAAAAAGAAGGAACACAAAGTGTTCCACTCTTTTTTAAAACCTATATTTAGCTTGACTGGCTTATTTATTCACCTGAGACATAACTTCTTCTACGAAATTGTCAACTTTCTTCTCAAGACCTTCACCAAGCTCATAACGCACAAAGCGACGAATGGAGATATTCTCACCAATTGTGCTGATTTTTTCGTTAAGAAGCGCGCTGATTGTTTTGTCTGGATCTTTTACGAAAGATTGATCAAGCAAGCAGTATTCTTCATAGTATTTGTTAATGCGGCCTTCAACCATTTTTTCAACGATTTTCTCAGGCTTACCTTCGTTCAGCGCTTGAGCTTTCAAAATTTCTTTTTCCTTCTCAAGCTCATCAGCTGGAACCTCTTCGCGACGAACATATTTAGGGCTAGCTGCTGCGATATGCATTGCGATATCACGCGCAAATTCTTTAAACTGATCTGTTTTACCAACAAAGTCAGTTTCACAGTTGATCTCAACGAGGACACCAATACGTCCGCCGCCATGAATGTAGGATTCTACAACGCCTTCTGTTGCGATACGTCCAGCTTTGCTAGCCGCTGCAGACAAGCCTTTTTCACGAAGAAGCGCGATCGCTTTATCGATATCACCGTTTGTTTCATCAAGCGCTTTTTTGCAATCAAGCATACCTGCGCCTGTTCTTTCACGAAGTTCTTTAACCGCACTAGCTGTTACTGCCATTGAAATTCCCTCCAATTGTAATTAACATAGTCATGCCGTTCCCAGCATTTTTAACATTCCGACTTTAAAAAAAGGGCAGTGAGAGGTTATCCACCTACCAACCACCCTTTTCATTTAATTTATCCTCAATACTTAAAGACCTGTATTAAGCTGTAGTTTCTTCACCTTGGTGAGCTTCTACAACAGCATCAGCCATCTTACCAGTCAGCAACTTAACCGCGCGGATCGCGTCGTCGTTACCTGGGATAACATAGTCGATTTCGTCTGGATCACAGTTAGTATCTACGATACCTACAATTGGGATACCCAATTTACGAGCTTCTGCAACTGCGATGCGCTCTTTACGAGGGTCGATAATGAACAATGCGCTTGGAAGGCTCTTCATGTTCTTGATACCGCCAAGGAATTTCTCAAGACGATCTTTCTCTTTGCGGAGAAGGATAACTTCTTTCTTAGGCAGTACTTCGAACGTGCCGTCTTCTTCCCATCTCTCAAGTTCTTTCAAACGATTGATACGTTTTTGAATGGTTTCGAAGTTAGTCAGCGTTCCGCCGAGCCAACGTTGGTTGATGTAGTACATGCCGCAACGCTCAGCTTCTTCTTTAACGGAGTCTTGAGCTTGCTTTTTAGTACCAACGAACAGGATTGTTCCGTTCTCGCCAGCAACACTCTTAACAAAGTTAAATGCTTCTTCTACTTTCTTAACCGTTTTTTGCAGGTCAATAATGTAAATACCGTTTCTTTCAGTGAAGATATATTTGTCCATTTTCGGGTTCCAACGACGTGTTTGGTGACCGAAGTGTACCCCAGCTTCCAAAAGCTGTTTCATGGAGATAACTGCCATCTTCACACACCTCCTAAGTTTGGTTTTTGTGTGCCCTCCGCCAAGGTCATTTCCCATTAAGACTTTCAAATAGAAAGCACCCTTAACGAAATCTCTCAGCGTGTGTATTAACACCGTCAATTACTATATCATAAGTATTAGGCATATGCAATTATTTTAAGCATGAAAAAAACCGTACGGAACCTGTTAAGGATTACCGGACGGCTTCTCGGATATTTTCCGTATAATGGATTGATAATTCTCCCCGACAGTAAATGTATATGTACCCGTCTGAATATGTGAATTAATCCGCTGTTTCGTAGCTTCTTTAATGAAAGCTTGTTTATCTGTAATTACACCTGCAGCGTTCAGGCCTTCTGCCACGTCACTTAAATTACTGCCCTTTGAAATGACAAAACCGACATGAGCTGGTTCAGGTGTTTTGGGTTTATTTACGGCGGGAGAAG
>NZ_CDSE01000027.1 GCF_001373415.1 Paenibacillus dakarensis | reverse complement strand
GAGTAGGACGTCGCCAAGCACATAAAGAGCCATTGCTGATTAAACAGCGATGGCTCTTTTGTTGTTTAGATATGGATTTTGGAGATCGAAACCCTATTCATAGTATGCCTTAACTGGGGGTAGCTGCTTATACACGTCTTTCTCTTTTACGAGATCGATAATTCCATGGATGAGAGAAGACATCTCTTTTCCATCCGTACTCTTATCACATTCTGACCATTCATAATGAAGGACACGATTGTTGATGTAAACCGTGAGGTCGTATGCTTCATGCGGCTTTTTATTGCAGGTAGTTGATAGTTGTTTTTCTTCCATGTAATTGCCCAGAACCATTTGCTTGTATATGGCTTGACGTTCTGCAGGAGTAAACTGAAAATCAGATACTGTCGAGGTTTCCCCATTCTGCAGATCCTTTACTAATTTCCCCTCAACTGAATCAATTTGATTGGCTAAATTCACCCCGTATTTTAAGACAAAGTCGAAAGTATCCGTCTGGGAAACATCATAAGGAACCTCAAGAATTTCGATTTCATTTCTGTCCCCACTACATCCTGTCAATTTGTAGTAAAGTAAGTGTTCTCCATCGATTTTTTGTAGCTGATTACAGGTATACTTATTCACTTGAGGTGTACCAAATTTGTCTTGCCTATTATCATATTTCACCCGTATTTCATTTCCCTTATGCTGTAGCACATAAAAGATCGGATCGCCCTCAATCGTGTAATGAACGACTCGTTGGGTACCAGTAGATTTTTCTATAAAGGCATCCAGCTTTTCAATATTCATAATTTTCCCGTGCATACTGATGACATCCTTTTCTTTATCGACATCAGGTTCAGAGCATCCAGCGAGTATAAATGTAAGGAATAGGAGAAAGACAAAGGGGGTAAGGTACCGCAGCTTACTCAAGTGAAAACACTCCCTCTTTCATTATTTTGTTGTAATCTATCCCTATAGACGAAGTGAACTGGAAATAGGTTACAGATATTTGAGAGAAAGTTAGCCTCATAATAAAAGCCATGGATGGCTTCCCGAGGAGGCTATCCATGACTTAAGACTTTTATTTTATCGAGCCTATAGTTCCTAATGTCTCTGACCAAAGGGGACAGTACATAAATCAGCATTACATAGTTGATCGTTTCTAATAAACGTGATTTTTAAATGTACCTGAGGTTCCATCGAAGTTACTATTTCCTCAAACTCATCGTAATTCCGTACCATCGTTTCATTGGCCTGAGTGATAATATCCCCTATATGTAAGATGCCCTCCGCAGGAGTACCCTGACTGATTTGGACTACTTTAACACCATGGGTATCAGCTTCGTGGTAAGTGATATGATTCACTCCGATCCAGCTTTTCCAAAAGGACGACCGTAGGTCTGAACCTTCTTCAAACACTTGTTTCATATTCTTCATAAAACGATAGGTACCATAAGCCATATTTTCCATCGACATTATTCCTAAATCACCAGCCCAAAACCCCGTATATTCGATGCCAACGAGTGTCCCTTTATGATGAGGTTCAAGGGTCCAAATGGTGAGTTCGCCATCTTGATCTGCAATCACGAGCCTGCTGTTCTCAGCAAGCTCCTGAATGGTACCGGTATAGCTGACACCCCATCCATAGTCCAATTCAATGATTCCACCTACTCTAAGGTCGATCGTACAGTTTCTCGTTTCCCAACGGTTACGTTCCTCAGGAATAGTAAGTGCATGCCATACACGCTCTGGTGTCGTTTCAATAATAATCTCGCGTTTAACGGTTGAAAATGATGCCTCCATTCAAGAATCCTCCTCTAAATAGCTTTTCAAATCACTCAGTTTGCTCTCCATGATTAAACCAAGCTCTTGCTGAAGCTGTTCATATTGATGTTGAAATGCATGAGTATTCAGTCGATAGTAGCAGTACTTTCCTTCCCTTCGTTCTAAAATGAGTTGTTCCTCTAATAAAATTGCCAGGTGTTTCTTCACTGCGGGTTGTGAGATAAGGAACTTTTTTACGATTTCATTTTGTGTTTTCTCTTGATGAGCAACCATCTTCAAAATCCGGCGCCGGATAGGATCTGAAATGGCACGGTAAAAATCAGTCATACATAAGACCTCCACATATAACCTTTTGGTTATATGTGGAGTATATTATCCATCTTATGGAATGTCAAGTGGTATAACCGTTGTTAGTAGAATCACGTCCAGATCGCATTCATTGGCATCTAGCGGTATGCATTTGTTACGGCGTACAAAATGTACAAATAAACGAGATGGTTTTATCCGAATTGAAAAAGACCCTCATCCGGAATATTTTTACCTGGCATCGGTTAGACTAACAGAGGAGCCCTTGGCAAAACAAAAAAGTATGCTATAATAAGATTAAAGTCAAAGAAAGTCAAAGTCAGCCGCAACCGATTCAAATAAGAGTTAGCAGGTTAAAAAATAACGTAATGGCAAGGCTCTGTTCGGACGTGTGAGATCATTACGGGCTTAGCGTTTCAAGCAGTGGAGGATGAATGAATATGCGTAATATCTCTGATATTATCGAACAATATTTGAAGGGTATTTTGCAAGAAAGCACAGAGGGAACGATTGAGATCCAGCGCAACGATCTGGCCGAGAAATTCTCATGTGTTCCTTCCCAAATTAACTATGTCATCAGTACCCGCTTTACTTTGGAGAAGGGGTATCTGGTGGAGAGTAAGCGCGGCGGAGGAGGCTATATACGTATACAGCGTATTGAGCTCCCAAAACATACAGCACTTCACCATCATCTGCATCATACAATAGGTGATTTCATTGATCAGACGGTAGCGGAAGGACTGATTTACCAGCTGGAGGAGTCGCGATTTTTAACAACGCGTGAAGCCTGTCTTATGCGGGCAGCTATCTCAAGGGAATGCCTGAATGTAAAGCTTCCTTTCCGGGATGAGCTTCGCGCAAGAATTATGAAGGCGATGCTTGTTTCTTTGTTAGGTAAATGACGCTGTGTTAATTAAGGAGGTCATGAACAATGGTGTGTCAAGAATGCGGTAAACGTCCAGCGACGCTCCATTTCACCAAGATTGTGAACGGAGAGAAGACAGAATTCCATTTCTGTGAGGCTTGTGCCCGGGAGAAAGGCGAATTGATTCCGGGTACCTCTAATGGATTCTCGATTCACAGCCTTTTGTCAGGCTTACTTGACCTCGATCCTGCAGGGAAAGGTCATTCTCCAGGATCAAGTGGTCCCGGGGCTCTCCGTTGTGAGGAATGCGGTATGACCTATTCGCAGTTCAGCAAGCTGGGTAGGTTTGGATGCAGCTCTTGCTATAAATACTTTTCCGATCGTCTGGACCCGCTCTTTAAGAGAGTTCACGGTAACACCACGCATGTAGGCAAGATACCTAAACGCAGCGGTGGCAAGATCCAGGTGAAACGTAAAATCGATGAGCTGAAGAAGGAGCTGCAGTATCGAATCGTGCAAGAGGAATTCGAAGCCGCAGCTGAAATACGTGACCAAATTCGCGAGCTCGAGAAGAGTTTGGCTTAAAATGAAAAGATACTAATGATCTTATAAATAGAGCACCGTAAATCGGATTTTGCAAAATGCTCTGAAGGTAGGAGGAATGCGTGATGTCGAATCTCCGGTTCACTGAGCAAGCGCTCAGCACATGGATGCGTGGAAACGGACAGGATTCTGATATAGTCATCAGCACCCGGGTCAGGGTGGCGCGCAACTTGCAGCATATTCCTTTTCCGCTGCTGGCAACTAATGATCAGTCGGAAGAAGTACTTGAGCGCCTGAGCGGGGTTTTGAAGGACCAGGAACAATTGAAAGAGTTAGGTCCGTTTCATACCATCCGCTTAGATGAAATTGAAGAGCTGGATAAGAGAGTGCTGGTTGAGAAGCATTTGATTAGTCCAAACCTGGCGAATGAGTCCAGAAACGGTGCAGTAATGCTGAATGAGGATGAATCAGTAAGCATTATGATTAATGAGGAGGACCATCTCCGAATCCAATGCCTGTACCCGGGATTTCAGATCCGAGAAGCCTGGGACAGAGCTACAACGCTGGATGATATGTTTGAAAGCCAGGTCGATTATGCATTTGACGATAAAAGAGGCTATCTAACAAGCTGTCCGACGAATGTCGGTACAGGGCTCCGTGCTTCAGTCATGATGCATCTGCCTGCACTTGTGATGACCCAGCAGATCAGCCGCATTCTGTCCGCAGTCTCCCAGGTAGGCCTTACCGTACGCGGCATTTATGGTGAAGGCAGTGAGGCTGTGGGCAATCTGTTCCAGATCTCCAACCAGATCACGCTGGGACAGACCGAATCTGAAATCATAGATAATCTGCACAGTGTGGCTTTACAAATCATAGAACATGAGAAGAATGCGCGTGAACGATTGTTGAGCGAATCGAAGCTGCGGATTACCGATCGTGTCATGCGTTCCTACGGTATATTATCTTATGCCCAGGTCATGGACTCAAAGGAAGCAGCACAGCGATTGTCAGACGTAAGACTTGGGGTTGATCTGGGAATTCTGGATGGGCCTCCAAGCTCCGTGATGAATGAGCTGAACGTCATGACACAGCCTGGTTTTCTGCAAAAAAGATACGGTGAAACATTGAATCAAAATGAGCGGGATGTATACCGGGCAAGATTAATCCGGGAAACATTCAGTAGAGGGCATGAATAAAGCTATCTAATGAGGTATTTTGCAAAATATGAAAAAGCGGTTTAAAATCAGCGGTATATAGAGGGAGCATTGCAAAGCGAATCTATATATTGCACATTAGAACGTCTTGGATATTTTTTTTCGTTATTGCGAGTTGTAAATAATCATTCGTGGAGGTGCAATACTATGATGTTTGGCAGATTTACGGAACGAGCGCAAAAGGTGCTGGCATTAGCTCAGGAAGAGGCTGTGCGCTTGGGTCACAATAACATTGGTACAGAGCATATCCTGCTGGGACTCATCCGTGAAGGAGACGGCATTGCCGCTAAAGCATTGATAGGTCTCGGATTGGGACTTGAGAAGATACAGGATGAAGTAGAAACACTGATCGGCCGCGGACAAGAGCAGCCGACAAATATCGCATATACCCCTAGAGCTAAAAAAGTCATTGAGCTTTCAATGGACGAAGCCCGTAAACTGGGTCATACCTATGTTGGAACAGAGCATATTTTGCTCGGTTTGATCCGTGAAGGTGAAGGTGTTGCAGCCCGAGTGCTCAATAACCTGGGCATTAGCTTGAATAAAGCCCGTCAGCAGGTACTGCAGCTGCTTGGCAGCAGTGAGGCTGTTTCAAGTCATCATGGACAGCCGCAAAATGTAAGTACGCCAACGCTGGATGGTCTGGCACGTGACCTGACGGCGATTGCCAAAGAGGGCAATCTGGATCCGGTTATCGGCCGGAGTAAAGAAATAGAGCGTGTGATTCAAGTGCTTAGCCGCCGTACCAAGAACAATCCTGTTCTGATTGGTGAGCCGGGTGTAGGTAAGACAGCAATCGCTGAAGGACTCGCTCAAAAGATTATCAACAATGAAATTCCGGAAACTCTGCGTGACAAGCGGGTCATGACTCTGGATATGGGTTCCGTTGTTGCGGGTACCAAATATCGTGGTGAATTTGAAGATCGACTGAAGAAGATCATGGATGAAATCCGTCAGGCAGGCAACATTATTCTCTTCATCGATGAGCTGCATACTCTGATTGGTGCAGGCGGTGCAGAAGGAGCAATTGACGCATCCAACATCTTGAAGCCTTCTCTTGCACGTGGAGAGCTTCAATGTATCGGTGCAACAACGCTGGATGAATATCGTAAGTACATCGAGAAGGATGCAGCGCTTGAGCGTCGTTTCCAACCGATTACGGTAGATCAGCCTTCACCGGAAGAAGCGATTCAGATTCTTTATGGATTGCGTGATCGCTATGAAGCCCATCACCGGGTGAAGATTACCGATGAAGCGATTGAGCAGGCTGTAAAATTGTCAGACCGATACATTACAGATCGCTTCCTGCCGGATAAAGCAATCGACCTTATTGATGAAGCGGGCTCGAAGGTACGTTTGCATACGTACACCATTCCGCCGAATCTGAAGGATCAGGAAGCTCATTTGGAAGATATCCGTAAAGAGAAGGATGCAGCTGTTCAAAGCCAGGAATTTGAGAAAGCCGCAGCTCTTCGGGATACGGAGCAGAAGCTCAGAGAAGAGCTTGAAATCACGAAAAATCAATGGAAAGAGAAGCAGGGCCGTACGGATTCCGAGGTCACTCCTGACGATATCGCAGATGTCGTAGCGAACTGGACCGGCATTCCTGTCAATAAATTGAAAGAGGAAGAAACGGATCGCCTGCTTAACATGGAAGATATACTGCACAACCGTGTTATTGGCCAGGAAGAGGCCGTTAAGGCTGTAAGCCGGGCTGTACGCCGGGCACGCGCAGGCTTGAAGGATCCGAAGCGTCCAATGGGCTCATTTATTTTCCTAGGACCAACAGGTGTAGGTAAAACGGAGCTTGCAAGAGCTTTGGCTGAAGCGATGTTTGGTGATGAGAATGCTGTGGTTCGGATTGATATGTCCGAATACATGGAGAAGCATTCAACCTCCCGTCTTGTAGGGGCGCCTCCTGGATATGTAGGATATGATGAGGGTGGACAGTTAACGGAGAAAGTTAGACGGAAGCCATACTCCGTTGTTCTTCTCGATGAAATCGAGAAGGCACACCCAGAAGTATTCAATATCTTGCTTCAAGTGTTGGAGGATGGTCGCTTGACTGACTCTAAAGGCCGGGTTGTTGATTTCCGTAACACACTGATTATCCTTACTTCGAACGTGGGGGCAGAAGCAATCAGACGTAATTCTACCCTTGGATTTACCGCTGTCAGCGATGCAGGCAGAGAATATAACAACATGAAGGATAAAGTGATGGATGAACTGAAGAAGAGCTTCCGTCCTGAATTCCTTAACCGGATCGATGAAATCATCGTGTTCCATTCCCTTGAGGAGAAGCACATCGCGGAGATTGTAAACCTGATGTCTGAAGAGCTTCGCAAGCGTCTGAGCGATTTCAATGTAGATTTCGAGCTTACGGATAAAGCGAAGGCATTCCTTGCGAAGGAAGGGTATGACCCGGCATTCGGGGCAAGACCGCTGCGCAGAGCTATTCAGAAGCATATTGAGGACCGCTTGTCTGAAGAGCTCCTGAAGGGCAATGTCGAGAAGGGCGATGAGCTTCTGATCGATGAGGAGAACGGTGAATTGACTGTTACGAAGAAGGCTAAACAATCTGACGAAACCAAGTCCGAATAATAATAACGCCATCTAGAGAGTGCCCCGCTGGTTTACTTCCGGCGGGGTTTCTTTTTGTAACACATAAAGTTTTTGAATGATCTTTACGAAGAATTATAATAAATGGTAAACTTTGATTAATGCTTGATTTTGAGGGATTTTGACGAATCAAGGCGAAGGTTGCGCATCATAAAGGAGAGCTCATGGCAAAAACAAAAACGAAATTCTTCTGTACCGACTGCGGATATGAATCGCCGAAGTGGTACGGGAAATGTCCAGGTTGTCAGGCTTGGAATTCAATGGTGGAAGAAACAGAGACGGTTATCAAGACACAGGGGATGAATTCTCCTATTTTTCATAGTAAAGAAAAGCCCGTTTCGATCATAAATATAGAAAGTGGTAAAGAACCGCGAATTGAGACCGGTATTACGGAATTGAACCGTGTGCTGGGCGGAGGACTGGTCCCGGGATCTCTTGTGCTTGTAGGAGGCGATCCGGGAATCGGTAAATCAACGCTGCTGCTTCAAACGTCTAATCAGCTTGCCAAAAACGGACTTCGGGTATTATACATTTCAGGTGAAGAATCGGTCCGCCAGACAAAACTTCGCGCGGATCGTCTCGGAGCCTTGTCATCCGAATTATTCGTTCTATGTGAGACTAATCTGGAAACAATTGAGGAAGCGATTGATAACGTACAGCCTCAGTTTGTTGTTATAGATTCAATACAGACTGTTTACCAGCCTGATGTGACCAGTGCACCCGGCAGTGTGGCTCAAGTCCGTGAGTGTACAGGAAGATTCATGCGCATTGCTAAGGTTAAGGGAATTGCAACAGTGCTTGTAGGCCATGTTACGAAGGAAGGCGCTATAGCGGGTCCGAGATTGCTGGAGCATATGGTGGATTGTGTTCTTTATTTTGAAGGGGAACGCCATCACACCTATCGGCTCCTTCGGGCGGTAAAGAACCGATTCGGATCAACGAACGAAATGGGCATTTTTGAAATGGGAGAAGACGGGCTGCGTGAGGTTGGTAATCCGTCAGAGCTGTTTCTGTCAGAGCGTCCCCTTGGTGTTGCCGGCTCAACGGTCGTAGCAAGTATGGAAGGCACAAGGCCTGTTCTGGTCGAACTCCAGGCGCTCATTTCGTCTACTCATTTTCCATCGCCGCGAAGAATGGGCACAGGAATCGATCATCACCGGATGAATCTGATTATTGCCGTGCTTGAGAAACGAATGGGCATGTTCCTTCAAAATCAGGATGCATACCTGAATGTTGCCGGCGGAGTTAAGTTAGATGAGCCTGCGGTAGACCTGGCGATTGCGGTTAGTATCGCTTCGAGCTTTCGTGATATGCCAACCAAGCCTTATGATGTTATATTTGGTGAAGTTGGGTTGACTGGGGAGGTTCGCGCCGTTTCAAGAGTTGAGCAGCGGGTAAAAGAGGCGGAGAAGCTTGGGTTCAAACGAGTTATTATGCCAGAGAAAAGCCTGAAGGGATGGAAGCATCCGAAGGGCATACAAATTATTGGAGTCAATACCGTTGCAGATGCACTAGCTGTTGCGTTAGATTAGGGGGCATACTAAAGTGAAAGAAACGAGCCAACTCGATAAAATGAATGATCTTCTGAAGCTGGTGGCGCCTGGGACGCCATTCCGCGACGGGCTTGAGAATGTGCTTCGGGCAAAGACTGGTGCACTGCTCGTTGTCGGGTACAGTCCAGAGGTTATGGAAGTCGTCGATGGCGGTTTTTCCATCAATTGTGATTTCTCGCCTAACTATTTGTATGAGCTGGCGAAGATGGATGGAGCGATCATATTAAGTGAAGATCTTAAGCGAATTTTATATGCGAATACACAATTGATTCCGGATTCCTCGATTTCTTCTTCCGAGACGGGAATTCGGCACCGTACTGCAGAGCGTGTTGCGAAGCAGACAGGTAAACTGGTTGTATCTATTTCCCAGAGACGGAATATAATTACCTTGTATCAGGGTTCGTTACGTTATGCCCTGAAGGAAATTGGCGTTATTTTGACCAAAGCAAACCAGGCGATTCAAACGTTAGAGAGATATGGAATGGTGCTTAATCAGTCCCTGACCAATCTTTCCGCATCAGAATTTGAAGAGATGGTTACGATTCCCGAGGTTGTGAATGTTATCCAGCGGGTTGAGATGGTGCTCCGTATCAAGAAGGAGATTAAACGGTATATCAACGAGCTGGGTAATGAAGGACGCCTGATCAGTATGCAGATGGATGAGCTGGTCAGCAACATTGAAGAAGAAGCTTGGCTGCTGTATTCTGACTATGCACGTGAATACAGCGAGGAAAAGATTCGTGAAATTATTCTGTCCCTGAAACGATTGACGGATGATGAGCTGCTTGATATTCATCACATTATCCGGATTCTCGGGTATCCGTCATCAGCCGCTGCTTCGGAGGAGGAAATTTCCCCGCGCGGCTACCGGATTTTGAACAAGATCCCTCGTTTGCCTAATGTGATTATTCGTAATCTGGTGGATCGGTTTGAAGATTTGACGACAATTATGTCCGCTACAATTGACGAATTGGATGAAGTTGATGGAATTGGCGAGGTTCGGGCGCGCACGATTAAGGATGGATTGAAAAGATTGCAAGAGCAAGTATTCATTGACAGACAAATGTAAATCTCATACAATCAATGAATGCGAAGAATTAATGAGGTGAATATACAAATGACGAAGTCAATTCCGAACATGTTTACTCTCGGTAATCTGTTTCTCGGAATGATTGGCATTATTTTGGCGACAGAGGGCAAGACCAGTATGGCTGCCATCATGATCATTATTGCTATGCTTCTCGACGGTTTGGATGGGCGCGTTGCTCGTGCACTGAATGCACAGAGTGAATTTGGTAAAGAGCTGGACTCTTTATCCGATGTAATCTCGTTTGGGGTTGCTCCCGCTCTGATTATGTACACGGTGGCTCTCTCGGATCTGAATCATGCATTTGCATGGACGGTTGCCGCTATTTTTCCGATGTGTGGTGCTCTGCGATTGGCACGGTTTAATGTGCGTCCGGGGATTCCAGGATATTTTATCGGTCTGCCCATTCCGGCGGCAGGTGGTGTGCTTTCGACATTAGCACTGTTCCACGAAGAGATTACTGCACCGTATATGATTATTGCCATGTTACTGTTATCTTATCTCATGATCAGCAGCGTTAAATATCCTAACTTCAAAAAAATCGGGCTTCCTAAAAAGGCGATTAAATATACGCCGATCGTGATTATCGTAGCGGTAATCGTGGCGGTATTCTTTCCGGAACAAACCTCTATGCTGATCTTTGTCCCTCTCGTTATTTATGCGGGATACGGCTTGAAACAGAGCTTCCGCAAGCTGAACCGCAGACATCGGGAAGAGGACCATAAATCAGATGAGGCATATCATTCCTCAGACCGTTAATCTATAGCCTAAATATAATAAAAAGCACTTAATTTCTCTGCCTTGCGGCAAGAAGTTAAGTGCTTTTTTTGTTATATGCATTTGAAATGACCAACTGTATTCAAAGGGGCCTAAGACAGATTGAACAAGCCAAGCGTTGAACATTTCTGGGATTCTTTATCCACGACTTCATCCAGTTGAATATCCAGTAAATTGGCCATAGCCGACAAATAGAATAAATTACGGCCAATCTCAGAACTGACGGCTTCCCGGCAATTTTCGCATAATTGACCATTAACGTGGGTACCTGCGAGTTGTTTAGCCTGTTCGAGGTCAGCGCCCATATCGAAGCTTTGCTTCGTGGCATGCAGTTCGATACAGCCGCATTCCGTAATAGCTTTGGTGACAGCGCGATTAACGGACGCATTGCTTTGCCCTGTTTTGGACAGCACATCTAGAAGACTGCGGTGACGGAGCAACAATTCGGAAACTTGATCCTGAAAAGCCTGCAAACTAGGAGCGCTCATGATTATCATCCACCTCGATATCGTTATTATGAATTGTGTTCATTATATTCCAGCCGTTTAGGAGATTTCAACTAAATGAGTCTCTTTATTTTCTTGTTTGAAGAATTTGATGCTCGTGGCTTCAATTTCAGAAAAAAAAGAATGACCACGATTACACCTCTGAAAAATGGACCATACTGGTAATTATACCATGATGAATTGAATTAGGAGGTGTGGGAACTCATGTTAAAAAAAGCTATCTTAGCATTTACGGTATTATGCGGTGCATGGTGTGGATATACGTTATATCAAATGGTGGAGCGGTCGTTCCCCGAAGTATCCTCACTCTTCGGTCAAGGAGTAATTACCGGGGGAAGCGGCATATTTGCACTGCTTGGAGGATTGTTGTTTGGAATGATCACCATTCTGACCGCAGAAAAATTTGACGGGAAGCTTCAAGCTATGATTGCATCCTTCTCACGGATTCCGATGACTGACCTTGCAGCAGGCACAGCAGGATTACTGGGAGGCCTGTTGATATCTTTGCTGTTATCGCCTAGTCTGACATGGCTGGGACAAGGGGGAAGATTTCTTCAGGTAGGTATCACCCTGCTTGGGGGATATGTAGGGCTGCGAATTGGCCTCGAGAAGAAGCAGGAGCTCGCTTCGCTCTGGATGTCTGGAAAATGGAGTCAAGGCACAGAGCCGGAAGCGCGCAGAATTGAAGAGCACAAGATTTTGGATACCAGTGTAATTATTGACGGACGGATTGCTGATATTTGCAAAACAGGATTCATTGAGGGAACCATTGTTATTCCGGAATTCGTGCTCGAAGAGTTACAGCATATCGCAGATTCGTCTGACCTTCTGAAACGGAACCGCGGCCGGCGTGGACTTGATATTTTGAACAAAATCCAGAAAGAACTGGATGTAAAGGTCCTTATTTATGAAGGAGATTTCGAAGAAATTTCCGAGGTGGACAGCAAGCTGGTTAAACTGGCTAAAGTTCTTCAGGGCAAAGTGGTTACCAATGATTTCAATCTGAACAAGGTATGCGAACTTCAGGGTGTGTCGGTGCTGAATATTAATGACTTGGCGAATGCGGTCAAGCCGGTCGTGCTGCCGGGTGAAGAAATCCTGGTCCAGATTATCAAGGATGGCAAGGAGCACGGTCAGGGTGTGGCGTATCTTGATGACGGAACCATGATTGTCGTAGAAGGCGGGCGTGAATATATCGGGTCGATGATGGAAGTGCTTGTGACAAGTGTGCTGCAGACCTCAGCAGGCCGGATGATTTTTGCGAAACCAAAACTATTGGAAAAAGCCCAGTAAACGGGGTATGATGGAAGATGTACATATCCGTTCCCGGTTGTAACGACTAGATTTTACTGCCGGGTGAAGATAGGGGTTTTCGTATGAGTAACAGCTTCGGGGTTGTCATTGTGGCAGCAGGTAAAGGTAAACGAATGGGAACCCGTGAAAGTAAACAATTTTTGCAAATCGAGGGCAGACCCATCGTTGTGCATACATTAGATACTTTTAACCAGTTGCCTTGGCTTGATGAGATCGTTTGGGTTACCGGAAGCGGTGACGTGGATCGCTGTAAAGCCTGGGTGAAGGATTATGGGCTGGACAAGGTGTCGGCAGTGATTCCGGGTGGCAGCGAGCGCCAAGAGTCTGTTTACCAAGGCATCAAGCAAATGAATACAGAATGGGTAATGATTCATGACGGTGTCAGACCATTTGTTACCCGCGAGGAGATCGAGAGCTGCCGTGAGACCGCTTTGCGTGAAGGAGCGGCTGTTCTCGGTGTTCCTGTAAAGGATACGATCAAGCAGGTGAACGGGCAGGGGCTAATTACAGCTACTCCTGAGCGTCATAGTCTGTGGGCTGTTCAAACCCCACAGGCTTTTCGTCTTTCCGACCTGCTGGAAGCCCATGAGTCTGCAGAGCGGGAAGGATTTTTGGGTACCGATGATGCAATGCTCCTGGAAAGAGCGGGACTTCCTGTTGCTATGGCGGAAGGGAAGTATACAAACATCAAGATTACAACACCGGAAGACTTGGAGTATGCCGCATTTTTGAAAAATAAGAAGCTATAAGCAAGGAGAGATACTGATGATTCGAGTAGGCCAGGGATTTGATGTGCATCAGCTTGTGGAAGGGAGGCCATGCATTATTGGAGGGGTTACCATTCCGTATGAAAAAGGTCTGGCAGGTCATTCGGATGCTGACGTGCTCCTTCATGCGATTACAGATGCGATTTTGGGTGCATTAGGGCTCGGGGACATCGGCCGCCATTTTCCGGATACAGATCCGGATTTCAAGGATGCCGACAGTCTGAAGCTTCTGGAGCAGGTATGGGAGATGGCGAAGGCAAAAGGTTACCGTCTAGGCAATGTAGACAGCACCATTATTGCCCAGCAGCCGAAGATGGCCCCATACATTCCTGAGATGACCAAGATTATCGCAAAAGCACTTGAAGCAGACAAAGCACAAGTCAACGTCAAAGCGACAACAACAGAACAGCTTGGCTTTACAGGCCGGGGCGAGGGGATCGCCGCACAATCTATTGTGTGCCTTGTTAAAGGTATGCTATCATCTTGAAAGAATCTTTGAGAAAGCGAACGGAGGGGTTAGAAATGACCGAAGAAGTCCGTGTGCGCTATGCACCGAGTCCAACGGGACATTTACATATCGGCAATGCCAGAACGGCATTATTCAATTATTTATACGCACGCAAGCACAATGGTAAATTTATTATCCGTATTGAAGATACGGACGTGAAACGCAATGTGGCAGGCGGGGAAGAAAGCCAGCTTAAATACTTGAAATGGCTTGGCATGGATTGGGATGAAAGTGTGGATGTAGGGGGCGAATACGGTCCTTATCGCCAGACTGAACGCCTGGACATTTACCGCAAATATTGGCAGGACCTGCTTGATCGCGGATTGGCTTATCGCTGCTATTGCACGGAGGAAGAGCTGGAGAAGGAGCGCGAGGAGCAGACGGCCCGCGGCGAAACCCCGCGTTATTCCGGCAAACACCGGAACCTGACGGACGAACAGTGCAGAGCATTTGAAGCGGAAGGACGGGTTGCCAGCATCCGTTTCCGTGTTCCGGAGGATAAAGTCTATACGTTTGATGACATGGTGAAGGGTACGATCTCTTTCAACACGAAGGAAATGGGCGACTTTGTCATTGTGAAAAAAGACGGTATACCGACATACAATTTTGCGGTTGCCATTGATGATTATCTCATGAAAATCACCCATGTACTCCGGGGTGAGGACCATATCTCCAATACTCCTCGTCAGCTGATGATCTATGAAGCGTTTGGCATGGAGCCTCCGCGCTTCGCTCATATGACTCTGATCGTCGGGGAGAATCATAAGAAGCTGAGCAAGCGGGATGAGTCGATCATTCAGTTTATCGAACAGTATGATCAGCTCGGATACCTGCCGGAAGCCTTGTTCAATTTCATCGCTCTTCTGGGCTGGTCCCCGGAAGGCGAAGAAGAAATCTTCTCGAGAGAGCAGTTAATCGAGATTTTCGATGCGAACCGTCTCTCGAAGAGCCCGGCCGTATTTGATACGAATAAATTAGCGCATTTGAACAACACATATATCAAGCAGGCTGATCCGGACCGGATTGCGGATCTTGCCATCCCGCATTTGCAGCGTGCATCTCGTCTCCCTGCAAAATTGACGCCGGAGGAAGATGCTTGGGCACGCGCGCTGGTAGCTCTTTATCAAGAGCAGATGACATCGGCTTCCGAGATTGTGGATCTGTCTGAAGTATTCTTCCGCACACATCTTGAACTTGACCAGGAAGGAATCACTATTCTTGCCGAAGAGCAGGTTCCTGCTGTGCTGTCAGCTTTCCTCACCAAGCTGGAAAATGCAGAGGAGTTTACGGCATCCACTATTGCTGCTCTGATCAAAGAGGTTCAGAAGGAAACAGGAGTTAAAGGTAAAGGACTCTTTATGCCAATTCGTGTAGCCTTGACGGGGCAGACACATGGTCGTGACCTGAATCAGACCATCTGGCTGCTTGGAAAAGACCGTGTGCTTGACCGTTTGCGTTCCCAGATCAAGGGTGCTTAACAGGTCCTGATCTATCATTGATAACTTCTTGTCAGGAAACGGTCTTTTGGGTAATATATAAACAAGTAAAGATCGAAAAGCTACGATCAGGAGAAGTACGTGTAGTATAAGGCACGATTCAGAGAGGATAACCGGAAGAGAACAAGGAAGCTTGATTCTTCCAGGCTGTGAGTTATCCCGCTGCCGAAAGCGGAAATGCGCCTGTGAGCTGTATGGTTGAAGCGGGATTTCATGCGTTAGATCATACCGGCCGTCACCGTTAACGACTTGAAGTTGGACCGTGCTATCCATCCCTGGCCCTGGGAGGATGTCAGCCGGTTTAAGCAGAGTGGAACCGCGTGTTTGACGCCTCTGCAGCGATGGCTGCAGGGGCGTTTTTTATTGAATATCGATTCTTGTGGGGCGAAATGGGGGAGGAGGTTCGTTCATGTTCAAGAAAATAAAGTCGGATATACGAACCGTATTTGAGAATGATCCGGCTGCCCGAGGGGTTTTCGAAGTGGTGTTCACGTATTCGGGTCTGCATGCCGTGTGGGCGCATCGGATAGCCCATGCCTTGTTCAAACGGCGCTGGTACTCCTTAGCTCGAATGATTTCGCAATTCAGCCGGTTTATGACTGGTATTGAAATACACCCGGGTGCTAAGATCGGCGAGCGGTTTTTTATCGACCATGGGATGGGAGTCGTTATTGGTGAAACCTGTGAGATAGGTGATAATGTCGTCATTTATCAAGGCGTAACCCTTGGAGGCACAGGGAAAGAGAAGGGGAAACGTCACCCTACGATCGGCAGCAACGTGGTTATCGGTTCAGGCGCTAAGGTGCTCGGGTCTTTTACGATCGGCGAGAACAGTAATATCGGCTCCAATGCCGTGGTGCTTCGTGAAGTTCCTCCGAACAGTACGGTTGTCGGTAACCCTGGGAAGATCGTGAAGCAGAACGGTGAGCGTATCCGTGATCGCCTTGATCATACCAATCTTCCTGACCCAATCGTGGACACACTCCGCAGCATGCAGAAAGAAATTGATGAGCTGCGCAGGGAATTAGCACAAAAAACAGATCAAACAGCGGCTTCGGATGCGGAACGTATAGAGGTCCCCTTACAAAGAGATTTACAAAAGCGATAACAGAAAGGATCGTGACCTGATAGATGGCACTTCAAATTTATAACACGTTGACCCGTACCAAAGAGAACTTTACAGCGCAGGAGCCTGGAAAAGTGAGTATGTATGTGTGCGGACCGACGGTTTACGACTATATTCATATCGGTAATGCGCGGCCTATGATCTTTTTTGATGTCGTGCGTGCTTATTTCGAACAGCAGGGTAATGAGGTCAAATATGTCGTTAACTTTACCGATGTGGATGACAAAATGATCCGTAAAGCGGAGCAGACAGGAACAACAGTGCCGGAAGTGGCGGATCGATTTATTTCTGCGTACTTTGAAGATCTGGATGGGCTTGGTATACCGCGTGCGACCATAAATCCTCGTGTTACTGAGAATATGGAGGATATTATCCGCTTTATTGAAGAGTTGATTGAGAGAGGCTTCGCCTATGAAAATGGCGGGGATGTGTTCTACCGGACACGCAAGTTTGACGACTATGGCAAGCTGTCGCAGCAAAAGCTCGATGAATTACAGTTTGGAATCCGGATTGAAGTGGACGAGCGTAAGGAAAATCCGGAGGATTTTGTCCTGTGGAAGGCTGCTAAGCCAGGGGAAATCTTCTGGGAAAGCCCATGGGGTAACGGACGTCCGGGTTGGCATATTGAATGCTCTGCAATGGCCCGCCGCTATTTGGGTGATACGCTGGATATTCATGGGGGCGGACAGGATTTGCAGTTCCCCCATCATGAGTGCGAGGTAGCCCAGTCAGAGGCCTTGACAGGTAAACCGCTGGCGAATTACTGGATGCATAACGGTTATATCCGAATAAACAATGAGAAAATGTCGAAATCTCTAGGTAACGGGGTATTGGTTAAAGATCTGCGTAAGCAGTATACCAAAGAAGCGATTCGCTACTTTATGCTGTCGACCCATTACCGTAACCCGCTGAATTTCAGCGACGAAGTGATGGAGCAGGCTCAGAACAGTGTGGACAGGATCGCGAATGCAGCAGGTAACATCAAGCATCGTCTTGAAACGGCAGTTGGATCTCCGGAAGGTAAAGCGGGAGCTGAGGTCATCTCCAAAATGTCCGATGTGCTTGCTGATTTCCATAGCAAAATGCAGGATGATTTCAATACGCCGGATGCCATTACCGCCATGTTCCAATGGGCGACAGAAGCGAATCATATTCTTCAGAAGGCTTCCGTGCCAGCGGAGGATTTGCAGGCTGTCCTGTCTGTCTTTGAAGAAATGAATGGAGTATTGCGCATTGTGGATACAACGGCAGATGAGCTTCTTGATGAAGATGTGGAACGGTTAATTGAGGAGAGAGCAGAGGCACGCAAAAATAAGGACTGGGCACGTGCTGATGAAATCCGGGATCGCTTACTGGCTGAGGGAATCATCTTAGAGGATACAGCGCAGGGTATGCGCTGGCGCCGTAAATGAGCAGCACAGGCAGCGAGAAATTGGAAGGCGGATGGTTTCCTTATCCTCCTTCCAGGCCTGTCCGTCTCATTCCCCCCATCGTGCTTGCTTACATTGGGGATTCCATCTATGAAATTGCAGTCCGTCAGTATTTGATATCCCTGCCCAATCTTCGCCCCCATCATTTGCATCGCAAGGCCACAAGCCTTGTATCTGCCAAAGCGCAGAGTCGTATATTGTCATTCCTTGAACCAATCTTAACAGAGGAGGAACACGACATTGTACGGCAGGGCCGGAACGCTAAATCCGGAAGTATACCCAAGAATGCTGATGTTCTGGAATATCGGCACGCTACAGCTTTTGAGAGTCTGGTTGGTTACCTTTATTACGCTGGACAACATAAACGACTTCAGGAATTAATTAAGCTGGCTATTGACTATATGGAGAGTCCTGCTGAATCATAGCAGCAGGCAGTGAGAGTATAAATCAAACCGCGGGCCTTGAATGGCGGGCCTTTAGCCGGTATTGCAGGAGGAAGAATAACATGCAGGATGAAGAAATAATTGCCGGTAAACACTCCGTAACCGAGGCGCTCCGTTCCGGACGCACAATCAATAAAATTTGGGTTGCGGATAACGCTCAGAAACATTTGATTACGCCAATCATTGCTGAGGCAAGAAAACTTGGGATCGTGATTCAAAATGTGGATAAACGCAAGCTGGATCAGCTTGTCCCAGGGGTGCAGCACCAGGGTGTTGTGGCGCAGGCAGCTCCTTATGCCTATGCAGAAGTGGATGATCTTTTGAAGATCGCTGAAGACAAGGGTGAACCTCCGTTCCTGCTGATTCTTGACGAAATTGAAGATCCGCATAACCTTGGGTCGATATTGAGAACAGCAGATTGTACAGGAGTTCACGGGGTCATTTTGCCCAAACGACGGTCTGCCCAGATTACGGCGACGGTTTCTAAAACCTCTGCTGGCGCTGTTGAATACGTGCCGGTTGCGAGAGTTACGAATCTGGCACAAACAATAGAGCAGCTGAAAGAGATGGGCGTTTGGGTCGTCGGAACGGTTGTGGATGCCGTAGAAGAAATTTATGATACCCAGGTGTTTAACGGCCCGGTTGCCATCGTGATTGGTAATGAGAGCAAAGGCATGGGCAGACTGATTCGGGAAAAATGCGATGTTCTTGTTAAGCTCCCGATGGCTGGCCAGATCAACTCGCTGAATGCTTCGGTTGCTGCCGGTGTTATCATGTATGAAGTCCTCCGCCGCCGTCTCGAAGGTTAGAAAGAGATGGCCGATTGGCGGGATATACTGCTGGTCGATGGATATAACATGATCGGCGGATGGCCGTTTCTCGCGGAGCTCGCTAATATCGGCATGCAGGAGGCAAGGGATGCTCTTCTGGAGAAACTGGCAGATTACCAAGCTTTCTCGGGGCTTCGTGTCATTGCTATTTTTGACGCATACCGGGTACCCGGTTTGGGTAAATCTTTTACTCAAGGGAAGGTGCAGGTATATTTCACGAAGGAAAAAGAGACCGCTGATGAATGTATTGAACGGCTTGTTGTTGAGTTTAGCCACCGTAGGCGTAAAATTTATGTTGCGACGAGTGATCTGATGGAACAGCATATTATATTTGCGCTAGGTGCTTTTCGGATCTCTGCAAGAGAGCTGCTCAATCAAGTGGAGCAAAGCGAGAAGGAAATTGCCCAAAAAATTAAAGAGGACCAATCCAAGTCGACAAGGAACACCCTGGATAATAAACTAAGCCCCGATGTCCGTCTCATGTTTGAACGCTGGCGCCGCGAATAGGTTCAATTATTTGAATCCAGACGGGGAAAACCCTTACATTTCTTTTTTTTATTCACCCTGATGTGGTTGACGGTCTTATATACATCATATATACTTGACATATATTTCAAGCGAGTGGCGGGGTACCGTGCGTTCCGGGCCGGAGGGATTCTAATTGAGTGTCGACCTCAGAGAAATCATGATATCGGGGTATGATTTGATAAGTGATGAAGACATGGTTGAGGCGGTCCGTGAAGGTGACAGCGGGGCGCTTGAATATTTGATCAATAAGTACCGGAACTTTGTACGGGCTAAAGCCAGGTCTTACTTCTTGATAGGTGCAGACCGAGAAGATATCGTACAGGAAGGCATGATCGGACTTTATAAAGCGATTCGCGATTTCAAAGGGGACAAGCTCTCGTCGTTTAAGGCTTTTGCTGAGTTGTGCATAACGAGGCAGATCATCACGGCCATTAAGACTGCAACGAGACAGAAGCATATTCCGCTTAATTCCTATGTATCGCTGGACAAGCCGATTTATGACGAAGATTCAGACCGAACACTGCTTGATGTTATATGCGGTACGGCTGTATGTGATCCGGAAGAACTGTTGATTAACCAGGAAGAGTTTGTAGGATTGGAAGATAAGATGTCTGAGATCCTGAGCGATTTGGAACGGAAAGTTTTGATGCTTTATCTGGATGGACGTTCCTATCAAGAAATCGCGGTAGATTTAAGGCGTCATGTCAAATCTATTGATAATGCCCTCCAACGGGTAAAGCGTAAGCTTGAGCGGTATTTGGAGGTTAGGGATAATTAGAAAGATGCAATCGTTAAAGGCTCAGATCGAGCCTTTTTTTACTTCAATTCAATTTTTGTTGTTTCATTTATTCCAAGTATGAACATAATGGTAAGTAAATGCAGCTTGCTTTCAGAGAGAAAAAGGCTTGAAATGGCTTCAACCATGTGATAAAGTGTTTTAGGTAGGCCTAAATTCGCGTGTTTTTGAATGGGAACGTTGTTACAGCGATGGAACAACGGTTTTGTTCATCTCGCAGGAATTTCGACTGTCTGTTACAGGACACAACGGATTTTCTACTAGGATTAATATGGGTTCTTCTGATAAAGAAGGACGTCTTCGGGAGGTGCAAATCATGCGGGTAATTATCACTTTGGCTTGTACAAGCTGCAAACAAAGAAACTACACAACCACAAAGAACAAGCGAAATCACCCCGACCGCATGGAGATGAAGAAATTTTGCAAGTTCTGTAACGAGCAAACTCCTCATCGCGAAACCAGATAGTTTTTGGAGGTGTAGTCGGCGTGAAACGTAGTTTCAAGTCTCTGTTTTCCTTTTTCTCTGAAAGCTGGGCGGAACTTAAAAAAGTTCGCTGGCCCAATCGTAAAGAACTGACGAACTATACTCTCATCGTTATCGGCACCATTGCGTTTGTCACAATTTATTTTTGGGTTTTAGACATCGGCATTTCCGCTGTGATCGAAGCGATAATTTAGAAGGGTCCCAGGTGGCTTGATATGGAAAAAAGATGGTACGTAGTTCATACCTATTCAGGGTATGAGAATAAAGTCAAAGCCAATTTGGAAAAACGTGTCGAGTCCATGGGCATGGAGGATAAAATATTCCGCGTTCTTGTTCCTATGGAAGAAGAAATTGTAAACAAAGACGGTAAGAAAAAGACCGTTATGCGTAAAGTTTACCCGGGATATGTCTTGGTCGAAATGATTCAAACTGATGATTCTTGGTATGTTGTCCGCAATACGCCTGGAGTTACAGGTTTTGTTGGTTCGACAGGCTCCGGTTCAAAACCGACGCCTTTGCTTCCGGAAGAAGTGGAACAGATTCTGAAGCATATGGGCATGGATGAACCGAAACCGAAGATTGAATTCGAAATCAAAGAATCAGTTCGTATCAAGGTTGGTCCTTTTGCGAATTTCGTGGGCTCCGTGGAAGAGATTTTGGCTGAAAAGAGTAAGCTTAAGGTTCACGTCAACATGTTTGGGCGGGAAACCCCGCTGGAGTTGGATTATACTCAAGTGGAGAAGTTATAAATACTTCAGGTTTCTTGTGGTAGGACATGGGATGTCCGTTACCACTATTGATGCAAGGAGGTGTCTTACATGGCGAAGAAAATTATCAAAATGGTAAAACTGCAAATTCCTGCAGGTAAAGCGAACCCGGCTCCTCCAGTAGGTCCAGCATTGGGTCAAGCAGGTGTCAACATCATGGCATTCTGTAAAGAATTCAACGCTCGTACTGCTGATCAAGCTGGTTTGATCATTCCGGTTGAAATTTCGGTGTTTGAGGATCGTTCCTTTACATTCATCACCAAAACTCCACCGGCTGCTGTCCTGCTTCGTGTGGCTGCCAAGATCGAAAAAGGATCCGGCGAACCAAACAAGAAGAAAGTGGCAACTGTTAAACGTGATGCGGTTCGTCAAATCGCAGAACAAAAAATGCCTGACTTGAACGCTGCATCTGTTGAAGCTGCAATGTTGATGGTTGAAGGTACTGCTCGTAGTATGGGTATCACAATCGAAGACTAATCGTCTTTCGGTAAACCGGATCAGATCCGGAACATGTGGGAGGAATTTCCGCTAAAACCACAAAGGAGGATAAACAATCATGGCTAAACACGGTAAAAAATACCTTGAAGCTGCTAAGCTGATTGACAGCGAAGCAACTTATGAGCCTTCAGAAGCCGTTGAACTGGTGAAGAAGGCAGCTGTTGCCAAATTCGACGAAACTGTTGAAGTGGCTGTACGTTTGGGTGTAGACCCTCGTAAACAAGACCAGGCTGTTCGTGGTGTAGTAGTTCTGCCTCACGGTACAGGTAAAACGCAACGCGTTCTGGTATTTGCAAAAGGTGAAAAAGCGAAGGAAGCCGAAGCGGCTGGCGCTGATTTTGTTGGGGATCAAGACATGATCAACAAAATTCAACAGGGCTGGTTCGAATTCGACGTCTGCGTAGCAACACCTGATATGATGAGTGAAGTCGGTAAATTGGGCCGTCTGCTCGGTGGTAAAGGTCTGATGCCTAACCCTAAAGCTGGAACGGTTACATTCGATGTTTCCAAGGCTGTTCAAGAAATTAAAGCTGGTAAAATCGAATACCGTCTTGACAAAGCAGGTCAAATCCACGCGCCAATCGGTAAAGCGTCCTTTGATGCAGCTAAGCTTAATGAGAACCTTAAGGCTCTCTTGGATGCATTGAACCGCGCGAAGCCAGCTGCTGCTAAAGGTGTATACCTTAAAGGCATCGCTGTATCTTCGACAATGGGACCTAGCGTTCGCGTGAACACAGCTGCTTACAAATAATATTTACCATTGACTTGCTTGTCTTGGTTTGATATTATATAACAGTTGTGAGTCCTAGTGACTGACCATTAAAGTTGAATATGCTTACCGTAGACAGTAGGTGCCGTTAGCTGGCTTAATTTCCTACCGAGGTGTTATGATAGAACGTCAGCAGTATGTTCGGGTGACCAGCATAATGATGATCCATCAGGCCTTCGTGATTCTACGGAGGCTTTTTTAGTGCCCGTAGGATGGTGGCCCTTGAGGTCCCAGCTAACCATACAATCAGGAGGTGTAGACATTGGCAAACGTAAAAGTGATTCAAGCTAAACAAGAAGCGGTTGACGTTATTACTTCTAAGTTTCGCGAAAGTGCGACAACTGTTGTAGCTGACTATCGTGGATTGAACGTTGCTCAAGTAACTGAACTGCGTAAGCAGCTTCGTGAAGCTGGCATCGAATTTCAAGTATTGAAAAACTCCCTGCTTCGCCGTGCAACAGCAGCTGCAGAGCTGACTGAGCTGGATGAAGTGTTGACGGGTCCAACGGCTGTAGCTTTCAGTACTGAGGATGTTGTCGCTCCTGCGAAAATCTTGAATGATTTCGCTAAGAAGAACGACGCTCTGAAACTGAAAGGCGCAGTAGTAGAAGGCCGTGTTGTTGGAGAGGACGAAATTAAGGCGCTTGCGGAACTTCCGTCCCGCGAAGGTCTCTTGTCCATGCTCCTCAGCGTGCTTCAAGCTCCAGTGCGGAACTTCGCGCTTGCAGTTAAAGCAGTTGCTGAAAAAGAAGAACAAGGCGCATAAGCAACTTTTTCGTCAAGCAGTATAAAACAATAAAATTCTAAATATAAAATGGAGGTTCAACCCAAATGAGCAAAGAGCAAATCTTGGAAGCAATCAAAGGCATGTCCGTTCTGGAACTGAACGATCTCGTTAAAGCAATCGAAGAAGAATTCGGCGTAACTGCTGCAGCTCCAGTAGCTGTTGCAGGTGCAGGCGCTGGCGCAGCTGCAGAAGCTGAGCAAACTGAATTCGACGTAATCCTGAATGGTGCAGGCGCGTCCAAAATCAACGTTATCAAAGTTGTTCGCGAAATCACTGGCCTCGGCTTGAAAGAAGCGAAAGAACTCGTTGACAACGCTCCAAAACCATTGAAAGAAAAAGTTTCTAAAGAAGAAGCTGAAGCTGTTAAAGCTAAATTGGAAGAAGCAGGCGCATCCGTAGAAGTTAAGTAATTTCTTCTATACTGCAGCAAGAAACAAACCCCTTGAATATTTGTTCAAGGGGTTTGTTATTGTAATGGACTGATTTTTGGGCAAGACGGTTATACTAGAGTTAGAGGATACTAGTAATGGTTATTGCATATATGAAAAGGAATATGCTATGTGGAGGTTGGTATGCCGAATCAGCATTATTATTCTAACCAGCCGGTGACCGAACATGACAGACGGAAACTAGAAACTGTGCTGCGTGGCAGCAAGTTTACGTTCATAAGTGATTCGGGCGTCTTTTCAAAAGGCGGTGTGGATTACGGAAGTAAGGTATTGATTGAAGCACTGGAGATCCCAAGCCGGTCTCATGTGCTGGATGTCGGCTGCGGTTATGGACCCATAGGGCTTTCGGCTGCAAGGCTGGCTAACGAAGGTCATGTAACGATGATCGATATAAACAGCCGGGCGATAGAATTAGCTAAGGAAAATGCGGAGTTAAATGGGATCAGCAATGTGACCATTGTGGAAAGTGACTTGTTTGCAGCGGTGCAGGGCCAGCAATTTGATATCGTTATTAGCAACCCGCCTATACGGGCAGGGAAGGAAACGGTACACAAAATTTTTGAGCAGGCATATGAACACTTAAAAGATGGCGGAGAGTTGTGGATTGTTATACAAAAAAAACAAGGATCTCCATCGGCCAAGGCCAAGTTGGAAAGCTTGTTCTCACGTGTAGAGGAAGTAACGAAGGATAAAGGATATCGCATATTTAAAGCGGTAAAAACTTCATCTCAAAAAAGTGAATAGGCTGTTGACTCGGATTTCTGGATGTGTTATTATTATAAAATGTCAGTATTAGGATGGTCTCCTTGTCTTTAGTTTGCTGAAATGTCAAGGCTTAATGTGGGAAACGTTGCATAAAGTCAGTCATGTTGACGTATAATATGTACATTTTGGGCAAATCTACTGGATATGAGAGGAGTATCATAACCATGGATAAGCTGCTCTTTTTTCGAAAGATATTCGATAAGGGCTTTTCTCTATTTATGGGAGTTTCCTCTGTACGTACCATTATAGTGTTACAAACAGAGGTTCGCAATGAATTTTTTAAAAGTGAGTAGACATGAGGGGTGAGTTTAAGTTGGCAGGACATCTTGTTCAATATGGTCGACGCACTCGGCGAAGTTATGCACGTATTAAAGAGGTACTCGAAGTTCCGAACCTGATTGAAATCCAACAAAAATCTTATGAGTGGTTTTTGGAGGAAGGACTCCGCGAAATGTTCCAAGACATCTCGCCGATCCAGGATTTCACAGGGAATTTAGTGCTGGAGTTTATTGACTACAGCCTTGGGGAACCGAAATACACCGTCGATGACGCGAAAGAACGCGACGTAACTTATGCGGCGCCGCTCCGTGTAAAGGTCCGTCTCATTAACAAGGAGACCGGAGAAGTCAAGGAGCAAGAAGTGTTCATGGGAGACTTTCCGTTAATGACGGAAACCGGAACATTTATTATCAATGGTGCCGAACGGGTCATTGTCAGCCAGTTGGTTCGCTCTCCCAGCGTCTATTTCAGCACTAAAGTGGATAAAAACGGCAAGAAAACATACACTGCTACCGTTATTCCAAACCGTGGCGCGTGGTTGGAGCTGGAGACGGATGCTAAGGATATTGTATATGTGCGGATCGACCGTACGCGTAAAATACCTGTAACCGTATTGCTGCGTGCACTTGGTTTTGGTACAGATGCAGAAATTTTAGAACTGCTGGGCGATGACGAATATATTCGTAATACCCTGGATAAGGACAATACAGACTCAACGGAAAAGGCGCTTATTGAAATTTATGAACGCCTTCGTCCAGGTGAGCCGCCGACTTTGGATAACGCGAAAAGCCTTTTGGTTGCTCGTTTCTTTGATCCGAAGCGTTATGATCTGGCGAACGTGGGTCGCTATAAGATCAATAAGAAGCTTCATATTAAGAACCGTCTCTTTAACCAGCGTTTGGCTGAGAGTCTGATTGATATGGAGACTGGGGAGATCGTTGCGGAAGCAGGCCAGACTGTGGACCGCCGTCTTTTGGACGAGATCATGCCTTACCTTGAGAAGAGCGTTGGCTTCAAAACTCATCATGTAGTTGGCGGCGTTCAGGATAGTGAGGATATCACGCTCCAGACGATTGATGTGTTCTCACCGATTGAGGACGGTAAAGTTGTTAAGGTTATCGCTAATGGTAACATTGATAAATCCGTGAAGCATATTACGCAGGCGGACATTATTTCGTCCATCAGCTATTTCATTGATTTGCTGCATGGCATCGGAGATACAGATGATATTGACCACCTGGGTAACCGTCGTCTGCGTTCTGTGGGCGAGCTTCTGCAGAACCAGTTCCGTATTGGTCTTTCCCGTATGGAACGCGTTGTGCGTGAGAGAATGTCGATTCAGGATGCGAGCGTAATTACACCGCAAGCTCTGATCAATATTCGCCCTGTAATTGCATCGATTAAAGAATTCTTCGGCAGCTCTCAGTTGTCACAGTTTATGGACCAAACCAATCCACTTGCTGAATTGACGCACAAGCGTCGTCTGTCCGCTCTCGGACCTGGTGGTTTGACGCGTGAGCGCGCGGGCTTTGAAGTTCGAGACGTTCACCACAGTCACTATGGTCGCATGTGTCCGATCGAGACGCCAGAGGGTCCGAACATCGGTCTCATCAACTCCTTGTCGACATTTGCCCGTATTAATGAATACGGCTTTATCGAAGCGCCTTATCGCTGGGTTGATCCGAAGACGGGTCAGGTAACGGATCAGATTGATTATCTGACGGCTGACGAGGAAGACAATTACGTGGTAGCACAGGCGAACGCGGCGTTAACTGAGGATGGCAAGTTTGCGGACGATATGGTTATTGTTCGTTATAACAAACAGGCTGATAACATTTTGCCTATGCCTAAAGACCGTGTGGATTACATGGACGTTTCGCCTAAACAGGTGGTTTCCGTCGCTACGGCTCTGATTCCGTTCCTTGAGAACGATGACTCGAACCGTGCACTGATGGGATCCAACATGCAGCGTCAGGCTGTTCCGCTTCTTATCCCTAAAGCGCCTCTGGTAGGTACAGGGATGGAGCATAAGTCTGCGAAAGATTCCGGTGTATGTATTGTATCCAAACACGACGGAATTATTGAGCGTTCAACTGCTAATGAAATCTGGCTCCGCCGCATAGAAACTGTGGACGGTCAAGAAGTCAAAGGCGATCTTGTTAAACATAAATTACACAAATTTATGCGTTCGAACCAAGGAACATGCATCAACCAGCGTCCAATCGTTAAGCGTGGCGATGTAATTAAGAAGGGTGACATCCTTGCTGATGGTCCTTCCACGGAAATGGGCGAATTGGCACTGGGACGTAACGTTGTCGTAGCGTTTATGACCTGGGAAGGTTATAACTACGAGGATGCGATCCTTCTTTCCGAGAAGCTCGTTAAAGAGGATGTGTACACTTCAATTCACATTGAGGAGTATGAATCCGAGGCGCGTGATACGAAGCTCGGACCTGAAGAAATCACACGTGATATTCCGAATGTCGGCGAAGAGGCGCTCAAGAACTTGGATGAGCGCGGTATAATCCGCATCGGTGCTGAAATCAGTGCTGGAGATATTCTGGTTGGTAAGGTAACGCCTAAGGGTGTAACTGAGCTTACAGCAGAAGAGCGTCTCCTGCATGCAATCTTCGGTGAGAAAGCACGTGAAGTGCGTGATACTTCCCTGCGTGTTCCTCATGGTAGTGATGGTATTATCGTTGATGTGAAGGTGTTTACACGTGAGAACGGTGACGAATTGCCACCGGGCGTTAACCAGCTGGTTCGTGTATACATCGCTCAGAAGCGTAAAATTTCTGAAGGTGACAAAATGGCCGGACGTCACGGTAACAAAGGTGTCGTTGCCCGTATTTTGCCGGAAGAAGACATGCCGTTCCTGCCGGATGGCACACCGGTGCAGGTTGTTCTTAACCCGCTCGGCGTACCTTCACGGATGAACATCGGTCAGGTTCTGGAAGTTCACTTGGGTATGGCTGCGTTGCAGCTCGGTATCCATGTGGCCACCCCTGTATTTGATGGAGCAAGTGAATATGACGTGTTTGATACGATGGAAGAAGCAGGCATGCAGCGCAATGGTAAGACTATTCTGTATGATGGCCGTACCGGTGAACGCTTCGAGCGTGAAGTTACCGTTGGTGTCATGCACATGATCAAGCTGGCGCACATGGTTGACGATAAAATCCATGCCCGTTCCACAGGCCCTTACTCTCTCGTTACACAGCAGCCGCTCGGTGGTAAAGCACAGTTCGGTGGACAGCGTTTCGGTGAGATGGAGGTTTGGGCGCTTGAAGCATATGGTGCCGCATATACACTGCAAGAAATTCTTACCGTGAAGTCCGATGACGTGGTGGGCCGGGTGAAAACCTACGAATCCATCGTTAAGGGCGAGAATGTTCCGGAACCAGGTGTTCCTGAATCATTCAAGGTATTAATTAAAGAGCTCCAGTCTCTCGGTATGGATGTTAAGATCCTTAGCGAGAACGAGGAGGAAATCGAGATGAAAGAACTCGATGATGAAGATGATACAGCAGGCGATAAGTTGAGCCTTAACTTGGAAGGCACTGAAGTCGGAGTGGAATAACGGTCATTTATCACCCCGCCGGTCAATAGCCGGCGGCGGTGTTTTGATTGGAAGCACATAATTAGGACTAGGTTGAGGAGGGTTGCTCCTTGTTGGACGTTAACAATTTTGAGTACATGAAAATCGGTCTTGCTTCCCCGGAGAAGATTCGTTCTTGGTCTCGTGGAGAAGTAAAGAAACCGGAAACGATTAACTACCGTACATTGAAGCCTGAGAAGGAAGGTCTTTTCTGCGAACGTATTTTTGGACCGCAAAAAGACTGGGAGTGCCATTGTGGTAAATACAAACGCGTTCGTTATAAAGGCGTAGTCTGCGATCGATGCGGTGTTGAAGTAACACGGGCTAAGGTACGCCGTGAACGTATGGGTCACATTGAACTTGCTGCTCCTGTTTCCCATATCTGGTACTTCAAAGGTATTCCAAGCCGTATGGGTCTGGCATTGGATATGTCTCCAAGATCCTTGGAAGAGATTATTTATTTTGCATCTTATGTTGTGACGGATCCAGGAGATACGCCGCTTGAGAAGAAACAGCTGTTGTCTGAAAAAGAATACCGCAGCTACCGTGAAAAGTACGGATACGGATTCCAAGCTGGCATGGGTGCTGAAGCTGTGAAAAAGCTTCTTCAAGATCTGGATATCGAGAAAGAACTCGAATTCCTGAAAGAAGAATTGCGCACAGCTCAAGGACAACGCCGTAACCGTGCGATCAAACGTCTGGAAGTGGTTGAGGCGTTCCGCAACTCTGGCAACAAACCGGAGTGGATGGTTATGGATGTTCTTCCTGTCATTCCTCCAGAACTGCGTCCAATGGTTCAATTGGACGGTGGACGTTTTGCGACATCTGACTTGAATGATCTGTATCGTCGCGTAATTAACCGGAACAACCGTCTTAAAAGACTGCTTGACCTCGGTGCGCCAGACATTATCGTACAGAACGAAAAACGGATGCTTCAGGAAGCTGTTGACGCTCTGATCGACAACGGCCGCCGTGGACGTCCTGTTACAGGACCGGGTAACCGTCCTTTGAAATCCCTCAGCCATATGCTGAAAGGTAAACAAGGTCGTTTCCGTCAGAACCTGCTCGGTAAACGGGTTGACTACTCTGGTCGTTCCGTTATCGTTGTAGGTCCTTATCTGAAAATGTATCAGTGCGGTTTGCCTAAGAAAATGGCACTGGAACTGTTTAAACCTTTTGTTATGAAAGAACTGGTCAATAAAGGCCTTGCTCATAATATCAAGAGTGCAAAACGTAAAGTGGAACGCGTAAGCCCGGAAGTATGGGATGTGCTTGAAGAGGTTATTAAAGAGCATCCGGTTCTTCTGAACCGTGCCCCTACACTCCACAGACTCGGTATTCAAGCATTTGAACCGATCCTGGTAGAAGGCCATGCGATCCGCCTTCACCCGCTTGTATGTACAGCTTATAACGCTGACTTTGACGGTGACCAAATGGCCGTTCACGTTCCGTTGTCTGCTGAAGCACAGGCGGAAGCACGTCTCCTGATGCTTGCATCGGGTAATATTTTGAACCCTAAAGACGGTAAGCCAGTCGTTACCCCATCTCAGGATATGGTTCTTGGTTCCTTCTATCTGACCATGGATAACAAGGAAGAAAAGGGAACAGGCATGATCCTGGGTAATGTGAACGAAGCGGTGTCCGCGTACCAGCGTGGAGTAGCAGGATTGCATGCGCGTGTAGCGATTCCTGTAAAAGCACTGGGTAAGACAGTCTTTACGGAAGAACAGCAAAAAGCAATGCTGGTTACTACGATTGGTCGGATTATCTTTAACGAGATTTTCCCTGCAAGCTTCCCTTACATTAACGAAGCGACACGTGTGAACCTCTTCCAGGGCACGCCGGAGAAATACTTCGTTTATGAAAAAGGTGCAAACATCCAGGAAGTGATTCAAAGTCTTCCGATCAGCGGTGCAGTTGGTAAAGAGTACTTGGGTCAAATTATTGCACGCTGCTTCGAGATTTATCACACAACCGAAACATCCGTCATTCTTGACAAAATCAAGCAGCTCGGCTTTACGTATTCCACACGTGCTGGTGTAACGGTTGCCGTGTCTGACGTTATTGTTCCTCCTGAAAAGGCAGGAATTCTTAAAGAGTCCGACGAGAAGGTTAGGGTTGTAACGAACCAGTACCGTCGTGGATTGATCACTAACGAAGAACGCTATGACCGTGTTATCGACATTTGGTCTAAAGCGAAGGATGATCTTACAGATGTCCTCATGAAATCGATGGACCGCTTTAACTCCATCATGCTCATGGTTGACTCTAAAGCGCGGGGTAACAAATCTCAGATTACTCAGCTTGGCGGTATGCGCGGTCTGATGGCCAACCCGTCCGGTCGAATTATCGAGATGCCTATCAAATCGAACTTCCGTGAAGGTCTGACGGTACTCGAGTACTTCTTGTCAACACACGGTGCACGTAAAGGTCTCGCCGATACAGCACTTCGTACAGCTGACTCAGGTTACTTGACTCGTCGTCTGGTTGACGTGGCACAGGATGTTATCGTACGTGAAGATGAGTGTAGTACAGATAAAGGCTTTACCGTTAGCCGTATTCAAGACGGTAAAGAGGTTATTGAGGATCTCTACGACCGTATTGAAGGACGTTATGCATTCGAGACTGTCCGTCATCCGGAGACTAAAGAGATTATCGTTAACCGTAACGAATTGATCGATTCTGACAAAGCTGACGAAATCGTTAAAGCTGGTATCGAGAAGCTGCAAATCCGTTCCATTCTCAGCTGCCGTGCGCGTTACGGTGTCTGCAAGAAGTGTTATGGACGTAACCTGGCAACAGGTAAGTTTGTCGAAATCGGGGAAGCGGTTGGTATTATCGCTGCTCAATCGATCGGTGAACCGGGAACACAGCTCACGATGCGTACGTTCCATACCGGGGGCGTTGCGGGTGATGACATCACCCAAGGTTTGCCGCGTATCCAGGAGCTCTTTGAGGCTCGTAATCCTAAAGGTCAAGCAACGATCAGTGAGATTGACGGTGTCGTTAAAGAGATCCGTGAAACGAAAGATCGTCGTGAAATTGAAATCCAGGGCGAAGCAGAAACTAAAACGTATGCTGTTACGTATGGCTCCCGTCTGCGCGTAAGCGAAGGCAAGCACATCGAAGCCGGGGATGAATTGACTGACGGTTCTATCGACCCTAAAGAAATGCTTCGCATCAAGGGTATTCGTGGCGTACAGAACTACATCCTTCAGGAAGTACAGCGCGTTTACCGTAACCAGGGTGTAGAAATTAACGATAAACACGTTGAGGTTATGATTCGTCAGATGCTCCGTAAGATTCGTATCGTCGATGCAGGGGATACAAGTCTGCTTCCAGGTTCTTTCGTGGATATTCACGAGTACGAATCTGCTAACAAAGAAGCAATCCTTTCCGGCAAAGAGCCAGCAGTGGCTAAGCCGGTTCTGCTCGGTATTACAAAAGCATCCCTTGAAACGGATTCATTCCTTTCTGCGGCCTCCTTCCAGGAGACAACTCGCGTATTGACTGACGCTGCTATTAAAGGTAAGGTCGATCAATTGCTAGGTCTGAAAGAGAATGTAATTATCGGTAAGCTGATCCCTGCAGGTACAGGTATGAACCGTTACCGTAATGTGAAGTTTGAAGGCCAGGATGATGCAAATGGTGAGAATCAGGAACTAGAAACTGCTAACGTAGAGTAACGAAGAAGGATAGGGATACAGAGAGTTAGTGTGGCGATATTCGACAGCTGGCTCTCTCCCATATTTCTTTTTGTAACTGCATAATTTGCTTGACATCATTAAAGGCAGATGCTAATATAGCAAAGGTGCGTGAGTAGTAGCTTTATCCCTGTTCTTTTGGAGGAATTTCCAATGTCTAATGATAAAGGATTACAGGATGCTCATGTTAAAATTGGCACCAAACAAACAATGAAGGCCGTTGAAACCGGTCAGGCCGCTGAGGTTTATGTGGCTGAGGATTGCGACCAGCGTTTGACTTCCCAAATCGTAAACCTGTGTGGAAAGCACGGTGTAGATATTACGTATGTGCCTACAATGAGAGCACTCGGAGAGGCATGCGGCATCGAAGTCGGTGCAGCAATGGTAGCAGTCTTAAAACAATGAGTTCGAACTGTTTTTGTTGGAGGAGGCTCCTTCTCTCGGCAAAAACTTTTCATTTGTCTTTTTATGAACCGCCTGGGTCTGTGGACTTAAAATGGTTTGTATGAGGATGAGTAATATAGGAAGGGGGTGGCATCATGCCAACAATTAACCAATTGGTTCGTAAGGGCCGTCAAGCTAAAGTTTACAAGTCAAAGTCACCGGCATTGCAAAAAGGATTCAACGCATTGAAACGTGAGGATACTAACCTGAGTGCTCCACAAAAACGTGGTGTATGTACTCGTGTCGGCACAATGACTCCACGTAAACCGAACTCGGCGCTTCGTAAATATGCTCGTGTTCGTTTGACGAACCGCATCGAGGTTACTGCTTACATTCCAGGTATCGGACATAACTTGCAAGAGCACAGTGTTGTTCTGATCCGTGGTGGTAAAGTAAAAGACCTTGCGGGAGTACGTTATCACATCGTTCGCGGTGCACTTGATACTGCAGGTGTGAACAACCGTATGCAAGCTCGTTCGAAATACGGCGCTAAGCGTCCTAAAGCGAAAAGCTAAGTTATAGTACATGTTGAAACAACATGATTGAAGAAAGGGGGATATCCATGCCACGCAAAGGTCCAGTTACTAAAAGAGACGTGCTGCCGGATCCGGTGTATAACAGCAAGCTCGTTACACGTCTGATCAACCGCATCATGCTGGATGGTAAGAGAGGTGTTGCTCAAAGCATTCTCTATAATGCATTCAATATTATCCAAGAACGTACGGGTAATGACCCAATGGAAGTATTTGAAGCAGCCATCAAGAACATCATGCCGGTTCTGGAAGTTAAAGCTCGTCGTGTCGGCGGTGCAAACTACCAGGTGCCTATCGAAGTAAAACCAGAAAGACGTACATCCCTGGGATTACGTTGGCTCGTAAACTACTCCCGCAACCGCGGCGAGAAGACTATGGAAGAGCGTTTGGCGGCTGAGATTATCGATGCTTCCAACAACACTGGTGCTTCTGTTAAGAAACGTGAAGACACACACAAAATGGCTGAAGCGAACAAAGCGTTTGCTCACTACCGCTGGTAGGATTCAGCTTATAAATTTTAATATAATTTTGAAGGGAGACTATTCGCATGGCGACAAGAGAGTTCTCCTTGAAAAATACACGTAATATCGGGATCATGGCGCATATTGACGCTGGTAAAACGACTACTACAGAACGTATTTTGTTCTACACAGGCCGTACGCACAAAATCGGTGAAGTTCACGAGGGTGCTGCTACAATGGACTGGATGGAGCAGGAGCAGGAGCGCGGTATCACCATTACATCCGCAGCAACTACCGCTTCTTGGAAGGGTCACCGCGTTAATATTATCGACACCCCGGGGCACGTTGACTTCACAGTTGAAGTTGAACGTTCCCTTCGTGTATTGGATGGGGCAGTAGGTGTATTTAGTGCGAAAGAGGGCGTAGAACCTCAATCGGAAACCGTATGGAGACAAGCAGACCGCTACGGCGTTCCGCGGATCGCATACGTAAACAAAATGGACATTATCGGTGCGGACTATCTTAATGTTGTTAATGACATGAGAGATCGTCTCCAAGCTAATGCGGTAGCTATTCAGCTTCCAATTGGCGCAGAAGCCGATTTTGTTGGTATCATCGATATCGTCGAGGAAAAAGCTTATATGTATAAGGATGACCTCGGTCAAAATATCGAAGAAGCCGAAATTCCTGCAGATTACAAGGATCAAGTTGAGGAACTTCGCAATGAACTCATTGAGAAGGTTGCTGAGCTTGATGAAGAATTGACTATGAAATACCTTGAAGGTGAAGAAATCACTGTAGAAGAGATCAAAGCAGCTCTTCGCAAGGGTGTAGTAGAAGTTAAGATCTTCCCTGTTATTTGTGGATCCTCTTACCGTAACAAAGGTGTTCAGCTGATGCTGGATGCTGTTATCGATTACTTGCCGGCTCCTACAGATGTACCAAGTATTCAAGGTCACTTGGAAGATGGTACAGAAGTAGCGCGTCACTCTTCTGACGAAGAACCGTTCGCAGCTTTGGCATTTAAAATCATGACAGACCCTTATGTTGGTAAGCTTACGTTCTTCCGCGTTTACTCCGGTGTTCTTCAATCCGGTTCTTATGTACTGAATGCTACTAAGAATAAGCGTGAGCGTATTGGACGTATCCTTCAAATGCATGCGAACAGCCGTCAAGAAATCAGTGAAGTATTCTCTGGTGATATCGCTGCAGCTGTAGGTTTGAAAGATACTGGAACAGGTGATACACTGTGTGATGAGAAGAACCCAGTTATTCTCGAATCCATGAACTTCCCTGATCCGGTTATCGAAATCGCAGTTGAACCAAAAACCAAAGCTGACCAAGATAAAATGGGCGTTGCTCTCGGTAAGTTGACTGAAGAGGATCCAACTCTTCGTGCTCATACTGACGAGGAAACTGGCCAAACGATCCTGGCAGGTATGGGTGAGCTTCACCTGGACATTATCATCGACCGTATGCGTCGTGAGTTCAAGGTTGATACCAACGTGGGTAAACCACAGGTAGCATACCGTGAAACTTTCCGTGCGCCAGCACGTGTTGAAGGTAAATTCGTTCGTCAGTCCGGTGGTCGTGGTCAATACGGTCACGTATGGGTTGAGTTCGAACCTCTGGAGCCGGGTACTGGTAACCAGTTCGACAGCAAGATCGTCGGTGGTTCTGTACCAAGAGAATATATTGGACCAGCACAACAAGGTATTGAAGAGCAAATGAAGAACGGTGTACTTGCCGGCTTCCCACTCGTTGACGTAAAAGCTACAATCGTTGACGGTTCATACCATGATGTTGACTCCAACGAAATGGCGTTTAAAATCGCTGGTTCGATGGCTCTTAAAGCAGCTAAAGACAAGTGTAAGCCTGTCCTGCTTGAGCCAATCATGAAAGTAGAAGTTACTGTGCCTGAGGAATACATGGGCGACGTAATGGGTATGCTGAACTCCCGCCGTGGACGTATCGAAGGTATGGATTCCCGTGGTGGTACTCAAATTATCCGTGCGAAGGTGCCTCTGTCCGAAATGTTCGGTTACTCTACAACTCTTCGTTCCGGTACACAAGGACGCGGTGTGTTCTCCATGGAGCTTTCTCACTATGAAGAAGTTCCGAAGAACATCTCTGAAGAAATTGTGTCTAAGGTTAAAGGCGTCGAGTAATAACGTTTTTCCTGCTGGACTTAGGGCAGGGTGAATATCCTGACACCTTGGTCCGGCCAAAACATATATATCCCCTTAAGGAGGAATTGTTCAAATGGCAAAGGCTAAATACGAACGTACGAAACCCCATGTTAACATCGGTACTATCGGTCACGTTGACCATGGTAAAACAACTTTGACTGCTGCAATCACAACTGTATTGTCCAAAACTTACGGTGGTGCTGCTGTAGCATTCGACCAAATCGACAAAGCTCCTGAAGAGCGCGAGCGCGGTATCACAATCTCCACAGCTCACGTTGAGTATGAAACTGATACTCGTCACTATGCACACGTTGACTGCCCAGGCCACGCTGACTATGTTAAAAACATGATCACTGGTGCTGCTCAAATGGACGGCGCAATCCTGGTTGTATCCGCAGCTGACGGCCCAATGCCACAGACTCGCGAGCACATCCTGTTGTCCCGCCAAGTAGGCGTTCCTTACATCGTTGTATTCTTGAACAAATGCGATATGGTTGAAGACGAAGAGCTCTTGGAACTGGTTGAAATGGAAGTTCGCGATCTCTTGAGCGAATATGACTTCCCTGGCGATGACACTCCAATCACTCGTGGTTCTGCTCGTGAAGCATTGATGAACCCAGATGGTGAGTGGGCTCAAAAAATCGTTGAAATGTTCAAAATTATCGACGAGTACATCCCATTGCCAGAGCGCGACACTGACAAGCCTTTCTTGATGCCAGTTGAGGACGTATTCTCCATCACTGGTCGTGGTACCGTTGCTACAGGTCGTGTAGAGCGTGGTACTATCAAAGTCGGTGAAGAAATCGAAATCGTTGGTATCAACGAAGAAACTAGAAAATCCGTTGTTACGGGCGTTGAAATGTTCCGTAAATTGCTGGATTCCGCACAAGCTGGTGACAACATCGGTGCATTGCTTCGTGGTGTAGAGCGCAGCCAAATCGAGCGTGGACAAGTATTGTCCAAGCCAGGTTCCGTTAAGCCTCACACTGAGTTCACTGCTCAAGTATATGTACTGAGCAAAGAAGAAGGCGGACGTCATAAGCCTTTCTTCACTGGCTACCGTCCACAGTTCTACTTCCGTACTACGGATGTAACTGGTGTAATCAACCTTCCTGAAGGTTCCGAAATGGTTATGCCTGGTGATAACATCACTGTTACTGTACAACTGATCGCTCCAATCGCGATTGAAGAAGGTACTAAGTTCTCCATCCGTGAAGGCGGACGTACAGTTGGTGCAGGTTCCGTAGCTTCCATCATTAAGTAATTAAAGGCTTATACGAGCCTCAAATAGAGCAACAGTGTGATGTAACGAGCAACAGTGTGATGTAACGTTAGAACAGAGCCGGATCCCCTGGATTCGGCTCTGTTTTTTTGATATATTGTTGAAGCGAAGGACAGCTGATAGAGTCGTATTTGTACAGTTGATTGATTTCAAATATTTGTGAAAATATCTTTTATCATTTAATGCTTGCATTACGCCTATCTATTCTATATAATAATGAATGTTGTTCTGCGACGTTGCGATGATGTGAGAGGTTACTGACACACCCGGCCCCTTTGCCATGAGGCAGGTGTCCAGAAAATTTTCACGGAGTATGTCCGATACCAAATTGGGCGATAGAAGGAGGGAATAAAATGGCAAAGCAAAAAATTCGTATTCGCTTGAAAGCATACGACCACAGAATTCTTGATCAATCCGCTGAGAAAATTGTTGAAACAGCAAAACGTTCGGGTGCTGGTGTATCTGGTCCGATCCCGCTGCCAACTGAAAAACAAATCATTACGGTTCTCCGTGCGGTACACAAGTATAAGGATTCTCGGGAGCAATTCGAAATGCGCACACACAAGCGCTTGATCGACATCGTGAACCCGACTCCACAAACTGTGGATGCCTTGATGCGCTTGGACCTGCCGTCCGGTGTAGATATCGAAATTAAATTGTAATACATGAATAACTGATTATTTGTAGAGAAAAGAGGTGTCAACATGAAAGGTATCTTAGGGAGAAAGCTCGGAATGACTCAAGTATTTACCGCTGAAGGTAATGTAATTCCTGTAACGGTTATCGAAGCAGGTCCTTGTGTTGTTTTGCAAAAGAAAGATGTGGAGAACGATGGATACGAAGCTATTCAGCTCGGTTTCTCCGACAAGAAAGAGAATAACGCTAACAAACCAGAAGCAGGACATGCTAAAAAAGCAAATACTGCACCTAAGCGCTACGTTCGAGAAATTCGCGGTGTTGACCTCGCGAGTGTCGAGGTTGGTCAAGAAGTGAAGGCTGATATCTTCGCGGAAGGCGAATATGTTGACGTAACTGGTATTTCTAAAGGTAAAGGTTTCCAGGGTGTAATCAAACGTTGGGGACAAAGCCGCGGACCTATGTCTCACGGTTCTCGTTACCACCGTCGTCCAGGTTCCATGGGTTCGATCCAAGCAAACCGCGTTCCTAAAGGGAAGCGTCTGCCAGGTCACATGGGCCACAACACGGTTACAATCCAGAAGCTTGAAATCATCAAGGTAGACGTTGAACGCAACGTACTTCTTGTAAAAGGCTCAATTCCTGGCCCTAAAAAAGGTCTTGTGCAAATTAAAGAAACGGTGAAGAAATAATCGCCTGAAGAAAGGAGGAACAATCAATGCCTAAAGTAGCACTGTTAAATATCGACGGCAGCCAAGTTGGCGAAATTGAATTGAATGATGCGGTATTTGGCATCGAGCCAAATGAGCATGTTCTGCATAGTGCAGTATTGCTGCAACGCGCTTCCCTGCGTCGTGGTACTCACAAAGTCAAAGGACGTTCTGAAGTACGCGGCGGCGGACGTAAGCCTTGGAAACAAAAAGGTACTGGTCGCGCTCGTCAAGGTTCGATCCGTTCACCACAATGGAAAGGCGGCGGCGTAGTATTTGGACCAACTCCACGTAGCTACTCCATTAAACTGCCTAAGAAAGTTCGTCGTTTGGCGATCAAATCCGCATTGTCTTCTAAAGTGATTGATAATGCAATTATCGTGCTGGATCAATTGACGCTTAATGCGCCAAAAACGAAAGAGTTCGCTAACATCTTGAGCAACCTTAAAGTTGGACGCAAAGCTCTGATCGTTGCTCCTAGCTATGATGATAATGTAGCCCTTTCCGCACGTAATATTCCTGGAGTGAAATTCGTAGCGGCTGACGGCATTAATGTTCTTGACGTACTGACGTACGATCAATTGATCATTACGAAGGAAGCAGTTCAGAAGGTAGAGGAGGTGCTCGCGTAATGAAGGATCCTCGCGATATAATCAAGCGCCCGGTGATCACGGAACGTACGGCTGATTACATGTCGGAACTGAAATATGCTTTCGAAGTAGACATCCGTGCTAACAAAACCGAGATTAAACAAGCCGTTGAATCGATTTTCAAAGTAAAAGTATCGAACGTGAATACAATGCGTGTTCCTGCGAAGCCAAAGCGTTACGGCCGCCACTCTGGTTACACTACAGAATGGAAGAAAGCAATCGTAACTTTGACATCTGACAGCAAACCGCTTGAGTTCTTTGAATCGGTTGAATAAGAAATTTCTAAGTAAGGAGGGAAAATTCAGTGCCTATTAAAAAGTATAAACCGACATCCCCGGCTCGACGCAACATGTCCGTGTCGACTTTCGAAGAAATCACAACGAACCAGCCGGAGAAATCGTTGCTTGCGCCGCTGAGCAAAACAGCTGGACGTAACAACCAAGGTAAAATTACAGTTCGTCACCATGGCGGCGGACACAAACGTAAATACCGTATCATCGACTTTAAACGTACGAAAGACGGCATTCCAGGTCGCGTTGCTACGATCGAGTATGACCCGAACCGTACTTCCAACATCGCTCTGATCCACTATGCAGACGGAGAGAAGCGTTATATCATCGCTCCTAAAGGTCTGAAAGTTGGAGATCAAGTGACTTCAGGCGTTGGATCTGATATCAAAATTGGTAATGCTCTTCCTTTGGAAAACATCCCAGTTGGTACAGTTATCCACAATATTGAATTGCAACCAGGTAAAGGCGGACAATTGGTTCGTGCAGCTGGTACAGAAGCTCAGCTTCTCGGTAAAGAAGATAAGTACGTAACAGTACGTCTTTCTTCCGGTGAAGTTCGTCACATTCTGAAAACTTGCCGCGCAACTATCGGTTCCGTAGGTAACGGAGACCACGAGCTGATCAAGATCGGTAAAGCTGGTCGTAGCCGTTGGCTCGGAAAACGTCCTGAGGTTCGTGGTGTAGTAATGAACCCTAACGATCACCCACACGGTGGTGGTGAAGGCCGCGCTCCTATCGGACGTAAGTCGCCTATGTCTCCTTGGGGTAAACCAACCCTTGGTGCTAAGACTCGTAAAAAAGGAAAAGCTTCTGACAAATATATCGTTCGCCGCCGCACGAAGTAATACACACTGTGCATAACTTCGTGTAAGGCTGCGGGTTACGAGACAGTTTGGTGAAGGGAGGATTACAATATGAGCCGTAGTTTGAAAAAAGGACCTTTTATTGATGCATACTTGCTCAAAAAAGTAGAGGACATGAACGAATCCGGTAAAAAAGCCGTGATTAAGACTTGGTCCCGCCGTTCAACGATTTTCCCGCAATTTATCGGTCACACATTCGGCGTATACGATGGCCGTAAACACGTGCCTGTATATGTAACGGAAGACATGGTGGGTCACAAGTTGGGCGAGTTCGCTCCAACGCGTACTTACAAAGGTCATGAAGACGATAAGAAAACAAGACGTTAATTAATAAAGCTCTTTGTTTGAGAGGAGGTTAAACAATGGAAGCAAAAGCACATGCAAGATCGATTCGGATTGCTCCTCGTAAAGCTCAACTGGTTGTTGACTTAATCCGCGGTAAGCAAGTTGGTGAAGCGATCGCGATTCTTCGTCACACTCCGAAAGCTGCATCTCCTGTAGTTGAGAAGCTGCTGAACTCAGCTATCGCAAACGCTGAGCATAACTATTCTATGGATGTAAACAAGTTGGTAGTAACTCAAGTTTACGTCAACCAAGGTCCGACGATGAAACGTTTCCGCCCTCGTGCGATGGGACGTGCAAGCCGGATTAATAAACGCACCAGCCACATTACTTTGGTGGTAGCTGAAAAATAAGGAGGGAAAACGTGTGGGCCAAAAGGTAAATCCAGTAGGACTCCGTATCGGTATTATCCGTGATTGGGAATCCAAATGGTATGCAGGCAAAGATTTCGGTGATCTTTTGCTGGAAGACGTTAAAATCCGTGAATACCTGAAGAATAAATTGAAAGACTCCGCTGTATCCCGTATTGAAATCGAGAGAGCGGCAAATCGTGTGAACGTAACGATCCACACTGCTAAACCAGGAATGGTAATCGGTAAAGGTGGTTCGGAAGTTGAAGTACTGCGTGGTCAAGTGACTAAAATCGCAGGCGGCAAAAAGGTTCACATCAACATCTCTGAAATTAAGAACCCTGAAATGGACGCTATTCTTGTAGCTGAAAGCATTGCACAACAATTGGAACGTCGTGTTTCTTTCCGTCGTGCTCTGAAACAAGCAATTCAAAGAACTATGCGCTCTGGAGCGAAAGGGATTAAAACATCCGTCAGCGGACGTCTTGGCGGTGCTGAAATCGCTCGTACGGAAGGCTACAGTGAAGGAACTGTTCCACTTCATACGCTTCGTGCAGACATCGACTATGGTACAGCAGAAGCGCATACGACTTACGGCCGTATCGGCGTGAAAGTATGGATCTATCGTGGAGAGGTTCTTCCTACGGCTAAGAAACAAGCTGCTCAGGAAGGAGGCAACTAATCATGTTGGTACCAAAACGTGTTAAACACCGCAAACAACAGCGCGGCAGTATGAGAGGCCAAGCTAAAGGCGGTACTGAACTGAACTTCGGCGAATTCGGCCTGCAAGCATTAGAACCAGGTTGGATCACGAACCGTCAGATCGAAGCTGCGCGTATTGCGATGACTCGTTATATTCGCCGTGGCGGTAAAGTATGGATCAAGATTTTCCCGGATAAGCCGATTACTCAAAAGCCTCTCGAGGTGCGGATGGGTTCCGGTAAAGGTAACGTTGAGAAATGGGTTTCTGTTGTAAAACCAGGCAAGATTATGTTTGAACTTGGAGGCGTGTCTGAGGAAATCGCCCGCGAAGCGATGCGTCTCGCCGCTCACAAGCTGCCTGTTAAAACGAAGTTTGTGAAACGTGAAGAAGTGGGTGGTGAAGCAAATGAAAGCTAATGAACTGCGCAACTTAACCACTGCAGAGATCGAGCAAAAAATCGCCGGATTTAAAGAAGAACTCTTTAATCTCCGTTTTCAATTGGCTACAGGCCAGCTTGATAATCCAACCCGGATTCGTGATGTGCGCAAAGAAATAGCTCGTGCTAAAACCGTTATCCGTGAAAGAGAACTTGGGATTAGTTAATGAAACAGACGCCGTCTGTATTCAGGAAGGAGGCCAACTCAGTGAGCGAAGAACGCAATGCTCGTAAAGTGCAAATTGGTAAAGTCGTCAGTGACAAAATGGATAAAACCATTGTTGTAGCTGTTGAAACTTATAAGAAGCATAACTTGTATCACAAGCGCATTAAATACACGAAAAAATTTAAAGCGCATGATGAGAACAATACAGCTCAAATCGGTGATACCGTTAAAATCATGGAAACTCGTCCGATCTCTAAGGATAAGCGCTGGAGACTGGTTGAAGTTGTAGAGAAAGCGGTAATCATCTAAAGCATAGTCAGTTTTTCCGAAAGGAGGAAATTTCAATGATTCAACCATTTACTCGTTTGGCTGTGGCTGACAACTCTGGTGCGAAGGAACTGATGTGTATCCGCGTATTGGGTGGTACTGGTCGCCGTACAGCTCAGATCGGTGATTTGATCGTGTGTTCCGTCAAACAAGCAACACCAGGCGGCGTTGTCAAAAAAGGTGATGTAGTAAAAGCGGTTGTTGTTCGTACGAAGCGTTCTGTTCGTCGTAAAGACGGATCTTACATTTCATTTGACGAAAACGCAGCGGTAGTTGTTAAAGAAGACAGAAGCCCACGTGGAACTCGTATTTTCGGACCAGTTGCTCGCGAACTTCGCGAAAGAGACTTCATGAAAATCGTTTCCTTGGCTCCGGAAGTAATCTAATCGGTATGATTGAGATAAGTTATGCTTGCCCAGTCAAGCCCCAGGAGGTGTAACGAATGCCTAGAGTGAAAAAAATTCTGGAATCCCATAACAATAAATTGCACGTTAAAAAAGACGATACAGTTATTGTGATCAGCGGTAAAGACAAAGGCAAAAAAGGCCGTGTCATTGCAGCTTATCCTCGTGAGAACCGTGTTTTGGTAGAAGGCGTAAACATGATCAAGAAGCATCAGAAGCCTAACCAAACAAATCCGCAAGGCGGTATCATCGAGAAAGAGGCTCCGATTCATGTTTCCAACGTGATGCACGTTGATCCAAAGAGTGGAAATGTAACCCGTATCGGTTACAAAGTGCTGGACAACGGTAAAAAAGTCCGCATCGCTAAGAGATCTGGAGAGCAAATCGATAAATAGAAGTGAAGAAAGGAGGTCCCTGAATCATGGCAAGAATGAAAGAACGTTTTCTTAACGAAGTTACTCCTGCGCTCATGCAGAAGTTTAACTATAAAACGGTAATGCAAGTACCTAAAATTGAGAAAGTTGTCATCAACATGGGTGTGGGTGACGCTGTAGCTAACTCTAAAGTACTTGATTCCGCAGTTAACGACATGCAGCTGATCGCTGGACAAAAACCGGTTATCACTCGTGCAAAGAAATCCATCGCCGGATTCAAATTGCGTGAAAATATGCCAATCGGTGTAAAAGTAACACTGCGCGGTGAGCGTATGTATTACTTCCTCGATAAATTGTTTAACGTTACGCTTCCACGTGTACGTGACTTCCATGGCGTATCTACTAAAGCTTTCGACGGTCGTGGTAACTACACACTCGGTTTGAAAGAGCAATTGATCTTCCCTGAGATCGAGTATGATAAAGTAGATAAAGTTCGTGGTATGGATATCGTAATCGTTACAACGGCAAAAACTGACGAAGAGTCCCGTGAACTGCTTACTCAAATGGGTATGCCTTTCGCGAAATAAGACGGTTTCTCCGAAACTATTTAGGAGGTGTCAGGCTAAAGTGGCAAAAACTTCGATGAAAGTTAAACAACAACGTGCGCCTAAATTTAAAGTGCGGGCTTATACTCGCTGCGAGCGTTGCGGTCGTCCACATTCGGTACTGCAGAAGTTTAAAATTTGCAGAATTTGTTTCCGTGAATTAGCTTATAAAGGCCAGATTCCTGGCGTGAAAAAAGCAAGCTGGTAAGAAGTTTATAACCGGGAAGGAGGTTTACCACACATGACTATGTCCGATCCAATTGCAGATATGCTTACTCGTATTCGTAACGCGAACACTGTGCGTCACGAGACGGTAGAAATGCCTGCTTCGACAATTAAGAAACAAATCGCTGATATCTTGAAGCGTGAAGGTTTCATCCGTGATGCGGAGTTTGTGGAAGATAACAAACAAGGGATCATCCGTGTTTTCCTGAAATACGGCTCCAATAACGAACGCGTCATCACAGGTCTGAAAAGAATCAGTAAACCAGGTCTTCGCGTGTACACGAAGAGCAATGAAGTGCCTCGTGTTCTCGGCGGACTGGGTATCGCGATCATCTCCACATCTAAAGGAGTAATGACCGACAAAGAAGCTCGTCAAGCCAAAGCCGGCGGAGAAGTTCTCTGCTACGTATGGTAATTAACGTCACAAGATAGGAGGTGCAATGAATGTCCCGTATTGGTCGTAAACCAATTGCTATTCCAAGCGGTGTGGATGTCACACTGGATAACACTGTAATCACGGTTAAAGGACCGAAAGGTACCTTGACTCGTGAACTGCATAAAGACATGCAGGTTTCAGTAGAAAACAACGAAATTACTGTTGTTCGGCCTTCCGACAACAAAACTCATCGTTCTCTTCACGGCACGACCCGCAGCGTTGTCTCGAACATGGTCAGCGGCGTGACTGAAGGATTCTCGAAAAACCTTGAACTGGTCGGTGTCGGATACCGTGCAAGTAAGTCCGGAGATAAAATCGTTCTGAACGTAGGTTACTCCCACCCGGTTGAAATCACGCCTGAACCAGGTATCGAGTTCGAAGTACCTTCCAACACAAAGATCACTGTAAAAGGAATCGATAAAGAGCGCGTAGGTGCATACGCTGCTAAAATCCGTTCCGTACGTGAACCAGAGCCTTACAAAGGTAAAGGTATCAAGTACGAAGGTGAACGCATTATTCGTAAAGAAGGTAAGGCTGGTAAGAAGAAATAAGGTAGCTGCCCCCGGGTTTACCCGCTGGCTTGCTAACCTGTTTCTCCTTACTTACCCCATGAGTCTTAAAGTGAAGCTGTTAAGGCAAAACTGAAGGGAGTGAAAGGGAAGCATGATCACGAAACAAGACAAGAATAAAGCTCGTTTGAAAAGACACCTGCGTGTGCGTAAGAAAATTCAAGGCACTGCAGAGCGTCCACGTCTGAATGTGTTCCGTTCTTCGAAACACATCTATGCTCAATTGATCGATGACGTGGCCGGCGTGACTTTGGCATCGGCTTCTACATTGGATAAAGAACTGAGCGGCGACATCAAAAACGGCGGCAGCGTTGAGTCTGCTCGTAAAGTTGGAGAGCTCGTTGCAAAGCGTGCAACTGACAAAGGTTACAAATCAATCGTATTCGATCGTGGTGGATATCTGTATCACGGACGTATTCAAGCTCTGGCTGAAGCAGCTCGCGAAGCAGGCCTTGAATTCTAAGACATTTTCAAAAGGAGGTAAACGACTTGCGTGTAGATCCTAACACTTTAGAACTGACTGAAAAAGTTGTAAATATTAACCGCGTTGCTAAGGTTGTTAAAGGCGGACGCCGTTTCAGCTTTAGTGCATTGGTAGTTGTCGGTGATGGAAAAGGTTGGGTTGGAGCAGGTATTGGTAAAGCAGGCGAAGTACCGGATGCAATCCGCAAAGCCATCGAAGACGCCAAGAAAAACCTGATTCACATTCCATTGGTTGGAACAACAATTCCTCACCAAGTAACGGGTCACTTCGGTGCAGGCCGAGTTCTTTTGAAGCCAGCATCAGAAGGTACCGGAGTAATCGCCGGCGGACCGGTTCGTGCTGTACTTGAACTGGCTGGCGTAGGTGATATCTTAACAAAATCTCTAGGTTCTTCGAACTCCATGAATATGGTCAATGCGACTTTGGAAGGCTTGTCCCGTCTGAAGCGTGTTGAAGAAGTTGCCAAGCTTCGCGGCAAATCCGTCGAAGAGCTGTTGGGTTAAGGAGGGAATCTCATGGCTAAACTTGAAATCACCCTCGTGCGTAGCGTGATCGGACGTCCGGAAGATCAGCGTATGACCGTGAAAACACTTGGATTGAATAAGATCAACGCTAAAGTTGTTCACAATGATAATCCAGCCATTCGCGGTATGATCAAGAAGGTAAATCACCTGGTTTCTGTTCAAGAAATCGAAGGTTAATCCCGGGGTTAACCCGGATATATTAAGGAGGTGCAACGAACGATGAAGTTACATGAGCTGAGCCCAGCACCTGGATCCCGCAAAGAACGTAAACGCGTTGGACGCGGTCCAAGTAGCGGTACGGGTAAAACATCAGGTAGAGGTCACAAAGGTCAAAACTCCCGTTCAGGCGGTGGTGTTCGTCCTGGCTTCGAAGGCGGACAGAACCCATTGTATCGTCGTCTGCCAAGACGTGGCTTTGTGAATCCAACTCGCAAAGAGTACGCGATTGTGAACATCGAAGAACTGAACAGCTTTGCAGAAGGTACTGAAGTAACTCCAGAAGTTTTGGTCGAGAGCGGAATCGTAAACAATACGAAGAGCGGCATCAAAATTCTTGGCAACGGTGAAGTTACCGTGAAGTTGTCTGTAAAAGCAAATAAGTTCTCTCAATCTGCGGTAGAGAAGATCGAGGCTGCCGGCGGTAAAACCGAGGTGATCTAATGTTTAAGACCCTGAAAAATATATGGCGTGTAGAAGATCTTCGTAAACGTATTTTGTTCACTCTGTTTGTATTGATTATTTTCCGTATCGGATCTTTCGTACCAGTTCCTGGTGTGAATAAAGATGTGTTTACACAATCAAACCAAGCAGGTAACGAATTGTTTGGACTTCTCAACACGTTCTCAGGGGGCGCACTTCAGCAGTTCTCAATTTTCGCCCTCTCGATCTTTCCATATATTACATCGTCCATTATTGTACAGTTGCTGTCTATGGACGTCATTCCGAAATTTGCGGAATGGGCAAAACAAGGGGAGCACGGTAAAAAGCAGTTGGCTCAAATCACCCGTTATGGTACGGTAATATTGGGCTTGATTCAGGCTTTCGGTATGTCGATCGGTTTCAACCGTTTATACGGTACCGAAATGATTCCGAATGCTACTTTCATTGATTATCTCGTTATTGCGATCGTGTTGACTGCAGGTACATCATTCTTGATGTGGCTTGGTGAGCAGATCACAGAAAAGGGTATTGGTAACGGGATTTCAATTATTATCTTTGCAGGTATCGCTGCAGGAATTCCAATGCATATCCGCACAACCATTGAGTCGAACTTTATTCAAGACAATCAAGTCTTCTTGAATGTCCTGAAGGGTGTTATTATCCTTCTGGTACTCATCTTGATCGTTGTCGGGGTTGTATTTATCCAGCAGGGTATCCGCAAGATCCCAGTACAATACGCTAAGCGTGTTGTGGGCAACAAGATGTACGGCGGACAGAACACACACATTCCAATGAAAATCAATGGCGCTGGCGTCATTCCGGTTATCTTTGCAATGTCACTGCTTCAATTCCCTGTTATTCTTGCAAGCTTCTGGTCTACAACTGCATGGGCGAAGTGGGTAACTACTAACCTTGCATATGATAAACCACTGGGTATGGTCCTCTATGTCGTTATGATCATTGGTTTCACTTTCTTCTACACATTCGTGCAGATGAATCCGAACCAGATGGCTGATAACATGAAGAAGAACGGCGGCTATATTCCAGGCATCCGTCCTGGTAAAGCTACTGAGAAGTATCTGACACGAGTAATGACTCGTTTGACGATGACAGGAGCACTGTTCCTGGCAGTCATCTCTGTACTTCCTGTGTTCTTTGGAGCGCTAGCTGGCCTTCCGCGTACGGTTCAAATCGGCGGTACATCCTTGCTGATCGTTGTCGGTGTTGCACTGGATACAATGAAGCAGATCGAAAGCCAATTGATTAAGCGTCATTACAAAGGATTTATTAATAAGTAGTCGATAGGTTCCGGTTAGTGGTCAATTCTACTTCCGGCACCTATTGTGCTGTTCTTACTATAGGTAGGAGGAGGGACTAAGGTGAACATCTTATTCATGGGCCCTCCTGGGGCAGGAAAAGGAACACAAGCAGAAACCATTGTTAATGACTTTGGCATTCCTCATATATCTACAGGCGATGCATTTCGTTTGGCGATTAAACAAGGAACTCCCATTGGGTTGAAAGCAAAAGAATTCATGGACCAAGGTCTGCTGGTACCTGATGATGTGACCATTGGCATTGTAGCTGAGCGGCTGCAGCAGTCCGATTGCGAAAAAGGTTTTTTATTGGACGGTTTTCCAAGAACCCTTTCGCAAGCGGAAGCGCTGGAAGATATTCTGGCCCGCTTGAATACAAGCCTTGATCATGTCATCAACCTGAAAGTTGACCGTGAGAAATTGCTGGCTCGTCTTACTGGGCGACGCATTTGCAAGAACTGCGGATCAACATATCATGTGATCTTTAACCCGCCTAAACAGGAAGGCATTTGTGATAAATGCGGCGGTGAACTGTATCAACGCTCTGATGACAACGAGGAGAGCGTAGGCATTCGCTTAGACGAATATATCAACAAAACTGCACCACTCCTCACATTTTATGAGAACAAAGGTCTTCTGCGTCAAATTGATGGTGATCAGGAAATCGGAGCGGTTTCTTCTGAAATTGCATCCGTACTGCGAGGTTAAGTATAATGATCATTTGTAAATCCGAAAAGGAACTGGGCTTGATGAGAGAGGCAGGACGGATTGTGGCGGAATGCCACAAGCTCCTTTCTGCTCATATTGAACCCGGCATTACGACCGGGGAACTTGATCATTTGGCCGACCGTTTCATTCGCAGCCAAGACGCTTTGCCGTCTTTTAAAGGCTACAACGGATTTCCTTCCAGCATTTGCGCATCAGTTAATGAAGAATTGGTGCATGGATTTCCAAGCAAACGCAAATTAGTTGAGGGCGATATCGTTACGTTTGATATCGGTGCACAGTATCAGGGTTACCACGGTGACTCGGCATGGACCTATCCTGTAGGTAAGATTACCGATGAAGCTCAGCGATTGCTGGATGTAACTGAAGGTTCTCTTTATGCCGGACTTGCGCTAATCAAACCCGATGTACGCTTGTTTACAATCTCTCATGCCATACAGCGTTATATCGAGGATGCAGGGTTTTCTGTTGTCCGCGAGTACGTGGGTCATGGTGTGGGCACCGATCTGCATGAAGATCCGCAAATTCCGAACTACGGCATTCCTGACCGCGGGCCAAGACTCAAGCCAGGCATGGTTCTGGCAATTGAGCCGATGGTAAACGCCGGTAAGCGTAATGTTAAGACGCTGGAAGACAATTGGACAGTCGTTACGGTGGATGGCTCCTTGTGTGCTCACTTTGAACATACAGTAGCCGTAACCGAGGACGGCATGGAAATTTTGACGAAGTTGGCTGAATAGGTGATTGATTTGAATAAAATTAACCCGGTTCAGGTTGGTCAGGTCGTCAAAATTCTGAGAGGCAGAGATGCTGATCAGTATGCCATTGTCGTTTCGATAGAAGACAGCAAGTTTGTTACTATTGCGGACGGGAACAAACGAAAGTTTGATCAGGCGAAGAAGAAGAATCTTGTTCACCTGGAACCCCAGCCTTTCATTAGTAGTGAGGTTGTAAATAGTTTGCAAGAAAGCGGTCGGGTAACAAATGGGAAGCTGCGTTTTGCAATCAACCAGTTTTTATCCGACAAATCCAATGCTGATCAGAAAGGAGAATAACTGTGGCCAAGGAAGATGTCATTGAAGTTGAAGGTACGGTTATCGAACCGTTGCCGAATGCAACATTTAGAGTCGAGCTTGAGAATGGTCATCAAATTCTCGCTCACGTTTCCGGAAAGCTGCGGATGCACTTTATCCGCATCCTTACAGGTGACAAAGTAGTTATCCAATTATCGCCATACGATCTGACTAAAGGTCGTATCACTTACCGTAAATAGTATGTCGTTCCCCTGGGGAATAAAGGAAAGCTGCGAAGCGGTTTTACTGAAGTAAAACTCAGCAGCGGTTACGAACAGTTTTGCTATAGCAGAACAACAGTCTAGTTTTCGAAGCTGGTTTTACACACGTAAAACTTTGAGGAGGTAATTAACATGAAGGTAAGACCTTCTGTGAAGCCTATTTGCGAAAAATGCAAAGTCATTCGCCGCAATGGGAATGTAATGGTTATCTGTGAAAATCCGAAACACAAACAAAAACAAGGTTAAAGAAGGGGGTGTAGCGTAATGGCTCGTATAGCTGGTGTGGATTTGCCACGTGACAAACGCGTTGAGATCGCCTTGACTTACATTTTCGGAATCGGTAAAACGACTTCCCAGAAAATTATCAAAGAAGCAGGCATCAATCCGGACACTCGTGTTCGTGATCTGACGGAAGATGAAGTGGGTAAATTGCGTGAAACGATCGACAAGATGGTTAAGGTAGAAGGTGACCTGCGTCGTGAAATTTCCTTGAATATTAAACGTTTGACTGAGATCGGCTGCTACCGCGGTGTTCGTCATCGTCGTGGGTTGCCGGTTCGTGGACAACGTACTAAAACCAATGCTCGTACACGGAAAGGTCCTCGTCGTACGGTAGCTAACAAGAAGAAATAAGGAAGGGGGATAACAGACAATGGCTAAACCAAAAAAAGTCGTACGTACTAAACGTCGTGACCGCAAAAATATTGAATCTGGCGTGGCTCATATTCGTTCCACGTTCAACAATACGATCGTAACTATTACGGATCCCCACGGAAATGCTATTTCTTGGGCTAGCTCCGGCGGCATGGGATTCAAAGGTTCTCGTAAGTCTACTCCATTCGCTGCACAAATGGCTGCTGAAACAGCTGCTAAAGCTGCAATGGAGCATGGTATGAAAGCAGTGGAAGTTATGGTTAAAGGCCCAGGTGCTGGCCGCGAAGCAGCGATTCGTTCTCTGCAAGCTGCTGGACTGGAAGTTAACCTCATCAAAGACGTAACACCGATTCCACATAATGGATGCCGCCCACCAAAACGTCGTCGCGTATAATGAAGTCATCCTGTTAATGTGGTATAATTCCGGTGCAATCTGCTAAGAATGGTTGTTTAGGCATACTACATGGATTACTGGATAAGATGACAGTTTCATATAGGAGCGACGTTTGAAGGAGGGGTACTTGCGTGATTGAAATCGAAAAGCCGAAAATTGAGACCGTTGATGTCAATGAAGAAGGAACCTATGGGAAATTTATAGTAGAACCGTTGGAGCGTGGTTATGGCACGACGCTGGGGAATTCACTTCGCCGCATCCTGCTGTCCTCGCTGCCAGGCGCAGCCGTTACATCTGTTCAGATTGATGGCGTTCTGCATGAGTTCTCTACGATTCCTGGTGTCATGGAAGATGTGACAGAAATCATTTTGAACCTTAAAGCTTTGTCGCTGAAGATTCATTCCGATGAAGAAAAAGTGTTTGAAATTGATGCCGAAGGCGAAGGGGTTGTTACCGCTGGTGACATTCGTGCGGATAGCGATGTAGAGATTCTTAATCCGGATCTTCATATTGCAACGCTCGGCCCTGGTGCGAGACTTCACATGCGTATTTTTGCGAGTCGCGGTCGTGGCTATGTCCAGGCGGATCGGAACAAACGCGATGACCAGCCTATCGGCGTCATTCCCGTCGATTCGATCTACACACCGATTAGCCGTGTAAACTACGGTGTAGAAAATACGCGTGTTGGTCAAGTAACCAACTACGATAAGTTGACACTCGAAATCTGGACGGATGGAAGCATTCGGCCGGAAGAGGCTGTCAGCCTCGGCGCAAAAATTTTGACTGAGCATTTGTTCCTCTTCGTTGGTTTGACCGATGAAGCGAAAGATGCTGAAATTATGGTCGAAAAAGAAGAAGACAAGAAAGAAAAAGTTCTTGAAATGACGATCGAAGAACTGGATCTCTCTGTTCGTTCTTACAACTGCCTCAAGCGTGCCGGCATTAATACGGTACAAGAGCTGACTACGAAAACAGAAGAGGATATGATGAAGGTTCGTAACTTGGGCCGCAAATCCTTGGAAGAAGTTCAGGAGAAGCTCGAGGAGCTCGGTTTGGGACTTCGTACAGAAGAATAGTTTAAGATTGTTCTAGCAAAGGAGGGAAAACACATGGCATATCAAAAGTTGGGCCGCGACTCCAGTGCGCGTAAAGCATTGTTCCGTGACCTGGTAACCGACCTGTTCTTATATGAGCGCATCGAAACAACTGAAGCGAAAGCTAAAGAAGTTCGCTCTATCGCAGAAAAGCTGATCACGAAGGCAAAGCGTAATGATTTGCACTCTCGTCGTCAAGTGGCTGCATTTGTACGCCGCGAGACAGTTGACGGTGAACAAGATGCTATCCAAAAATTGTTCTCCGAAATCGCGCCTCGTTACTCCGAGCGTCCAGGCGGATACACTCGTATCCTGAAATTGGGTCCTCGTCGTGGCGACGCAGCTCCAATGGTATACTTGGAACTGGTTGACCGCGCGTAGTTAACTCGATCCCGTTAGATCACTCTTTTGACTTCAAGAGAGTGAGCACTGCATTCTGAAGTGACTGTAGTTATGTATGCCCGGCTCTACACTTGTTTATCCATAAGGATGACTTGTGCAGGCTATCCAATCGGGTCGTGGTTCGAGATGGATCAAAGTCGGCTTCCGACTCATCTCGGCTACCCCAGGGCATCGTATGCGAGAGCCTTCTAGTCATGCGGCTGACTATTAGGGATCGGCTAGCATGATGAAAAGGAGCTCCTTGGGGGCTCTTTTTTAGATATAGGAGCTTTTCTTCTATACCTGCTTGCTAGATAGGATGGTCCTGATTAGGACTATGAAAGGGTGTCTGCTTGTTTAGCAGATTCAAGGAAGTGAACCAGGAGGGAAACCATGCGCAATCTTCTGATGAAAGTCAGCTACGACGGAACCGGCTACAATGGATTTCAGACCCAGCCTGGTGGAAACACGATTCAGGATCTACTGGAGGAAGCTATTGAACGCCTCTCAGGTGAGCGATTAAAGATTACGGCTTCTGGTCGTACGGATGCAGGTGTTCATGCCCGTGGGCAGGTGTTCAATTTCTATACGAAATCCAAGATTCCGGTAGAGCGCTGGTGTATAGCGCTTAATTCGAGGCTGCCTCAGGATATCGTCGTTACAGATGCGGTGGAAGTACCGCTTGAATTTCACTCTCGTCGGGAAGCGAAGCGAAAAACGTATCGGTATACGATTAACGCGAATCAGTTCCCTGATCTGTTTAACCGCAGGTATCAATTCCATCATCATGGCAAGCTTAATATTGCTGCTATGGAAGAAGGGCTGCGCTACCTAATCGGAACTCATGACTTCACAACATTCGCTTCAAGGAAGTCTACAAAGCCTTCACATGTAAGAACGATCTATGATGCCTGGATTGAGACAGATACAAGTATGTGCCGTCCGAATAGCCGGGATCAGGGAATCATTCATACGTTTGTAACGGGCAGTGGTTTTTTGCAGCATATGGTGCGAATTATTATGGGCACGCTTATGGAAGTGGGAGAAGGGAAACGTACACCAGAGAGTATGGCAGTCATACTCGAGGCTAAGAACCGTGCAGCAGCCGGTCCAACAGCGATGGGTACGGGTCTGATGCTTTGGGATGTGGAATACGATCTTTCTTCTTTTGAAGGCACAGAATTATCCTGATTCTTTCAAGAAGATTTTGTGGCAATGAGATCGTTATATCCCGAACTTATCTATTTAACTACTTGTTCGGTTTAAATCATAAAATTGAGTGATATTTCACTAAAAATCGCTTGCGATTTAGGGGTAGTTCCTGTATTATATAAGTTGTGTTTTCTTAACGGCTCTCCCACAGCCCCGGTTAAGAAAATGCCGAGAATTATCCATCACTTTAAAAATGTTAGACATACGAACGAAGATAGATGAAGAAAATTTGACACAGATTTTCGGATGAAAACAAGGAGGAACTATTCATGCGTACGACCTACATGGCTAAGCCAAATGAAGTTGAGCGTTCTTGGTACATCGTTGATGCCGAAGGCAAAACGCTTGGCCGCTTGGCAAGTGAAGTTGCTGCTCTGATCCGCGGCAAACATAAGCCACAATTTACTCCACATGTGGACACAGGCGATTTTGTAATCGTAATTAACTCGGAGAAAATCGTTCTGACTGGTAAGAAAATGGAAAACAAGAAATACTATCGTCACTCCATGCATCCAGGTGGATTGAAGGTGACTGTAGCTCAAGATCTGATCAAGAAATACCCAGAGCGCGTGATCGAAAACGCAGTTTATGGTATGCTTCCTAAAACTCGCATGGGCGATAAAATGAAGCTGAGACTTAAAGCATATGCAGGCACAGCACATCCACACGAAGCTCAAAAACCAGAAGTTTACGAACTTCGCGGTTAATTAAAAGGAGGACAGTTTCATGGCACAAGTACAATACTATGGGACAGGTCGTCGTAAGCACTCGGTAGCACGTGTTCGCCTTGTACCGGGTGAAGGACGAATTGTCATTAATAAACGTGACATCAATGAATACTTCGGTTTGGAAACTCTCAAACTGATCGTTAAACAACCTTTGAACCTGACTGAAACATTGGGCAAATACGACGTTCTCGTTATTGCTCATGGCGGCGGTATTTCCGGCCAAGCTGGCGCAATCCGTCACGGTATCTCCCGTGCGTTGCTGAAAGCTGACCCAGAATTCCGTGGTTCTTTGAAAAAAGCAGGATTCCTGACTCGTGACCCTCGTATGAAAGAGCGTAAGAAATACGGTCTTAAAGCGGCTCGTCGCGCACCTCAGTTCTCCAAACGTTAATATCCCTTGTGTATCAAGGATACTCAGCCTCTGGCCTTTATGGTCGGGGGCTTTTGTTTTGTCAAAAAGCATGATTTGACTCTGATTTAAAAATATAAACCTCCATAAATATTTCAAACCGAGCTGCTGTCTGCTTATCAACATTTTTTAAGAATAAAGTCATTTGCTTTTAAACCTTTGTAATATTTTGAACGTTAAATATGTAATCCTACTTTTTTTCTAAAGTTGATTTAAGGATCTTAAAGCGGATGTGTTTAGCTAGGTAAGGAGTGAGAGGATGTTCAAATTCTTTGAGATTAAGGAGCTTCCTGAATATGTAGTAATTTCAAGTGTCCTTTTGTTTGTCCTTTTGCTTGGAGGGTTTAATAATAAAAAAATGAGTATTAAACAAATGTCTGGGGCTTTCATAATAATGCTCCTAACAATCTATACGATCAACGCTATTGTTAACTTAATAAAATGGCTGTTTACAGGATGATAGATGACATTAACTGTATTACATTATGAGCCTAGGGATAAAAAGTTCTCCAAGCGTAAATTTTTGCAATAAAAAGATCTTTTCCGAAAACCGGAAGAGGTCTTTTTTTGTTATTTTAGGACCAAACTCAGTTGACATTAAATAGAAAAGACTTATACTGTATTTAATTCATACTATTTACGTAGGATTTAATGGTTTTAAAGGATGATTTATTGAGAAGGAGGGATTACTGTCGTGAATTTACTGGAGAAAGAAGACTGGATTATAGAAAAAGCGGTTAGTTTAGAACAGGCTTCCGCCGAGGAAGTCATTTCGTGTGCTATTGAAGCATTTCCAAACATTACGTTCGCTTGTAGTTTTGGCGCAGAGGACGTTGTCTTAGTCGATATGATTCAGAGGGTTAGTCCAACAACAGATATTTTCTACCTAGACACCGATTTTCATTTCCAGGAAACCTATGAGACGCGTGACCGGCTGATGGCTAAATACAATTTGGAATTCGTAAGAGTTTCTCCGTTAATTACACCTGAAGAGCAGGCAGCACAGCACGGAGATTCATTGTGGACGATTGACCCGAATCAATGCTGCGGCATTCGAAAGGTAGAACCGCTAACACGTATCCTGTCTCAATATGATGCCTGGATTACAGGCATACGCCGCGATCAGGCTCCAACACGTGCCAACGCCAAAAAAGTTGAATATGACACAAAATTCGGCTTGGTAAAATTTAATCCTATCGCTGGTTGGACGAATGAGGACGTATGGCAGTATATTCGCGCCCATGACATCATTTATAATCCGCTCCACGATCGTAATTATCCAAGCATAGGGTGTCATTACTGCACTCGGGAAGTACTGCCCGGTGAAGATCCAAGAGCAGGACGCTGGGCCGGTAATGAGAAAACAGAATGTGGTCTGCATAAATAACACACTAATAGAAAAAGCTCTGGGAGGTATACCATGACATCCATACTGCCGCATGGAGGGGAATTAATTCAAAGAGTTGCCAGTAATGAAAGGCAGGGCGAGCTAACTCATTTGGTCAAACAGATGAAACAAATACCCGTTAATTCCTGGGCGATCTCAGACCTCGATTTAATAGGTGTAGGAGCCTTTTCACCCTTGGAAGGCTTTATGAACGAGGAAGATTACATGTCAGTTGTTGCGTCCATGAGATTGGCTGATGGAACCGTATGGAGCATACCGATTACACTGGCAGTAGAAGAACAGCTAGCGAATCAGCTTACACTTGGAGAACCAGCAGCTCTTGTTGGAGAAAACGATGGTATTGTATATGGAGTGATCCATGTAGAGAGTATTTATCAGGTGGATCAACGTGAAGAGGCGCTTCAAGTATTCAAAACAGATGATCCGGAGCATCCTGGCGTTCAGAAGTTGTTTGAGCGTTCTGATATCTACGTAGGAGGGTCCATTGAGCTGCTTCACCGGCCGGAGCCTGATAAGTTCAAGGCGTTCTATTATGATCCGGCTCAGACCAGAGGATACTTTAAGGAGCAAGGATGGAAGACGGTCGTTGGCTTTCAGACCAGAAATCCGGTTCACCGGGCTCATGAATATATTCAGAAGAGTGCTATGGAAATCGTGGATGCCCTCTTTTTAAACCCGCTCGTTGGTGAAACCAAGGCAGATGATGTTCCTGCGGATGTACGGATGAAAAGCTATCTGAAGCTGCTGGAGCATTATTATCCGTCTAACCGTACTTTCTTAGGCGTCTTTCCTGCAGCAATGCGCTATGCTGGACCGCGGGAAGCGATCTTCCATGCATTGGTCCGCAAAAATTATGGATGCACCCATTTTATAGTAGGCCGTGATCATGCGGGTGTCGGCGATTATTATGGAACCTATGAAGCGCAGGAGATATTCAGTAACTTCACTGCAGAAGAGCTTGGCATAACACCCCTTTTCTTTGAACACAGCTTCTTTTGTACCGTATGTGGAAATATGGCTTCGAGCAAAACATGCCCGCATGAAAAAGAGCATCATTTGACCTTATCCGGTACCAAAGTAAGAGGGCTTCTTCGTGAAGGGAAATGTCCACCTCCGGAATTTACACGACCAGAGGTGGCTCAAATTCTTATAAAAGGCATGAAAGAAAGTATAACCGTATAAAGGGGAATATTTCTCCGCCTTGTCCCATATCATGAAATACAACACTTATGGGACGAGGTGGATTTTTTATGTCCAGGAAGGGTTCGGATAAGGTAACCGTATGGATATCATGGAAGCGAATGAAACAAACGATATTTGGCATGGCGCTGCTTGCCTTGTTACTCGTTATAGTTACCTATGAGATTCCAAGTGCAAAAACGGTCAAGTATTGGAACCTGCCGCTAGCAGGTAAAGTGATTGCACTCGACGCAGGTCATGGAGGACCTGATGGAGGTGCTGTCAGCAGGCAAGGAGTCATCGAAAAAGATGTGAATCTTGCAATCACGCTTTATCTGCGGGATTATCTTCAACAAGCTGGTGCTCTGGTCGTGATGACAAGAGAAGGTGACTATGATCTGGCCTCCCCGGATACAAAGGGGAAGCGGAAAACGGAGGATCTGAAACAGAGGGTCCGGCTCGTTGAAGACCATCGAGCTGATATGTTTGTAAGCATTCATCTGAACAGTATGGTATCAAACCGGTGGCGTGGGGCGCAGACATTTTACCCACCCTCAAATGATGACAGCAAGAGCCTGGCGGAATTAATTCAAAGTGAAATTAGACACAATTTAGAGAATACTCAGCGTCTGGCCAAAATCAATGATAAAGTTTTTCTGCTTCAAGCCTTTAAAGTACCGTCCACGCTGGTAGAAGTAGGTTTTCTTTCTCATCCAGAGGAATCGGAAATGCTGCGGGATGAGAAATACCAGCGAAAGGTTGCGGCTTCAGTATATAAAGGTATACTTCGCTATATGTCAGGGGAACGTGTGAATCAGTCGTCAGATCCGATTAACTAATGGTATAATAGATAAGAACTGATAATTTCTATCTAGCCATTACATAGAGTCGAGGTGCTGATCGATATGCTGATAAACAGAGAGCAGGTACAGGAAATTCTCCAGCCTATTCAGGATCCGGAAACGGGAAAAAGCCTGATAGAGCTGCAGCGGATTCGTGATATCGTAGTAAAGGATAGTTCGGTACGACTGTCTGTAACGTACAGTAGTGAGGAGCAGCGTGAGCAGCTCAATGGACAGATTAGAGAGCTTCTCCAGGCAATTGGAGCCGAAGATGTTCATATTCGCATGGTCCCAGCGGTGAATTCCGCACAGCAGGAGCCTGATGATCGTGAAAAGCTGACGAAGGGGCATGCTGCGGGCATGCAGAATAATCAGCTTCTCAGTAAAAATTCCGGCGTTCATTTCATTGCCGTAGCGAGTGGTAAAGGCGGGGTAGGTAAATCCACCGTTACCGTTAATCTGGCAACCGCTTTGGCACGCCAAGGTAAAAAGGTCGGACTGATCGATGCCGACATTTATGGCTTCAGTGTACCCGATATGATGGGGATTGAAGAAGGGCCAAGCGTAACGGATGAAGGAGTTATTATTCCCGTAGAGCGCTTCGGCGTTAAAGTCATGTCGATGGGCTTTTTCATTCGGGAGAACAGCCCCGTAGTATGGCGTGGACCGATGCTGGGCAAAATGCTGCGTCAGTTTTTTGAAGATGTAGCTTGGGGAGACCTGGATTACATGCTGCTCGACCTTCCGCCTGGAACAGGGGATGTAGCGCTTGATGTTCATCAGATGATACCGCAAAGCAAGGAGATTATCGTTACGACTCCTCATGCTACAGCAGCATTTGTGGCAGCCCGGGCTGGTGCTATGGCAATCCAGACAGAGCATGAGATTCTTGGGGTTGTTGAGAATATGGCTTACTACAGCTGCTCGAACTGCGGGGAGAAGGATTATGTATTTGGACGCGGCGGCGGAGGAATGCTGGCCGAAACGCTCCATACAGAGCTGCTTGGTCAGCTGCCGCTCGGAGGTCCTGACAATCTAACAGCAGATCCTGATTTCTCTCCTTCTGTATACAGAGCCGGGACAGAGAGCGCAAATATTTATAGTGATATCGCGAATAAGATTTCAAGCAAGTGTGAAGGAACCACTGAATCATAATAAAAAGCTCCCTGTAACAGGGAGCTTTTCTTATTTAGTGCAGGAATGAAGGCAAGTCAGCTGATACCTAACTATTTACCGCCACCAGAGCCGCCACCTTGACCCTCGCCCTGTTTCTCGCCCTGACCTTGTCCTCCACCTTGCTGTCCGCCTTGGCCTTGTCCTTCGCCCTGCTGATCCTTTTTCTTAACAGAAGGCTCCAGCTCCTCTTTAACAACCGTTTTAAGCAGCTCCAAGACTTCCATCCGGAAAAGAGGGTTTTGCATCGCTTCCTGCATGACAGTCATGGATTGTTTACGATAGTCTGAGGTCTTGGTCAGGTCGAGGAAAGATTTCATAACCTCAGGAGTTTTCATAATGTCCTGAATAGATTTTTGATACATCGGATCCTTAATGAGCTGCATATGGAGCTGTTTGCTTTCAGCGTTGATCGCTTTAGCAAACTCGCCGGCGAATTTAGGATCGGTCATAATTTTCTCCAGCTCTTTTTTATACTCTTCAGAAACGAGTGTATCCTTAACAGCTGTACGAATCTGTGCACTGGATTGTTCGGTTAGCATTTTGGCATTCATTGACCCGCCCCCACCGCTTGAGGAACCTGAAGTACCGAGGGCTTCCTGAACAGCTTTTTTCCCGTCGTCACTTTTAAGGATATCAACGACCATGGATTTCATCTCTTTATAACCAAGCTGCTGTGAAGAATATCCTTGATCAGAACCGCATGCAGTAAGCAGCACAGTAGTTCCGCAGATGAAAAGACACAAACGAAATAACGGCCACTTCATTACCGTTGTCCTCCTTATATGGGATGTTAACGATAGTATGTGACGGAACTTAAGAAATATGTCGAAGCGGGAATGGTTTTTTATTGTGAACGTTGGTAAAATAATGTCTTAATGGGGGTGGAAAGATTTGAGCTTACGCAAGTGGGCAAGGTTATTTTGGAAAACAATGCTTGTTGGCGCAATAGGAGCTGTTGTAGCAGGGCTTATATTACAGTTCGCCACAGGCACGATTGAATTTAAAGGAACACTCGATATGCTCATTTTTCCGTTAATATTGTTCGGGTATGGGGCGCTTGTAAGCGTTTATTCACAACTAGGATTCTTCGCTTACCTAACCTTGAACTATATGGGGATAGGAGTGTTTAAGCGAAAGACATGGCAGTATGTACAAATTGTTCTCTCTGTACTAGCCCTGCTGGAATTGATGTTCCTGCGTACGTTTGTTGGAGGAGAGAAGAACCTTACCTGGGATTTAGCCTTGGGAATAGGCATACTGCTCACAGCGATTGTTGTTACATACTTTAAGGTGAAGGTCACCAACATGAATGCACTTATACCTACGATGTTTTTTATGCTCGCTGTAACGATCCTCGAAATTATCGGGGTTCTAAAAATCGGAGTAAACAACGCTACCATATTTATTATTATTCCGTTACTTGCGTGCAATGCTTACCAAATTTTAATACTGCATAAAGTAACAAGCGATCAAAAAAAGAGCTAATCTATTTTAGCTCTTTTTTTACTAGCAGCTCATATATAAGGTTATTTATAAACCCGCAGAATCTTCAATGCTCTTTTGAAGCATGGCTTGATCATGGACCTCGGTGCCCTTGGCGCTACTCTGTTGAAGCAGTTCCGTCACTGTCACGAATTCATACCCCTGTTTGCGCAGCTCATTAATGATTTGGGGAAGGGCTTCGTGTGTTTGTTTAGAGGAGTCACTTGCATGGAGCAATACGATGTCGCCAGGGTGTGCTTTAGAAACGACGCGGTCAACGATTTTATCTACACCGATGTTTTTCCAATCATAAGAATCTGTATCCCATTGAATAACCGTATATTTAAGGCTTTCGGCTATGCGTAACACTCTCTTGTCAAAATCACCGTTAGGCATTCGGATTAGCTTGGGTTCTTTTCCTGTAACTGTGGTTAAAATAGAATGGGCTGTTGAAATCTGCTTGTGTATTTCTTCATCGCTAAGCGTGCTGTAGTTATCGTGTTTGTAGCCATGGCTTCCAATTTCAAACCCTGCATCTTTGATTGAATTCACAATGTCGGGATGACTCTTGCTCCATGGAGCTGACAGGAAAAAGGTTGCCTTGGGAACATTATTATCCTTCAGAACTTGAAGTATAGGCTCCGTACGTTTCTCTCCCCAGCTGATGTCAAATGTAAGAGCAATTTGTTTTTTGTCCGTAGAGACGCTGTAAACGGCAGAAGGTGTGTTTTCAGAGAAGACGGAGACATTATCACTTTCGACATAAATGACACCTACAGCAAAGATGGCAGCGGCAAAGACAAAGAAAAACCTTTTTATTTTCTTGCCGTTTAATACATAGAAATAATTCATTATACCCTAGCCCTCTCCTTTCGAATGCTACTGCTTGTATACTAAAATCTATGCTCGTACTTATGAGTTATTACTGTTTAAGGAGGCATATTATGTATCGTTTTCGTATTTTTATAAAGGATTTGGCCGCGATCCGTGTTCCTTTGATCCTTTCGACCGTTCTATTTGCACTTGGAATTATGATTGGCTGGGTTGGATCAGGCCCACTTCAGGCTATACTGATAGATGAAATTCAGGGACTTAGAGATATTAGTGAAAGCTTAAGAATGTCGGACAATCCTGAGCTAAGCTTCTTTGTTTTTATTTTCCTCAATAACAGCATCAAAAGTATATTCGTCTTGTTCTCGGGAATATTATTTGGAATCATTCCGTTTGTATTTCTTGCAATCAACGGAATGGTTATTGGTTTTATGCTTAATGTGGTGAAGATGAACGGAGGGGATTTGGGAGAAATGATCTTTAAGGGACTTCTCCCTCACGGTATCATTGAAATTCCCGTTATCTTAATCGCTTGTGCCTACGGTTTAGCATTAGGAGGCCTTGTATATAAGAGCATCCTCCCGAGAGAGGTCAGAGGAAGCGGGTTAAGGGAGCGGTGGCAGGAACTTTGGCGCAAGTCCCGTACAGCTTCGTTGTGGATTGTGGTGTTACTGTTAGTGGCTGCTGTAATTGAAAGTACAATTACGTTGTGGTTGGTATCATAATTTACCTGGAAAGTGTGCATACCTAATAAAGCGGCTTTGGTTATGGACCAGAGCCCCTTGCAGGGCATGATGGATGGAAAGAGAATGACGTCAGATAGCCGGTATATAATTCTCGGTTGACCTTACATAGCTGCTGATGACAAAGATTAATATGAGATAGATCTAAAGTGTATATGTGCATAATCTAAAGGGAGGCCCAATAATGCTGGGAATGTTATTTAACGAGAAAGAATGTAAAGAGCTGGATTATGTACTTCGAAAAGAACTTGATGAAATGCTGCTGGATCTGAGCGATCAACGATTAGAACAAAATATCCGCCATGCCATAGCCAATCGATACAAAACCGTGTTTCGGATGTACGCCAGGTTTGCACCACAGAAAGAACTGTCGAAATATGCGCGTAACGGAAAGTTTCCGCAATCCAAGCATTGATTTTCAAAAAAAAGTTGACTAACTGTGTCGCTATATGTTAAATTAATTTTCGCTTCCTTTTCGTGAGGACGCCGCCAGATTGGCGGCTTTTAAATCTTCAATAAACATCGCAAAACTTTTTCAAAAAAAGGTCTTGCGAAGATGATAGGAAGTATGATATATTATAAATCCGCTCGAGAAAATCGGGTGCACACGAAAATGCTAGACGGCAAGCTAAATGAATGATTTTGAAAAAAATAAATTCAAAAAAAAGCTTGCTAACTGCGAAAGAGTGTGATATGATATAAGAGTTGTTGCGAACGAGATTG
>NZ_CDSE01000026.1 GCF_001373415.1 Paenibacillus dakarensis | reverse complement strand
TAACGCCCAAGTGTTAATGAGATAACACTAATCGATATCCTTGGCTCCGAGGCAGATGACATTGTGGATGCAGTGCAGTTAAAGATTGAGAAGAGTAAGATATATCGGAATCTGGACATATTGGATGAACGTGAGAAGGAAGTGGTCATCGGCCGTTTCGGCTTGGAGGCCGGAGGGGAAGAGCGGACACAGCGTGAAATTGCAAAAGAGCTCGGCATCTCGCGGAGTTATGTTTCCCGGATCGAGAAGCGGGCACTAATGAAGCTGTATCATGAGTTTTATAAGGCGAAGCGATAAGCATAGACAATTACGGATTCTGGCTTCAAACAGGTATTTGTGTTGAAAATAATCCCCTATGAATGATATAATTGTGATATCACATTGATATATAAATGGGGGGCATGAAAATGCAAGAGAAACAAGCATTCAAGATGAACGGTTATATCGGTATTATTGTATCGCTAGTTCTTATTGGTTTAGCTGCATTCCTGTTCGTTTCCACAGATCCTTCCGGTGCAAGCCTGATAGTTCCAGTTCTCTTGGGGATCACAGCCTTGCTAATCCTTTCAGGTGTTACGATTGTTCATCCTAATGAGGCAAAGGTGCTTACTTTTTTCGGAACCTATATCGGGGTAATTAAAGAGCAGGGACTTTGGGTTGCTGTTCCTTTAAGCATTAAATCCAGAGTGTCTCTTCGCGTTATCAACTTCAATAGTGAAAAGTTAAAGGTAAACGATCTGGAAGGTAATCCGATTGAAATTGCTGCTGTTGTAGTCTACAGAGTATCGGATAGTGCTAAAGCAACCTTCGATGTTGAAGATTACGAGGAATTTGTTCAGATTCAAAGTGAAACAGGGATTCGCCATATTGCCAGTCAATATGCTTATGATCATTTTGACAAAGATACAGACTTGTCCTTACGAAAAAACAGTGATGAAATCGCTGACTTTTTAGCACAGGATCTTCAGAGTCGTCTAGCCGTTGCCGGGGTGGATGTCATTGAGGCACGTATTATGCACCTCGCCTATTCTTCTGAAATTGCGTCGGCTATGTTACAAAGACAGCAGGCACAGGCTGTATTATCAGCGCGTAAAGTCATTGTAGACGGGGCTGTCGGTTTGGTAAAAAGCGCAATTGAGCAATTAGCGGTTGAAGGGGTTGTCGAGCTTGATGATGATAAAAAGGCGCAAATGGTTAATAACCTGATGGTTGCTATTGTTTCTGAAAAAGGAACGCAGCCTGTCATTAATACAGGAAGCATTCACTAGGATCAATGGCAAAACGAAAAGCTTATCCGTTAAGGATAGACCCCAAGCTCTATGACGCGCTTGAAAAATGGGCGGATGATGAATTGCGAAGTGTTAACGCTCAAATCGAGATTATTTTAAAGGAAGCCGTGAAAAAGGCAGGAAGATTGAAGAAAGACAGCGAGTGAATGAGGGAAGAAGCATAGATTGCCTATGCGAAATAGGAAAATACAAAAAAGTCTTCCGCCTGGTTTGAATACTGGCGGAAGACTTTTTTATGTTCCAACACTCGTTGTTACTTCAAACCGGCAGCCTTAAACACCTTATCAAACGCCTGCCGGGATCTTAGCACAAGGCTTTCCGGTGAATCGCTTGGAGTAGACGGGGTCAGGATTTCCTGTGATACGGGACCTTGATATCCAATATCGTGTAGACCCTTTAAGAAACCGGCAAGATCGATAACCCCTTCTCCCGGAAATAACCGATCATTATCGAGCACCTCTTCAACAGGCAGGTCTTTGGCATCATTTATATGTACATGAACTATCTGTTCGGGTCTAAGCTGCATTATGTCGCATACCTGCAGTTCGTTCGTATACCAATGATAGGAATCCAATAAAAGGCCGACATTCGGTTCATGGATGGCATCAATCCAGTCTAGTGTTTCCCTGAGTGTCCAGATAAAAGGGTTGTTCCATCTTGTCCGCAGATGATGCGGTCCGACAAATTCCAAACCAAGCCTAATTCCGTATGCGCCAAGAATATCGGCACAAATTCGCAGTCTTTTGGTTGCAATGGCCATAAAATGAGCAGCCGGAAGATCCGTTGATGGCAAGATGTAAGTACAGCATCGGGTGCAGCCTAGGGCAGCAGCAGCTTCAGCGGCTGCAGGCAGTTTTGTAATCCCTTTCAGGAATTCCTCTTCATCTGCCCTCCACTCGACAGGCAGTCCCATTGATCCAATGGAAAGCTTAAGTTCTCCTAATCGTTCCACAGCCTGTTCGGCGCCAAGCTCTTTGATGAGATCCGCTGCTTCCAGATCTACGCTTTGAAAGTGGTATCGGGATGCCAGCTCTATAAAATGACTGTTACTGTCAATTTTGCCTAGACCGGCTGTTGTTAACCCTTGCAGCATTGAATTTTCCTCCGTTTATGAAGTAATAAGGTCCCAAAAAGTCGTTCATATACGGCTATTTGGGACCCGTGTATCCTGCTAAAAAAATTTAAGGGTTTATGCCCGCTCCAGAATCGTGTTCAGGGTTGTACGGTCAAGGCCTTTAACCAGCTTGATTAACAGTTCTTTCGCAGCCTCATAGTCATCCGTATGGATGATGGAGGATGAAGTATGAATGTATCTGGAGCAAATACCGATGATCGTGGATGGAACACCGATACCGCTTAAATGTACCTGTCCTGCATCGGTGCCTCCGGGAGAAACAAAGTACTGGTACTTGATTTTGTTTGTGTCGGCCGTGTCCTGTACATATTCGACCATGCCGCGGTGTGTCAGCATTGTCGGGTCGAATATACGAAGCAGTGCACCTTGTCCGAGCTGTCCGAATTGACTCTTGTCGCCCATCATGTCATTAGCTGCACTGGCATCCAGCCCGAAGAAAATGTCAGGTTGGATCAGATTGGCTGACGTCCGGGCGCCACGCAGGCCAAGCTCCTCTTGAACTGTAGCTCCTGCGAATACGGTATTCGGGAGTTTTTCTCCGTGAAGTGCTTTAACAAGTTCAATGGCAAGGCCGACACCATACCGGTTGTCCCAGGCTTTGGCCATGATTTTCTTAGGGTTGGCAAGAGGGGTGAATTCACAGATCGGCACAATCTGCTGGCCTGGACGGATACCAAAAGCTTCAGCCTCAGCCTTGTTATCTGCACCGATATCCAGATACATCGTTTTGATGTCAACCGGCTTGCTGCGTGTAGCCTCATCCAGCAAGTGAGTAGGAATCGAGCCAACGACCCCGATAATCGGACCTTCCTCTGTAATGATCTGCAGCCGCTGTGCGAGTACAGCCTGGCTCCACCAGCCGCCGAGCGGTTGAAAACGGATCATGCCGGCCTCTGTTATTCCTGTGACCATAAAGCCGACCTCATCCATATGTCCTGCGACCATAACACGTGGTCCTTCATCATTTCCGCGAAGAACGGCAAAAATACTTCCTAATCGATCCTGCAGAAATTCGTCTGTATATGGGGAGAGGGCATCCTTAACCCAAGAACGAAGTTCTCGTTCGAAGCCGGGTGCCGCAGGAAATTCAGTAAGAGTCCGCAGCAAATCCATTGTTGATTGGTTCATTTTGTGTTCGCTCCTTTTAGTTGAAGATATGTATAAGGTTCAACCTCTAGTATGCTCTTATACCATGCAAAAGTCTATGGACATTCACAGGTCTTAAACGTCTTTGTGACTCATATAAGAGAAGCGGAATATACTATCCTGATCGTGTTATTCATACAGCCCAGGAAGGGGATAAAACAATGAGCCACTCTACTTCTGAACTTTACAGCCGGCTTGGGACTACCCAAACTCAGGTACTTTTGATCCTGCTCTTTATTTTGTTGGTAATCCTGTTGTTGTACATGTGGATCTGACCTTCATAGGATAAGACAGCTTTAGGCCTCGCGCCTGGGGCTGTTTTTTATATGGATGATTTTCCAATCATAAAGGAAGCCAAAAGAAACCATAATGATATAGAGTGAAATGTCAATAATCCAGATTGTAATTTCCAACATGACTTTGCCGGAGGTGTATGAACTTGCCTGACTCAAAACAAAAATCCGACTCCAAATTGAATTCGATGAGTCCGGAAGAATACAAATCAATTGCCAAAAAGCACGAACCGCCTGGTAGTATATTGAAAAACTGTTTAAAAGCTTTTTTGGTCGGGGGATTGATATGTGTTATCGGACAAGGCATTCAGCAGTTTTTTATGTCTGTGTTTCATATGAGCACGAAAGAAGCAGGTAATCCGACCGTTGCTGTGCTGATCATCATTTCAGTCATTTTGACAAGCCTCGGTGTATACGACAAAATCGCTCAGTGGGCCGGAGCAGGGACTGCTGTGCCGGTTACCGGGTTTGCGAATTCCATGTGCTCAGCCGCGTTAGAGCATCGTGCAGAAGGACTTGTCCTTGGAGTTGGGGCAAGCATGTTTAAATTGGCCGGATCGGTTATCGTGTTTGGTACCGTTGCTGCATTCATCGTGGGTATTATTTATGCTCTTCTAGGAATAGGAGGACACTGAAGATGAAGGTAACCGGACAAACCTGGAAGTATGAGAGCAAGCCTGTCATTCTTGGAGCAAGCTCAATTGTTGGTCCTGAAGAAGGTGAAGGGCCTCTTGCAGAGGATTTCGATTATATTTACGACAATATTGAAATAAATGAAAAGACCTGGGAAAAAGGGGAGCGGCGTTTACTTGAGGATGCGGCCAGAACCGCTCTGGAGAACTCGGGTCTAACGGAAGACCAGCTGCAGTTTTTCGTCGGGGGTGACCTGATGAACCAGATTATCAGCAGCTCGTTTGCCGCCCGTAAAATGGGTGTGCCATATATCGGTGTGTTCGGAGCTTGCTCGACTTCTATGGAAAGCTTGGCGATCGCTTCGCTTATGGTGGATTCGGGTGCTGCCCAGTATGCGATGGCAGGAACGGTAAGCCACAACTGTACCGTAGAGAAACAGTTCCGGTACCCAACGGAATATGGCTCACAAAAACCTCCATATGCGCAGTATACCATTACTGGTGCAGGGTGTTCAGTTGTTTCCACCCAAGGGGTTGGACCGCATGTTACTTATGCTACAATCGGCAAGGTTATGGATCTCGGTATTAAAGACCCGTTTAATATGGGAACAGCGATGGCGCCGGCTGCGGCAGATACGATCGCCGCACATTTTCGCGATGCAGGCCGTTCTCCTGGTTATTATGACTTGATTGTAACAGGAGATTTGGCTGCGGTTGGCCTTCCCATCGCAAAGGAACTCCTTGAAAAGGAAGGCGTCCGTATGGATGAAACCAATTTCATGGATTGTGGTCTGATGATATACGACCGAAATAAGCAAAAATATGTATTGTCCGGAGGAAGCGGGTGCGGATGTTCCGCTGTTGTTACTTATGGCCATATTCTGAAGAAGATGCGCCGGGGTGAGTTGAAGAAGGTATTGGTTGTGGCAACAGGTGCTTTATTGTCTCCGCTCTCCTACCAGCAGGGCGAGTCTATACCTTGCATTGCTCACGCGGTAGCATTAGAAATGGGAGGTTGATGAACAATGCAATTCCTATGGGCTTTTATTGTCGGCGGCCTGATCTGCGTAGTCGGACAGATTATGATGGATGTGATCAAGCTTACTCCCGCCCACACGATGAGCTCTCTCGTTGTTGCAGGAGCTGTGGCAGATGCGTTTGGTTTATATGATCCGCTCGTAAAATTTGCCGGTGCTGGTGCCACAGTGCCGATCACAAGTTTTGGAAACTCGCTTGTTCATGGTGCTTTATCTGAGCTGCAGCGTGATGGGTGGGTCGGTGTTATTACCGGAATATTTGAAGTAACAAGTGCCGGGATATCAGCGGCTATCATCTTTTCGTTTCTTGCTGCACTAATCGTGCGTCCAAAAGGCTGAGTCAAATAAATCTTCCAGAAAAGCTTCGGATGTTGAGTCCGGGGCTTTTTTTTTGGTGCCCAAAACGATAAACTAAAGTGACTCTTTCTAGAGCCCATGTTCATGAATTACTCCATCATGTACTCTGTCACCTTCATCATGTACAATAGTAGTAAATTATCTATTTATTCCCTTACAGGAGGTTTAAAATACATGCCCGTAAGACAAGAATCCATGAATATTATATATTCGGTCCGCTCCAATCTGGAATCGTGCCTGCTTGGCAAGGAGTTTGAAATTCAGCTTCTTTTAACCGCTCTTCTTGCCGGGGGGCACGTTTTAATAGAGGATGTGCCTGGGACAGGAAAAACACAGCTGATTAAAGCACTTGCTAAATCCATGCAGGGTGAATATCGGCGTATTCAGTGTAATCCTGACATTCTGCCAAGTGACATCACCGGAGTATCTGTATTTCATCCCCGGGATGAGCGCTTTTATTTCCGTCCCGGCCCTGTTATGACAAATGTGCTTTTAGCCGATGAGATTAACAGGGCAACGACGAAGACGCAGTCCGCTTTACTTGAGGTAATGGAGGAGCGGAGCGTGACCGTTGACGGGGAGACACATGAGCTGCCGCATCCGTTTATGCTGTGTGCTACACAGAATCCGATCGATTTTGAAGGAACCTATATGCTTCCTGAGGCTCAGCTGGACCGCTTTATGCTTAAGATTAGTCTGGGATATCCAGATGCGGCAACGGAAAAAGAACTGATGTTCCGCTCCCGCCACGGTCAACTGGTGGACAAGCTTAAGCCCGTAACACATATGGACCAGATTTCATCTATCCAGGATGAAATTCGTGATGTTTTTCTCGGGGAACCAGTAGCTGATTATCTGCTGAGCATTGCGCGTGCCACAAGGGAGCACTCTTCGATTATCCTTGGTGCAAGCCCGCGCGCCACATTATCTTTTGTGAATGCTGTTAAGGCATATGCTTTCCTGCAAAAACGGGATTATGTGCTGCCTGATGATGTCAAGATCCTTGCTCCATATGTTCTGTCTCACCGGATTATGCTGCGTCCGGAGTCGAGGCTCGATAATGTGACCCCGGAATCCGTGATTCAGTCTATCCTACGGCAGATTAAAGTGCCTGTTCAGATGGGAAGATAGGGATGCGCCGCAATCTTTCTGTACTGAAAAATGGTATAAAGCCGTCGAGACTTGCAGCAGTATTGGCGGTTTGGTCTATCTGCTTGCTGTATGTCCTGTTCCAGGGAGGCAAGACAGCGATGATGCTGTTCTCGATGGTCAGCCTGATGACTGTTTACTTGATTGGTTCGAGCTTCGGCGGAGTAAGGCGTGTAAGAGCCTCTCGTTCCGTTACATCCGGTGAACCTGGAAATACATTACATGCGGGGGATAAGATACACATCACAATGGAAGTTACGATTCCTGGACTGCTGCCTATGCCTTATCTGATCGTTCGTGAGGTCCTTGAACGTCATAACGGGGATAAGTGGTCCTTTGAAGATAGTGTTATTCCAAACCTGCGCGGGTCCGGTCAATTGGTGTTTCAGACTCCCCCTCTTGAGCGGGGACGCTATGCATTTTCAAAAACGGAATGCATTAGTGAAGACATATTCGGTTTAATTGAGCATCGCGGTGAGTTTGAGGTCGATACTCATTTTCGTGTGCTGCCACGCATGGTGTTTATCCCCAACTGGCAGCGGAACACGCGCAGCTTGAGACTGGGCGGCACGCAGACGACGCTTTCTGCTGCCAGACGCGAGTCGACCCAGATTAATGGAGTACGTGATTATGTTTATGGTGACCGTATTTCACGTATACACTGGAATGCAACAGCTAAGACGGGAGCCTGGAAATCAAAGGAGTTTGAGCATGAGTCTTTTCCAAAGACGGTGATTGTTCTGGATTGTACAGCAAAAGGATATCAAAATGCACAGCAATTTGAGTTTGCTGTTTCAGCAGCAGCCTCGTTAGTTGAATATGGAGCCCGCGAGAATACAGGCACCGGACTCTTCACAGCGGGGAAGGAATCAAGAGTATTCGCACCAAGCGATACTCCTGGCGAACGGATGAGGATGATCCAGCATTTGGTGGATGTAGATGCAGACCGAACAGAAAGCCTGCTCTCATCTCTTCAGAAAGCTCAACGCCAATTTCCAACAGGAGCGCTGTTTCTTCTTGTAAGTCCATTAGCAGACTCTTCGATTCTTGAAGTGCTGCGCTGGGCCGAGACAAGAGGTATGAATCCTTGCTTGCTGCGAACGTTGAGTTCCGCAGGGACGGAGAATGCTAAAGATGATTATTCATTACATCTGAAGTCCAGGGGAATTATGAGTTATACGGCTTCGTCATTGGATGAGCTCCCTGTTGTCTTAGGAGGTGGAGCTTAAGTGAGATCGAAGGAACAGCACTTTTCCTCATCGTTTTTTTATATTTTATCTTTATTATGGGTATGGATTATTTTAATGCAATGGGTATCCTATTCAGAGCCCATACTATATCAAGAAACAACAGCAGGTATTATTGCTACGATTACAATTACGGCCGTCATAGAGGCTATGGTATTTATTAAACGGCCTTTACGGGTGATCATCCAACTGCCATTAATCGTGTACGCAGTATATTCTGTACTGAAAAAAAGTAACCTGGTGTCAGAAAGCTTTCTTCAAGTACTTCGATCAGAGACTCTTCAGGATTTTCTGCCATATTTTTGGTTCGCAGCAGCATCCTGGGCTATATTCCTGTTTGTTTCGGCATGGGCTAACAATAAGAGGAGAATTTTGCTCGTAGTGGGGCTGAATATTGTAGCCTTCGGCATACTGGATTCCTTCACAACAATTATTTTGTGGGATGAGACCGCTTGGATTGTGGCTGTTGGGATGGCTTGGCTTGTAACTGAGCATTTCAAGCGATTCCGCGGCAGATTCCCTTCGGGATGGCGTAAGCTTCGAAAGAATCCTGTCAAAATTCTGGGCAATATCCTGGTTATTTTCTCCCTGATCATATTGGCAGGGATTAATATGCCGAATATTCAGCCTTCATTAACAGACCCTTATACAGCCTGGAGAGAATGGAATGGCCTGCCGTTATCAGGGAGTGGTACCGGGGTGAGCACTACTGTTCTGGGAAGCCAGACTGAGAGCATGTCTGGATATGGACGTAATGATAACGACCTTGGCGGCGGATTTAACTTTGATTATTCCCCTGTGATGACAGTTACCTCTGATGAAAGAAGCTATTGGCGGGGGGAGACGAGGGCGACATATTCCGGGTCTGGATGGGACGATAAGAAAATCGGCCGGGATACTCTAAATGTGGAGATTGGAGAAGAATTGTACGGAGATTTATCAAGTCAGGTAGAAACCAAAACGGTAAGGCAATCGGTGACGATGCTCAACGATAAGGTATACCCGGTATTGTTCGGAGCCTATTCGATTTCCAAGGTGGAGAAGCTGGATTCGGATATGTTTAGCGGAACACTTCGCTGGAGAGAAGAGCGGTCTGAGCTGCATCTTGAATCCGAGCCGAAAAGACCGAGCTACCCAAAGTCATATGTGGTTACGTCAGAAGTTCCTGTCATATCGTTTGCCGAGCTTCAGCAAAAGACTTACGACCAGATTTATTCCGGCTCTGGAGAGATAGATGAGCAATATTTACAGATCCCTTCTGATTTTCCGAAGCGAGTCAAGGAACTTACTGAAGAAATTACGGCAGAAGCGGAAACACCTTATGAGAAGGTAATGCTGCTGCAGCAATACTTGCAGACGAACTTCAGCTACACGAATTCACCTGACCTTTCCAAGCGTGAAAGTTCTGATTTTGTTGACGCTTTTCTTTTTGAAGTCAAGGAAGGGTACTGCGACTACTTCTCAACATCTATGGTCATGATGACCCGTTCACTGGATATTCCGGCTAGATGGGTTAAGGGATATGCTCCAGGCAGAACTCCAACCGAAGACATTATGTCCCCAAATGGAAGAGATGGGTCCGAACCGTTTAAATACACGGTTACCAATGCAGATGCACATTCCTGGGTTGAGGTTTATTTTGGAGAATATGGATGGATCCCGATTGAGACTACACCAGGGTTTACAATGCCCATTCTGGCTGGAACACAGCTGGAGGAGAAAGCTGTCCAGAAGGACCAGGAAGAACTAAAAGAGGAAGAAAAGGAACTGTCGAACGGTACTCCAGTCAAGGAAACGAAAGACCAATCATCCTTGTATTTAATCCTGGGCCTGACAGCCGGAACGGTAATTTTGGCATGGATCGGTTATATTCTCTGGAGAAAGAGGTTTAATCTTCGTTTCTTGGTGGCCAGGTTCCGTGCAGGAAAGCCGCTTACTCCAGCGGATAAGGTCATTGCAGAAACAGAGCGATGGCTGAGGCATGCCCGTAGACACGGATTAACACGAGGTGCTGATGAAACGCTTCGGGAATCGGTTAATAAATGGGAAAAAAGCTATCCGCCCTTGGGGTTATACCTGGCTCCGCTCTTGAAGAAATTCGAGACTGCACGGTACAGTCCCGTACACATTTTAGATGAAGAATGGCGTTCCGTTCAGATGGAGGCAAGGCAATTAAAGAAAAGGTTGAAAAGCGTTAGAACTTCCTGATCGCGGCCGCCAGAATCTCTAATTAGGGACTATGGCGGCTTTTTCTAAACGTCTTCTCATGTATGCTGATCCCTGGCTTTTTGCAGCATGAGTTACCGTTTTGCGGCACTGCCGATTATTTTTACTAACTAACGGGAATATGGTATAGTTTTTCGTATGAAATTGAGGTGACGAATTTGTTTGAAATGCTAATTCCAAAGCTCCGTGTCAATACGGTTTTTGATATAAATTTGGAAGAACTGTACGAGAAGGGCTATCGGGGTATTATTACGGATCTGGATAATACGCTTGTAGGAGCAAAGGCTCCTCTTGCTACTCCGGAGCTTGTGGCTTGGTTTAAGAAGGTAAAAGAGATGGGCTTTCAGTTGACTATTGTTTCGAATAATCATCTGGAGCGTGTTTCTAAGTTTGCTACTCCGCTGGATATTCAATATGTGCATGAAGCGCGGAAACCGAGTAACCTCCCTTTTCGAAAAGCGATGAAAATGATGAATCTGACGAACGAGCAGACGATTGTTGTAGGAGATCAGATGCTGACGGACGTTTACGGCGGAAACCGTTTGGGATTATTTACGGTACTGGTTATGCCAATTGCCATCAATGATGAAGGACGATTTACGCGCTGGTTCAATCGCAGGGTAGAACGAATTGCTCTGACACGCCTGAGGAAACAAGGATTATGGACTGAGGAGGACAAGAAATCATGATGGAGCCTTTAGGCGGAGAAGTCATCAAGAAATGCAGCGGCTGCGGTATTACTCTGCAGCATACTGCACAGGGTGAGCCTGGCTATTTACCGGAAAAGGCATGGGACCGTGAGCCGGTCATTTGCCAGCGCTGCTTCCGCATTAAAAATTATAACGAGGCGGCGTCCGTTGCTGTCGATCAGGACGAGTTCCTGCGTCTGTTAGGACAAATCGGGAGCAAAGATGCGCTAGTTATTCATATTGTTGATATCTTTGACTTTGATGGAAGTTTAATTTCAGGTCTGCAGCGGTTTGTCGGCAATAATCCCGTCATTCTTGCTGTTAACAAAATCGATCTGCTTCCGAAAGTCACGAACTGGAACAAGCTCTTGAATTGGGTGCAGAAGCAATGCAAGGAGCATGGACTTCGCACAACGGACATTGTTCTGTGCAGTGCCAAGAAGAATCAGGGCTTTGACAGATTGCTTGAAACGATTGCTGATCAGCGTGGAGATCGGGATGTGTACGTTGTCGGAGCAACGAATGTCGGGAAGTCAACGCTCATCAATCGTCTAATTCGGGATTACAGCGACCTGGAACAGGAACTGACGGTTTCCCGTTATCCGGGAACAACGCTCGATATGGTAAATATCCCACTTGATGATGGGCGATATATTGTTGATACGCCAGGGATTGTTTATCCATGGAGATACAGTGAGCTGGTCAGCCGCGATGATCTGGGTGTTGTAATGCCTGAACATCCGCTGAAACCATTAGTATACCAGCTTAATGAAGGACAAACGTTGTTTTTTGGGGGTATGGGACGATTCGACTTTATTCAGGGAGAGCATCAATCCTTTACCTGCTTCATCAGCGGCCGTTTAAAGATACATCGGACCAAGCTGGAACGTGCGGATTCATTATTTGAGGATCATGCAGGTGAACTGCTGTCACCTCCTACGAAGGAACGGCTTGAAGAAATGCCTGAATGGACAAGACACGAGATCCGTATTCCTAAAGGTTCACGTGCCGATATATTTATTTCGGGCTTGGGATGGATCAAGGTGAATGGTGATTCGGGAGCTCTTACAGCTGTTCATGTTCCTAAAGGGGTTAAGGTGCTTCAGCGTCCTTCATTAATATAGCAGGACCATTACTGTCTTTTGGGGAGAGGCGGATGTATGTAATGAGTTCAATTAAACCATCAAGGGTCATCTCGAATACCGGGGCCATACTGCTCGGTGTGATGGGTGATCCGATTGTTCATTCTAAATCGCCGGTCATGCATACCGCAGCATTAAAGGCACTCGGTATAGCAGGGAATTATGTTCCGCTTCATGTCAAGCCGGAAGGTCTTGAAAGTGCAATTCAAGCTGTTCGATCGCTCGGTTTTCGAGGTGTGAATGTAACCATTCCGCACAAGGTCGAGGTTATGAAGTATCTGGATAATATTGACGAAGGGGCAGCGAGGGTTGGCGCAGTCAATACGATCGTTAACAACGATGGAGTTTTGACCGGGTACAATACAGACGGGATTGGTTATGTTCGGTCTCTGAAAGAGGAAGCATGCCCGAAGCTCCAGGGTCTCGAAATCGTCGTCCTTGGGGCCGGCGGCGCTGCACGCGGAATTATCCATGCTTTGACAGCTGAGCAGCCGGGACAGATTTCTGTTGTAAACCGAACGGCCTCCAAGGCGATTGAACTTGCACGGGAATGGAGTTTTTTAGCAGATATCCGGGGGCTGTCCGAAACGGAAGCCAAAGAAGCGGTAAGGTCAGCTGATGTTCTAATCAATACAACATCGGTAGGCATGCATCCGCACGTAAATGAACTTCCTGTTTCAGAGGACTGGATACCCTCCGGAATTGTGGTAAGTGATCTCATTTACAATCCTCTTAAGACGAAGTTTCTTCAGATTAGCGCTGCTCGGGGCTGCACTACACATGGGGGGCTTGGGATGTTCGTTAATCAAGGTGCATATGCACTGGAATATTGGACCGGCCAAGCTGCTCCGGTTGAAATAATGAAGGAAGCTGTGCTTCACAGTTTTACATCGTAAGTAATAAATGTTTATAAAATTTATTTTGCTTTAAGATGAATCAAGCGCTAGAATAAAGGTTTCGAAACAGAGAAATGCTTGAAATAGATGAAATTAAGGGAGTTATGAAAAAGAATGTTAACAGGAAAGCAAAAAAGATATTTACGGTCCATGGCACATCATCTCGATCCGTTATTTCAGGTAGGCAAGGGCGGCAGCAATGATCACCTGATTCGCCATATCTCGGAAGCCATTGAGAAGCGGGAGCTGCTGAAAGTGTCCGTGCTGAACAATTGCATCGAGGACCCGCGTGAAATTGGTGAAGAGCTGGCTGAAGGAGCTAAGGCAGAACTTGTTCAGGTTATTGGCAAAACCATCGTATTATATAAGGAATCCAAAGATAACAAGACAATCGAATTGCCTTAAAATAAAGGAGGCGAGCTTTCGATGAAGGTAGGCATTATGGGGGGGACGTTTGACCCTATTCATATCGGTCATATGCTTGCTGCGGAAGCCGCAAGGGAAGCTTATCACCTGGATGAGGTTTGGTTTATGCCAAGTCATATACCTCCGCATAAGCAGAAGGCCGGGGTAACAGGACAGATGAGGCTGGCCATGACAGCCGAAGCCGTGAAAAGTCATCCTTCTTTTCACACGCTTGACTTTGAGGTGGAGCGTGGAGGCGTATCTTATACGATAGACACCGTAACAGCACTGAAGAAGCTGCATCCGCATATTGAGTTCACATTTATTATCGGAGCGGATATGGTGAACTATCTGCCGAAATGGCACCGAATCGATGAGCTTGCCGGAATGCTTGATTTTATTGGAGTGAACCGACCGGGCTCGGATCTGGATGTGAGCCAGCTGCCTGAATATTTGCAAGCTGTTGTGAAAATTGCAGACATGCCGCTCATTGATATATCCTCCAGCCTGATCCGCAAAAGAGCTGCAGCTGGTCAATCGATTCGATACATGGTGCCTGACCCGGTTTATGATTACATTGTAAGGAGCGGAATTTATGGGATATAACCGGCAACAGCTGATAGAGGCCGTTTCTTCCCAGATGCCCGAGAAGCGTTGGCTGCACACCCAGGGTGTCATGGATACGGCAGTTAAGCTTGCTGAACAATATGGAGCGAATCCGGAAAAAGCGGATTTGGCAGCGATTTTGCACGATGTCGCCAAATATTGGACTGTGCAGAAATTAGAAGAAGTATTGGTAAGTAACGGATATCAAGGCGATCTGCTGCAGTATGATAAACCGTTGTGGCATGCTGAGGTAGGAGCTATTGTCGCTGAACGCGATTATGGAATTACCGATCCTGAAGTGCTTGATGCGATTCGCTATCACACCTCGGGACGTGTTGGTATGACGCTTTTGGACAAGATTGTCTGTCTTGCGGACTATATGGAGCCGGGGCGGGATTTCCCGGGTGTGAATAATATTCGGGAACTGGCCAACCATAGCCTAGAAGAGGCGTTGATAGCCGGATTTGATTCGACGATCAGCTTTCTCATTACCCGCAAGCAGATCATATACCCGCGTATGTTATTGGCACGTAATGATTTAATAAAGCAATTGGAGGCGAATTCATGACGATAAGTTCGAGTGAATTGTTAAATATAGCCGTAGAGGCTGCAGAAGATAAAAAAGCGATGAATGTTGTAGCACTTGATTTGAGAGGCATCTCCCTGGTTGCCGATTATTTTGTAATATGTCACGGTAATTCGGATACCCAAGTGCAGGCGATCGCGACGGAAGTTCGTAAGCGCGCTCATGACGCAGGTGTGACGCTCCGTGGAATTGAAGGTATGGATGCAGCTCGCTGGGTCCTGATGGATCTGGGTGATGTGGTTGTCCATATTTTCCATCGTGATGAACGTGATTACTATAATATTGAGCGTCTTTGGTCAGATGCCAAAGTGGTGGAGCACGTATGAATTTGATTGCTGGAACGATTGTGCAGCTGGAGATCACCCGTGAAGTATCACCTTATGGTTATTTTTTGAACGGCGGCGATCGTGATGTACTGCTTCACTATACCGAGCTTACGAGGAAGGTTCAGCCTGGAGAGACCGTAGAGGTGTTTATATTCTTCGATACGGAAGATCGGCTTGCGGCAACGATGAAGAAGCCTTACCTTACCCTTGGCGAAACGGCTAAGCTCATGGTCGCTGATGTTCATCCACGCCTCGGCTGTTTCCTTGAGATGGGACTTGGCCGTCAGCTGCTGCTGCCGATTCGGGAGCTGCCGGAGATGAAAGAGCTTCATCCGCAGGTGGGTGACTATGTATTTGTTACGATGGAGCATGACAAGCAGGGAAGGCTTCGGGCGAAGCTGGCCGGAGAACAGGAGCTTGCACCGATGGCATTTAATGCACCGGATGCATGGCTTGGCGAATGGTTTACAGCGCTCGTGTACAAACCACTTCAGATGGGGACATTTGTCATTGTTGATGGGGGCGTTCTTGGTTTTGGAGCCATCGGGATGATTCACTCTTCGGAGCGTACAAGATTGCTGCGTCTTGGTGAAGAGGTACGTGTCCGTGTAAGTCATGTTCGTGAGGATGGCCGTGTCAATCTGTCGATGGTGCCCCAAAAAGAAATCGGCATGACCCAAGATGCAGATCGTCTGCTTGCGTTCTTGAAGGAGCGTCCAGGAGGAGCTATGCCATATTCTGACGCCACGCCGGCGGATATTATTAAACAGCGTTTTGGCATAAGCAAATCTGCTTTTAAACGGGCATTAGGCAGACTGATGAAGGATGGACTCGTCACACAGAAGGAAAGTTGGACATATCTTGCCAAGGATAACGAAGATAACTCGAAATCCACTGATGATGGTAAGAAATAAGTAGAGTTTAAGGGAAGTGGATCATCATGTTGTCTTACCGCAAATTTGCATATGTTTACGATCAACTAATGGAGGACATGCCTTATCCTGAATGGCTGCGCTTTGCACGTACCGCCTGGGAAAAGCATGGTATGCCCAAAAGTGTGGCGGAACTCGGCTGCGGGACGGGCAGCATCACCATACCGCTCGTGAATTCGGGATTTGAGGTTACAGGTATCGATTTGTCTGCTGATATGCTGTCGATCGCGAGACGGAAATTAGATGAGACTCCTCAAGGGAATCGCTTGTTTAGAGAAGGCAGTGTTCGATGGATACAGCAGGACATGCGAGATTGGAACCTTCCTGAACAGGTAGATTCCGTTATATCATTTTGTGATTGCTTTAACTATCTGCTTGAAGAAGAGGATATTCGATCTGCGTTTGCCCGCACATACGCAGGGCTGAAGGAAGGCGGCACCTTCCTGTTTGATGTACACCATCCAAACACCCTGATTCGTTACGAGGAAGAGCAGCCGTTTGTTCTTGATGATCCTAGAGTTTCGTATATATGGACGTGTGCCATTGATGAGCCTCGCTGTGAGATTGAACATCATTTATCTATTTTTGCAAGGGATGAGAACGATCGGTCTGTTTATCGCCGCTTTGAAGAAATGCACACTCAGCGCGGCTATGATCCGGAGTGGATGAAGGTGGAATTGACCAAGGCCGGTTTTCGGAATGTAAAGTGTTATGCAGATTTTGAGTGGGTGGAAGCAGGAAATGATGCTCAAAGACTGTTCTATGTAGCGATAAAATAACATATACTGCAGGATAAAGTTCAGTATTTGATGAAATACACATCAGCAGATTAGTTTCGTTGACTTCATAACTGATGTTCGGTATAATATCGTCATTAAAATCGAATACCATACGATGAAGAGGAATAGTAGTTTCAAGCTCGATCACACAGAGAGCCGGCGGGTGGTGCAAGCCGGTTGACGAAGGAAATGAACTCGCCTTGGAGTAACGATGTTAACCCGGTTCTGACCGCTTTCAAGTAGTAAGCGCATGGTCTGCCGATAAGTCATCGTCGTTTCACCTGCGATAGAGGTGCAAAGTGAGCCCAGGGCAAAGCATGCCTTTGGCTAACTAGGGTGGTACCACGGGAATCAAACCTCTCGTCCCTAGCGTCATACGCTACGGATGATGAGGTTTTTTTGTTTTGGGGGACATGGTAAAGAGCCATGTTTGACCGCGAAGGAGGAGCTAATAAAGTATGAGTGACATTCAATCAGCAGGCCACGGCTATCAGCCTCAGGTCATTGAGCCGAAATGGCAGAAGTATTGGGATGAACAAAAAACGTTTAAAACGCAGGACGATCCATCCAAGCCGAAATTTTATGCACTGGATATGTTTCCTTATCCATCAGGTGCCGGCTTGCATGTAGGGCATCCTGAAGGCTACACAGCAACAGATATTGTATCCCGTTATAAACGGATGCGCGGCTACAATGTCCTCCATCCCATGGGATGGGATGCATTTGGCCTTCCGGCTGAGCAGTATGCAATGGATACAGGCAAGCATCCCCGGGATTTCACGATTAAGAACATTGATAATTTCCGCCGTCAGATTAAGTCACTAGGCTTCTCTTATGATTGGGACAGGGAGATCAGCACAACAGATCCGGAATATTATAAATGGACTCAATGGATTTTTATTCAGCTGTATAACAAAGGCTTGGCATATGTTGACGAGGTGCCGGTAAACTGGTGTCCGGCGCTGGGCACGGTGCTTGCGAATGAGGAAGTTATAGACGGCAAGTCCGAACGCGGCGGTCATCCGGTTATCCGTAAGCCAATGCGTCAGTGGATTCTAAAAATCACAGAGTATGCGGAGAGACTGCTGGAAGATCTTGAGGAGCTGGACTGGTCCGAGAGCATTAAGGATATGCAGCGGAACTGGATCGGGAAATCGACCGGAGCGGAAGTACGGTTTGATATTGCTGATCACGATCAGCATTTAACTGTATTTACAACCCGTCCCGATACGCTGTTTGGCGCAAGCTACTGTGTACTCGCACCTGAGCATGAGCTTGTGGAACAGATTACGTCAGAAGAACAGAAGGACGCGGTTAAAGCATATCAGGAGCAGGCTGCACGGAAGAGCGACCTTGAGCGTACGGATTTGGCAAAAGACAAGAGCGGCGTTTTTACCGGGGCTTATGCTATTAATCCGGTAAATGGAGCTCAAATTCCGATCTGGATTGCAGATTATGTACTGGCGGGTTACGGTACGGG
>NZ_CDSE01000025.1 GCF_001373415.1 Paenibacillus dakarensis | reverse complement strand
AGCTAATGCACTGAAGGAAGATAGAGAGAACTATATTGCTGCAGGCATGGATGCTTACATAAGCAAGCCTTTAAAAAGAGCGATACTCTCTGAAACGATAGATCATTTTTTCGGTGATGTGGACAAGAAGGCATAACAAGAAAAACCGATCTCACAGAAGTGAGATCGGTTTTATTATTAACATAAACTAGAAGTTGAAATCATAGCCTTGATATGATAGAATGACGCATAAACAAATAATGTTGAAAAGTCATAATAATCTACACTAAGATTAGCATAAAATATCAGAAATGTCAACAGGGGGGCATAGAATGGAAAACCGTCATGATGCGGATTTCGCAATGGATCGAGGGGTTGCGGAACCGGAAAAAACAGCGAGTTCTCCTTCAGAGGATTTTTCGGTACACGATGACCTGTCGCTTCCTCCAGGTATTAAAATCAGCGACCCGGTTCGTATGTACTTAAAAGAAATTGGCCGTGTTCCCCTTCTCACAGCAGATGAAGAAGTGGAGCTGGCAAAGCGAATTAACAATGGTGATGAGGAAGCTAAACGCCGCTTGGCGGAAGCGAACCTGCGGCTTGTTGTCAGCATAGCAAGACGCTATGCAGGGCGCGGCATGCAGTTCCTGGACCTGATTCAAGAAGGTAATATGGGATTGATCAAGGCTGTAGAGAAGTTTGATTATTCAAAAGGATTCAAATTCAGTACGTATGCAACATGGTGGATCCGGCAAGCAATCACTCGCTCCATCGCCGATCAAGCGCGAACCATTCGGATCCCTGTGCACATGGTGGAAACCATCAATAAGCTTGTAAGAATTTCTCGTCAGCTTCTGCAGGAACTAGGTCGTGAACCGACTCCTGAAGAGATCGGTAAAGAGATGGATATCAGTCCTGAGAAGGTACGGGAAATCCTAAAGGTATCTCAGGAGCCTGTCTCGCTTGAAACTCCTGTAGGTGAAGAAAGCGACTCGAATCTGGGCGATTTCATTGAAGATCATGATGCACTTGCTCCTGCAGATGCTGCAGCTTTCGAATTGTTGAAGGAACAGCTGGAAGAAGTGCTGGACACACTGACTGAACGTGAGGAGAATGTGCTTCGTCTCCGCTTTGGCCTTGAGGATGGCAGAACACGAACGCTTGAGGAAGTAGGGCAAGTATTCGGTGTGACGCGTGAGCGTATACGCCAGATCGAGGCGAAAGCCCTTCGCAAGCTGAGACATCCAAGCCGCAGTAAACGATTAAAAGATTTCCTTGAGTAACTTAACTATATGAATTCGTGATTTTATCTTCCACATGACAGTTCCTTGAAGACGGAAGGCTATATGCCTGTTTCGAGGGACTGTTTTTTATTGACAATGAAAACTGCGGCTGAATGAATTGACATGGATCAAGTGTTTCCATCATAATTATGAAACGTGACTAGAATAAATCAGTTTTTCACGAATACTGATAGAGGAGTGACATGACACCGATGAGCTTACATACATCCGCTATAGAGCGGTTATGCTTACGAGACATACCGTTGTCTAGCTACTCTACATATGGCATTGGAGGAGCAGCTAGTTACACGGCGCTGCCAGAAACAGTAGAAGATCTAACCGCTATCTATCAAGATTGCCTGGCCAAAGGACTCTCCTGGTATACATTTGGCATGGGCTCTAATATATTATTTCCTGATCAGCCCGATCCAGATACGGTATTTATTTCACTGAAGAAGTTAACACAACTAAACGCAGATCAAGGCAAATGGTTCGTTTCTTCCGGAACACCGATGTCCATGCTTTCATTGCTTGGATTAAGTGGAGGCATAGATGATCATGATTTCACATTCTTGCTACCCGGATGCCTGGGAGCCGGAATTTATATGAATGCGAAATATAATCACAGACAAATCTGCGACATCATTGATACGGTATATTATATCGATACAGCGTCATCGTCTTTATCTGTTCAATCCATTCCGGCAGCAGAATGTGAATTTGCTTATAAGAAGTCAATCTTCCAGAAGCATCCATGGATGGTTGTTGGTGCGGACCTGAACATCCCGGTTCATTCTGAGGAGCAGATTCGTTATATTAATTCTTTGATCCCTGAATGGAAAGCAAGAGGAAGTCATCCATCTTCTTTACCGCATTTCTTCTCGTTCTTCCTTGGTGAAGTGCATGCTCTGGCAGGGAAGGGATTTCCAACACCTGAAGCAATGCTTGATATTATTAAATACCGAACGAGCAAAAAGCATTTTGATTATCCATCATGCGGCTCTGTATTTAAAAATAATTACGATTTTGGAGTCCCTATCGGTTCGCTTGTCGATCAATTGAATTTAAAAGGAACTGAACATGGTGGAGCTATTATATCTCCGCATCATGGAAATATGATTTTGAATCAGAATCATGCCACTGCTGCAGACATTAGGTACCTTATGGACGTGATTATGGAAGCGATCGATCGTAAATTTGGCTTTGTACCTGAGCCTGAAATTGTGATTGTTTAACTAACAAAGGAGTAAAGGGAGATATGTTATGAAACATGGTCTCCCTTTATTTATAATTATTTTTAGATTTTTTGGTTGGTTTATATCAGTATATTCTTATGAATGATCCTCTTTGTCATTAATCAAAGTTTATTCATTAATGACCTTATTAGTGGAATGGATTTGGAATGAGTAGAATTTAACGATATAATTAGTTAAGATTATACCTGCAGAAGGTTCTCAAGAAATATAGATAATAATTGGTCGGAGGGTATTTTTAATGGAAAAAACATTGATCTTTGGACACAAAAATCCGGATACGGATACAATCTGTTCTGCTATTGCATACGCTGAGCTGAAAAAAGAACTTGGTCTTCAAGCTGAGGCAGTTCGCTTGGGAGATATCAACGGGGAGACCCGTTTCGCACTTGATTATTTCAAGGTTGAGGCTCCACGCTATGTAGAGACTGTAGCTAATGAAACGAAGGATGTTATTCTGGTTGACCATAACGAGCGTCAGCAGAGCGCTAGTGATATCGAACAGGTTCGGGTGGTTGAAGTGATCGACCATCACCGTATCGCTAATTTTGAGACAAGCCATCCATTATACTATCGTGCAGAACCTGTAGGATGCACCGCTACAATCCTTAACAAGATCTATAAGGAGAAAGGTGTAGCGATCCGGAAGGAAATTGCAGGCTTGATGCTGTCAGCAATTATTTCCGATTCCCTGCTCTTTAAATCACCTACCTGCACCGAAGAAGATGTTGCTGCAGCCCGTGAATTGGCAGCAATTGCAGGAGTTGATGCAGATGCTTACGGACTGGAGATGCTTAAAGCCGGGGCAGATCTAAGTGATAAAACAATTGAGCAGCTGATTTCCCTGGATGCCAAGGAATTTCAGATGGGCGGAGCTAAGGTTGAAATTGCTCAGGTGAACGCTGTGGATACGAACGACGTTCTTTCCCGTCAAGCTGAGCTGGAACAAGCTATTTCCTCCATTATTGCAGAGAAGAAGCTCGACCTGTTTGTGTTTGTAGTAACGGATATTCTGAACAATGATTCCATTGCACTTGCACTTGGAGAGCAGACTCAAGCAGTGGAGAAAGCATATAATGTTTCGCTGAATAATAACCAGGCATTCCTCAAGGGAGTGGTATCCCGCAAATCGCAGATCGTTCCTGTATTGACAGAAGCTTTCAATAAATAAAGAATTAAATTTCATTAACCCGTTTGTTACACATTATGTGTAATAAGCGGGTTATTTGCATCCTGAAGATTGAGATATTGTAATCTTATGAAGACGATTTGAAACCCTTTTTAAACTCTTCCTTCGTATAATACAAATATAGAAAAAAACTTCATGAAAATGTGATGAATGTGTAACAATATGGTTTAAACTTCCAGATAAGCGGGTAATGATCATATAGATATCCGTTCTCCATTTAATACATAAGGGAGAGTTGTAACGATGAGAAAATCAGGATGGAAATTGACAGCATTGATGTTACTGGTATTTATGATGATGACAACCGTAGGGGCAGCCTCTAGTAACGAAGAATATACGCCGGTGGTGAAAACTGCTAATCAAGAAGCTGTATTCATAAATTCCATCGAAGTGAAGAATGGTAAGGTTTATCTAAACGTGGATCCGATTCAATGGTATGAAGGTGAAGAGGCAAATGAAATTTTTCGTGAACGTGAACAAGACCCTGAGATGACAGAGGCACCGGATGGATACTATATTATAAATGACAAAGAGGAACAAGTTATTCTGGATGTAGCGGACGATGCTGTAGTTCAGCTTCAATTGTATGATCATACGGGGCGTGCAGAAGACGCTCAGATTCAGTGGAATCAGGCTGTAAGCCTGAAAAAGTTTATTGCGGTTTATAATAAGAAGGATATTATCGACATGAAGTGGTTCCCTTATCATGTGACTGTTGAAGATGGTACGGTCGTGAAAATTGTTCAGCAGTATACTCCATAATGATGTGGGAGTTGAAAATCTGCATATGGTATCAATGAAGTAGACGGCTTGCATGACGCAAGCCGTCTCTTTATTATGCTGATCTGCCGCATATAACTAATTTGGCTGTTTCGTCTGTTTGATCGAAGTACTGTGATGTTTGAAATGGCTCTCATTTTGCTTAAAATTGCGACCATATACAAAATCAGTAACAAAACCTCTTATCTTAGCTTTACGCTCTTCATACTGTCCCTTTGAAAGCTTTCCTTCTGCCAGCTGTCGATCCAGCTGTTCAGTGACAGCTTGAACCTGCTGATCGATAACAGTCTGCACAGAGACTCCGTTCTCTTCAGCTATACTGGCAAGCGATTTACCGGAATGAAGTGATTCTTTAAGCTTCTCCGGGGTCACTTTCAGAAGTTTAGCTAATTCCTCGATCTTCATGAGGCGTCCACGGCGATGGTTACCCCCGTGATGCCATCCGCCTTTTTGATCGATTAGCTTGTCCGCTGCTGCCGAGAAGTCCATCGGTACCCCAAGTGGCGACGGCTTTGATGCTGCCCGTGATTGCAGGAGCTCAACCACTTTATCTTTAAGGACTGCACGTTCGATGCCTTGCTGTGCAGCAATTTCTGCAAGGGATTCTTTCTGCAGTCTTTCATGCAAGGTGTGGACCTCGAGCTTAAGGAAGACGGCAAGATCTTTCAGCATACTGATTCTATTCTTGGAGATATGTTTATAACTATGATCGAACTCTGCAGTTGATCCTTCTGCCTGTGATATTCCGTGGAATGGCATAGAGAATATCAGAGTTAAAGTGAGGATATACAGCCTTCCATAGGTCCATTTATTCTTTCGCCTCATATAATCTTTCACCTTTCTTCTATGGTAAGTTGTTGATACAGATGATTTTTATTATTTCCTTGTTAGCCGAAAAATAACTTAACTGGTGTTTTGAAATGTATGAAAATTTTTTGACATTTCATTTCATCATGTCGTAATGCGTCGACTTCTGTCATCTAATATGGTATCATTGAGTCCTGATAACGCACTAAAGCGTTTGTGAAGAACCGGGATATTAGAATCCGGTCAAGCATCTTAGGGGGCAGTATAATGAAAAAGACATTGTTGGTTGTAATCAGTGCAATTCTGCTGTTAAGCGTGGTCGGATGCTCCGGCTCTAACACATCAGCTGGCGGCGATAAAGAGCTGATTGTTGGTATTGATGATAAGTTTGCACCGATGGGTTTCCGTGACGAGAAGAATGAAATCGTCGGTTTTGATATTGATTATGCCCGGGCTGCGGTTGAGAAGATGGGTTATAAAGTGAAATTTCAACCTATCGATTGGAAGGCGAAGGAGTCTGAATTAAGCAGCGGCCGGATCGACCTGATCTGGAATGGATATACCATCACGGAGGAACGTAAAGGAAAGGTTTTATTTACAAAGCCGTACTTAAAGAATAGTCAGGTGGTTGCCGTGCTTGCAAGCTCGGATATCAAGAACATTCAGGACCTCGCAGGTAAAAATGTAGGTCTCCAAAGTTTATCATCTGCTTCTGACGCACTCGATGGTCATAAGATTAAATCGCAAATCAAGAGTGTTTCCGAATTCCCGGATAATGTACTTGCGCTAAGTGACTTGAAGAGTGGCCGTCTTGACGCTGTTATTATTGATGAGGTTGTAATCAAATATTATATGTCGAAAGAAGAAGGAACCTTTGCACTGCTGGAGGAATCCATTGCTCCAGAGGAGTATGGAATCGGAGTCAAGAAAGGAAGAGAGGATCTTCTGAAAGAGCTTCAGACCGCTTTGGATGCTCTCAATGCAGACGGAACAGCTGCTAAAATATCCGAGAAATGGTTCGGAGAAGATAAGGTTCTGAAATAGAATAGTATACGTACAACATGTTTTTAAAATGGGAGTTAGAAATTATGGACATAAATTATCTGATAGACATCACGATCCCGATATTGGAGGGAGCACAAAAAACGATACTATTGTTTCTGATCGCGATTGTGGCTTCCATTCCACTCGGCTTTGGGCTTACTTTACTAGTGAAGAGTGCAATTAAACCATTGGTATGGTTAGCAAATGCATTCATTTATGTGATGCGGGGAACACCGCTTTTACTGCAGCTGCTGTTTTTCGTTTATGGGCTGCCGATTCTGCCTGTTATTGGTGAATACTTGGTTATGGACCGGTTTGTAGCGGCCAGTCTGGCATTTGTATTGAATTATGCTGCTTATTTTGCTGAAATATTCCGAGGTGGATTGCTTGCAATAGATAAAGGCCAGTATGAAGCATCACAGGTGCTCGGGCTCAGCCGCTGGCAGACAACGTCTCGCATTATTTTACCGCAAATGTTTCGAGTGGCTCTTCCAGCCGTATCGAATGAGTCAATAACCTTGGTGAAAGATACAGCACTGCTGTATGCAGTTGCAGTTCCTGAGTTACTACATTTTGCTCAAACCGCTGTAAACCGGGATTCTAGGCTGCTGCCATTCGTTGTTGCGGGTGTTATCTATTTGCTTATGACGTTAGTATTAACATTATTATTTAAGTATCTTGAACGCAGGTTCAAATTCGAATAAAGGACTGTACAGCAATGGCTATTATCGAAGTTTCTAATATACAAAAATCATTTGGCGATTTGAACGTTTTAAAAAATGTGTCCTTTGAAGTCAATAAAGGTGAGGTTGTTGCAGTCATCGGGCCTTCCGGCTCGGGGAAAAGCACCATGCTGCGGAGTCTTGTCCATCTGGAAGAGGTTAATGGCGGCTCAATTCGTGTTCAGGATGAATACCTTGTTCATGATGGGGTGTATGCAGACAGCAAGCAGTTAAAGAAAATCACTTCCCGTATGGGAATGGTATTTCAGCATTTTAATCTTTTTCCGCATTTGAGCGTTGAGAAGAATCTTGAGCTTGCCCCCAGACAGGTGAAAAAGGAATCCGAAGAACAGGTTCATAAAAAGAGTTCAGAGCTGCTAAGGAAGGTGGGGCTTACAGATAAGGCCGCCGTTTATCCTGCCAATCTGTCAGGCGGCCAAAAGCAGCGTGTGGCTATAGCCAGAGCTTTAATGATGAACCCGGATATTATGCTGTTTGACGAGCCTACCTCTGCACTGGATCCTGAGCTTACTGGCGAAGTACTCCAGGTGATAAAAAAGATTGCCGAGGAGCATATGACCATGGTGATCGTAACCCATGAGATGAGCTTCGCGAGAGATGTGGCTGACCGTGTTATTTTTATGGATAATGGTGAAGTGGTGGAGTCCGGTACGCCGGAACAAATATTTAATCATCCAAAAGTGGAGCGGACAAGAGCCTTTTTAAACCGGGCGCAGCAATAAGACTTAGAGAGAGGGAAGCTGGCATGAATGGTGCCGGCTTTCTTTTTTTATGATTGAAAAGATGGTCAGGGTGCAGGATGAGAATAAAATGAGAAGTCCTTCACAATATTAATGAGGCAAAAGCAGCGCTGTACATGCAAGTAACGAACAGGAGCAGGAGGGAAGTTTATGGATCAGCAGGAGCCGGATCATCTCGTCAATGCAGAACATATTTCGGAAGAGACACTTGAACAATCGTATGCTGAATTATACCGGAACATTGAACATTGGGTGGAACAATCCGAAGGAATTACGAATGTTCCGAGGCCCAATGTGTTTGAAGATCAGGAAGACACAATAGTTGACTCAATAAGCGATATGGATAAACAATAGTATAAAGTGATTATCAATCAATATTTGTAGCCGCTAAAAGATGGATACTTTAATTCATATTAGCGGTTTTTTAGTGTCATAATTATTTTTGATAAGTTGGGAACCAGACATTCGTAAAATGAGTCTTATTGTTTGAGGTGAATAAATTGGAACTAGATTTAAGTCATTTACAATATACGAAAGTCATGGATCGCCTATCATTGGAAGCAATAATGGATCAATATGGTATGGATGTTTGGAATGGTATGGACGGGCCAAGAAAGGTCCGTTCGAGAATGATGGCTTTACTATAAAGCACAAACAAGCAATCATGATGAAGATAGAAGAGAACGAACGATCAATGACCGGATATAAAAAATCGAATAATTCTCGTAAAAATATGCAGTGGGGTGTTTCAATTACAATCATATTATTCGTTGTAGCAGTGAGTTGGTTATGGAAATCGGATATATTAAACTCAAACTTAGTCTACAGAGCTCATAACATGCTAATGGAAACATCTTCTGAGGGGGTGTCACCTGCAATTTGGAATAGTGCCAAAACAGCAATGCTTGAAGTGGTAGGTAAACCGATGGAATTTGTAGATAGCAGGGAAACAGATAATAACGAAATATTATTGTCTTTCAGTGGTGAGGGGAAAGATCGTGCAAGTTTATGGATTGACAAGTCATCTAAAAAAGTAACAAAAGTGGATTCAATTGCAATATTACCGAAAAGTTCCGTTTCATCATTAGCAGATCAGACAGAAATGGAGTTACAACAGTTAAGTTATTCAGGTTCATTTGATTATTCTGTAGAAAGACAAGTTTTATATCGAGTTTGGAGTGATACTCAGAATGTCGTGAATACAACCTTTAGAAGTGAAGATGTGAACGTGGAATTTGAGAACGGCGATATGAAGCGAATCTGGATGCATAAGAATATTCAGGATATATCTGCTGAAGTTGATAATGAGGGAAGTATAGCGCTGAAAGAACTGCGTGGTGCTAGTGAGGTTCCCACGCTGTCCAAGGCATTTTATACAAAGTACTACAGTCTAGGATATGAAATATTGGAACTTCATTATGGTGAGGATGCCATTGTCTATGTAGATCTAGGCCGGGGTGAAATTGTACAGATTAGCGATTTATCCTTAAGAAATGCTTCTGATGGAAGCACAAAAGTGACGGATGTTAAAAATGTTAAAGACACAGTTGCTCCTCTTATAGATAAAATACTTGGTGTAAATATTAAAGATTACCAGGTGTCCATTGATAAGAAAAAGCCAGGACATTATATGTTTGTAAAAGAGGGAGTGCCAAGTATAACGGTTGCTTACAATTCGGAAAATTATATTTATTCGATCCGAAAAGAGATTTATGAAGAATAATTGACCTGCCATTAAGTAAATTTTAGTGGGAATGCTCGAAGCAGCGGAGGGGACGAAGCGTTTCCGGACAAGCGAAAGCGTTCGCCTTTGTGCTCTAATTTCTACGATATACAAGAATCATTCAGGAAATTAGAGCACAAGAGCGATGGGAGGAATGATTCGTATCCGTAGCGCCTCCCATTAGCAAAATGGGGCTAATCTCAAAATCTAAGACATTTGGGATGAACCCACAGGAGTGCAAATCGACATTCTACCTCAACATCATAATAATACTACCTATAATCGGCGTACCAATCATGGCGAATCGAAGCAATGCTTTTGGAGCTCGTGCCGTAAATTTGGCACCAATATATGAACCGATCATAGTTCCGGCAACGACCTGTAAAAGGAGGCTCCAGTCGATATAACCAGCTTGGAAATACCCGAATCCTCCGAATAATGCGATCGGCATAATGACAAGCATAGTTGTGCCCACAGCCAGTCTCATTGGCATATGAAACAGGATCATAAGGGCGAGCTGAATAAAGGGCGTTGAACCGATGCCGAACACACCGGACATACCGCCCGTAATAAGTCCCGAGATCGCTGCCATCAACCAGAAATGTGGTGATCGGATGGAAGTCAGTAAAGGACGACTGGAGATTGTCACTCGGGTACGAGCCCAGATTAGAATCCCGGAGAGAAAGAGCATCATGGCGGTAAACCATACGAGCTTGTCCTCTGGAATAAGTCGTGCTGCGAAGCTGCCCGAATAAGCACCGATGGCTCCGAATAAGCCGACAGCCAGACCTACCGAGAAGACGGTGTTCTTTTCCCGCATATGGCTGATTGATCCTGAGAGCATTGTAAACACCATCGCGGCGATCGAGGTGCCAAGCGCGGTATGGACTGGAATGTGAAACAAGGTTACGAGCAAAGCGATGATAAATCCGGAGCCGCCGGCACCAACAAATCCAAGGATAAGTCCCATCATCAGCATAGTGAAAAATATAGTCATGAGCATTCGCTTCCTTCTTGGGGATGTAAACAACTTATTCATTAAATACTAGGCGTCGGCTTCGCTTAATCATGATTCGAATGAAATTACTCCTTCACGATGAGTCCGAATATCTTGGTGAACAGGATTGATTGGGCCGGCGATATAATACAACCCTGCAGGTCCTCTAATGTACAGCCTAGGTTATGAAATTCTGCTCTGCTAAGATCAATTCCCGCCAGCTTCGTGCCAGAGAACTGTGCCTGGTCGATATTTGTCTCTGCAAAATCCACCTTCGAGAGGTCCGTATGATAGAAATCGGATTTGGTCAGAGACGTTGAGCGGAAAGATACCTGCTTCATATTCGAAAAACGGAACGTTGCATAATCTCCGGTACAGTGATGGAATGAAGCATTACGGATGGTTGCAGCTGTGAGATCAAGACCTAGTATTTTGCAGTGATTAAACTGTACCCGGTGAATAATAGCCTCACTGAAATCAGCATTCGATAAGTCACAATGATTAAAGACAACATCGGTCAGTTCCAAATGCCGGAGTGAAACATGCTCAAACGTGACATGATCAAATACGGTCTGGTCGAACATGACTTTATTGGCGTTCAGATAAGATAGCCGTCCATCCTGTAGTAAAGCCTGATTGAAGCTGGATTCATCCTGAATCTCAAGCTCAGGTATGTCAACACATTCGGGTGCCTTAGGGATTTTGGGGGATACAATTTTGATCGTTTCTTGGGTCGAACGTGAAGATTGGGACATTGAGAATTCCTCCGGTTATGAAAAATAGATCAGTTCAGCTGCTTATTTATTTGTTCATATTGCTTCAAAATTTGATTGGCCTGAGAGATGACCCGCTCTTTAAGTTCTTCAGGATGGGATACCTGAATATACGGGCCGTGGGACAAAATAATCTCGCACGCAGATTCTAATGTGTCGAATTGAACTTCCGCTTTCAGCCAGTGTTTCTTATATGGAGAATAATTAATAATTTTTACATAACGCTCTCTTTCAAGCCGGTTTAATCGAGATGCCTCTATTAAGAGCACAGCTGGATATCGCGGTAAGTTCTGCTTGAAATCGTTCATCGAAGCCTCCCAGTATTGAGCCAAATGAAAGTCAGCGGGGCGCTCGAATGAATCCTCAAGCATTTTGGCATCCAATAACCTTGATATCCGGTATGTGCGAATATCCCCTTCGGACTCCGCAGCAACATACCAAACGTTACGTTTGGCGATAAGCCCTAGTGGATGGACCACCCGTTCAACAATCCGGTCCTCACGCTTATAACGAATGGAGAGCTTACGTTCCAACCATACAGCATCTTGAACGGTGGATAAACAAGCTAACGTGTCCAGGACCGGACTCCAGCCGGCACCGTCAATATGGATGCGGGACCTGACCATTTCGGCGTCTTTACGAATGGAATCCGGAGAGGACGCTAATAATTTCTGAAAGGCGGATTTATAATGCCTCCTGATGCCTAAATCTGCTAACAGATTGTCCGGATTGGATATCAGCAAACTCATGAGCTCTTCTCTTTTCATGCCTGTCAGTTTGGTTTGATACTGTTCGGATAGACGCCAGCCGCCGTGAAGACCCCTTTCTGCATAAACGGGAATACCGGCGGCACTTAGTGCTTCCATGTCACGGTTAATCGTTCTTTCCGATACTTCGAGCTGTTCAGATAGACTGCGGGAAGTCATTTTACCGTTATTTTGCAATATGAGGAGTATGGACAGCAATCGGTCAGCTTTGATAACGTTCACATCCCTTACGCTCAAGTAAAATGTTTATATTAGTGTAACATGAAAATAGGACAAAGGATGTCATATATCATTTGCTACACTAAATACATAGATGATTATCCCAAAGAACTGGAGGTATAGATTATGAATAAAAAGCCTTTAGCTGGAAAAGTGGCGGTCGTTGCCGGAGCAACCAGAGGGGCAGGCCGCGGAATTGCAGTTATGCTGGGTGCTGCTGGTGCTACCGTATACTGTACGGGGAGAAGTACAAGAGAGAGCCGTTCAGATCTTAATCGTCCTGAGACCATTGAGGAGACGGCTGAGATGGTCTCAGCCCGCGGAGGAGTGGGTATTCCGGCTCGGGTTGACCATACACAGGAGAAAGAAGTGGAAGCATTTTTCAAACGGGTAGATGAAGAGCAAAATGGACAGCTGGATATTCTGGTCAATGATATATGGGGAGGCGAGCAGTATGTCCAGTGGGGTGTTCCATTTTGGGAGCATTCTCTCGCTGATGGTCTGTTGCTTCAGGAACGCTCAGTTAAAGCGCATCTATTGACAAGCTATTACGGAGCACCGCTTATGGTAAAGCGCAAGCAGGGAGTCATCATCGAGATGACTGATGGTGTCGGGTACCACTACCGGGGACAGTTATATTACAGCTTGGCCAAAATATCCCCGGTTCACTTAGCTGCCGCAATGGCGGAGGATCTTCGCGATTATCAGGTAACAGCGGTGGCTGTGACGCCAGGTTTCCTCCGATCCGAGCAGATGCTGGAATACTTCGGGGTAGCTGAGGAGAATTGGCGTGACGCCGTAGCGAAGGAGCCGCATTATATTGAGTCAGAGACGCCGTATTTTGTAGGACAGGCGGTAGCAGCACTGGCTGCAGACCCGAACGTGTTTAAGTATACGGGCAAATCGCTGAGCAGCTGGGGACTCTCAGATGTTTATGGATTCAGTGATATTGATGGAAGAAAGCCGCACTGGGGAAATTATGCTCTGAAGCAGGGGCTGATGGATAAAGAGAAGCTGGGTATGGAGTGATTTAATATATTGGGGATTAATAAAAATGGATTCATTTCATTGTAATAAGTTGGTTTACCATTGCTGAATATACCTTGGGGAGTATGGGTAATTATATATGAGTGTTATTTTTTCCTGAATAAAGAAGGAGGATTCATCATGTTTCATTACACCGTACAAACGAACAAATCGCCTAAACAAGCGATTTCGGATTTGACCGAAAATCTGAAAGAAGAGAAGTTCGGGGTTCTTATGGATTTGAATATGAAAGAGAAGCTGCATGAAAAGGGTGTAGAACTCAATCAGCTGTATCATATTCTTGAGGTATGCAACCCTGTTGAAGCAGAGAAGGTGTTGTCCGAGAATGCACTCGTTGGTTATTTTCTTCCCTGCAAAATTGCAGTCTATGAAGACCAAGGGGCAACAAAGATCGGGATGCCGAAGCCGACAGCACTCATCAACTTTATTGAGAATGATAAGCTGTCAACGATTGCAAAGGATATCGAGCAGCGTCTAATCCAATGTATTGATAAAAGTATTTAATATGGAGTCTGAAAAAGAGGCCTATTAGGCCTCTTTTTCAATGCGGAATTTTGGAAAAAATTCAGTGAAAGACAGCAGCGGCTTATAATTACCACGAAACGCTTTGTTTCTCAATACGTAGAGTAGGGAAGTGTAATCGTTATTTTTGGAGGGAAAGTAAATGAACAATGAATATGTTGTAGGGTGGGGGACACTCGCGCTCATAAATGCAGGTATTGCTCAGGGAAAGAATCGAAGCGGACTTAACTGGTTTTTACTGTCATTATTATTTGGTCCGGTGGCCACATTCTTTCTTGTGATCTCGGATAAAAGATAGGCAGGAAGCTTCAGTTGACACGGAGTAGTGTTCTTATTATCATATAATGTATACCCCTAGGGGTAATAAAAATGAGCTGTATTAGGGAGGAAATAGTTTGAGCACGATTGCTTTGGGTCCATTGATGATCCGGGCGGATTTATTGGCTTTTATTATATCTGCTGTCACGGGCTATATCGTTCTGAAAATGCGTCTTCGCGGTCGGGAAGAATCACACTGGATTACAGATGTCTATACGAATGCACTAATCATTGGGTTTGTTGCATGGAAATTCGGTATGATCGTGTTTGATCTTGTGCGGACAATTCAGAATCCATTATCACTGTTGTATTTAACGGGTGGGGATAAAGGCATTCTCCTTGGGACTGCATTAGCCCTCTTGTATATTGGATTCCAATTGAACAGGAAGCGGTCATTAACCATCCCCTTATTGAAAGCATCGGCTTTGGCTTTTTTAGCGGCAAGCTCTGCAAGATATGCGCTTCTAGGGTTGTGGCTTGATACCTCCGGATGGGACGATCTGTTGTATGTATTGCTTCATGCAATATTCGCTGTGATCGTTTGGTTGAAATTTGATTCTTCGATTCGATATTTTAACTCACTCGCTTTATGGTACAGTATTGGCTCAGTCTTTATTCGATTCTTTGATCCGGATCGTGACATTGTCATAGCCGGCCTTAGTGCTATTCAGATTGTATATGTCATTATGGCAATAATCCTATTGGCTTCTGACATGATCATTAATAAACCGAAACAGGACAACGTCGGCTAATCTTAGGAGTGAAATAGTCGAGGGAGAGGGAGCTTTATGAGGAAAAACTGGATTGCTATAGTAATTTTGCTGGGCCTGGTTTCCTGGGGCATTTATGATTATTCCAATAAGCAAGAAACGGGTCAAACCGGGACGAATAATGTGACAGTAGATCACTCCATTGAAGAAGGGCTTAAGATTGGAAACAGGGCACCTCAGTTCACATTGGAGACGAAAGATGGAGAACCGGTTAAACTATCTGATTACGCCGGGCAGACGGTTTTTTTGAACTTTTGGGCTTCATGGTGTCCGCCATGTAAGGTCGAAATGCCGTATATGCAAGATTTTTATGAGGAATATAAGGACAAGGATATGGTGATCTTAAGCGTAAATATGGCACATTTAGAGAAGAATTCGGACGATGCTAGTGCATTCCTTGACGAAGTAGGGGTTACATTCCCGGTTGCATATGATTCCAGAGGAGTTGTGACGGATCAATACCAAATCGTTGCTTATCCCACGACATATGTAATTAATGCACAGGGCGTAATTACGGATCGCTTTCAGGGAGCTATTGATCACAGCATGATGGTTAAAGCCTATGAAAAATCCCGCTGAAATAGTCAGCATAATAAAAGAATCTATATAAAGTAGACGTTTGTATCGGACATGGACTCACCTAGTGGAATAGAATAAATCAATTCAACGGGTGAGGAGGATGAGCGGTGCATAATATTTATCCGCTAACAGTAGAGACATGTAAACCATATGTAGGCCGTCAGGTCTGTGCTGTACTGCATGACGGTTCACAAGTAAGAGGAACTCTTAAAGGTGTAAGTGAAAGAGGCTTGGAGTTTGAGGAAGTGTATCCTTCTGTTGGCATATTGTCTACAAAATCCCGCAAGGCTAAGAAACAACCCTCTTCTAGTGTGAAGAAGAACGCAGAAGTTTCTGCTTTTGGTCCGGGATATGGCTACGGTTATGGCTTTGGATATCCTGGTGCTGCATTGGCGTGGACCTCCATTGCGCTGTTGTTCTTAATACCGTTTTTCTTTATCTGATATTTTCTGGAATGGCTGGGTATCAATATGTATCATAAAGCAGCTCTTAGCGGAGCTGCTTTTTTCGTGTTGTTAACACAGGGTTATCCGAATTAGTGACTTTAGACGGATCTGTTTCTTTAAGATCGGGAAAAAATGGACCCAGAGATTCATTGTGGACCGGGTATTCAAATTTTAAAATAGAAAAATGTGGTTATTGGGTTTTAGGGATGGTTAATAGTTTCTGAATTGATTTATATCCTTAGACAGGTTAATTCTAAAGCGCATAAGAAGGAGCGTCTTGTCCATGTCCAATCGTATTTTGATTACTCCAGAGCACATCAATCAGGTATCTACGCAATTTGCCCAATCGGGTCAGCAAAGCAGCGAAATTGTTCAGAGGCTTCAACAGTGCATACAGCAAATGGAAGGACAGTGGGAAGGAATCACCCGCGAAAGATTTTACGGTGAATATCAGCAGGCAAGAGTCACCATGAACAAATTCGTAGAATGCTTACATACGGTATCCACAGAACTGAATCAAATTTCTGTGAAATTCCGAACTACAGATGAATCAAGTACAAGCCCTTTAGCTAATAATGTGATGGCTGGCGGGGCTATGGCTGCCGGAGCAGGGGCTGGAGTTATAGCCGCAGGATCGGGAGCGGCGGCTGCAGGCGGTACGAGCACTGCAGCGAATTCAAAGAAAGATAAATCTCTGGTTGATAAGATGATCGATGGCGCCTCGGTCAGCGGAAGTGTGATCGAAAATGAGGAAAACGGGTTTTATACCAAGGCTATTTCTGGTGAAGCCGGAGCAAGTCTTACCAGCGGAGCGCATGCCGAGGCCACAATTGTTGAAGCAGGTTACTCAAATGATTATGTAGAAGGCTCTGTAAGCGTGGGCAAGGCAGAAGTGGAAGCTTCTATAAAAGAAGGAACATTGAGTGTAGGAGCTGAGGCTACACTGAATAAATATGAAGGCGGGTTAAAAATCCCTTTACCATTTACAGATAAAGAGTTAAACATCGGCGGATCTGCTTCGCTTGGCGTTGTTGGAGGATCAGCTGAGGTGGGAAAGTCAGGCCTGAAATTCCATATTCCGCTCGGTCCAGGAGCAAGTCTCGTAGGCGTAGGCGGAGAGATCACGATCGATTAGGACTGATCAAGGCAGAGGGGAGTCTGAAATCTTTGAGCGATAAACTTATTAAATTCAAGCAGATTATGATCGCTATTGCAATTATCGGGGTTCTAGGAACCGTGATACCGAATCTTTTGGATTCCAGTACTCAAGGTGTGGAAAAAGCGGTAATCGTCATTACTTTTCTAATTACGATTCCACTTGTTGTTACAGCTGTCTATTTTATCGGGAAGAAAATAATGAAGGGATGAATGGAATTGGAACTCATGCAAGCGGAACTCTTACCTATAGGATCTGTTGTAAAATTTAAAGATTGGGATCAGACACTGATGATTTATGGAAGGATGCAGAACGATTCCAAAACGCTGAAAAGATGGGATTATGTCGCCTGTTTCTATCCACATGGAAATTTGACATCGGATTCGAATATATTTTTCAACCATAAGGATATTTCAGAGGTTGTCTTTAAGGGATACGTAAACGATGAGGAAATTGCTTTTCGTGATGCATTGGTAAAAGGAATTGAGAAAGCTGAGCAGGCAAATTAAAGGACACCCAGGTGGGTTGTCATGGCCTCTTGGTATGAGAGGGCTGTCTCTGAAACAGAGTATTCTGTTGCGGAGCAGCTTTTTTTATGAGTGCAATAAATCATTGCCGAAAGACAATACATAAAGTAAACTGATAACAAAATAAAACAAAAGAAAACAAATATAAATAAATATTTGAAAACTTTTGTTACTGGAGGCGATGAGCATGCAAACCGAGTTTCTGCATCCGGCTGATCAATTGTTGATGATGATGGAACGGATTTACGGCTATGGAATGACAACGACATCGGGAGGTAATTTGTCCATAAAGGATGAGAACGGGGATATTTGGATTACTCCTGCCGGAGTTGATAAGGGAGCTTTAACGAGAAATGACATCGTATGTGTAAAACCGGATGGAACTGTATCGGGTCATCATAAGCCTTCAAGTGAGTTTCCATTCCACCGACTGATCTACCATACACGTCCGGACTTGAAAGCTGTAGTACATGCACACCCTCCAGCATTGGTGTCATTCAGTATTGTTAGGAGGATACCCAATACAAAGCTGCTTCCGAACGAAGAGCTTATAGTCGGTGATGTGGGAATGGCCGAATACGCACTACCTGGCAGTGAAAGGCTCGGCGAGAATATTGCCGCCGTATTCGCTCAAGGGATCAATAGTGTGATGCTTGAGAACCATGGTGTTGTCGTTGGCGGGTACAATCTGTTCGAAGCTTTCCGGGCATTTGAAACATTGGAATACTGTGCAAGATTGGAGATTAATGCGTATAGAATCGGGAAACCAATTGCGCTGAAGACGGTTAACAGGGATAAACCGCAATTATCAATGGATGAGTTTCATCCGGGAAGTTATACCACAGAGGAACGTGAAATCCGCAGAGAAATGTGCAAGCTCATATCGAGAGCTTATGATCAGGGGCTGTTCACCAGCACCCAGGGAACATTCTCACAGCGTCTGTCAGACGGATCATTTGTTATTACTCCATATGGTGATGATCGTAAATATCTACAGCCTGGTGATTTGGTACGTGTAGAAGAGGGACGACATGAGTCAGGTAAACTGCCAAGCCGGTCTGTTCAGTTCCATGAACTGATCTATAAAACACAACCACATGTCAAATCCATTATTATTGCGCATCCACCCAATATTATGGCATTTGCTGTTACGGACACTGCCTTTGATTCACGTACGATTCCGGAAAGTTACATTTTGCTGAGGGATATGCCGAAGCTTCCGTTTGGAATGGTCGTCCATAAAGCGGAAGAAGCGGCAGCCTATTTTAAGAAGGATACACCGCTTGCTATTGCTGAGAATGACTGTGTCATTGTCACGGGTTCGTCCCTTCTAAATGCATTTGATAGACTCGAAGTGGCAGAATACAGTGCAAAAGCTTTTATTGATACATTTGTTTTAGGTCCGGTTCAACATATCGATGATTCCAAGATTGATGACCTCAAAGAAGCATTTAACCTGGCTTAAGTTTATCTTCCGAAAAACAAAATAAAACAAAAGAAATGCCCGTTTATTTTTGAAATTTAACTATTCAAAAATAAACGGGCATGTTATTATGTTTTCAATACATTGGAAACAGGAATTCATCAAAGGTATCACATTTTAATTTTAAACTAACGTTCCAGGAGGGAGATTATTTCATGGTTCAAAGCTTATGGGATAAATCAAAGGCTGAACAGGCAAGCAGCACTTTAGATGAACTTGTTTATCGTTCTAATATCATTGGGGCAGACCGCCGTGTCTGCAATTGGGGTGGGGGCAACACTTCCAGTAAAACGACGGTAAAGGATTTTCGCGGTCGTGATACAGAAGTCATGTATGTAAAGGGAAGCGGATCTGATCTTGCTTCGATGAAAGCAGGCAATTTTACAGGGCTTCGGATGGATGACATCAGACCTTTGTTTGAGCGAGATGAAATGCCGGATGAAGAGATGGTTGCCTATTTGGCCAATTGTATGATCGATTCCAAAGATCCTAGAGCTTCTATTGAAACATTACTTCATGCATTCCTTCCATTTAATCATGTCGACCACACACATCCCGATGCCATCATTAGCCTATGCTGTGCTGACAACGGCAAAGAACTGGCCAAAGAGATTTTTGGTGACCGCTTTGTATGGGTTCCTTATATAAGACCTGGATTTACGTTATCCAAAATGATTGCAGAAGGCGTTATGAGCAATCCGAACGCCGAGTTGGTTCTTATGGAGAAGCATGGACTAGTGACCTGGGGAGATTCGTCCGAACAATGTTATGCCCAGACGATCAGAATCATTAGTGAAGCCGAGACCTTCATTGAAGAGAGAATCAATCCGGATCGAATGTATGGAGGTATGAAGCACAGCCCGCTTCCTGCTGAGGCGCGCCAGAGCATAGCTGCGGAGGTAATGCCTTTAATTCGCGGCGCAGTAAGTGATGTTAAGAAAATGATTCTTTCATTTGATGACGAGGAGGATGTGCTGGCATTTGTCGGTGGGAAAGACTCATTTGAGTTGTCTCAGGTGGGGGCAGCTTGTCCGGACCATCTGGTACATACCAAAATGATACCTCTCTTTATCGACTGGACACCGGATCCCGAGGATATTGATGGACTAAAGGTGAAACTGCAAGAAGGTATTTCTTCATATAAAGAACAATATAAAGCATATTTTGAACGTAACAAGCATGAAGGCGATGTCATGTTCGAGGCTGCTCCACGCGTCATATTGATACCTGGTGTTGGTATGATTAATTCCGGAAAAAGCTGGTCGAACTCTAAAGTAAGCGGCGCACTTTATCACCGGGCTATTGCGGTTATGCGCGGAGCAACCGCTCTTGGCAAGTTCGTTTCCTTGAGTGAGAACGAATCGTACAATGTGGAGTACTGGCCGCTGGAGCTGTATAAGCTGACACTTGCGCCGAAGGAAGCTGAATTCTCCCGCCAGATTGCCTTTATCACTGGCGGTGCAGGTGGAATTGGAAGCGAAACTGCACGGCGTCTTGTATCCGAGGGAGCCCACGTTATACTCGCCGACCTGAATCAGGAGGGAGCAGAGAAGGTAGCCGGAGAAATTAACGAGAAGTACGGGGAGAACCGGGCAATCGCTGTTAAGATGGACGTGACGGATGAAGCCGCGGTTCGTTCGGCTTATCAAGCATCAGCCGTTGCATATGGTGGCGTGGATATCATCGTGAACAATGCAGGTTTGGCCACATCCAGTCCTTTTGATGAAACCACGCTGAAAGAATGGAATCTGAACATGAATGTACTTGGAACCGGATATTTCCTGGTTGCTCGTGAAGCGTTCAAAATGATGAAAGAGCAAAGTATCGGCGGCAGCATGGTATTTGTAGGTTCGAAAAATTCCATATATGCGGGCAAGAATGCTTCAGCATACAGCTCAGTTAAGGCACTTGAAGCACATTTAGCCCGCTGTATCGCGGCTGAGGGCGGACAATACGGGATTCGTGTCAATACGGTTCTTCCGGATGCGATTCTGCAAGGCTCTGCGATCTGGAATTCCAACTGGCGGAATGAACGGGCTGCAGCGTATGGTATTGAACCAGATGAGCTTGAGGAGTATTACCGCAAGCGGACAACATTACTTGTAAACATCTATCCAAGAGATATCGCTGAAGGCATCGCGTTCTTCGCTTCATCCCGGTCTGAGAAAACGACAGGCTGCATGCTCACGATCGACGGTGGTGTCCCTGCAGCATTTAGCAGGTAGTACCTTGATTAATCCATGTAACTAAATCAATTGAAAGAGACGTTTTGAAGACGGTTTTTAACGTACAGTTCAAACGTCTCTTTTAAGGAGGGTATAGGATGCGTAAAGAAGTGGTACAGAGATTTGAAGAGGCGAAGCAGCTTTATGAACAGCACGGGGTCGATGTGGATAAAGCCCTGGAAAAGTTGGAGCAAATCAAGATTTCGGTGCACTGCTGGCAGGGGGATGATGTTCAGGGCTTTTTGTTCGGAGATCAGGAACTAAGTGGAGGAATATCGGTTACGGGACAGTATCCGGGTGCTGCGCAAACGGCAGAACAGCTTCGTGCGGATCTGCAAAAGGCACTCTCCATGATTCCAGGAAAGCATAAAGTGAATCTTCATGCCATTTACGCGGATACGGATGAGCAGGTGGACCTGGATCAGCTGGAGCCTAAGCATTTTCAGACATGGGTGGACTGGGCGAAGGAGCAGGGATTGGGTCTGGATTTCAATCCGACATGCTTCTCGCACGAAAAGTCCAAGGATGGATTCACTCTTAGCCATCCGGATCCGGAAATTCGGCGATTCTGGATTGATCATTGTAAGGCATCCCGGAGAATTGGCGCTTATTTCGGTGAGCAGCTGGGTCAGACCTGTGTGACGAACATTTGGGTTCCCGATGGTTACAAAGATGTACCGGTAGATCGTTTAACACCGAGGCAGCGCCTTAAGGAAGCACTGGATGAAGTTTTCGCTGAAGAGCTGAACCCGGCTCACAATCTGGATGCTCTTGAAAGCAAATTATTCGGTATTGGCTCGGAGGCTTATGTTGTCGGTTCCCATGAATTTTATATGGGTTACGGGATTAGTAACAATAAGCTGATATGTCTGGACGCAGGGCATTTCCATCCAACCGAAAGCATTGCGGGAAAGCTGTCGTCTCTGTCACTGTTCACTGACGGCATACTGCTTCACGTCAGCCGTCCGATGCGATGGGACAGCGATCATGTTGTCATTATGGATGATGAGCTGATCGAAATCGGCAGGGAACTGGTACGAAATAATCTGATTGAAACCACACATATTGGTCTCGACTTCTTTGACGGAAGCATAAATCGGGTTGCAGCATGGGTCATTGGTACCCGGAATACGATAAAGGCGCTGCTTCGCGCCATGCTCGAACCGACGGAGTCTCTAAAGAAAGCGGAATTTGAAGGCGATTACACAACGAGATTAGCCTTGCTGGAGGAATTTAAATCCTATCCTTTTGGCGCGGTTTGGGATTATTACTGTGCCCAAATGGGGGTTCCTGTCCGGGAAAACTGGCTTGCTGAGGTAAAGGCCTATGAAACGGAAGTACTATTGAAGCGTTAAGCAGCAATGGGGAGCATTACATCCGATGAAGAACGGGGAGGCCGCCTAATGAGTGTTCTTGCTTTTGATTTAGGGGCGAGCAGCGGCAGAGCGCTGCTCGGTCGTCTGAATGATCATAAGATGATTATTGAGGAAATTCACCGTTTTCCGAATGATCCCGTTCAAGTTGGTCAACGGCTGCAGTGGGATATTCTCCGTCTATATCATGAAATGAAGCAGGGTTTGTTAAAAAGCAAGCAGTTGAACGCTGCTCCGACCAGCATAGGGATCGATTCATGGGCTGTTGATTTCGGATTGATTGGTGACAATGGAGAACTTCTCGGAAATCCGTACCATTATAGGGATACACAAACCGAGGGAGTAATGGAACGGCTGTTTAAGGAGATCCCGGCATCTGAAATATTCAGCCGTACGGGGATTCAGTTTCTCCCGTTCAATTCCATTTACCAGCTCGCTGCAATGAGACAGAATCACTCACCCCAGCTGGAAAGCGCAAACAGACTTCTCATGATACCGGATCTGCTGCGTTATTTTCTAACGGGTGAGATGAACAGTGAGTTTACGAACGCTACGACGACACAGCTATACAACCCAGTGAAGAACTGCTGGGATGAAGATATTATACAACGGATTGGTCTTTCCAAATCATTGTTCTCTCCTGTAGTAAACCCAGGCACAATGACAGGCTCGCTGCGTTCCTCTGTTATGGGTGAACTAGGCGTTCCCGCTATTCCTGTGTATGCCGTTGCAGAGCACGATACTGGCTCCGCTGTCGTTTCCGTACCTGCACTGGAGCGCAGCTTTGCTTATCTAAGCTGCGGCACCTGGTCACTCATGGGTACAGAAGTGGATAAACCGGTGATCAATGATAAAGCTCGAGAACTCAACTTTACGAATGAGGGCGGTGCTTATGGTACATACCGTCTTCTGAAGAACATCATGGGTCTTTGGATTTTGCAGGAGAGCCGCCGTGCCTGGGAAAAGAAAGGCCTTGTGTATTCTTTTCCCGAATTGGTTAACATGGCTGAAATGGCTTCGCCATTCGTTTGTTATATTGATCCGGATGATGAGATGTTTCTGTCGCCAGGTGATATGCCCGCAGTCATCCAAGAGTATGCAGTCCAAACCAATCAACCTGTTCCTAGGGAACCCGGTGATATAGTGCGCTGCATTCTTGAAAGCCTTGCTCTAAAATACCGCTATGTCCTGGAAATGACAGAGCAATTGTCTGGACAACGGTTTAATGGTCTGCATATGGTAGGCGGAGGCATTCATAATGAGCTGCTTTGTCAATGGACGGCTAATGCGATTGGCAAGCCGGTATGGGCCGGGCCTGCAGAAGGAAGTGCCGTTGGCAATCTGGTTGTTCAGTGGATTGCCCGGGGAGAAATATCAGACATTTGGGAAGCCCGAAAGTTGATCCGTCATTCATTTGGAGTTAAGGTATATGAGCCGGAACAACAGGCAGAGTGGGAAGAAGCATTCGGAAGATTTCGTCAAATCATAGGTTTGACTTCAAAAATACAACAGTAAGGATGAAGAGATTTATGCTGGTTGCAGAACGTTATGAGAAGATTGTACATTTGGTCAACGAGAGAGGAAGTATCCGGGTAACCGAACTGAGTGAGCTTTGCGGCGTAACGGAGGAAACCATTCGCCGGGATTTAGACCGGCTCGAGGATTCGGGACGTCTTCGCCGGTCTCATGGAGGTGCGGTTAGTGTTAAGGATCAATCTACTCCTTGGCGTTCTCAACCTGAAATTCCTTTTACAGAACGTGAGATTATGCACGCTGAGGAAAAGCAGCGAATTGCAGAGGAAGCGGTTAAGCTGATTGAACCGAATCAGCGGATTCTGCTTGATGCGAGCACTACCGCCTGGTATATGGCCCGTCTGATTCCTGATTTTCCGTTAACGGTACTAACCAATTCCATCAAGGCTGCGGCTGAACTCGGCGGCAAGGAGAAGATCGAGGTGATCTCGACTGGAGGTATTATGGCACATCGGTCCCTCTCCTTTGTAGGTCCGCTCGCTGAGCGATCCCTGGATTCCTATCATGTGGATAAAGCGTTTCTATCCTTCAAAGGGATTCATTTGGAGAGAGGTCTTAGCGAGTCCAATGAGCTGCAGGCCAGAATCAAGCACAAGATGATCGGTATGGCAGATGATGTAATTCTGCTCGCGGATGCGAGTAAATTTGGAGTTCAGGCCTTCACGCAGGTTTCAGATCTTCAGCGGATCGGAACTATTATTACGGATAAACGTCTATCCGCTGAAGATGCAGCGCCATTCATAGAGCGCGGTATCCAAATGATCTCTGTATAACGTGATAGCCGGTTCACGCTGTAGGGACAATTATGCAGGATCCATGTTCAATCCCCCGATCTCGGGGGTTCTTTTTACAATATAAAGACTTGGAATCCATGTAAGCGTTAACAGAAACGGAAGCCGTCCTAATGGGCAGGTGAACCCGTCTCTTCTTGTAAATAGGCGAGATTATATGAATGGTAGGCGGGGTGCACATGAAAATATCCTTATTTGTAACATGCTTAAGCGAAGCTATGTTTCCGCGGGTATCGGAGGCGATGGTTCGGCTGCTTGCCCGTTATGGTGTAATACTGGAGTTCCCTGATATTCAGACTTGCTGCGGGCAGCCTGCATATAACAGCGGTTATTGGGACGAAGCCCGAAAAAGTGCCCGGACTATTTTGGATGCTTTTGAAGACAGTGACTTTGTCGTGTCTCCTTCAGGCTCCTGCACATACATGATTCATCATTACACTGACCTGTTTAAGGATGATCCAATCTACTTGAAAAAGGCAAAGGATTTACAGCAGAAAACGTATGAATTCTCACAGTTCCTTGTTAAAGTACTCGGGGTAACGGATGTCGGAGCCATATTTCCGCAAAAGGTTACGTATCATCCATCCTGTCACGGCAGCCGCCTGCTTGGAGTAAAGGACGAACCGATGGAGTTATTGCGGCAGGTGAAGGAGCTGGAATTCGTGCCGCTGCCATTTGCCGAGGACTGCTGTGGATTTGGGGGTACTTTCGCTGTTAAAATGGCGGATATTTCCGGAGCGATGGTCACCGAAAAGGTGGATCACATTGTCGAGACGGAGGCCTCTGTGTTGGTCGGACTTGATATGGCTTGCTTGATGAATATTGCCGGAAACCTCAGATATCGCGGGGAGAAGGTACAGGTGATGCATTTGGCAGAGCTTCTGTATGAAGGAGTGAAGCGAACATGAGTACATCCGGATCAAAAAAGATAAGTATGAAGCAGCGTTCCCGATTGGCGCTCAACAATGATTTTCTGCGGAGTGCAGTCCGGTTTACAACGGAGAGGCTTCGCAGCGGGAAATTGAAAGCTTCTGCAGATCACGGAAATTGGGACATATGGCGGGAGAGGGGGCGTCAAATCCGGCTTCAAACCATTGCCAATCTGGATTATTACTTGAATTTATTCGCTGATAATGCCCGGGCTAACGGGGTGCATGTTCATTTCGCCGAGACTGCGGAAGAGGCGGTGGATATATCTCTTGAGATTGCGAAACGGAATTCGGCTAAATCGGTCGTGAAATCGAAGTCGATGGTTTCAGAGGAACTGCACCTCAATAAAGCGCTGGAGTCTATTGGTGTGGAAGCGGTTGAGACCGATCTCGGTGAGTATATTATTCAGCTGGCTGATGAAACGCCGTCCCATATCATTATTCCTGCTATTCACAAGAACCGCTATCAGATTGCTGATCTGCTGTCGAAGGAAGCAGGAGAGACTCTTCCACCGGATACAACGATATTGGCTGGATTTGTCAGGAACAAGCTCAGAGAGAAGTTTCTTGATGCGGATATCGGCATGACCGGCTGCAATTTTGCCATCGCTGAAACGGGTTCCATGGTATTGTTTGAGAATGAGGGCAACGCCCGTATGGTTACAACACTTCCGAAGACACAAATTACGCTGATGGGGATGGAGCGGATTATTCCGTCCTGGTCTGATCTCGAAGTCATGGCAACTCTGCTCCCCCGTTCAGCAACCGGTCAGAAGCTGACGGTTTATATGTCAGGAATCACCGGACCGCGAAGAGAGCATGATGCGGATGGTCCGGATGAGATGCATATTATTATTCTCGACAATGGGCGGTCACTGCAGCTCGGTGATCCAGAGTTTCAGGAGCTTCTTAACTGTATCCGCTGCGGTGCTTGCCTTAATGCTTGTCCGGTCTACAGGCAAATCGGGGGGCACGCCTACGGCGGCACCTACAGTGGCCCGATTGGTGCCGTGCTCACACCTGCCCTGCAGAAAAATGTAGCTGAATGGGACGATATCGCCAATGCTTCAAGCCTATGCGGTGCCTGCTATGAAGCTTGTCCGGTGAAAATTCCGCTCCATGATATGCTGGTCTCCCTGCGCAGGCGCAAAGTTGAAGCCGGGCGAGGAGATAAGCTTGAAGGAACGGCTATGAAAGGCTTTGCGGCGATTATGGGCAACTCCAAACGCTTCAGAAGTGTTATTCGTCTCGGGAAGCTTGGACAGAAGCTGGTCGTTCGAGACGGAGAAATACGTACAAAAGTTGGGCCGTTAAAGGGATGGAATTCATACCGTGTAATGCCGAGCTTGCCCAAAGAATCCTTCCGGGACAGATGGCCAACGCTTGAGGAGGAGATTCGCCAGGGCATAAAGGAAATGGATTCCGGCATAGAGAACAGGCTGAAGCAGATTATTATAAAGCGTGAGAAGGATGGGGAGACCTCATGAGCACACAGCAATCGCATCAGGAATGGCTTGCTTCCATGGAGGAGAAGTCAAGAAAGAAACAGGCATTATTTATGAATGGAATCGCCGCCAAGCTGAACAGGCCGCGTGTACTGCAGAAGCCGGAGCATCCTTTTCGCGGCGCTCCGGATTTCTGGAATGAATTCAACTGGTCACAGGAAGATCGGATTCAACAATTCACAGTAAATATAGAAGCTGCTGGAGGCTATGCTGCTCACTTGACGAATATGGATCAGGTAAGGCAGTTTATAGCCGTGAAAGCTGAAGAAATGGGTGCACGCCGCATTCTTCGGCAAAATCAGATGGAGCTTACACAGCTTGACTTGGAGACCGTGCTGCCAAATACCGATATTTCGGTCTGGAATAATAACCATGACACCGACTGGCGTTCCAAAGCTGCTGAAGCTGATTTCGGTATCGTTGTAGCAGACTATGCCGCAGCTTATACAGGTTCTATGGTAGTTCTCTCTTCAGCTGATCAGGGCAGAGCAGTCAGCCTTCTGCCTACCGTACTTATCGCAATTATACCTGCGGATCGTTTGAAGACGCGGATCGGAGAAATTGTGGTGAACTTTGATTCGGCTGGGCGAGAAAATTTGCCTGCAGGCATTCATTTTATTTCGGGCCCAAGCCGCTCTGCCGACATTGAGAACGATTTAACCATCGGTGTTCATGGACCGGGCATTGTGTATGCACTTATTGTGGATCAGATATAATTTATCCATAAGAGCTACCTTAAAAAACACCTACACAAGTTTTAGCATCACTACGAATGCGGATCATTCTTCCGAGCACTGTTGTCCCCAGATTTCTTATTAATTGTGTTAATATTGTTGAAATCCGGGGACAAAGGTGCGCGCTTCGCTTCTCCAGAATAATTCCGCCTTCTCCGTTGAAGAATAGATCTTTAAATCATCTTAGCCTACAAGCTGGTTCCTGTACTCTGCAGGAATCAGCTTGTTTAACTTTCGCTGGGCTCTACCTTTATTATGAAATCGAATGAATTTTTCAATTCTTCTTTGTACATCATCGATACCTTTTATATAATATGTGATTCACCACAAGATGAAATTGACAATTCCACTCATCCTGTATTCGGTGGTACCCCACGGTCTTGGTACACTCTTCATAATTTGCTTTGATCTTAAGTTTCGAATCAGTACCGGGATATTATCCTTGCACTTCAATTAAGCGTAGTACCACTTCTGTTCAAGATTCGGAACAACTTGTTTTATGATCTTGATCTCTACTCCAATTCTCTGCTGGTGTAAGAAGGACTTATTTATGCTTGAGTTTAGATAAAGTATTGCATTGCATTATTACTTCCCTTTACGAGTTAATTTAGCGAGATCATCCCACTGTTCATCTGATACGTCCAGCAGCTCGTTAAACTGCCCCGCTCCTTTAAGCCATTCGCCGCCATCGATCGTTATGACATCCCCGTTTATATATCCGGCGTAATCCGAAATAAGATAAGCTGCCAGATTGCTTAGCTCTTCTGGATCACCTACCCGTGACAGGGGAACACGGTTAATCATCTTCTGCTCGAATTCAGGCGTCGGGGACAGCCTTGACCATGCACCCTCCGTTGGAAACGGTCCGGGAGCAATGGCTACCTGACGAATTCCGTAAGGGGCCCATTCTACAGCCAGAGAACGGGTTAACGCAAGCACGCCGGCTTTTGCCGCAGCCGAAGGAACAACGAAGCCGGACCCGGTTGAAGCATAGGTCGTAACAATATTCAGCATCGTACCGGTAATTCCTTGGTCGATCCATCGCTTACCAACTTCCAGCGTCGTATAAAAGGTCCCGTGCAATACGATGTTCAGCACAGCATCCACTGCCCTGTGGGAGAGACGTTCTGTTGGACTAATGAAATTACCCGCCGCATTGTTGACCAGCACGTCTATGTTTCCGAAATGGAACTCTACATCTTTAACAAGTTGTTGAACTTGTGCCGGGTCACGGACATCACAGCTCTTGTAATACACTTGATGACCAAGTTTGCTCATATCTTCGGCTGCAGCCTTCAGTACTTCTTCACGACGCCCGCAGATCGCAAGCTTAGCCCCTAGCTCTAAAAACTTCTCAGCAATAGCCCGGCCCAGCCCTGTGGCTCCTCCAGTGATCAACACAACCTTGTCCTGCAGCAAGTCTTTAGCAAACGGTCCCATCATTTCACGCTCCTTCAGATATGGCGGATGGAAATTACATATATAACCCAGCGTAACATTACACGATGTGGAATGGAATAGTGTGCACGACGGGTTCATAAGAAGGGTATTTGTAATCATTCCCGGTTAACTGAAGTAGGTCTCCAAGTTGGGTGAATTTTGTAGAACATATATGTACTTGGACACCCCAAACATTTACAGTGTAGGACCCCAGGATTATTTAAGTATACTTTTATAAATTTATGTTGATAAAGGAATACCTTTAATATATAACCTATATACCGAACAATCATTTGAATATTAAAGAGGAGGTATTAGTGATGCGTTTAAGAACGGTATCTATGGTAATGTCTTTGGTTATGCTGCTTCAAGTCATGCTGACTGTTGTTGTATCGGCTGGTGCTTACGACCCGGAACTGAAGGAATCTGAGCATGTGACAACAGGACATGATATGTTTCCGGCTATGATCATTAATGACTTTAATACACCAGAGGATGTTGGCACATGGAGAGCAGGGAAAAATACAAAAGAAATACAATATGTTACCAGTATTTTGAATGGACCTAATTCACCCTTTGAGGGAGCCGGTGCATTAGAACAAAATCCGGATCTGGTCAAGGTATATGAGTGGCGTACGATTTACAGGGAGTTTGAAGAGCCGCTCGATCTGTCCGATTATCGCTTTATGGCATTTGCTGCGAACAGCTGGGGATGGCAAGGATCAGCCGATTATGTAGTCAAGGTAAATCTGTACAGTGGAGAGGATAAGTTTGAAAGCACTGCTATGATCCGGCCAGACAGCTGGAAACGAGTGTTTATTAAACTCGCTGACTGGGCAGGAAGAAATGCTGTTACAAAAATGGAAGTTTCATTTATGCAGAATTTTGATTTGGATGGTGTATTGCCTGGTCAGCCTGGTTATGATTATTGGAATGGTCGTTTCCAAATCGACAATATTATAGCTACCAATGTCATTGATATGACCTTCAATAATGAAGGTGAAACCGAAGGCTTCACGGCTGTAAACGGATCGTTGGAATCGGCTGACGGGAAGCTGGGTTATACACTGAATGATGAAGGCACCTGGATCGAATCACCGGAACTGCAGATCGATGCCTCCAAGCGAAACGGGATGGAAATGACCATGACGAACGGAACGGGTTCTAATGATATAAAGATTCAGTGGAAAACGGAAGAGAGTGATTGGAATGAAGAGAATAGTAAGACATTCACTATTCCTTCGGAAGGAACATTCACACATGATTTCAATTTTTCAGATCATATGGGGTGGAACGGTGTCATCAAGGGTTTTCGTGTGATACCTGCTGCTTCATCCGGTACTTTGAGCTTCGATGAGATCCGGCTTAGACTGATGCCCGCAATTGAGAAGCCTTATGACGGGAAAGCCGGGGCTCGTATCGAAGGCGATGGACGAATTGTAATTGAAGGAACAGTGAAGCAGGAGTTCGTGGATGCTCATCCGTCTGAAAGGTTGTACTTGTTAGAGTTGGCAACGTACGAGAGCGTGAAAACCGATCTTGTGCATAAGCTCCCTCTGGCTGATACGGCGCTTGCAAATACATTTCGCTTCGAGAGTGACATCAAAGACGGACAGCGAAGCCGCCTGTATTCTAAATTTGTGGTAGCAGCAAGACTGCCTGACGGCAGTTATGAACCGATTGATGCACCGCAATACATCACGAATGCGGAAGTTTTGGCTGGTAATCATGAAGCATATCCGGAGGCACAGAGCATTAAAGGGCTGCAGGTTCAGATGACGGCAGACGCACAAGAACTTGGTATTAGCCATGCAGCATTAAATGTTCCGTACAACGAACTGATGTATAAATCAAATAATCATCCGGAGAACACGATTCCATACGAAGTGGAAGGTGAAACCTTTTACTTCCGTAAGAGCAGAATCGAGCAGTTAGACATTGGGGTTAAAAGCTTGTCTGACAATGGAATGATCGTCTCTCTCATATTGATCATGTACAATACGAAGGATCCGGATTCGGCTAACGAATACTTAATTCATCCGGACTCGGAGCCTGGTGGAACCGTCTATGCATTAAACACGTCTAATGAGATTGGCGTTAAATATGTGAAGGCGGCTACCCAATTTATAGCAGAGCGTTATTCTATGCCAAACGGACAGTACGGCAGAGCCGTTAACTACATTGTCGGAAATGAAGTGGGCCAGAACAAAGTATGGAACAACATGGGGCCCAAGCATGTGGATGCCTATGTTCGTGAGTATGCTCAAACCCTTCGTTTAGTTGATAGCATTGTGAAGTCTACCTATGCGAATGCCAGGACTTATGTGTCACTTGACCATTTTTGGAATGAGAAACTCAGTGATGATTCTACCTGGAAGTATGATAATAAGGTTATTGTTGATCGCTTAATATCAATGTCTCATGCTGAAGGGAACTTCTCATGGAATATTGCCCCACATCCTTATCCAGAGGATTTATTTAATCCACGGTTCTGGAATGACTCGACAGCAACGGATTCATTTGATACACAGCGCATTACCTTCAAGAACCTGGAAGTGTTAGTGGATTATATGAAGCAGGATGATTATCTCTTTAATGGGGAAATGCGGCGGATTATGTTGTCAGAACAAGGGTTCCACAGCTTAACCAATTCAGAAGAACATCAGAAACTCCAAGCTGCGGCTTATGCTTACGCTTATTATAAAGTTAAATTTCTCGATGGTATTGACGCCTTCATCCTGCATCGGCATGTTGACCATGGTGAGGAAGGCGGTTTAAACCTCGGGTTATGGACGCATGCACCTAACACGGTTGTAACACCGGATCAGCATAAGTATATTTATGATGTCTTTAAATATATCGATACGGATCGTTCACTTGAGGTAACTGAATTTGCGAAAGAGATCATCGGTATAAAGGATTGGAAAGATGCCATCCCTAACTTCGATCCTGCACTTCTTCAAGACCGTCAAAGGCCTATAACGAAAGGGATGGACTTTATACTTAAAGCTGACAAGGTCATCAAGGACGGAGGATTTGAATCCGGCGCAGACGGATACGTGGCATCCGAAAATGTAGGAACTGTGATTAATGAGACGGGGGATGCCTTTCAGGGCGAAGGATATCTTAGAGCAAGCATCGGCAGTCTTTATTCCTTGAACTGGTCAGGCGTGCAGAAAACGTTTGATAAACCGGTTGATGTGAGGAAAACACCATATTTCACAGCAGCGGTACAGCTTCCAAATGCCAATCCGGATAAAAAATATGTTGCAAAGTTTATGGTTTACAGCGGATTTGATTCTGTAGAAGGTACGGCAATACTCGATCCATCAAAGGGATGGCAGCAGCTGGCACTGCCGCTTGAAGGCTGGAAGGGCGCGAAGTCAGTAGACCGTGTGAAAATTTGGGTGCGCTCAGAAGGTGGAGACCCCTGGAGGGGTCAGCTTTGGATAGATGAAGCCACTTTCGCAGGAAAGGTCAAGGTTGATAAGGATTATGCCAATGTTGATACTCATGTCAGTAAGTTATCTCCAGAACTTGAGATTGGCACAAAAATTTCGGTTACGGTAACGAATCACGGTACCCAAAAGCTGAAGAAATTACAAGTAGAACCGTCTAAGGAATTACAAGCATGTCCGTGCAGCATTTCGCTGCATGATATCGAAACAGGGGGGAGCAAGACGTTTACACTCGAAGTAAGCAGCTACAATCCTATTCCAGGAATTGACCCCAAATTGACACTTAAGCTCGGTGCCCGTGACTTTATATTTCCACTTTAATGGATTGAACGTATAAGGATTGAAATCAATCTGGGACTGCGATGCTCTAAGTGGCATTGCAGTCTTTTTTTTGTTTTGTATATTTAGTTGTCAAAATAACCTATTAAGTATATTATGGTTATAATAAGAATACTTTAATGTGTCACATCTCATCTGAGCTTTGATATTAATAAGGATTGAACTTGATATTGAAGAATGTTCGATCTAACGGTGGCAATGCTCATAAAGAGAGGAAGGTTATAAGGATGGCGAAAAGAAGAGGAGAACTCCTGCTTTTCGATCAATGTGGAGGCATCGATGGACTTGGGCGGGAACTTCCTTCAATTAAGGACGCGGGTCCTTTACGCGAAAACCGGTATGTGGGCATATTCTACTTTCTCTGGTTAGGTCAGCATGGTACAGCCGGACCATATGACAACACCAAGATCCTCTCACAGTGGCCTGAGGCTGTGCACGATCCAGGGCATCCGGCTTGGGGACCAGAGAATTCATTTCACTTTTGGGGAGAACCGTTGTATGGATACTATTTAGGCGACGATTCCTGGGTACTGCGCAAACATGTGCAATTACTTACGAGTGCCGGTATTGACTTCTTAGTCTTTGACACAACGAATGCAGAGATATATAAAAAGGTTTATGATGAACTCTTCAGCGTGATGGACGAAATATATAATCAAGGTTTCAAGGTTCCTAAATTTGCTTTCTATACGAATACAAATGCCGGGCAGACGGTCTCGGAAATATATGATGATATTTATAAACCGGGTCGATATAAACATCTCTGGTTCCACTATAAAGGCAAACCTTTGATTATCAGCGATCCCGAAGAATGCGATGAAGAACAGCGTAATTTCTATACGTTTCGCCGCAATCAATGGCCTAATCAAGCGGCTAAGACGAACGGCTTCCCGTGGATTGAATTTCAGCGTCCGCAGCGGGTGTTCTATAACGATGAGGGCGAGAAGGAGATCATTAATGTTTCTGTTGCACAGCATCCAAGCGTAGCAATGAGTGATACTCCGTTTTACCAGTATGGAAACAACTGGGGTAGGGATTACCATGAGGGCAGAGAAGAAACGGAGGATCCTTCCCTAGATCAAGGCATGAATATAGCTGAGCAGTGGGAGTTCGCATTGAATGAAGACCCAACGATGATCTTCGTTACAGGCTGGAATGAATGGATTGCGATGCGCCTGAAAGGGACGTCTGAGCGCCCTGTATTGTTCGTAGATCAAGCTACACTTAATTTTAGTCGGGATATTGAGCCGATGAAGGGCGGGTATGTGGACCACTATTTTATGCAAATGATCGGGTACATTCGCCGCTTTAAAGGAATATCCAATCGGGATAACAGCTTAAACCGAACGATCACCTTAAATGCAAAGCCTGATTTTGACACATGGCACATAATAGCTGAGGAGTATAAGGATTTTAAGGGGGACACAGGCCACCGAAGACATGCAGGCTATGGAAGTCATTTATATATCGATGGCACAGGTAGAAATGATTTTGTCCTATTAAAAGCAGCGCATACGAATGAAAACTTATATTTTTATGTACAAACCAGAGAGCCCATCTCACCATATACAGATCCTAACTGGATGATGCTGTTGATTCGGAACCGAAGGCAGCGGGACTTCGGATGGGAGGGGTATCACTACATCGTCAACAGGAAAGTCAAGGATGAAAGAACAACATGGCTGGAGCGGAGTTCAGGTGGATGGAATTGGGAGCAGGTTTCTGAGATATCATACATTGTCCAGGATAATGAAATGCAAATCGAGGTGCCACGGGTTATGCTCGGAGTAAATGATCCGGATGAGGGAATCTGGATTGAATTTAAGTGGGTTGATCATATGCAGAATGAAGGAAATATCATGGATTTCTATCAATATGGCGACACAGCGCCGAAAGGGCGAATGAACTTTGTGTATAAAGAATCAGTTTGAACGGGAACGGAGTTTCAAATCAGACTTTCTATGCATACGTTGGAGGTATTGACATGATTAAAGAAAGCTGGAAGGCAAAATGGATCTGGGCGTCAGGGTATTCATCAGATAATAATGTATATGTAGAAGCCAGAAAAGCCTTTGAGGTGACCCTGCCTGTAACTTCAGCAGTGGCCCGGATTTCTGCGAATCAATCCTATAAACTATTCATTAACGGCATAGAGGTAGGCAGAGGACCGGCGCCATCGGATCTTTTATGGATGACTTTTGACACCTATGATATTTCTGGATATTTGAATGATGGTACGAATGTGGTTGCGGTTACTGCACATAATTTTGGGACTGATAGAATTGTTACGAACCAGCTTCAGGGCCCAGGAGGGCTCATATGTCAGCTGGATTTGTATGAATCGGTTAGCGATGTTGAAGATGAAACCCGTGCACAGATTATTGCCAGCAGCTCTGATTGGAAATGCAGGCGTTCCCCAAGGTGGAGGGAGGAAGTGAGCCGACTGCACATGTGGGGTGGATACCGCGAAATCATTGATATGTCAAAGGATGATGGCTGGGAGCAGATCCGTTACGACGACTCTCTATGGCCGAACGCTGTATCCATTGCTGATGCTGAGCAACCAGACTCGCCATGGCCTCGGCTCATTGCCAGGGAAATTCCTTATTTGAAGCAAACGCTTGTTGCACCTGTTGCTGTTGTTTCAGCGGAGCCCTATAAAGGGGCCATATCGGGTTCGGATTCTGTAGTATATTCAGGCAAGGATAAAGCTGAACTCAGTATGGATGCTTCCATACCCGGGTCCATTCCGCAAATTACATTTGACTTCGGAGCTGAGGTTGTGGGCTACCCGGAGATCGAAGTCGTTGCAGAAGAAGGTGGAGTACTGCAGCTGTTCTATGGTGAATCACTAGAAATGTCGCTTATGGACACCTACCTTTTGCGAAAAGGAATAAATAAGTTGACCCCATTCGGGAGGCGGGCCTTCCGCTATCTGAAGGTTTCCGTAATGGCGACACCGGTTCCCATTCAAGTTCATAATCTTCTTATGAGATTTGTTCATTATCCATACAACGAAGAGGGATATTTTCGCTGTAGTGATGAGAAGTTAAACCGCATTTGGGAGACAGGCCGCTACACAACGATTGTTAACAGTCAGAATCATTTTGAAGATTGTCCTTACCGGGAAGGCGCGCTATGGGTTGCGGATTCCGTAGTCATGGCGAAGGTTGTATATCAGACACTCAGTGATCCTTCGCTTGTAAGAAAGTCACTGCTGCAAGCTGCCAGAATACAAAATGAAGATGGTTCCATTCCAGGCACCGGACCTCAGCAGAACTCTTTCTTACTGCCGGATTTCTGTGCCCATTGGCTGTTCGGCATATCCGAATACTATGCATTTACGAAAGATACCGCATTTCTGAAAGAAGTTTGGCCCAATATAACAAAGCTTGCCGGCTGGTTTAAGAATCAGGAGGATGAAGCAGGTCTCTTTGCTAAGGCGGATCGGGATGGCATGTGGTGTTTCATTGACTGGTCTGATGATATTGAACGTAAAGACCGGGTAACCGCAATCTCGTGCTTTTATTATAAATTTTTGATGACGGCTTCGTTTTTGGCAAAGGAACTTGGAGAGCAAGAAGAACATATAAACTTTCAGCAAAAAGCGATAAAGCTTCGCGGAACGATTCGCGATTTGCTGCGTATACCTCAGACCTCGATTTACGCGGATTGCATGACCGATCAAGGGTTGTCTTCCAGTATAACCGCACAGACCAATTTTGCAGCGGCATGGTCCGGCATCATGGATAAGACAGAGGCTGCTGAATTTATACAGAATCATTATCTTTCAGGACGTTTGCCTAGTATTCGAGGAGCTTTCTTTTACCATATTGTATTGGAGACGCTTTTTGCGAATGGATATTCAGAGGAGGCAATCGTTCTCATCCGTAAATATTGGGGTGATATGCTGGATCGGGGAGCTACGACCTGGTGGGAAACATTCGATCCGGATTTACCGTTCTCCACAATACCAAGTCCTTACATGGGCCATACTCCAACCTATTTACAGGATGCAATTCCCGTAAGCCTCTGTCATGGCTGGGGAGCATCGCCTACGTATCTGTTGAGTAAGGAACTGCTGGGGATTGATGTTTCTACGTCAGGTATTGGTGCAGTCTCATTGAATCCAACGATCGTGGAAGGGATCGAATGGGCAGAAGGCTCCGTGATTCTTCAACAAGGCGAAATCCGAGCAGAGTGGAAAAGAGATCAGTCTGGGGTTTGCCGTTTCCAGGCATCTTTTCCGAAGGGGATATCATGGGTTGCGCCAGGTATATCAGAATTGTCTGTGGTGACCGAAGAAGAACGGATTCAAGTGGAAGGGATCATAGCCTCTTCTTCTAATCGGGGAGCAGCATTCAGCGAATCACAGGGCTAGGTTAGCACGGAAAAACAATAGGTGAATACAGGCAGCGTCAGGCCAATGATGGCCTGTGCTGCCTATTTGACTTGATTAAAGCAAATTCATAAAGTATACTTAACTCAATTTGGTAAGGAGTGATCACATCATGGAGATGGAAAAGTCGGACAAGACTCCGATGTATCAATATATAATGAACGATATCAAGCGGAAGATTGCTGCAGGAGAGTTAAAGCCTCATGATCCGCTTCCAACTCAGATTGAACTGGCTAAGGAATATAATACGAGTGAGATTACCTCTCGCCGGGCGCTTTCTGACCTGGTGCAAGAAGGATTTGTATATAGAATACGCGGAAAAGGAAGTTTCGTACACGATAATCCGTCTGCCACAGATTCAGAGGCGATTCGAGTCATTTATTTTGCTCACCGGAATCATGAAGTAGGAACATTTGTTCATCCGTTTTTCACCGATATGTTTGATGGGATCAGGGAAGTGTGTGAAGAAAACGGGATCATCTTTTATATGTGGGACATGGGGGAGGATTACAATCTGCCGGATGATCCTCATGCCGGGATTGTTCTGCTGACTTTAACGGAGAAGGAGAATTTTGATCTTACAAGATTAACCGCTTGGCAGGAGGAGAAACGGCGATTCGTGACGGTTCATTTCTACTATCCTCATTTGGGGATACCTTACGTTATCGTAGATAATCTTACCGGCGGTTATCTGGCCACCCAGCATCTGATCTCACAAGGACATCAGCGAATTGGTATCGTTTTGACCGGGAATTCAATTTTGGACCTGAACCAGGAGTTTTCATTGCGTTTACAAGGGTACAAGCTGGCACTATCACAGCACCAAATACCGTTTAACTCGGATCTGATCATTGTCATTCCAGGTGAGGATGAGAGGGTTGTTATGGGGGAAGAGGGCTTTAAAAGGTTGATGGCTTTGCCGGACCCGCCGACGGCGGTATTTGCTACAAGTGACTACAAGGCATTCGGAGCGATGAACGCGGCTAGGGAGATGGGCATGAGGGTCCCTGACGATGTCAGTATCATTGGTTTTGATGACGTAATGCTGAGTGAATACTCATACCCGAGACTTACAACCGTTAACCAAAATACACGTAAACTGGGCAAGCGCGCAGCTGAGATCCTTTTGTTCGAGTGGGGGGAGAACGGTGCTCCTTTACTCAAAGACGAAATCGTTCCAACACTCACAATTCGGGATAGTACTGCACCCCCATCATCCGAGAAATAAACCGGGAAATGATAAATAAGCCTAAGCTCCCTATTCATAGGGGGCTTTCTTTGTATACAATACCTCTATAGTTAAGGAATTCAATATAAAACTTCACTGAAACGGGTTCACTATATGAAAAAAGTGTTGCAATAGGCTTTTTACAACAGTATACTTTGATTTATAAAGTATACGAATAAGTATCCTCTATACTTTATATCTGAAGTGAGTCGGTTAAGTTAAAATTTTTGGAAGCGCTTCAGTGAAATTTATTTTGAAGTAGGGGGGATCAACGTGAACAACAGAAAAAGGTATATCGTTCTCTTGAGTATTGTAATGCTTTTGCTTTTACTGACAGCATGCAGCAAAGAAGCCCCGACACAAGTATCGGATAACGGAAATCAAGGCACAAAACAGTCTAACGGTGAGCAAGGGGGGAAAGAAACTCCCGAGAAAGAGCCTGCTGCAACAGAGCTGTCCGGAAATATTAATATCTCCTTGTCTAACGGTTCTGCATCTGTATGGAAAGCAGTTGCAGACAGTTATATGAAGAAGAACCCGGGCGTAAAGGTAAAGGTTGATAATAAGCCTGCAGAAGGATACAAGGAGTGGTTGACTGCTCAGTTCGCAGCAGGTCAGCCTGATGTTGATCTGGTTACGAACAATGAAGTCATAGGATTGGTGAACGATAAGAAATTCGTGGACTACTATCCTTACTTCGATAAAGTGAATCCTTACACAGGTCAACCATGGAAGGATACTCTTGATCTGAAGGCCATGGGGATTAATCTTGAAGCTGTTGGCACCGAAGATCATCTTTATAATCTTAACTTTGAGTCCGTCCAAATTGTTTGGATATACAACAAGGAGATTTTTAAAGAGGTAGGGGTGACGGAAGCTCCAAAGACGTTTAACGAGCTGATTGATGCTTTTGAAAAGGTTAAAAAGGCCGGATACACACCTCTAGCTCTTGGTGGTGATTCCAAATCCATGTGGAGCGGCCGGGCAGGCTGGTTGGTTCGTATTTATGCAGACCAATATATGCGTGATTACATTCATGCCATTCGCTCACAAGAGCAGGACTATACTTATCTTCCGGAACTGGACGATAACTGGACCTACGACTTAAACGATCCGTATAACGACTCCAACAGCAAGGTTACGAAAAATGACATGCGTCTCTGGAAAGCTGTTAAAGATAAGGAAGGTCCATTTAAAATCGAAGGAAACCCGCAATGGAAAGCATATTCAGAAAATTTGAAGAAGCTGTTCTCCTATACACCTGAGGGATTTTTTGGCGTGAAGGAAGAGCAGGCCTATAACCTGTTCCTTACCGGGAAGGCTGCAACGATGCTGGGAGATCCCGGGTCATATTGGCAGCTGCCGAAAGATTTTGCGGACGAATCCAAAACGGGTGCGACAGGCGGTGTGAAACCGTTTGAATACGGATTTTTCAATATGCCATCTATGGAAGGGCCAGAAGTTATGGCACCGGCACGTACCATTCAGATCCCTGTCGGTTTCTATGGAATTGTAAATAAAGATGCCAAACAGAATGAGTTGAACGTTGACTTTATGATGTATCTGACCAGCCCAGAAGGATACAACATCTATCTTCAAGCGATTCAAAATAGTAAAGATGCTGCTCTTTCCGGTTCGCCGGCCATTAAAGGAATTACGCTTCCAGATGAAATGGCTTCTGCATTCGCGAACTTTGAGGCTATCGGAAACACCGAAGGTTATAGTAGTGCAGCTAACAATATAGCGCGCGGTTTATGGGATTATCAGCCATCTGTTCAGGATTGGGTTGGTTTAATACAGCGCTACTTCAGTGGTAAAGTGACAACAGACCAATATCTGCAGCAGCTTCAGGCGAATATTGATAAGTATTTGGAGCCTGCAATGAAAGAACACAAGAAAGAGCTGTCTGATCTTGAACATCCGGAACGCCGTCCTCCAGAACGTTAATAGATAGTTACCCCGAATCTGCACAAGTCTTTTTGTGCAGATTCGGATTATTATGCAGCGGCTAAAGGCTGCCCTGGTGAAAGATAAAAGGAGGATTACCATGAGAAAAATCCCAGGGATATTCGCTATGCTGATCATGCTTCTAGGTCTTATCCCGGGAGCAGTTATGGCTGAAGACAATTGGTCAATTGAAGATGCGGGAAACATAACCTCCCTTTCTGTCTCAGAAGATGGAAGCAGGTTGGCGATTGGAGCTCATAGCGCTAAAGCATATCTCTATGATACCGAAGGGAATATTATTTTCGAGGTTGCCGCGGGTAACGTTGTGACAGGTGTCGAACTGCTTGCTGACGGCACACTGCTGGTTTCATCGGATGACAGGCATCTGTATGCTTATGATGCTAATGGTAAGCAGCTTTGGGATGCAAATTTGAAGCGGCAGATCAAGAGCATGTCAGCCTCACTGGATGGATCGATCATCGCGGTTGGCATCCAGCGCAGTAATGACATTGTACTCATTAATGGAGCAAACGGCGAGCAATCCGGCAGTATACCTATTGGGACAACTATACGGGAGGTCAATGTTTCCGCTAATGGTCTATGGATTGCTGCAGCTACCAGTGATCAATTTGCTTACCTCATGGACCAAGAAGGTAATCTGCTGCATAAATTCAGCGCCAATAATCAAATTCAATCGATGGCTGTGACGGACGATGGCCTGGTTGCGATCGGCACCGCATCCAATAATGTAGAGTTATTCGACCAGAACGGCAAGGTACAAGAGTCGATTAAAGTGCGTGATATTGTAACGGACGTTGCATTTTCGGAAAGTGGAGATATGGTTGGTATTTCTGATTTGTCAGGTAATTACTATATCTTCGATCAGAATGGCACACGGCTTTGGGAATCAAAAATTACCGGTGAAGGCCGTGGCGTTGAGTTTGATAAACAAGGCAAGTCGCTTTTTGCAGGAACAAACGATGGCCGTATTTTCAAATATGATGTAGGCAGTGTGATTGAAAAAGCGAAGATCCAGGCAAAATGGAGTATGATCTTCTGGGTTGCCGCGGGCCTTGTCATTCTAGCAGCTTTATTGCTCACATTGCGATACATGAAGAAGCGAAACCGGCTGGACATCTTTCGTCAGATTTGGAACAGCAAGTACATATATCTTGCCTTGGCGCCTACATTCATTCTTGTATTTCTATTTCTTTATTATCCGGCATTTTCCGGATTGTTTCATTCCTTATATGACTGGCAGCCGGGTGGAAGGACAACATTCATTGGTTTAGCCAACTTTGAACGTATGGTCCATGATCCTTACGTGATCAAGGGAATCTGGAATTTAATTATTCTGATTATTACCGGCCTTGTGAAGGCACTTATACCCGCGCTAATCGCAGCTGAATTGATCTATCATCTTCGAAGCAAGAGGCTGCAATATGGTTTTCGTACCGTGTTTACCATATCGATGGTTATACCTGGCGTAGCCTTACTGTTGATTTGGCAAAACTTATACGACCCTAATGTGGGATTAATCAATAACTTTTTGGAAATCATCGGACTTGGATCGTGGAGTCACGGCTGGTTAGGAGACCCGAATACGGCTTTATGGGCCCTCATATTCATTGGTTTCCCGTTTATCGGGATTTTACAGCTGCTTGTGTTCTATTCAGGTCTTTTATCAATACCTAACGAACTGATAGAATCAGCTAAAATCGATGGAGCTAGCCTGGGTCGGATCATACGGTCTATACACTTACCGCTTCTAAGTGGACAGTTCAAGTTCTTGATTATAATGACTTTGATCGGCATCATACAGGATTTTAACGGAATTATGATTGTTACAGGCGGTGGACCCATGGATTCAACTTACGTTCCCGCACTGCAAATGTATTATGCTGCTACCAAATTTAATGATCTTGGTTATGCTTCTGCGCTTGGTGTCAGTATGTTCTTGGTTATCCTGGTCATTACAATCATTAACATGAAACTTATCAAAACGGATGATTAAGGAGGGATATCCTATGTACACCAGTCCTGAAGCGAAACCCTTGAAGGTTGAAAATCTAAGCAGAGTAAAGAAGCCCGAATGGCGATTCAAAAAATATTGGAGCTTTCCTCAGCTTATGATTATTGCCTTCTTGAGCTTGCTTGTTATTCTAATGCTTGTACCGATCCTGTTCATGATCGTCAGCTCATTAAAGAGCAACGCACAGATTCTCGGGAACTTCTGGGCACTGCCATCACCAGCGAAATGGGGCAATTATAGCGAAGCGCTTAGCAGCATCTGGCGTTATATGTTGAACTCTGTGTTATATGCAATTGGCGCCAGTTCGTGTGTAATTCTCCTCTCGGCCATCTCGGGATATATTTTTGCCAAGAAGACATTCCCCGGTAAAGAACTGCTCTTTATGATGATGCTTGCCATGATGATGATTCCAGGTGTCTTAACCTTGATTCCGTCGTATGTTCTATACGATAGCTTAGGGCTCACTAATACACCTTGGGTTATCATTATAGCAGGAGCAGCAGGAGGTCAAATCTTCGGAACGTTCCTGTGCAGAAGCTTTATGTCAGGATTACCGAGTGAACTGTTTGAAGCTGCTCGGATTGATGGCGCATCAGAAATCCGTGTTTTTTTTCAAATTGTTATTCCTCTTTCCCTTCCGATCCTGGCGACACTTTTCATTATGCAGACCGTTGGTGTCTACAATGATTATATTTGGCCTTTGCTTACGATCCAGGACAGCAATCTTCAGGTTATTGCCGTAGGGCTTACTATTTTTACGAAGCAGTTCGGCATTACGGATATGGGTACACAGTTCTCGGCTTATGCGATCTCGTCCGTGCCGCTAATTTTGATTTTCTCTTTTGGGATGAAGTATTACATTCAAGGCATGACGCAGGGCGCGTTAAAAATGTAATTTGGAAATGGAACGGGGCATCATGATTCCGGGGCTTCTTACGGGATGTGGTGCCTTATTTTAATCATTGTCTATATGAAAGGGCGGCTGTTTAATGAAGAACCTGGATGTAAAGCTCCCGCAGTGGATATGGAGCAGTAGACGTGAGGAAGATAAAGAAATTGAGCTGCGTAAGACCTTTTTTCTTGAAGCGCCTGTACAAAATACTGAATTTCACATCGCTCTTACGGGGGCAGTCGAAGTGGAATTAGACGGAGTCCTTGTAGATGTGTTAGAAGAAAGTGCAGCTAATGTGTGTGCGTTTCGCGTTATGGAGAAGTTCCCAGGAAACCTGCAAGCGGGTGAACACACGCTTGTTTTACACATTCGGTGTCAAACAGCCATGCCGGTGGCACCGATTAGCATTCATTTGCATGATCGATTAGTCGGGTGTATAGCGTATCTTAATGCGGAGAACTTATGGATTCCGACAGATGATACATGGATGGCGGGGAAGGAGAGAGCTGTTAGTGTTTGCCTGCTTGGTGAAGAGCCATATGGAGATTTGGAAGGCGGGCCTGAATGGTTTGTGGCCGGAGGTTTCGGGGATATTGAAGCATCGCCGTTAAATAACTTGAATCTGCTGTCATCAGATTATGCCGAGATATTCATAAATAGTAATATGTTAACCATTAACGGCAAGGGTAAGGGAAGGATACCTGTTCAGGATCCGGTCCGAAATGAGTTGCATCTTTTTTACCATGTGCGTAAGCAGACAGAATGGCGGGAAATGAATGGAATCCTCCGTCAGGCTGAACTTTCGGAGATACCGTCCTATGTGCTGGACCTCGGCAAAGAATATAATATGCGGTTTCATATAATCAACCGGTCTGATGTGCCGCTCACAATAGTTTGGAACGGTGCCGAGTCCCTTCCTGAATTGGATAACTATGAGGGACTTATGACAGAGGTCCTTCAGCTGAAGGAAGGTGAGCAGATAACCAGTCTTCCACAGGGATTGCGGTATTTGCGCATGTACATCCTTTCAGATAAAGACCATCCTTTCGAACTGGAAATGAGGGTGGAAAAGGTTGGCGTACCTCTTATTCAAGCAGGGACCCTTCACACGGATTCAGTGCTCTTGAAACAAATTTTTGATATTTCCGTTCATACCAATCAAATATGCCATCAAATCGGGTTATGGGACGGGATTAAGAGGGATCGGCTCAATTGGGCGTATGATTTTTATCTGGCGGCCAAAGCAGATTATGTATTATGGGAAGACCTGTCGGTCCTTCGTCGCTCAATCGTTGAACTCGGGAGAGGGACGCCGGAAGGCTATTGGATGAATGCGATACCAGCTTATACGTTATGGTGGATCAATAATGTGTGGGAATACTTTTTACATACAGGAGATAAGAATTTCGTCGTATCGTTGAAGGAGGAAATGGTAAGACATTGCAAATTAATTAAAGGTAATATAGATCCTGTTACTCATGAATTGAGGAACGTTACGCCTACACTGATCGAGTGGGTGCCGATGGAGCCTGAAGAAGGTGAGTTAAATATGCAGGCACTGCTTCGCATGACAGGAGAAAATGTACAAAAGCTTAAGCGTTACATTCCCGAAATGGCTGCACTTCCAGACTGGGGTTATCCTGAGTTGGAAGGGAGCAGGTTCCTGTCCGGTAAACAATTAATCACAAAATTGCTCGGTATTATGGCTGGTTATGTCGATAATCAAGAGGCTGAAGGATTTCTACGTTCTTATGATGTACAGGATCCAATCACCCCCTTGTCGGCATACTGGCTTGCAGATTGCTGTTCTGAATTCGGTCTTCAAGAGAAGGCGTGGGAGGCAGTCTCCAAAGTGTGGGGCAAAATGCTGGAGGAAGGGGCTACGACCTGCTGGGAAAGTGTGACGCTTCAACATGAATCCGACTTCCATGACGCATTGACGACCTATACGGCATATGACTCCTATCGGATCAGCCTATGTCATAGTTGGGCCGGTATGCCCGTACACTGGATTACATCCCGCGTGCTGGGTATTCAGCCGCTTGAGCCTGGTTACCAATCCGTATCAGTTCGTCCGCAACCGATGAATGGGGTCACTACGTGTATTGGTAGTATTCCTACTCCATTAGGAACAATAGAAGCGGGGTGGGAGAGCACGGAGCCGGGAGAGTATATCCTGCGACTTCCAGAAGGGATGAAATTGAGTGTGAATTCTGGTTAATAGAAATATAAGACGATAATCGTTTAAATTTGAATCATGATATGGAGGTATCAGATGCTAAAAATCAAAGCTGCTGTCGCAGCGCTTTTAATTGCTGTATCCATATCTGGATGTTCAGATTCCCAGCAACAGCAGCAGGATACTGCTGCGTCCCCAGAGTTACCAGCAGCAGTAGAGACTGAAAGTGAACTGTTTACCGTGATTGCTGAACGACTGGACACCCCATGGTCAATCGATTTTGACGAAGACAAGATATATATTAGTGAACGTAAAGGGAATATTGTCACTGTTGAAGATGGACGTTTATCTCGTCTCCCGGTGCGTACGTCGAAAGAAGTTAAAGCGGTTGGTGAGGGCGGATTCCTTGGTCTTGTGCTGGCTGAAGATTTTCCGAACACAGGTCAGGCTTATGCCTACCATACATACGATCAAGATGGAGAAACGATGAACCGTGTTATTGTTATTAAGAAAGAAGAGGATCAATGGGTAGAGGTGAAATCGTTACTTGAAGAAATCCCGGGATCAAATGTTCATAACGGGGGGCGATTGGCCATCGGACCGGACCAGCACCTCTATATTACAACCGGTGATGCCGGAGATGGAGAGATGTCACAGGATGAGAGAAGCTTAGGCGGCAAGATCCTGCGGATGACTCTGAAGGGCGAAGTACCAGAGGATAATCCTTTTCCGGATTCTTTTATTTATTCGTTGGGCCATCGAAATTCACAGGGATTGGCGTGGAACGATGAAGGGGAAATGTACAACTCGGAGCATGGTCCCTCTGGAACTCCGGGCGGTCATGATGAGATAAATCTGATTTCTGCCGGAAACAATTACGGATGGCCGGATATATTTGGTGACGAAATGAAAGAAAACATGAAAACTCCCGAATACCATACCGGCGACGAGGCGATTGCGCCTTCAGGCATTGCATTTGAAGGAAGCGATCATGTGCTGGTTGCCGGCCTTCGGGGAGAGTCTCTTTACCGCTATAATATCCGAAATAAGAGAATAGAAGTAATTTTGGAAGGGGAAGGACGGCTGAGGGATGTGAAGATTAACAAAGGTAAGGTTTATCTTATTACAAACAATACAGACGGGCGTGGAAGACCTTCAGACGAGGACGACCGACTTGTATTATTAAAAGATTAAAGTTATCTAAGGAATCATCATTTAATATAAATATGAATAAGTATATCCATATCATAATTTATGTTTGTATATCTTAGACCGAAACCGGAATAGAACATTATAGTGGAGAGGGGGATAATCCCATGTATGTTATAGGATCTGCCTGTATAAATGAAAAGGCGGGTGAGTGTGTCGACGTATGCCCTGTCGATTGCATTGAAGAAGGGGAAGATCAATTCTATATCGATCCGGATATTTGTATTTCTTGTGGCGCGTGTGAAGCAGCCTGTCCTGTAACAGCCATATTTTATATCGATGATCTGCCGGAAGAAGAAAAGCCCTATTACGATAAGGCTGTTGAATTTTACAAAAATAAATAGTTATATGAAAAAATGAACACCCTTCCTTAGCAGGTACCAATTTACGCTGGTTCACCTTTTAAGAGAGGGTGTTTTTTTATGAAGGATTTACTTTCCACACATTTTCCACACAAAATGTGGTTATTTATATATAGCCTCGTCTACATGTTTGGAAAAAACGATCAATGTGAAGGGAGATTTATCTATGTCACATGAACAAATGCAACAATGTATCGACGAATGCTTGCGCTGTATGCAGGCTTGTAACCATTGCTACTCTGCTTGCCTGGAAGAAGAAGATTTGAAAATGATGAAAGAATGCATCCGTTTAGACCGGGAATGCGCGGATCTGTGTGCATTTGCAGCCCATGCGATGTCAATCAATAGCTCCTATGTAAAACAAATTTGTGAGGCTTGCGCAGAAATGTGTGAGAAATGCGGAAATGAATGTAAAAAACATGACCATGATCATTGTCAACAATGTGCTGAAGCGTGCTTCAAATGTGCAGAAGCTTGCCGTACGATGGCAGCTTAATCATAGTCATATAGAACGGGTAAAGCAGCCGGATCCATCCGGCTGCTTTTTTTGTACCTTAATCGAAGAAGGGATACATCTGAATCTGTTAAATAAATCGTCAAAATAAATGGCATAAATTACATTATTGTCATTCATTTCATTGACATATCTAACCAATCTATATTACATTATGATAGGGTTACAAAATATTAATCAATATGCCGAATTTCGTTTTTGAAAACGGGGGAACCAATCCGGGTGAATTATTCTCGAAGTAGAGGGAATATAGGATAGACCTTCAGCCGAACCCTTAGCTAACTCCGTAGGCACCGAAGGGAGAAAGTGGTTTGAAGAAAGTCATATTATCTTTACTAGGGTCTGCACTTATTTTTTCTTCCGGCTCTTTCACGGCATTCGCGGATACGCCGAAGCTTCAGAGTCAAGTGACGCAATTGGTCGGAACTCCTTATAAATGGGGTGGAACGACAGAAAGCGGCTTTGATTGCTCTGGATTTATTCTGTACATTTTTAACAAACATGATCTGAATTTGCCTCGTACATCTGCTTCTCAAGCGAAAGCCGGAGTTCATGTAGATCAGGATGATCTTCGATTGGGAGATTTGGTATTCTTCAATACGAGTGGAAGAGGAGTCTCTCATGCCGGAATTTATATCGGCAACGGTGAGTTTGCGCATGCATCAACTAGTAAGGGTGTTAGAATCAGCAAGCTGTCGGAACCTTACTACAAGAACAGCTACGTTACTGCTCGCCGGGTTATCAGTCAAGAGAATTATGTTCAGATGGTAGGATCGGTAAACTAATATATGAATCAAGAGTCCGCGATGAATGTCGCGGGCTTTTTGTTGTATAATGCGCTAAAAGAGGCGAAACGGGAGGCTTGGTCATTTGGCATACTTATTTCGTAAAGAAATATACAATTGGAGCTCTTGGGGGGCTGTCTATCAGTCCATCGAGGACTTTCGTCCGCTTATTCAGGAGATCTTCACACGTGAACAGCTGGTCGGGGCGGAACATATTTCACATTTAACGCCAGGGACTAACGCCGTTTTTAAAGCAGGGAATTATGTAATCAAAATTTTTGCCCCATCGGAGTCGGGTCTAGATACAGATCGGGATTATTTAGCTGAACGGAAATCCATGTCGAGAGCTATCCTTCAAGGAATTCATACTCCGTGTATTGCAGCAGCCGGAACCTTCGAAGATAAGTATGAATTCAAATATATCATTATGGATTATATTGAGGGGCGTAGTGCAGGGAATGTCATAAGTGAATATACATTGGAGCAAAAGTGCTATTTTGTAGAACAACTTACGTTAAATTTAGCGAAGCTGAATATAGTGCATGGTGAAGAAACAAGCTGTGAGGTCATTAGAGAGAGGGTAATTCATAATGATCGATGGAATATCGTATCCCTTAATGTTAGAAGACAAATGGCCGATTTTCTGAACCTGTATGAGATACAAAACTGCGTATATGTTCATGGAGATTTAACAGGTGACAATGTACTGATTGATTCGATAGGAAAGATGTTTATCATTGATTTTGCCGATAGTACCATAGCGCCGGGAGAATACGAATTTCCGCCGATTATATTTGAATTGTTTCATAGTGATGCACAAGCCGTACAGGAATTTATTAATGGTATGAATATGCAGTATAATGAGTTTGTGGATCGATTATTTGCTGGCATATTGTTACATGAATTTGGCGCGAATTTCGTGAAATCTATTTATGAGAAGTATACAGGCAGAGAGATTGGAAGCTTATCCGATATTTATGAAATTAAGAGACTGATTCATACGCATCTCGTGCCGGATCCTCTAATTACATAAGCGAAACTTATCTTAATAAGGAGGGAAAGACTGCGTGTTCAAATTCTGGAAAGGCCGGGAGAAGAACAAATCTGCTCCGGAAGGTTCCTCAGCATCTGTTACAGATATACAAGTAAGTTCAGAAGAGAAGATTGTAGAGTTAAAGGGAAGAACCGTTCAGCGACATGTCGCTCCGGTGATCGGGATGACGATCGTGGACCTTGCCAATCAGAATGAAGTGGATTGGAATTCCTTTTGCAAAAGAGGGACCTGCGCCCGCTGTCGTTGTCTTGTAAGTGAAGGTATGGAGTACTTGTCCGTTCCAAATGAAGCCGAGGAGATGCGGCTCGATCCCGAAGAGATCGATGAAGGATACCGTTTGGGATGTCAGACGAAACTCGAGAAAATCGGTGTTATATCCATAAAGCACGCCCCCTATTTTTAGACTATATAACATCAAGATGTTATCCGGAGAGCCTGTTAACGGGTTGTCCGGATTTTTTATCTATAGGGAGGGCGAACGAAGGGGCCAAAAGAAAAGTTATCTAAACTTTTTTCTGGCCTCTTCTTGGTGCAATAATTTGTTAGCTAACTTTTGGATGGAATATTACGTACTTGATCTCTGAACGATGTTGGAGTCTGACTTGTTACTTTCTTGAAGAGCATGGAGAAATATTTCTCGTTCCCATACCCGACCTGTGAAGCTACTTCGTGAACAGGGAGATTGGACTCGGCAAGAAGCCGTTTGGCTTCCTCAATCCTGCGGGAGATCAGATAATTGAAGGGAGAATCACCAATCTCTTTTTTGAATAGATGAGACAGGTAATGCTGGCTGACATACAGTGTATCTGCGATGTCTTTCAGGCTGATGCTCTGTGTATAGTTTTTATCGATGAATTGCTTGGTACGAAGTGCGATTTCATTCTTTCCTTTAAACTCCTGAAACTGATGCTTCACATCTACAATCCGGTAGATTACCGTAATGAGGGACATAAGCAGATTCGTGCTCAGCGTCTCATAGCCAAGAACCTGTGAATCGCATTCTTGAAGTATTTCAGATAGATAGCTCTCTACTTTATAAGCATACTTCCCGCATGAAATAACGGGATCTACATAGGGAGGAAGCAGCATGCCCTGTGGGACACCATCAATATGAAGATTATCTACTCCACAATAAATGACCTTGAAAGGCCCTGTTGATCTGAAATGCTCTTCATGAGGCATACCCGGATTATATACAGCGACATCACCTTGAGAGAGTTCATAGGCTTTGCCTCCGATCATAAATTCTCCGCTTCCTTCGACGATATAAATAATCTCGCAGTAATCATGAATTTGCGGCGGCCCATAGAAAAAAGACTCATCTACAACCTGACCTGCAAACAGAAGCCCCGGATTGCGTTTAAAACGGAATTGATCACTTTTGCTGTATGGTATTTCGATTTTAGGCACCTGATGTCCCTCCAAAATCTGATAATAGCTTTATTATACAATGAACTTCATTATTATTGCTGTCTTGTCATTAAGATACAACAATATAGTGGGTTATCTCCTGTTAAAACCCTCTTTAGAATAGATTTAATGATAGAAATCCAAGGAGGTAACAAATCATGATTGAAAGCGATTACAGATGGAGAGATGGATTCCCGAAGATCGGCATTCGTCCAACGATTGATGGCAGAAGAAAAGGGGTGCGCGAGTCGCTCGAAGAGCAAACCATGAATTTGGCAAAGGCGGTTGCGAAGCTGCTTTCTGACAGCCTCCGTTATCCGAATGGAGAACCGGTAGAGTGTGTCATTGCGGATACTTGTATTGGTGGTGTTGCTGAAGCGGCGGCTGCTGCGAAAAAATTCAAGAATTCCGAGGTTGGCTTGACGATTACCGTGACACCTTGCTGGTGTTATGGTACGGAAACGATGGATACAGATCCATCCCTGCCCAAGGCTGTATGGGGCTTTAATGGTACAGGTCGGCCTGGTGCAGTGTACCTGGCAGCCGTATTGTCGGCACATGCTCAGAAAGGGCTTCCTGCATTCGGTATTTATGGCGAGGATGTTCAGGATGAGGGAGACACCGTTATTCCGGATGATGTCCAGGAGAAGCTGCTTCGCTTTGCAAGAAGCGGTCTATCGGCTGCTTATATTCGCGGGAAGTCATACTTGTCGATGGGTTCCGTATCTATGGGTATCGCGGGTTCGATCGTCAACGATGCGTTCTTCCAGGAATACCTTGGAATGCGTAATGAATATATCGATATGAGTGAGTTTACACGTCGTCTGGAAGAAGGAATCTATGATCCGGAGGAATATAACACAGCACTGAAATGGGTTAAGGAAAACTGCACAGAGGGACCGGATAACAATCCGGAACACTTGCAGTCCAGTCGTGAGCGTAAGGATCTGGAGTGGGAAACGGTAGTCAAAATGACATTGATCACGCGTGATCTTATGATCGGAAACCCTCGTCTCGCTGAGCTTGGCTTCGAAGAAGAGGCACAGGGCCATCACGCTATTGTTTCCGGATTCCAGGGGCAAAGACAATGGACGGACCATTCTCCTAACGGTGACTTCCTTGAAACGATTCTAAACTCATCCTTCGACTGGAATGGTAAGCGTTCACCTTACATCGTTTCTACAGAGAATGACAGTATGAACGGCGTGAATATGCTATTTGGATATTTGCTGACAAACACGGCTCAAATTTTTGCCGATGTGAGAACGTACTGGAGCCCGGCTGCAGTTGAACGTGTTACAGGCTACAAGCTTGAAGGCAGAGCAGAAGGTGGAATTCTTCACCTGATTAATTCCGGTTCAGCAACACTTGATGGCACAGGTGAGCAGGAGCGTGATGGCAAGCCTGCTATGAAGCCTTTCTGGGAAATTACAGATGAGGAAATAGAGAAGACATTAAAAGCTACACAATGGAGACCGGCTAACGTAGAGTACTTCAGAGGCGGCGGCTTCTCAACCGATTACTTGACTCGTGGCGGTATGCCTGTAACGATGTCCCGGTTGAATTATGTTAAAGGACTTGGCCCCGTGCTTCAGATCGCTGAAGGGTATTCAGTAGATCTGCCCGAGCACGTACATGACACACTTGATAATCGTACCGATCCAACATGGCCTACAACTTGGTTTGTTCCAAATATAACAGGTCAAGGAGCTTTTACAAGCGTTTATGAAGTAATGAACAACTGGGGAGCGAACCACGGCGTAATCAGCTATGGACATATCGGAGCAGACCTCATTACACTTTCTTCGATTATTCGGATTCCAGTCAATATGCACAATGTGCCGTCTGAGAAGATGTTTCGTCCTAGAGCCTGGGGACTGTTCGGTACGGAACATGCAGAGAGCGCTGATTTCCGGGCATGTCAAAACTTCGGTCCGCTGTATAAATAAGCAGGCAGACGAAAAGGAGAGAACCCATGCAAAACTTAGATACACGAAACGAGCTGTGTAAATACGCACGTAAAATCGTGAATGATGGATTGGTTGTTGGCCCAGGTGGAAATATCAGTGCCAGAGCCGGAGATAAGATGTACTTATCTCCGAGCGGCTTTGCGCTTGAAGAAATTGAGCCGGAGCAATGGATTGAAGTCGACATTCCTACAGGAGAGATAACGGATACCGGACTTCGTCCTTCATCTGAGGTGCTGATGCACTTGTACGGATATCGTGTAAACCCGGATATAGGTGCGATGGTGCATACCCATCCGTCTCATTGTATTGCGTTTACGTTGATTGAACAGGAACTTCCGATCATGTTCCCGGATCAAGCGGCCCTCGTTGGCAGAACGGCTTATATTCCATACATTATTCCAACAACAGATTTGCTTGCGGATGCTGTAGCAGAGAAGGTAGTCCTGGCTAGTTCCATCTTGCTAGGCAATCATGGCCTGGTTACGACGGGAAGAAATCTCCGCGAAGCATACTATCGCACGCAGGTGGTGGAGGAAAGTGCAAAGATCTATTTGAGTGCCCGGGCGGCGGGGGCACCTAAGCCGTTAACGGATCAAGAGGTTGATGATATCGCTGCACTTGAGAGCGAGGATTACCGTATCCAGTTACTTCAAAAAATGAAATAACGAATTTCTTCGACTTGTTGAACAACCTCTTATAGGGTGGTGCTTGTATGAAAGATACATCTGCTGTGCTTGCCTTTGATATGGGTGCAAGCAGTGGTCGGGCGCTGATCGGTGAAATTGTCCGAGAGGAAGAGGGGAATCTGGGGAAGCTTCGAATCACAGAGATTCATCGTTTTCCCAACATACCTATACAAATGGGTGAGCATTTACATTGGAATATCGCTGCTCTTTTCCAGGAAGTGAAGAATGGGATTCAGAAGGCTTTCCAATCCGGATTTACCCCAATAAGCTATGGAATGGATACGTGGGGAGTTGACTTTGGGCTAATCGACCGCAATGGTGAGCTTATCGGCATACCTTATCATTACCGTGACACGCAAACGATCGATATGGTGGAGAAGACTTGTGCCCAGGTTGGACGTCAGCGACTGTTTGACGAGAGTGGACTTGAGTTCATGCCATTTAACACGATCTTTCAGCTGCATGCCATGGTAAAGGCGAATTCCCCAAAGCTGGATATTGCAGACAAGCTGCTGTTAACACCTGATCTGCTGCATTATTTTCTGACAGGTGAGCAGGTTTGCGAGTTTACCATGGCCACGACGACACAGCTTTATCACATGAAAAATAGGGCTTGGAACATCCAGCTTATCCAAGAGCTTGGTCTTGATCCTTCCTTGTTTCTTGATCCGATTGAACCTGGAACGATTATTGGCCAACTTCAGCAATCCGTATGCAAGGAACTGAATGTTCCAGCGATTCGGGCTATCGCCGTCGCTTCTCACGATACGGAATCTGCTGTGGTAGCTGTGCCGGCCGATTCGACATCCTTCGCTTACCTGGTATGTGGAACATGGTCTCTCTTGGGTACGGAATTAAGCGAGCCGCTCATTAATCAGGATGTGCTGGAGCTTGAATTCTCGAATGAGGGAGGCGCCTTTGGCACATTCCAGCTGCTTAAGAACATCATGGGCCTTTGGATTGTGCAGGAGTGTAAACGGCAATGGGATCGGGAAGGTGGAGAACACTCGTTCAGTGAGCTGGTAGAACTGGCTCGCGAAGCTGAGCCCTTCCGAAGTTTCATTGCCCCGGATGACCTGCGATTTATGAATCCACCAGATATGACGGCTGCCATACAGAATTATTGCCGGGAAACAGGGCAGACGGTTCCGCACAGCAAGGGTGAAATCGTACGCTGTATATATGAAAGTCTTGCTCTTCGGTACCGGGAGGTGCTGGAACGTGTAGAGCAGCTAACAGGAAATTATTATGCAGGACTCCATATGGTTGGCGGGGGAATACAGAATGAGCTGCTCTGTCAATTTACTGCGAATGCTCTTGGTCGACCCGTATGGGCTGGGCCTATTGAAGCCAGCGCTATTGGTAACATGCTTGTCCAATTTATTGCTAACGGTACGATTCAGAGCCGGGAAGAGGGGATTGAACTTGTAAAGAGGTCTTTCCCTCTGGCCTTGTATAAACCGGAAAAAAGTGAGGAATGGGATCAAGCATTTATTAAATTCATCAGTATAACTGCGGTGTCCGTGTAGGAAGCTTGGGTGTTGTAGTTAGTAAACGTTACAAATCATAGAAGGGGCCGTCCTCGGGATATTTGTTCTTGAGGGCGGCCCTTTGCTTAACAACAAAAGGATAATTCACCCTATTCCTCGAATGGTTAGTACATGAAATTGATCAGGGGGAGCACATAGATGTTAGAGAATAAACAAGAGTGGATTGTTGAAGCAACCATATCCGATATGCAGGAAGCTATGGAACAAGGCTTAATTAGCTCAGAAGAGCTAACTCAATTATATTTGGAACGTATCAAGTTATATGATACTAAGCTTAGGTCCATCCTCGAAGTGAATCCGGATGCGATCGAAATCGCCAAAAGTCTGGATATCGAACGAAGAGAGCACGGGAGCCGCGGGAAGCTGCATGGCATTCCAATTGTGCTGAAAGATAATATCGATACAAGTGACCGGATGCATACGAGTGCAGGGTCACTAGCCCTGGCAGATTCTTATGCGGCTGAAGATTCCTATGTTGCTGCCAAGCTGCGAGCGGCTGGAGCCGTGCTTCTAGGAAAAGCGAATATGACGGAATGGGCTAATTTTATGTCCACGACCATGTGGGCGGGATACAGCTCCAGAGGCGGGCTTGTGCTAAATCCATATGGTCCCGGTGAAATATTCATTGGCGGATCAAGCTCAGGGTCAGGCACTGCTGTAGCAGCGAACCTTTGCGCAGCTGCGATTGGCACTGAAACCTCAGGTTCCATTATCAGTCCAGCCAGCCAAACCTGCCTTGTCGGCATAAAACCTACCGTTGGTTTGGTTAGCCGCAGGGGAATTATTCCGATTACATATACGCAGGATTCCCCAGGGCCGATGACAAGAACTGTTGAGGATGCAGCAATTATACTTAGTGCGTTAACTGGAGTCGATGAACGGGATGAGAAGACACTTGCCAGTAAGGAGCATGTGAACCAGGATTACACCGATTACCTGGATGCGAATTTTTTGAAGCAGGCTAGAATCGGTATCCCGCGTCATTATTACAAGGAACTTGATCCGGATCGACTGGAGATTATTGAAGCTGCTATACAAGTGATGAAGGAACAGGGAGCTGTCATTATAGATCCGGTAGACCTTCCAAGTCAGGACACCTCCTGGAAGTCTGTAGTTTTACATTATGAGTTCAAAAAATATCTTAATGATTATTTAGGTAAACTTGATCCTTCCATTCCGGTTCATTCCTTGGCAGATGTTATAGACTTCAATAATAAACATGCCGACAAAATGCTGAAATATGGACAGAATTTACTTTTAAAATGTGAAGCGACGAGTGGAACACTTGCGGAGCAGGAGTATCAGGACAGTATCCAGCAGAATCTTGAACTTGCAGGAAGACAGGGCATTGACTATGTTTTACGGGAATACCGGTTAGATGCAATCATGTTCCTGGGTGATGAGGACTGCAATGATCTGGCGGCTCAGCTCGGTTATCCTTCAATTACTGTACCGGGTGGCTACGCTAAAGATGGGGTTATTGCTCCAGGCGGTTATAATACGAAGGGACCGCAGGGCATCACTTTTGTTGGCGGAGCCTTCAGTGAACCGACTCTATTTAAAATTGCATATGGTTATGAACAGGCGACCCGCTGCCGAAAGGCTCCGGATATGGATCGAATATGTTAATGATCTGACAGGAATGGGGAATAGTTAATATAAACTGTCCGATCATGAGCGGCAGTGCTCACTGGAGAAAGGGTGGTACGTATGAAACGCAGCTTACAGCATGTTCCCTATGGGTATGAACCGCCAAAAGAAGGAAATAAAGGATCACTGATTTATTATGATTCTTTTCAAGATACTCAGGAGGCTGACTTGGCGTTAGCGCTTGAGCAGCTGGATAAACTGTCTTTTAAGAAGCTTATTTTGTACCCGCTGCATGAGGAAACCGTGAAACGGATGTCTAAAGAGCCGGTCAGTGCGTTTTACAAACGGGAGAAGCTGCTCAATTCATGGGTTGAAGAGATCGGGCGCTCGGATGTAATCGTGGAATCCTGGGATGGAAAACGTAAAAAATATACGCCTGTAGATACAGCACTTAGACACCTGACAGATAAGTATCCTGGACCGTATTTTATGTTGATGTCGCCGGAAATGGCGAATGCGTTCGCTTCGTTCTCTTCCTTTGAGGAGTGGATTGTGAAGTTAAGGTTAATCCTGTCAGCGGAGCCCCGTTCGCTTCATCCGCGGCTGGAGAAGTTTAAACATCGCTGGGATGTTATAGGGAAAGACCGAGATATGTAATTTAAAGTTATAAAAAAAGGGCTAACTTCATTTTCATGAAGTTAGTCCTTTGATTTTCCTGGTTACATTCTCACAATAATAGATCCTAAGGTTTCAGTACAACCTTGATGCACTCATCCTCATGCTCACTGAACATCTTGTAAGCGTCACTTGCATTCTCAAGCGGGATTTTGTGGGTAACAATTTCCGTTGGGTCAAACTCGCCTGCTAAGATTTTCTTAAACAAAAGTGGCATGTAGTGAATGACCGGTGCTTGTCCCATCTTCAATGAAATATTTCTTTCAAATATTTCTCCGAGCGGGAATTGGTTGTATTTTGAACCGTAAACCCCCGTGATTTGAATATTTCCGAATTTTTTCACCGCTTTAATCGCGATTTCCAGCGGACCGAGTGTACCGCCTTGCAGCTTGAGCTTTTGTCCAATCGCTTCCAGGGCTGATTTCTTGCCGTCCATACCAACACAGTCTATTACAATATCGCTGCCGCCTTGGGTTACCTCACGCAGATACTCGCCCACATCGTCATAGTCATCAAAGTTATAGATTTCAACGTTATTCATCTTCTTGGCATGCTGCAGACGATAAGGTTCATGATCAATGGCAATGACACGTTTGGCTCCTTTCATCCAAGCGAACTTTTGAGTCATCAATCCGATAGGACCACATCCCAGCACAATCACTGTATCGCCTGGCTTCATGCCGGAATTTTCAACACTCCAGTAAGCGGTTGGCAGTACATCGGACATAAACAGCACAGCCTCATCTTCAAGCTCGCATGATTCCGGAATGACAAAAGGCATGAAGTTCCCGTAGGGAACATGCAGGTACTGTGCTTGTCCTCCCGGATAATTACCATAACGCTCTGTAAAGCCGAAATACCCACCGGTATGAATATCCGGGTTACGGTTGGAGTTATCGCATTGACTCTCCATATCATGATTACAGTAATAGCAGTGACCACATGAAATATTGAATGGAAGAACCACGCGATCTCCCTTCTTCACCTTTGTTACTTCAGGTCCAACTTCTTCAACAATCCCCATGGGTTCGTGACCGATAACATAATCCTTGTGAGCAGGCAGAGCTCCTTGGTAGATATGAAGATCCGAGCCGCATATCGCTGTTGAGGTAATACGTACGATAATGTCATCCTTCTTTTGCAGAACCGGGTCCTGTACTTCTTTGACTTGTATGTCCTTGGCTCCTTGAAAAGTGACTGCTTTCATTAGATCCCTCCTAGAATATGAGCTACTTGATAAGTACCCGTTTTTGGCAAACATGAATTTTGCTTCTATAGGAATTTCACTTCTGAATAGAGGAAAAGCAGGCAGATGGTCTTCTTTATAATCATTGTTTGTTAAAGCAGAGTAATTATGCCATGAAATAAAATATGATCAAACTGCTTATAATGACGAATTTAGCATATTATTAATGTTGCAATAGTGTGCGTCGTACAGTATAATCAAAACAGGAGTTGATTATATGGCTGAAGTGAATGAAATTATAAGTGGATTAATGCAGGAATTAAGACGCGGTACGATTATTCTTGGTGTATTAAGTCAGTTGAAGGAACCGCAGTATGGCTATTCTCTTGTAACCATTCTGGAGGATAAAGGAGTAAATGTAGATCCAGGAACCCTCTATCCGCTTCTTCGAAGATTGGAGAAGCAGGAGCTTCTTGAAAGTCAGTGGGATACGAATGAAACCCGTCCCCGGAAATATTATTCGCTTTCCCCTTTGGGCGAGGAAGTGTATAAGCAGCTTTGTGTGGAATGGAGAAGTATGATCGTGAGTCTGGAAGGCTTGCTCGAACATGGAGGAGGATAAAGTATGGAACTCATTAAAAGGTATGTTTATGCGGTAACACAGAAGCTTCCTGAACAACAACGTGCAGATATTGACAAGGAATTGACAAGCTTAATTGAAGATATGCTGGATGAAAGAGTTGAGGGTGGGCCGATTAGTGAGAGGGATATTGAAGAAGTGCTCACTGAACTCGGAGATCCTGCTCTACTGGCAGCGAAGTATAGAGGGAAAGAGCGTTACTTGATCAGTCCTGAGAGGTTTGATCCTTATGTGGCAGTTGTCAAGGTAGTTATCTTTTCGATTTTGATTGCGATTAGTGTAGCTTCTATAGTCGAATTTTTGATGAGTCCTAATGAAGCTGTAACGCAGTTCGCTGATTATTTAGCAACGTTATTCTTTGCAAGCATTCAAGGTTTCGCATGGGTAACCATTGTGTTTGCTTGGTTGGACTACAAGGATCTGGGAAGTGGCAGTAAGCGTATCAGGAATAATAGATGGAAGCCATCGGATTTACAAGCGATTCCTGACACGAAGTCAGTTATTAAGCCAAGCGAACCCATCTTGGGGATAATATTTTCCGTAATCTTTCTGGTCCTGTTTACCTTTGCTCTTGAGCTTGTTGGGGTTATCAGAATTCATGATGGTCATTCTTTTGTGATTCCTGTCTTTAATACAGAAGAGTTTGGTAAGTATATACCTTTTATATGGATCGTCACAGCGATCGGTATTTTGCGGGATTGCTTGAAGATGGTGACGAGAAAATGGAACATCCAAATTGTTGCTGTTCATTTGTTTTTTAATATCACTTCACTCATTCTTATGGTTGTTATGTTATCCAATTCATCCATTTGGAACCCCGCTTTTATGAGTGAACTGGTGAGTGCAGGTCTCATAACCGAAGGCAGCGAAAGTTATGGGGTAATTGCGAATGTATGGAATCAGGCAAGGGAAGGGCTTATTTACATTATTGGATTAATTACTCTGATTGATTCAGTGGCAACAGGGCTGAAGCTTTATCGCCGAAAATAAATAGAGTTGGGACATACGTACCCAGGTTGTATAAAATCACTTGAAGTTTGAAACACATGAAACCGCTTCTTTATAGATGGCTGCTGTTTTTAGCTGCACTTCATCTATAAATTGGCGGTTTCATTATCTTGCGAGAGAGGCTGGAGGCTAATCTGCAGCTAAGCTTAGATCAATTCTTTCCTCTTTCGAAGATAAAAAAAGAGAATGGCAGAGGTTGCTGAGCAGAGGAGGGCAAGAAGGCCTATGAAACCATAGCCTGCCTGAAGACCAAGCAGGGATCCCTCCGATGCACCGTGGGTGCCTTGAAAAAATTCACCAACTCCATCGATAATGACACCAATCAGCAGGTTGCCAATCACGCTGGCAATCCCCATAAGCGTCACTGTAAATGTAATTGCCGAGTCAGTGCTGGTAGGATAGCGTTTTGCAAGCAGGGCCATGACTGTCGGATAAATCGGAGCAATACCGATGCCTGCAACTGCGAATAGAATTGCAGCTTTTTGTCCGATTAAAATGGCTGCGATGCTGCAGATCCCCGAGAAAGCGGCAAACAGCATAATGGATAAGGTATAACCGATCTTATCAGTAACGGGACCGAGAAATAATCGTGACAGCATGAAGAAGAGAAAGAATATGGAGAGCATGCTGGAAGCAGCATCAAGGGACCAGCCATAAGCTTTTTCTAAGTAATACACAAGCCATCCGCCTACAGCCATCTCCGACACGACCCCGAATGACAACAAAGCGACAATTAACCATGCGACTTTATCCTTGAAGAATTGTTTCAAGGGGATCCGCTCTGAAGTGATTTGATCATCACCTGGAAATTTCCCCATTATTGAAGGGATGACGGGCAGGAGAGACAGAGACAGCATCACGAGATACATTCCCCGCCACCCCAGCTCTCCCCCAAACACACTCCATCCCATCATGGAAGAAGCGATGACAGGAGCGACTGTGGAGCTTAAGCCGTAGAAGAAATGGGACAAGTTCATCATGGTTCCGGTGTTTTTGGTAAAGATTCGGGCAGCCATGATCGCAAGTCCAATTTCCAGCATGCCGTTGCCTATGTACATCAGAAAATAGGACGCAGATAAGAATGCATAGTTCGTTGATAAATACATAAGAACGCCGGAAATTGTCATGGAACTGAAAGCTAATATAGCGGTCCATTTGATACCGAGTCGAGCAGATAGCAGGCCTGTGAACGAACAAGCTATTAAATACCCGAGTGAGTTAACAGCCAGCAGTAACCCGAGCTGCATTTCATCAAGCTGGAATTCGGATTGCATTTTTGGTATGGCCGGACCTTTAATATTCTCCGAAAATCCAAAGATAAGGAAGCCTCCAAATACGACGAGCAGCAGCATGAAATAGTTCCACTTGGGATGTGCCTGCTTTTTGATCTTAGTTGAGTTTGGCAAAACCATTTTCCCTCCGAAATAATTACATTTGTATTGTGCAGATAATCTTACTACATATTGGGATCGATAAGAATGAAAAGTGTAATTTTTTATGAAGTTCACTATTAACAGATCAATCCATTGTTATATTGCAAGTTATAAAACAAAATAATTTTGACAAAAATATGTCTTATATGTGTCAAATTTATGTACATGGGTGGTATAATAAGGTAAGATGTCTTGTAAGCACTTACATTAAAATGATAATTTTCAGAATGGAGCGGATCATAATGAATTATCCAATTAAATATGCGACCAGAATGAAAGAAGTTATCTTCTTATCGTTATTATTCAGTATAGTTATGTTTCAGATAGGTGTCTGGACGCAGCAATCCTATCCTGTATTGTTTTATGCTCAGATGATTGTAAATGTAGTCTTGGTGATTGCACTTGTGATTGAGATGTATGCTCGATTGGTGAAGCGGGGCGTTGAGATCCAGAGTGATTCTGATACGATCCGAATCCATGGAGAGACCATTAGAGCAGAGGAAGTAGAAGCTATACGAGTATCGGGATGCTTGAGTGCGTCATTCAGCTTCAAATTGAAAGGCAAGAAGAGTCCAAGGGTTGCCAGCAGCTTTAAATTTATGGATGCCAATTGTGAAGGGATTCGTGAGATCATTCGCTGGGCAGAACGTCATAATGTAGAAGTGATCAAGATTGGACCACAATCGTCCATGATAAACGTATAGAAATGGATTTGGAATGAAAAGGCTTTGCCCAGATGGAGGGCAAAGCCTTTTGTATATATTATTTTATATTTCAATATGTTCTTTAAACCAACGCACAATGTGATGTAGTCTTCGAACGCGAAGATGCGGATGCCCGCTTCTGGATAAATTATGATCAGCGCCAGGGAAACGAACGAGCTGTGTTTCTTTATTGAGCCTTTTTAAGGCAACAAACAGCTGCTCTCCTTGTTCAATTGGGCACCGTAAGTCTTCTTCACCGTGAAGAATCAGCAGCGGAGTGTGAACCTGACTAACATAAGCGAGTGGGGAGTGCTTCCACAGCTTCTCAAGATGTTCCCAAGGATTTCCCCAAATCTGATCTTCTGTGAAAAAGTAACCAATATCGCTAATCCCATAAAATGAAATCCAGTTGGATATGGAACGCTGAGTCACAGCGGCCTTGAACCGGTCAGTATGTCCTACGATCCAGTTGGTCATGAAGCCGCCGTAGCTGCCTCCTGTAACACCAAGGCGTGATTCATCTATAAATGAGTATGTCTTCAATACATAATCCACAGCTTCCATAAGGTCTTGGTAATCGCGACCACCATAATCACCGCGGACTGTATTAACATGAACCTGACCATAACCGTGGCCACCGCGAGGGTTTGTGTAGAACACTGCATATCCTGCTGCGGCTAATAGCTGGAACTCATGCATGAAAGTGTGGCCATACATCGCTTGCGGTCCTCCGTGAATTTCTAGAATAGCGGGTACTTTGGATCCCTCAATGAAATCGACCGGCTTCACGATCCAGCCCTGAATCGGCCAGCCGTCAGCAGTATCAAAGGTAAACATTTCTGGTTCACTTAGCTTAATTTCGGACAATAAATCTTCATTACACCAGGTAAGTCTGGTTTCCGTCCCGGCTGCATTTTGATATGTAAATAGATCACCAGGCTGCAACGGATCTGCAGCAGCAAAAATGATGTTCTCATCCGGAGTAAGAGCGAATTGATATATTTCGCGATCTCCGCTGATCACAACTTCATGTCTTGATCCATCCAAAAAGAAGCGCCCGACGTGAACGCCGCCATTTTGACTGAACTGAACATAAACGGATTTCTTATCTTTACTAAATACCGGAGAAGTACCGGCACCGGCACGCATATCACTGACACAGGCATGTCCAAGCTGAATATCAAGGTCTTCATACAGCTTGTGGCATTCTCCTCCGTCGACAGGGATAAGATGAATTTTGGTTAGCGTTGCGAATCCGCAATTGAGATCATCGGCCAGCATGAGGATGGACTGCCCGTCTGGTGTATATGATACCGAGTCAATAGATAGGCCTCCGTCCGTTAGCTGCTTCGAGGATGTTCCACTCCGGTCTGTTACAAACAGGTCATTGGTAAGTCGCTGGTCAGGATCCGGGTGCGATTCAGAGACGATGTTCGAAGTGTACGCAATATTTTGTCCATCCGGAGACCAGGCGAAGGATCCGATATCGTGGGGGCCGGTCGTAAGCTGGGTGCTTGTTTGATTGGCAAGGTCAGTAATAAACAAATGTTGTCGGCGGTTATTCCACAGGCCGCTGCCATCTGATTTATACTTGATCCGGTTTACAATGATTTCTTCAGGCAAAGAGGATGGTTCTGACTGCTTAATGTTCTTAGCCTCATGACATTGCTCGTCGATCTCAGTTTTGACGAGCAGAGCTGAGCCATCCGGTGCCCATTGGAATGCACTAACACCATGTTTATAATCGGTTACAGACTGGGCTTCCCCTCCGTGAGCCGGAATGATCCAGACTTGATGTACATCGTTCTTCTTGCGAAGAAATGCTAGCCTGGATCCGTCCGGTGACCAGGCAGGTGAGGTATCCTGTTCTCCCGTTGTATAAGGAATGTCCTGAGACCCATCTGCATTCATTAAACGAATATGAGAATAGTAGCTGTCATGTTTCTCACTTACTTTTTTTAGGACATAGGCAATCGAGCTGTCCCTAGGAGAAATAACGGGGTCATTCACCCATTGAATCCGGTACAGGTCTTCTTCTGTAATAACACGTTTCTCACTCATGCTGTTCTGCCTCCTGCTTATGATTAGATAAATGAATACCGAACCATATTATCCCATTTATAAATCTATAAATCTATACAAAACAATGATTTAATCTTGACCTGAAATGCTTTTCATACATTATGCTTGTCAGGTGAAGAATATTGCAACTTAGGAGGTACACATACATGAATACGGATAAGAAACTGATTTTTTTTGATATAGACGGAACATTGCTGGATCATGAAAAAAAGGTGCCAGCCTCCACGAAAGCTGCTCTCCAGGAGTTACAGGCGGGTGGACATGAGATTGCTATCGCAAC
>NZ_CDSE01000024.1 GCF_001373415.1 Paenibacillus dakarensis | reverse complement strand
TGGCGGGTGGGGGCCTTGGGTAAATGCCGGGGGGTGGCTGATTGTTCAGGGTCATCATGAGGACCTTATTCTCCGGGACATCCATCGTGTGGGACAGGTGAATGATGATTGCAGCGCAGGCGTGGTTACAACACATTATCATGCTTTGCAGCGAACGAACAATACTGCGTGAACGAGAAGAAAGCAGTGTCAATGGTGAATGATTTCGCAATCCGCCCCGAGGATTACAAGCTGAGGGTTGATGAAGTGATCACATTGTTATCGTTAGACCAGGACAGGACCCGTGATGGAGTGACCATTCTTTTCCAGCTCGTAGAGGAAACAGAGATACTCCTAGGCGAACAATGACGTTAATAAGGCTGAGAATTCAGGCATATGAACTTGTCATGCACGGCATATTTGAATATAATATAGGCTATATAAGCCATAACAATGAAAATGCGTTGAAGGAGAAGAGTAAGCAGTGCCTCTTTACAGGGAGGAGACGTCATGGATTGAGAACGTCTCTATGGAAACAGGCTGCCGAAGTTCACTCTGGAGCAGTTCCCTGAACACAGACTTTGCTGCTTAAGTAGGGGATATCGGATTCCGGCACGTTAAGCCGGTCAGAGTGAGTCTATTGCTTTGATATTGGGTGAATAACGGCTGTTATTCATTTCATTCCAGGCAGGCTAACAAGGGTGGTACCACGGTCTTTTCGTCCCTTTCGGGAGAAAAGGCCTTTTTTGTTGCAAGCATTTTGTTCAATGAGGTTTTGCCGTAGTACTGGTATTCAATTGAAGATGGATGAAGGGGGCATAAAAGCCATGAAAGAAAAATTAGAAGCACTAAAGCAGGAGGCGCTGGCCCAGCTGCAGGGGGTAACAGATCCACAAAGTCTGAATGATCTGCGCGTCAAGTATTTGGGGAAGAAAGGTGCCTTGACAGAAATTTTAAGAGGTATGGGGTCACTCAGCGCTGAAGAGCGTCCGGTTATCGGACAGATTGGTAATGAGGTTCGCGGAGCTATTGAATCTGTTATTACAAGCAAGCAGGAAGAATTCCAGCGCAAGGAGACGGAAGAACGTCTTCGTGCAGAAAAGGTAGATGTAACCCTGCCTGGACGTAAGCTCGCTCAAGGATCTATCCATCCGCTGAGCAGAGTTATTCAGGATATAGAAGATATTTTTATCGGCATGGGCTACCGTGTAGCCGAAGGCCCTGAAGTAGAAACGGATTACTTCAACTTCGAAGCGCTCAACCTGCCGAAGAACCATCCGGCTCGTGATATGCAGGATTCCTTCTACTTGACTGACGATCTGCTTATGCGGACTCAGACATCCCCTGTACAGGCGCGGACCATGCTTGCCATGAAGGGGGAAACGCCTGTTAAGATCATCTGCCCGGGACGTGTATTCCGCCGGGATGATGACGATGCAACGCATTCCTTCCAGTTCCATCAGATTGAAGGGCTAGTAATTGGCAGTAATATCCGCATGAGCGATTTGAAAGGTACTCTGCTGCAGTTTGTACGCGAGATGTTCGGTGAAAATACCCAAATCAGACTGCGTCCAAGCTTCTTCCCGTTCACTGAGCCAAGTGCTGAAGTTGACGTATCTTGTGTAAGATGCGGCGGCAGTGGCTGCCGTGTATGTAAGCAAACAGGATGGCTTGAAATTTTGGGCTGCGGTATGGTCCATCCGAAGGTGCTTGAGATGGGTGGATATGATCCGGAGAAGTACAGCGGTTTTGCCTTCGGTATGGGTGTAGAACGGATTGCAATGCTGAAATACGGCGTTGACGATATTCGTCATTTCTTTAATAACGATATGTCATTCTTGAAGCAGTTTGCACGGATATAATTTTAAACCTAAGAAGGAAGTGAAGAGTCATGAGAGTATCAACAGAATGGTTGTCTGAGTATATATCTCTTTCAGGCGTAACAGCTGAAGAACTGGCAACCCGCATTACCTCGGCTGGTATTGAAATCGATCTTATTGAGGACCGCAATCAAGGGATTAACAAAGTAGTTACAGGATACGTGAAGAGTAAAGAGAAGCATCCGGATGCTGACAAGCTGAATATTTGTATCGTGGATGCTGGACAGGAAGAGGATCTCCAGATCGTATGCGGTGCCAAAAATGTTGACGCAGGCCAGAAGGTTCCTGTCGCACTTGTTGGTGCCAAGCTGCCGGGTGGTTTGGATATCAAGAAAGCGAAGCTGCGCGGAGTTCTTTCACAAGGCATGATCTGCTCCGCCAAAGAGCTTGGTATGAACGACAAGCTCCTGCCAAAAGACTTGCAGGAGGGAATTCTGGTGCTTCCGGCAGATACAGAAGTTGGCGTACCGATCACGAAGGTGCTGGGTCTTGATGATAAAGTGCTTGAGCTCGACTTGACACCAAACCGGTCTGACTGCCTTAGCATGCTTGGAGCAGCATACGAGGTAAGTGCTATTTTGGGACGGGAAATTTCTCTTCCTGATCCGGATAAAGAGCTGGTTGAGGTTAGTGATGCGGCTGGAAACCATGTTTCGGTTGCGATTGAAGCAGCAGAGCAGTGCCCTCACTATGCCGCTCGTTATATTACAGGTGTTACTGTAGGCGCTTCGCCGCTCTGGATGCAGAACCGTCTGATGGCTGCGGGCGTTCGCCCGATCAATAACATTGTGGATATTACCAACTATGTAATGCTTGAATACGGGCAGCCGCTTCATGCATTCGATGCAGATCAGCTGGCAGATGGCTCAGTACTGGTTAGAATGGCTAAGGAAGGCGAAACAATGACGACCCTGGATGGCCAGGAGAGACGCCTTGAGCCGCATATGCTGGTCATTACAGCAGGCGGCAAGCCTGTTGCACTAGCTGGTGTTATGGGCGGACTGGATTCTGAAGTAACAGATAATACGGTTAACATATTCCTCGAATCTGCTAAGTTTGACGGCGGAACGGTTCGTAAAACATCTCGTCAGCTAGGTCTTCGATCTGAAGCGAGCTCCCGCTTCGAGAAGGAAGTGGATGGAGGAAGAGTTATACCTGCGCTCAACCGCGCAGCTGCTCTCATGGCGAAATATGCCGGAGGCACAGTCCATCAAGAAATCGTTCAGGCAGGAGAAGCTGTGGCAGAACCCAAAACAATCCAGCTTTCGCTTGAAAAACTGAATCGTTACCTTGGTACGGACCTGTCATCGCTTGAAGTGAAAACGATCTTTGCTCGTCTTCATTTCGCTTGTGGTGATGCGAAGAAGACCGGCATCATTGAGGTTCAGGTTCCTACGCGCCGCGGCGATATTCAATATGATGTGGACTTGATTGAGGAAATCGCCCGTTTATACGGTTACGATAATATCCCGACAACCGCTATTGAAGGACCAACAACGCCGGGAGCACTGACCAAGTCCCAGGCACTTCGCCGTGGTATTCGTCATCTCCTGACACATGCGGGCTGGCAGGAAGTGCTCGGGTATTCTTTCATTCACCCTCAGAGTGCAGAGACATTCACATCTCTTGCTGAGGGCGGAAGAGCGGTGAAGCTGGCAATGCCAATGAGTGAGGATCGAGGTGTGCTTCGCACCAGCCTGATTCCGCAGCTGCTCGATATTGCTGTTTATAATGCAAACCGCAAGCATACCGATCTTGCAATGTTCGAAATCGGAAATCTGTTCCATACACATGAAGAAACACTGACTAAGCAGCCTTTGGAAAGACCTGTGCTTGGATTGCTATTGTCAGGACGTATCGGAAATAAACAGTGGAATGTTAAGCCGGAGAAGGTTGACTTCTTTGACCTCAAGGGAGCACTTGAAACTGTATTTGCTTTACTGGGTATCGATAGTGAACAAATTTCTTACGCTGCTGATCAACCTGAGGGATTCCACCCTGGACGTTCTGCATCCATCTATGTTCAGGACGGCGGGAATAAGCTGAAGCTTGGAACTTTAGGGCAGGTTCATCCTCAAATTCAGCAGGATAAGGATCTTGAAGATACGTATGTTGCTGAAATATTGCTCAGTCCACTATATGATCTTGCTGGCAGCCGTGTACAATATCGTGATCTTCCTCGTTTCCCTGCTATGGAACGTGACTTGGCGATCGTGGTAGATGAAGCTGTGGAAGCAGGGGCTCTAATCCGGGTTATTCGGGAGAATGCCGGAGAACTGCTGCAAAATGTGCAGGTGTTCGATGTCTTTACTGGTAGCAAGCTGGGAGAAGGCAAGAAGAGCATTGCCATTTCCTTAACGTATCGTCATCAGGACCGGACGCTTACCGATGAGGAAGTTGCAGCTGCAAATGAAAAAGCAGTACAAGCGCTGGAGCAAACTTTTGGTGCGGAATTGAGAAAATAGAAGGAATTAGAGAAAGCCGTATCGAATACAAATTCGATGCGGTTTTTTTACGAGTCTTCTGAAGAACATCATGGTCGGGAGAAGGTGTCCTGACTAATCCATATATGGCAATTACGGTCTAGGGATTTAGAAATTCGTCTAGAGAGCCTTTCTAATATATAATGTATATAGAGCGAAGGCCGTAAAGACATCTAAGAATCAACATACAATTGAAGGAGGGCATAACTGTGACTACACCAGATCGTACACGTGTTACCGTAGAAATCTACGGAACTTCCTATAAACTTGTTGGCAGCAGCAGCGAATATATGAAACAGGTAGCCGATTATGTCGATGAACGAATGCGCTCGATTTCAAAGGCGCACAACCGCTTGGATACTCCGCGGATTGCAGTCCTTGCAGCCGTACATATGGCGGAAGAAGCCGTTCAAATGCAGCAGTTCCAGAATGAGGTCAAGCTGCTTACAGCTGAACGGAGCGAGCTTCGTTCTGAACTGGCTCGTATACAGTCACTTCAAACGGAACAACAGGCATCATTCATGGAACAGAAACAGCAGCTTGAACAGAAACTGAGCGAGCAGACAGCTCTTGCTGCTGAGCTCGGGGAATTGAAGGAGAAGCTGACGGCTGAGTCGGAACGGAATAAGGAGCTTCTTCGAATAGAGTCTGAGCGGATAGCCAAAATCCAGAAGGAAAAACAGGATGTTGAGCAGCAGCTTGTTCAGCAGACAGGAGATCTGGAGAAGCGTCATAAACAGGCTATTGAAGAACTGAAGCGTCAATATGAAGGGCAAATTCAGCAGCTGCAGAAGAATCATAAGCAGTCGCTGGAACAGTTGGAACAAAACCACAAGCGTTCATCTCAGCAGTCAGAGCAGAAGCATGCTGGGGCTTTACAGGAGATGGAGCAGAAATACAAGCAGACGGCTGCCGATCGTGATCAGCAGCACAAGGTGATTGTTCAGGAATTGGAGAAGAAGATTACAGTATTGCAAAATACGGAGAACAGTCTGAAGACTCGTTTAACCGGTATGGAGAAAGAACTGGTTTCCTTAAAAGAAGAGTCGTCCAAATTAAAGGAAAAATTAACCCAAACGGGTCAGCAGCTTGACAATTCCGCTAAAGAACTAAGAACGGCTAAAGCCAATGTACTTCAGCTTACGGAGGACCGGGAGCGTTTGAAGCAGGAAGCGGTGAAATCAGAAGAAGAACGGCGCCGGCTGCAGAAGCTTGTTGTGGATGGGAACCAGACCTCCCGCAAGCTGAACGATGATATTCATCGTCTTAATGAGGATGTAAAGTCATGGAAGTCACTCGCTGAACAGCGCAAAGAGGAACTTGGAGATTTGGAATTGCGCATGGTTGAAGCCGTTGAAGTGTCCGAGACACTCGAAGAAGGTATGAAGAATCTTCAGGAAGAATTGAATGTTCTTAAGGATGAAGCTAAGCAGCATAAATCTAGACAGCAAGCTTCAGAAGAGGAAAGACGAGCGCTTCAACTTAAGGTCGAGGAGCTTGAGAGAATTAGTAATGAGGCTGTTGTTCGGGATGAAGAAACGAAGAAATTGTATGCAATGCTGGAAGAAGAGTATGATGATGTCTCTTCCAAGCTTGAAGAGCTTCGTAAATCTGCTGCCGAGTGGGATAGCCGAAATGAGGAGCAGCTTGAGCTGTTAAGAAAGGCCGAAGAAGAGCTGGTCGAGTGGCGCAATAAATATGAAGCTCTTGCGGAAGAACGTGAAGAGTGGACGCAATCAGAAGATGCGCTGAATGAAGAAATGGATTCATGGCGTCAGGAAATAGCTGCGACTCGTCAGACCTGCGAGCAGCTTGAAGATGAGAAGAAAGCAGCTTCCGAGCAGCTGTCCCATTTAGGCGAACAGTATGAATTGGTTATGCATCAGTATCGATTGCTCCAGGCAGAACGAGAAGTTCAGCAGGAGAAAACGAACGAGCTGGAGGAAGAACATCGGAAACTTCAAGAGGAGTATGCCAAACTTCAGGTTGAGTATAATGAATGGATTGAGTTAATCGAACAGGAGCAGCGTTGATGGAGATTACAGCCCCTGATTTTCTATAGAAATTATAGTTTCATGACAATACAAAACCTCCAGGTTCCACAAGGACTTACTTGTGGAATCTGGAGGTTACTGTCGTGTTTATCAAATCATGATTAATAATTACTCTTCAATGATCAGTTTCGAGATCATTTTCGTATGACCGGTACCGCACATGATGGAGCAAGAAATCTCGAATGTGCCTGTTTTATCTGGGGTTACAACTGCAGAGCTGTTTTTGCTATCCAGCTGCAAGCTCAAAGCAGGAATCATTACACCGTGATTTCCTTGTTTGTTATTGAAAGTGATTTTTACAGGAACCCCTTTTTTAAGTGTGTATTCTTCTTGATCAAATTGATAGTCGGTGGCGATGATCTCAAGCTCAGCTTCTGGTGCGACACCTGTATCGGTTACACCGGTTCCACTAGCTGGCGCTGCGTCTTTATCTTCACCGCAAGCCGCCAAAACAAACAACAGCATACAGGATACGATTAGTGCAAGTGCTTTTTTCACTTTATTCTCTCCCAACTATTAATATTGTGTGTCAACTCTTCTTCTATGATAACTCATATTGATACACTGAAGACAGGAATGAAAATGAATAATTGGTGAATATTACACAACGGATGCTGAAGGATAGGAATGAACAAGCCCCTGCTCAGGTGTTGAACAGGGGCTTGTTTAAACGGATAAAATTATGTTTAATCTGCTCGGGTCTTATCGAAGGGGGCTGCCAGAGGGATAAACAGGTCAATGATCCCGATGACAAGGGCTGCAAGTAATGCTCCGAGTACTGTAACACGAACATCGGTGATTATGAACTGAGCCAGGTAGATTACAAGCGCGCTTACAAGAAACCCTACAATTCCACGTCCAAACGGAGTGACCCGGGTTCCAAACACACTTTCAATAATCCACCCGATAAGGGCGATAACCAGAGCCAGCAGCAGAGCGCTACCGAATCCTCCCACGCTAAATTGAGGAACGATCCACCCTACAACCATCAGAACAAGCGCAGAAACGATAAATCGAACAACATGCCCAAGAAACTGCATTGGTTGTACCTCCTTATTAAGTTGCATTTAACCGCAGGATTATTGTGTTCAGTTACAGCTCGAGTTATGTGCCCGGATAAATGTTTGATGTACTGCTTATAAATGGCGAAAATTCTGCGTGTCGGCTATAATAAAGGCATTGATTGAGAGGAGTTGTGAACTTCTTGGATGACAAGATTTTGCATACATTGGAATATCGCAAAGTTCTAAATACATTGTCGCAATTTACACAGACTTCGATGGGAACAAAGGCCGCGGAACAGCTAAAGCCATCTGTTCAATTAGAGGACGTAAAACAACTGCTTGCGGCGACGGATCAAGCTTATACGGTAGATCGCTTGAAAGGCAGCCCGTCCTTTGGTGGAATCACAGATGTAAACGATGCGCTAAAGCGTGCGCGAATTGGTGGAACGCTGAATCCCCAGGAGCTGCTTGCTGTTGCGAATATGATTATGGGATCGCGCCGGTTAAAGCGGTTTATTGCACAGATTCACGAAGATGAACCGGTAGAAATATTGTATAACTTGAGTGAACTGATCTCGGAACAGAAGCCTCTTGAAGATGCAATCAAAGCTTGTATCGATGAAAGTGCTGAAGTTATGGATACGGCAAGCAGTGAATTGCTTCAAATCCGCAGAGAGCTGAGAAATGGTGAAGTACGTATTCGTGAAAAGCTTGATGCTATGATTCGTTCACAATCGGTTGCTAAAATGCTGCAGGATCAGCTTATTACGATCCGGGGCGACCGGTTTGTCATTCCTGTCAAGGCTGAATACCGTTCGTATTTTGGCGGAATTGTACATGATCAATCAGGATCAGGAGCAACTCTTTTCATTGAGCCCGAGTCCATCGTAGCGATGAATAATAAACTGCGCGAAACACGCATGAGAGAAGAACGTGAAATTGAAATTATTTTGCAAAAACTGACAGCTCTTGTCGGCGACCAGGCTGACCTGTTGACACTCGATATTGACATTACAGGACAGCTGGATTTTATTTTTGCAAAAGCGCGGCTTGCTCATGTGATGAAGGCATCATTGCCGCGGATGAATGACCGGGGATATTTGAGACTCAAAAAAGGGCGCCATCCGCTCATTCCAATCGATCAGGTTGTTCCGCTTGATGTGGAATTAGGTAATTCATATACCTCCATTATTGTTACAGGACCGAACACAGGAGGAAAAACGGTCACCCTCAAAACGATAGGATTGCTTAATCTGATGGCAATGTCGGGTTTGTTTATCCCGGCAGAAGAAGGTAGTCAGATGTGTGTCTTTGATGCCATATACGCAGATATCGGTGATGAACAGAGCATCGAACAGAGCCTGAGTACTTTTTCAAGTCACATGACTAATATTATCCGTATCCTGAAGAGCATGACTCCGAAAAGTCTTGTGCTGCTGGATGAGGTCGGAGCGGGAACAGATCCGGCTGAAGGGTCTGCCCTTGCTATTGCCATCTTGGAACATATGCACCGGATGGGATGCCGGATGATTGCTACAACCCACTACTCTGAACTGAAGGCTTATGCCTATGAGCGAAAAGGCGTTATTAATGCAAGTATGGAATTTGATATTAATACGCTGAGCCCTACGTACCGCCTGTTAGTCGGCGTTCCGGGCCGGAGTAATGCATTTGCTATTGCGGAGCGGCTTGGACTTCCAGGGATGATCCTCGACTATGCACGTGGTGAGGTGAAAGAAGAGGATCAGCGCGTAGAGCACATGATTGCATCGCTCGAAGAGAACCGTCATGCGGCCGAAACCGAGCGCGAAAAGGCTGAAGTGCTTCGTAAAGAGATGGAGGAGCTCCGTGCCCGTCATTCTCAGGAGCTGGCTAAGCTTGAGGAACAGCGAGACAAGCTGCTGGATAAAGCGCGTCAAGATGCGAAGAAGATGGTTGATAAGGCCAGAAGAGAAGCGGAGGAAATTATCTCGGATCTGCGTAAGCTTGCCCAGGAGGAAGGCGCTTCAGTTAAAGAGCATAAGCTCATTGCTGCAAGGAAACGTCTTGACGAGGCAGAACCGGAACAGAAACGAAAGTCTTCGGGACAGCGCAGTGAAAAGACAAAGAGAACGATTGAGCCTGGAGATGAGGTTATGGTGTACAGCCTCAATCAGAAGGGGCATGTGGTGGAATTAGCCGGAGCCAAGGAAGCGCTTGTTCAGCTTGGTATCATGAAGATGAAGGTATCTCTGGATGATCTGGAGCTTGTCTCTGCTCCGGCATCGGCGAAGAAATCTCAAGGTCAGCGCCATGTGACGACGCTTAAGCGTACAAGGGATGCCAACATTCGCAGCGAGCTTGATTTACGCGGAGCAAATCTGGAAGAAGCGCTTATCGAAGTGGATCGGTTTATAGATGAGGCATTTTTGGGCAACCTTGGGCAAATATCGATTATTCATGGTAAAGGAACAGGTGTTTTAAGAACGGGCATTCAGGAGTATTTACGCAAACATAAGCATGTGAAAAGCTATCGTCTTGGAAATTACGGCGAGGGTGGAACGGGCGTTACGATTGCGGAACTGAAATAAACGTTAAATAAATTAGGAACCGAAGGTTTATCTAACCCGTATACAACTAAAGCACCTGAATTATGACCGGTGGGTGTTAACATATCATCTACCAACTGCGGGGAGGAACGCGGGGGAATGACAGAGATTATTGATCAGCTGCTGGCTCACCCAGTAGGTGTGCTCGTGGGCTATTTCTCGGTTGCGATTTTAGCGTTAATCGTATATTTGTCTTGTTTTGAATGGGTTACTAAATATAATTGCTGGAAAGAAATACAAAAGGGAAATGTTGCTGCAGCCATGGCGACCGGTGGGAAAATATTCGGTATATGCAATGTAATGCGGTTCAGTATCGATTCCAATACATCGGTATATGGGATGCTTAAATGGTCTTTCATAGGATTTTTGCTGCTGCTGGCTGCGTATTTGCTCCTGGAATTTCTGACGCCGGTGTTTTCCATCGATGAAGAAATCAGCAAGGATAATCGAGCCGTTGGATTGATTGTATTGATTATTACTGTATCTTTGTCTTTTGTTATAGGCGCAAGTATAAATTAACCGTCTTTCAAGATGGATGATGATAATCGTTTCTACTTGAACGGAGGAACCAATACATGAAATATTTACCGCGGATATTGTTCGCCGCTGCTTTGATCTTTTTCTTGTCAGGCATAGTATACTTGATGTGGAAGTAATGTAACGGGTTCAGCTGTGACCGTTGGTATAATGAAAGGGATGAATATTGATGGAACCGACTATATGTCCATGGTGCCAAACTGAAATTGTGTGGGATGAGGAGATTGGTCCTGAAGAGAACTGCCCGCATTGTGATAATGAATTAAAGGGATATCGTTCAATTAGTGTTACACTTGATGATTCTGAGGAAGAAGGACATCAGGAAATTATGAAGCAGCCATATAATGATGATGATTTTGAGCACGGAGATATATTGAATAAGCCGTTCTGGGGATCTGATGAAGGAACAGTTCCGGAAATTCGAACACTTGAGAAGTATGGAGAAGCTCATGACCTGATGGCTTATGAAGAATCCGTTGAGAAAGTGCTTGATCATCAGGATGAAACGCCTGAGTGCTTCCACTGTCGTGAGTATATGATGCTTGCTGGAACACAGCGAGTTGATGGGGAAGGGTTCAATCCAGCTGCTCTGCCGTTTCTTAAGAGGCCTCTGCTAGCCCCTCCATTCGATCTGAACGTGTATATTTGCTCGGGATGTTTCCATATTCAATACAGTTTGGCGGAAGACGACCGCTTACGGCTGATCGAAGGTTTGACACCTAAATCCAATAAGTAGCGAAGGGCAGCCATGAGGCTGCTCTTTTTTTGTTTGAAATGTTATGAACCTTTCCGATCTCGGGCAACTTAAACAAGATGACTGCACAAAACAAACAAGGTGCTGCTGAGGAGGCGGGTGCAATTGAAACAACCTAGAGACCGTCAAGCCGTTCTTTTGCTCGCGGTCAACGGCTTGTTTGTATTGGCCGGGGCATTGTCCGGGACATTTCTGAATGTATACTTGTGGAAAAGCAAACAAGATTACATTATGATCGCATGGTTTACGATTGCACAGCAGATCGCGCTGGGCATTACGTTTTGGATTGCTGGTAAATGGGTGAAGGAAGGCAATAAAATGAACACTCTGAGACTTGGCATTGCCATTGCCGGTTTATTTTACTTATGTATCCTCTTTGCCGGAAAGAACGCAATTGATTATATATGGCCGCTTGGTTTATTGCTTGGAATGTCACTTGGTCTGTTCTGGCTTGCATTTAACGTAGTGTATTTTGAAGTAACCGATGCGGAGAATCGCGATTGGTTTAATGGGTGGGTTGGATTGTTAGGCTCCATGACGGGGATTGTAGGACCATGGCTCTCAGGTATTCTGATTACACTCATGCATGGTGAGCAGGGATACCGGTTTATCTTCAGTGCGTCTATGGTTATATTTGGATGCACTGTCGTGCTTAGTTTTTTTCTGAAGAAAAGAAAGGTGAACGGGAAATATGACTGGATGGAAGGAGTTAAGCGACTGAAGGAAGCAGATGGTTCATGGCGATTGACAATGGGCGGGTTGGTTATGCAAGGCATACGTGAGGGAGTGTTTTCATTTCTTATTTTTTTGCTGGTTTATAGCGCTACGAATCAGGAGGCGAGACTCGGGCAGTTTATGCTGATCACTTCTGCTGTATCGCTGGTGAGCTATTGGGCTGCCGGGAAGTGGTTTAAGCCCACTTACCGCAGGCCTGGAATGCTGTTTGGAGCGGTTATGATGCTGCTTGTGATTATCCCGCTGTTCTGGAAAGTGAACTATGTGACATTACTGATCCTTGGAATAGGAACTTCATTGTTTATTCCGTTATACATGCTGCCTGCAATCGCGGTCAGCTTTGATCTTATGGGGGTAAACGCTAAGAATGCAGAGAAAAGAGTTGAGCTTGTGGTTGTAAGAGAAATCTGCCTCATGATTGGGAGAATGGCCGGGTTAATCGTCTTTATTGCTGTACTCTCCATACGGCAGGATCCATTAACCGTAACCATGCTCTTGGCCATTCTCGGAACTTCTCCTATAGGAACATGGTTATTCATGCGAAAAATGATGAAGAGGCAAACAGCTTCTTAAATGTTATGGGTGGAACGGTAAGCGATCTAAGGAGAACCAATCGAGTTCTTTCGGAACCTTGCCAGTAACGGCCTTTGCTAATAAGTCGGCAGCAATCATACTGTACACGGTTCCATTTCCCCCATACCCCTCGATAAAATAGCTGAGAGGATAATCGGGATGGCGTCCGATCAAGGGAATCCCGTCTTTACTGGTGGCGAATACGCCTGCCCAGGCATGCGATATTGATATTTGACCAAGTGTTGGGAAAAGGGCTTGGACATTTTGCAGAAGCTGGTGACCTTTTCGAGTGATGTTCTGATGAGTCAGATCGGCAGCGGTAAGTGGCTCATCCAGGCCTCCGGCAATGATCCGATGATCCGGAGTAGTCCGCATGTATAGATAGGGACGATTAGTTTCCCAGATTAATGCACCCTCGTACCATGTTGAAAGATCATGCACCGGCTCGGTCATGATAGCGTATGTGCTGTCCAGCGACACCAGACGATCGGGCTTCCATTCCTGTGTACCATACCCTGTAGCCCATATGATGGTGGAGGCGTTAACAATGCCGGATTTAGTCTTGATGACGACTCCTTTTTCTGAATAGTCAACCTTCTCCACAGGACTGTGTTCAAACACGCGCAAGCCTTGGCTGGTGGCTTTATTGATTAATCCGTGTAACATTTTGTACGGATTCACTTCAGCATCATGACGGCAATAAAGGGCAGCTGGTTTGGAGAACGGGAATGACGCTTGTATACGCTGCTGATCCCAGTATTCAACATGAAAGCCATAACGGTTCAGCGTATCATATTCGTTTCGGATTTTATGGACATCCTTCTCCGTAGAAGCATAGTACAGACTGCTTCTGCGCCTGAACTCCGTATCAACGGGTAAGCTGCCTGCTATATCTGCCAGGCGATCGACAGCCTTCTTGCACAATGCATAAAAAGAGACTCCTTTTTGTTCACCGAAAGTTTGAATGAGCTGAGCCAAGGGTTCGTCGTTCATAAATTGAAGCAGTCCGGTATTAGCCGAACTGCTGCCCCTTCCAAGTTCACCCTGCTCAAGTAATATGGTGTCGGTTCCTTGTTCGGATAATACATAAGATGTGATTGCCCCGGTTATTCCTCCTCCAATGACAACGACATCGCATAACTCCTTGTGCTCAAGCGGAGAGTAATGCGATTTTTCTACTGTATTTAAATGGTCCCAAGGTGTATCCCCTTCTATTAATTTCATTTCCTTACACCTCTTATGTATGTGTTTGAAAAATATACTGTATCTATTATGAGCTGTATATCAGGTATTTATTGCGCAACATAGAAAGACCGCAGAAAGCCATACTACAATTGTATATCTAATATGGAAGGGGATTATGAACACCATGCCATCCAATAATCAAATGCAGCCTCTAACCTCGAAGGAACTCGATTATATTGTGGATTGTATTTCTAATGAGAGCACACTGGCCAAGTACTGCGCAGCGACAGCTGCAACTACTCAAAGTCCGTCCGTTCAACAGGCGCTTCTTGGATTTATGCGCAAGCACGAAACTCACATGGACACACTGATTCAATCTCTTCAAAATCACCAAAATCTTGCGCCCAATCAAGCACACTAAAAACAATTAGAGGAGGAAGAACATATGCCATCTGCAACTGGGAGTCCTTTCTTGCCGGAAGAGGATTTGCTAAATACAATCCTGAATGAACTTAAGAGGTCTGTGAAAGAATACACGACCGCAACTACAGAGTCATCCTGCCAAGCCGTACGAAGCATGTTCAGCAATTTAACTGCCGAGACGCTTCAAATGCAGGGAGATTTGTATAAACTGATTGAGCAGCAGAAGCAGTATCCTGCCCCTGTACCTCATGCAATTCGAAGCGACATAGACAAGCAGCTCCAAGAAGCTCAGAATACAATTCAGCAGACTGGCCAGCTAATTAGCCAAAAAACGTCCGGACTTCCTATGGGTGTCCATAAGTCCAACGTATCTGCTCACCCAAGTAATGTCACGTCCTCACACTAAATATGTAACCAGAGTGCATAATAATAACGCATAATTGAAAACCGACTGCTCTGAGGCGAAAGCCAAGATGAGAGGTCGGTTTTTTCTTTGCACAGATTGCCTGAATTATTGTAATATAAGTATTAATCTCTTTTGCAGGGAAGAAGGCCATGGCCAATGACCTGAAATAAACGCTGGAGGATGACATATGGAAGAGCTAAGCGAATTGAAATTGAAAGTGCTTGACTTGCTAAAAGAAGATGCGAGAAGATCTCCGGCTTTGTTATCAACTTTGCTCGGCGTGAAGGAAGAGGAAGTGAAGTCTGCAATTACGGAACTGGAAGAAGATCATGTTATCGTAAAATATGCGACTGTGGTGAACTGGGGCAAAGTAGAGGAAGAGAAGGTTACTGCGCTTATTGAAGTGCAGATTACACCGGAGCGAGGGCGAGGCTTTGAGGGAATTGCAGAGCGTATTTATTTATTCCCTCAGGTGAAATCCGTATACCTGATGTCCGGAGCATATGATCTGCTTGTAGAGGTGGAAGGCCGTAATTTGAGAGAGGTCGCCAACTTCGTATCCGAAAAATTGTCTCCAATTGAATCCGTATTGTCGACCAAAACCAACTTTATTCTTAAAAAATATAAACAAGACGGGATTATTTATGAAGAACGTCAAGAAGACAATCGTCTCCTGATCTCGCCGTAAAGGAAGAGTGTGTATGATTGTGAATGAAGAACATCTTACAGAAACCAATAGAAAACCGATGAGTTCTTATTTGGCGCCATCGGTTCGTGAAATTAAACCATCGGGTATCCGGAAGTTTTTCGATTTGGTAAGCGGTAATAAGGATATTATTACTCTTGGTGTAGGTGAACCGGATTTTGTAACGCCATGGCATGTTCGTGAAGCATGTGTATACTCGCTGGAGCGGGGATTCACAGGCTATACCTCGAATGCTGGTATGCCTGAGCTGCGTGAGGCTATTTCACAATACTTGGAGAACAGCTTCCATGTGTCTTATGATCCGGCACATGAAATTCTAGCAACCGTCGGCGGGAGCGAAGCAATTGATCTGGCGCTTCGTGCGCTCATTACTCCAGGGGATGAAATTCTGATCCCTGAACCCTGCTATATTTCCTATTCTCCAATCACATCAATCGGCGGTGGAATTCCTGTCGGTATTGAAACGACAGCTGATAATCATTTCAAGCTCACGGCCGAGGATCTCGAAGCCAAGATAACTCCCAAGTCAAAAATATTGATTTTATGTTATCCGAGCAATCCTACCGGAACAACGATGACTTACGAAGATTGGCTTCCTATAGCTAAGGTTGTAGAGAAGCATGACCTGATTGTAATATCTGACGAGATTTATGCGGAGTTAACTTATGACGGTAAACATGTCAGCTTCCCTTCAATTCCTGGCATGAAGGATCGGACGATCCTCGTAAGCGGCTTTTCGAAAGCTTTCGCAATGACAGGCTGGAGAATGGGTTATGCCTGTGCTCATCCGGATTTGATTGCGGCTATGCTGAAAATTCATCAATACACGGTCATGTGTGCTCCTGCAATGGGGCAGGTAGCTGCTCTAGAGGCACTTACCAACGGGCTGGAAGAGAAGGATCGTATGATTGAATCTTACAATCAGCGCCGCAGACTTATTGTTCAGGGTCTATGTGATATTGGGCTGGATTGTCATGAGCCGCAAGGTGCATTTTATGCATTCCCAAGTATTAAACGAACCGGGCTTTCATCAGAGGAATTTGCACAGCGCCTTCTTACCGAGGCCAAGGTTGCAGCTGTGCCGGGTACCGCATTTGGTCTTGGCGGGGAAGGGTTTATCCGCTGCTCCTATGCGACTTCGATTGCTCAGTTAAATGAAGCCTTGGAACGTATGGGGAAGTTTGTCGAAAAATTGACATGAGAAGAAGTTAATTGTTCCATTTCCTTGAATTTACAAAGATTTTACTTTTCATTACAAATATCTATGGTATAATTTCAATTTGGGAGCATTATTTCAATTTTCCAAGGAGGGATTGCCAGTGTATTGTGATTACGAATTGTCGCCTCACTGCGGTGATTTTGTAGGCGAAAGCCAAGATCCTAATAAGTGGTCTATGGAATCTGCGAAATCCAATCCTCAGGATATTACCTTGGAAGAAGAGATACATTTGCTCCGCCGTAAAATGGAACAGATCTTTTTAGAAGAGCAGTCATTTACTTCAGAAATCGTTATTGAAATTAGCAGTCTGCTGGACTTAAAGATCAATGAGTATATGAAGACCTACCCTAAAAGGAAATTATAATGAAATGATAAAGTAGGAGACCATTAATGGTCTCCTTTTTTGATCTAAAGCAGGTTAGATTCATCTGCACAAGAAGTTATGTTATAGTGAAACATAATTAAAAAAGCAGCAGCATGGATAATTATAGTGCGGAATAAGGAGGAATGAACGTTGAAGGTATACACAAAAACCGGCGATAAAGGCGAGACGTCAATTATTGGCGGCCGAGTGCCTAAGGATGATCCTCGGATTGAAGCCTACGGAACGATAGATGAATTGAACAGTTTTGTCGGACAGGCGGTCGGTTTGGCGCAAGCAGCGGGCTTTCATGAACTGTATGAGCAGCTGATCCAGATTCAGCATGAATTGTTTGACTGCGGATCAGATCTTGCTTATGCGAGACATAATGAGGATAAATACAAAATGAACGGCTCGTTGGTGGAGAGACTTGAGGAGTGGATGGATGCTTTCGAAGCGGAAAATCCGCCGCTGGAGCGGTTTATTTTGCCGGGAGGAAGCAGCTTGTCTTCTATGCTTCATGTATGCCGTACCGTATGCCGCCGTGCAGAGCGGTTGACGGTTACACTGGCGCGCCAGACTGAAATCAACGCTGAAGTACGCAGCTATTTAAACCGGTTGTCTGATTACTTTTTTGTTACAGCCCGTACCGCTAATGTACGTGCAGGCGTCCCGGATATGGAATATGTGCGAAGTGGAAAGGTGTTTCGATAATTGATGGAGTTGTATTACCCGCCTATATCTTATAAGGTGCCTGAGAGTGATGATGGTGTTATATTAAAAACCGTGCTGCAAAAGCGAATGGGAGTGTCACGAAAACTCTTATCACGGCTAAAGCTGACAGAGCAAGGGATCATGCTGAATGGAACAAGGGTCTATATCAGTGTGAAGGTAAGTGCGGGAGATTTGGTTGAAATTCGGATGGAGCAGGAGCGGTCGGATGATATTTTGCCGCAGCCTATGGATCTGGATATCCTGTATGAAGATGAGCATTTACTGGTAGTTCATAAGGCAGCAGGGAGGATTGTGCATCCAACGCATGGTCATTATACGGATACACTGGCTAACGGGGTGGTTCATTACTGGCAGCAGAAGGGCTGGAATTACCGTTTTAGAGCGATTCACCGATTGGATCAAGAAACCTCGGGAGTGCTTGCCATTGCTAAAAATCCGTATGTTCATCAGCATATCTCCGAACAAATGATTGCGGGTACGGTAGATAAGAGATACCTGGCGCTAGTTCATGGGGTTCCAGATCCAGCTGCAGGATATATTGATGGCCCGATTGACCGGGACCCGGAAGAACCGCACCGGCGTATCGTTACGCCGAACGGTTACCCTTCGCTGACACGTTATAACGTGCGGGAACGCTATGGCAGAAAGGCTTCTCTCGTAGAACTGAAGCTTGAGACAGGCCGGACGCATCAGATTCGTGTACATATGAGCAGTATAGGTAATCCTTTAATTGGGGATAAAATGTACCGGCATCCGATTTATGAAGATAATAAGATAGCTGAGCGGCAAGTAGATGAAGATGAATATACGTCTATAATCCAGCTGGATGAACTTATTCACCGGCAGGCACTGCATGCCGAGCTGTTAACATTGATTCACCCGATTAAGGGTGAACGAATGACCTTTCAAGCGCCGATTCCTGAAGATATGAATGAGCTGATAAAACGATTGAATGAAACGATATAAGAAGAAGGAGAGTACATCCATGAGTCAACTTACTGTATATCATTATCCTAAATGCGGGACATGCAGAAACGCTGTCAAATGGTTGCAAAATGAAGGACATGAACTGACACTCCGGCATATTAAAGATACCCCGCCAACTGCAGAGGAGCTATCTTCTCTGATCGATAAGAGTGGACTTGAGCTGAAGAAATTTTTTAACACGAGCGGTGAAGTATACAAGCAAATGGAATTAAAAGACAAGCTGAAAGGCATGCCTGCAGAGGAACAAATCAAGCTGCTGTCCTCCAATGGAATGCTTATTAAACGTCCAATCGTAACAGATGGGAAGCAGGTAACTGTAGGTTATAAAGAGGACATGTTCGAAAACATTTGGAAGGCAAAGTAATGTAGTGGCTTGTACGAGATTGCATGGTCCATCACACTAAAACAAGAGGCCCTGGAACAATTGTTTCCGGGGCTTTATATCATTCTTAACTCTATCATTATTGCATATATGATATAATGACAAAGATATAGGAACTGTGATATAACATGATTTTGAACATATATGCAAGGAGAGATTTGTACATTGAACAATACAAGACAGCCATCCCTGCTGCTGGTCGATGGAATGGCCCTGCTGTTCCGGGCATATTATGCCACGGCTGCAAACGGGTATATCCGTCGTACGAAAGCTGGAATTCCAACCAACGCAATTTATGGTTTCCTTCGCTATCTATGGGATGCTATTGATACATTTCAGCCTACACATGTTGCTTGCTGCTGGGACATGCCGTCCAAGACCTTCCGCAGTGAACAATTTGCAGCTTATAAAGGTAACCGCCCGGATGCGCCGGAAGACTTGGTACCTCAGTTCGCTCTAATCCGAGAGGTTACCGAATGTCTTGGCATTCCTAATCTAGGTGTTGAAGGCTTTGAAGCCGATGATTGTATCGGAACACTGGCCTGTCGTTATGGTAAAGAGATGAAGGTTATGGTTTTGTCGGGTGATCACGATCTGCTTCAGCTTGTGGATGAACAGGTCTCTGTTATTATTATGAAAAAAGGTCACGGCAATTATATGGTTTATACGCCGGATTCGCTGTATCAAGAGAAAGGACTTCTCCCTCATCAGATTATTGACGTCAAGGGTCTAATGGGTGATACCAGCGATAACTATCCTGGAGTACGGGGAATCGGCGAGAAGACAGCCGTGAAACTGATCCAGGAATACGAAACAATAGAAGGTATTCTTGAAAATATGGATTCTCTTACAAAAGGGGTTCGCAGTAAAATTGAATCTGATTTAAATATGCTCCATTTGTCACGGTCTCTGGCAGCTATTCATTGCGAAGTGCCTTTGGAATGTGAATTGGACCTCTGTATTCTGGAGATCAACCATGAACGTGTCTCAATGAAGCTTGAGGAACTTGAGATGAAGAGCTTAAGTCATTTGATGGGCGCGGCCATGGTCAACTGATGAATCAGGGGATTACTCTGATAAGCGTATCTTGAGACATGAACATTTTGATAGATAGATAAGTAAAACACATATAGAATGGGCTTTTACACCTTGGAGAGGATGAACTGACATGATTCTTGGAGCGATTGAAGCGGGCGGTACTAAATTTGTATGTGGTATTGGTACAGAGGAAGGTACAGTTATTGAACGTACCAGCTTTCCAACAACTACGCCGGAGGAAACAATGGCGAAGGTGTTTGCTTTTTTTGAAGACAAAGGGGTAGAGGCAATCGGCGCTGGATTTTTTGGACCGATTGATCCTGTTAAAGAAAGCCCTACGTATGGTTGTATTACGACAACCCCAAAGCCTCACTGGAGTAATTTCAATGTTGTGAAAGCACTCAAGGAACGTTTTGATGTACCGGTCGGATTTGATACCGATGTAAATGGTGCTGCTCTTGGAGAACACACTTGGGGAGCTGCCAAGGGTCTGAACAGCTGCTTGTATATTACCATTGGCACGGGCGTAGGTGCGGGTGCCGTTGTGGACGGCAAGCTGATTCATGGTCTCTCGCATCCGGAAATGGGTCATATTCTGGTTCGTCGTCATCCTGAAGACAAATATGAAGGAACATGCCCTTATCACAAGGACTGCCTGGAAGGCTTGGCAGCAGGCCCTTCTCTAGGTAAACGCTGGGGGGTTGCAGGAGCAGATCTGACTCCGGACCATCCTGCTTGGGAAATGGAAGCCTACTATCTGGCACAGGCATTGATGAATTATGTGTTAATCTTGTCTCCGCAGAGAATTGTTATGGGCGGGGGAGTGATGAAGCAGCAGCAGCTGTTTCCTCTGATTCACAAAAAACTTCAGGAAATGTTGGCAGGGTATGTGCCGCATCCAAGTTTGAATGAGAATATTGCTGAATATATTGTATCTCCAAAGCTTGGTGACAATGCAGGACTATGCGGTGCATTAGCACTGGCCAAGCTTGCCGTTGACGAAGCTGCAATAAAATAAATCGATGAACTAACAACAAGTCTAAGTACTGGAAAAGGAGCATAGGCTTGTTTTGGAATGATCCTAAACCGGTGGGGAAATTTCCCCGCCGGTTTTTCATAAGCAACCATTTTTGTGGGGGATAGCAGGGCATTACTTGCTTCATCAAAAATGCCAATGAGGTTTAGTCTTTCCTCCAATTGACAATGGACTTTAGTTCGGGTATACCATATTATGAAAGATTACGATTAATGGATGTCGTCCAACGGATTTATTATTGCATCTATGTTTCTCAAGGAGTAATCATTATGACTATAAAGGCTATACTGATTGGTGCTGGTGTTCGCGGGGCTAACGTGTATGCGCCTTATGCGCGGAATCACCCTGATCAATTGAAGTTTGCGGCGGTAGCAGAGCCTGATCCTATTCGCAGATCGTCTTTCGCGGAAGACTATGATATACCAAAAGAACATGTATATGAAGACTGGCGTGAAGTGCTCCGGAAGCCCCGGTTTGCAGATGCAGTGTGGATCTGTACCCAGGACCGGATGCACTATGAAGTGGCTATGCTTGCACTGCAGCAAGGGTATCATGTGCTGCTCGAGAAACCGATATCTCCATCTCCATATGAATGCTTGCAGCTGGAGGAAGCAGCCCGAAGAAGTAACCGTCTACTGACCATTTGCCATGTGCTTCGCTATACTCCCTTCTGGTCAGGGATTCATGAGGTCGTTGCAAATGGCGATATAGGTAAAGTTGTCGATATTCAGCTTCGGGAAAATATCGGCTATGCCCATATGGCTCATAGCTATGTAAGGGGTAACTGGAATAATTCTGTGTCAGCAAGCCCGCTGATTCTTGCTAAGTCCTGTCATGACCTGGATTTGATATCCTGGTTAATGGGCGATAAATGCACGCGCCTTACTTCCTTTGGATCGCTGTTTCATTTTACAAAAGAACAGGCACCGGAAGGAGCAACGGAGCGCTGCTCGGATGGTTGCCCGCATGTGAAGACTTGCTGTTATGTGGATCAACGCTATTACATGGGGGAAGGCCGGAGACATGCACAGCATTTTTCGGAGGACCTGTCGGATCAGACGATCCGGAAACAGCTGCCGAATACGCCTTATGGACGCTGTGTTTATCACTGTGATAATGATGTGGTTGATCATCAGAATGTAAACTTGCAGTTCGGCAATGGAGCTACAGCCTCATTTTCGTTGTCTGCATTCACCCATGACAGCTCCAGAATGGTACAGATTTCAGGAACGCGCGGAGAGATTAGGGGTAACATGGCGAAGCAGACGTTTACGGTTTATTCCTTCGCAGATGGTGGAAGTACGGAGGTACAGGTTGAAGATAGGGGCCGAGAAGGCACTGATCGGATGCTCCGTGAATTTTGTAATCAAGTTGAGTTCTTTACAGGCAGTTCTTTAACTTCCGTATCTGCTTCTCTGCAAAGCCATATGATGGCTTTTGCAGCTGAGGAATCCAGGCTAAACGCTGGGCAATGTATGGAACTCGGACAATTCATTGACCGATACAGAGCAGTTGTGAAGAAGCATGGTTTGTATTGCACCGTGTAGATAATAGGGATGGCTCACAGTCATATCATATATGACAGTGGAGACATCCCTTTTTATTTGGGTTATTCTAATAAGGAGAATATCCTAATCAAACGAAATAATGTGGTGATGACTTGTTTAAAATCATGTTAATTGAAGATGACATTAGTCTTTATAAAGAAATCGAGGAGCGATTGTCCCAGTGGTCTTATGATGTTTATGGTGTTAAGGACTTCGGCAATGTACTGCAGGAATTTACCGTTATACAACCGGATCTTGTTATTGTTGATATCCAGCTTCCCAAATTTGATGGCTTTCATTGGTGCCGGATGATCAGGGCACATTCGAATGTTCCAATCATCTTTCTATCCTCCAGGGATCATCCAACAGATATGGTGATGTCCATGCAGCTTGGAGGAGATGATTTTGTCCAGAAGCCGTTTCATTTTGACGTGCTGATTGCCAAGATTCAAGCGATATTACGCCGTGTCTACAACTACAGTACAGAACGAACGGAGCTTCGGACCTGGCGGGGGGCAACCATCGAGTATGTAAAGAATACCGTGACCCATGAGAAGGGAACGGTTGAACTTACGAAGAATGAAATGTTTATTTTGAAGGTGCTTATAGAGCGGAAGAATCAGATCGTGGGCCGGGAGGAAATCATCAAAAGCTTATGGGATAATGAGCATTTTGTAAGTGACAATACATTAACGGTTAATTTAAACCGTCTGCGCAAAAAACTTGAGATCATCGGATTAGGCGACTATATTGAGACGAAGGTAGGACAAGGATACATGGCTACGGAAGAGGTACAGCCATATGTTTAAAAAGTTTGTCTCAGAGCGGCGCAGCTGGATTATATTTTGGATCATACTTCAGCTGCTTATCCTGTTTGTCTCTTTTATTGATACCACTATTCCGTTTACGCCTATTCTGTACATCGTATTTCTGACGTCTCTCATCTCTGTTGGTTTTTTTATTTTGCGATACCATAAGGAAACCAGGTTTTATAAAAGTCTTGAGGATTGGGACCAGAAGGCAGGGATAGAGGGAATTATGGAAGCAGAGAGCCCCTTCGAGCAGATCGTCGAAACGGCATTGACGCTTCAGAATGAACGATATCTAAAGGAATCTTCTCAACACATGATCGAGTTAGAGCAGGAGAAGGACGAGCTGTTGTCCTGGATTCACGAAGTGAAAACACCACTAACCGCAATGCATTTAATGATCGAGCGCATGGATAACGAAACGCTAAAAGGACAATTAATGTATGAGTGGCTCCGAATTCACCTTCTGCTTGATCAGCAGCTGCATCAGAAACGTATTCCTTTCATTCAGAATGATCTGTATATCGAGTTATCCTTGCTCGAACCGATCATATTTAAAGAAATTAAAGACTTAAAATCCTGGTGCTTGCAGAAGGGCATTGGTTTTGATGTAAATTTAGAGGTTAGCGAAGTGTTAAGTGATGCGAAATGGCTGGGTTTTATTTTGAGGCAGATCTTAACCAATGCGGTTAAATACAGTGAAGCATCCGATATTATGATCGAAAGCCGGCTTAATGAGGAACATAAGACTGTACTTATGATAAAAGATTACGGGCGCGGGATCGACCCAAAAGATCTGCCGCGCATTTTTGATAAGGGCTTTACGTCAACAACCAAGCACCAGGACAGCGCTGCAACCGGTATGGGACTGTATTTAGCGAAGAAGGTTTCACGGTCTTTACTCATACGCCTGGATGTGGAATCGGAGCTACATGCCGGGACTACCTTCACCCTAACGTTTCCGTTAAAAAATGAATTCGAGAATATTCGAGGCATGTGACAACACTGTCACATGCTTTAATCATTTGTTCGGTGAATCGAAGGAAAAGAGTGCGGCCGCTGTTTTATGATAAGAGTAAGAAGAAAAGGAGTGAGTAAATATGGTTATACTTGAAGCCAATAAGATATATAAAGCTTACGGAAACAAGTTCAATAAACAGGAAGTATTAAAAGGGATAGATATTTCCGTAGATAAGGGCGAATTTGTAAGTATTATGGGCGCTTCCGGATCCGGTAAAACGACACTGCTGAACGTGCTCTCATCCATTGATAAGGTAAGTCAAGGGAGTATCAGCGTTGAGGGCAAGGAATTCACCGGTATGAAGGAGAAGCAGCTGGCTGAATTCAGAAAGCATCATTTAGGATTTATTTTCCAGGAATATAATCTGCTGGATACATTAACGGTTAAAGAAAATGTGCTGCTGCCGCTGTCTGTGAATAAGGTATCTAAAAAAGAAGCAGACCAAAAATTTAAAGAAGTAGCCACAGAGCTTGGTATCTTTGATTTGAAAGATAAATATCCTAATGAAATATCCGGCGGGCAGAAGCAGCGGACATCGGCAGCGCGTGCTTTTATTCATGATCCGAGCATCATATTTGCAGATGAGCCAACGGGTGCGCTGGATTCAAAGTCGGCATCAGACTTGCTGGGCAAATTGAGTGATTTAAATGAGAGGCTGGCATCGACCATTGTGATGGTTACACACGATCCGGTAGCTGCAAGTTACTGCAGCAGAGTCATTTTCATAAAGGACGGTCAGATTTATACACAGTTGAATAAGGGTGAAGAGACAAGGCAGGCCTTCTTCAACGATATTATGAAGACACAAGGTGTGCTGGGCGGTGTTCAAAATTGAACATCAATTACCTCATCTACCGCAATCTAAGGAAGAACATCAAAAATTATTATCTATATGTATTTGCTTTGATATTTAGCGTCGCTCTCTATTTCTCTTTCGTCACGCTGCAGTACGATCCGGCTATGGATGATGCGAAGGGCACGGTCAAAGGCGGGGCGGCTTTGGGAGCAGCTTCGGTTTTGCTGGTGGCGATTGTGGCGATCTTCCTGCTGTATGCGAATAATATTTTCATTAAACGGCGCAGCAAAGAAATCGGATTGTTCCAATTAGTCGGACTAACCAAAGGGAAAATATTCAGGATTCTAAGCACCGAGAACTTAATCTTGTATTTTGGTTCTATGCTGGTCGGGATTTTTGCAGGGTTTTCCGTATCAAAGTTAATACTTATGGTTTTATTTAAGATTACGGGTGTGGAAACAGATGCCAGCTTACGTTTTTCATCAGAGGCTCTTACTCAGACCCTCGTAGTATTCGCTGCCATCTATGTGCTGATTATGGTAATGAATTTTCTGTTTATCAAGAGACAGAGCATTCTTTCCTTGTTCCAAGTGGTGTCCACAACACAAACCGCTGTGAAAAAGATGTCCATTGTGGAAATGATCATAGGCTTGGCGGGCATTGGGCTTGTCATTTACGGCTACTATGTATCGTCCAGGTTATTCAGCGGCGATCTGACAGAGATGAGTGAATTATTTCTAAATATGATTCTGATCCTTGGCTCAGTCATTATAGGGACTTATTTGTTCTATAAGGGTTCTGTCAGCTTTATTTTTAATTTGGTGCGGAAAAGTAAGGGAGGTTACTTGTCATTAAATAATGTGCTGTCTCTCTCATCCATCATGTTCCGCATGAAGTCTAACGCTATACTGTTAACGGTAATTACAACCGTTTCTGCGCTGGCGATCGGCCTGCTGTCACTCAGTTACATCTCCTATTATTCGGTAGAGAAAACTGCGCAGCAAAGCTCGCCATATGACTTCTCTGTCATTCAAACCGAAGAACAAGACCGTTTTATTAAAGCATTGGAGGCTAAGGGTATTGAGTATGATATCATACGCAGAAACGTACTGCAGGTGAATACGGATCTCTCCAAAATTATGAGTCAAAGCATAGTTGGATTATCTGGCGATTCAGGTGAAATTACTCTCTCAGTAATTAGTGACAAAGAGGCCGAAGGGATAGACCTAAAGCCAACCGAGACGTTATTTACAGGATCGAGTGATGCGATTCAGAATTTTATGTCTCTTCAAAACACAGGGGATATTTCGTTTAAAGGCGTCAGTCAAACGATCCCACAGCATCTCATCGGAATAAATAAGGACACCCTTCTCTCTTGGTTCTTTAGTAACGGCGGGATGCCTGCGGCTATTGTGGATGATACGGTGTACCAACAGCTTGCAGAGCAATTGGATCCGCAGATTCAGAAAGAATATTCAGTTAATTTCGGCGTTGATATTAAAGATTCATCCGAGCTTGAGCAAGCGAACGACATCTTTCATGAATTAGGATTGGGAGAATCTTATGAAAATCAGTCACAATCCGATTTAATCAAGTACCAGAAAATAAACATGGGACTGACGATATTCATCGTAGGCTTCTTAGGCCTAACATTCCTTATCACTTCCGGCTGTATCCTTTACTTTAAACAGATGGATGAAGCTGAGGAAGAAAAGGCAAATTACACGATCTTAAGAAAAATCGGATTTACGCAAGGAAATCTTCTTCGGGGAATTCAAGCGAAGCAGTTATTTAACTTTGGTATTCCGCTTGTGATCGGATTATTTCACAGCTACTTTGCTGTTAAATCGGGCTGGTTCTTTTTCGGGACAGAGTTATGGACGCCTATGATTATCGTTATGCTCATGTATACAGCACTGTATTCCATCTTCGGATTGTTGTCTGTCCTGTTCTATAAAAAGGTGATTAAGGAAGCGTTATAAGCCATTCATCACTACGAATATGGATCATTCTTCCGATCGCTGTTGTCCCCGGATTTCTTAATCGGTGAAGTGTGCATCGCCCAGCACCTGTGCTAAAAATTCGCGCAGATCGTCCGCTTCGTCGGGATTTAGATTATAGGTGCGTTCCAGATAGCCTTCCTGCTCCAGATCATCGGCGGCAAGGATAGCTGTTCTTCCGAATTGAAGGTCGGTGACGAGCTTTTTTCCGTAAAAAAGGTTGGTTGTGGTTACAGCCAGATCAAATCGCTTCAGCGATGGGCCGATAAATGTAACAAAACGGGTGGATGTAGACTCTGTAGAGTCTGATAAATAATCAAGCTGACGTGATTGTCCGTTCATATCCATTGGTTCACTCCTTTATGCAGGGATGTATGTTGTCCATCCATTATACAGGAAAAGCTGGAAACAACCTATGCACGTAACGAATATGAATGACATGGTTGACCTTGTTACAAAATATGGTATCATGTGTTTAACAGTATAACGTTCGTTTGATTCGAGGGAAGCACCTTTCTGACGCTGCGGCGAAAGAGAGGTGCTTTTTTTGCGTTGTACGGTTAGTTAAATAGATGAATGGAGGCAGGTAAGGATGCAGATTGTATTCATGAACCAGATGTCCAGAATGAGTGAAGCAAGTGAAGAGCATGCAGCACAGGTATGGATCGGAGAAGAGGAAGGGTTATGGCGCGTGGGTTGGAGAGACATGGAAGGAGACGGTTACGGACAGAACGAGGAATGGTATGAGGGCAGCTCGTGGCAGGAGCTGTTATGTGTATACCGGCATCGCCTTGCTGTTAAATTAAGCGAGGGATACCGGCCGGCTATTGAAGGGATATTTCATGAGCCGGAGGACGCAAAGGGAAGGAATTATGCAGGTCAAAAGCTGCAGTGCTACAGCGAGCTATTTGGTTCAGAGGAGCTATACGCTGAATTATGTGCCTGGCGAAGAAAGAAGGCCGCTGCCGGGCGCAAGGCACCGTATTTTATAGCTAGCAATCGTGTTCTGCGTCTGATCAGTGCCTTTGTCCCTCAGACAGAGGAGGAGTTGATACAGCTTCCGGGTATTGGAGTGAACAAAGCAGCTGAGCACGGAGCCGATTGGATGGAGATAACATCGCGGGTGGAACGGTCAACCTCTTTTCCGCTGGATTGGGTATTTAATAAGCTGCAAGAAAATGTATTCTTGTCCTGGTTATATAAGCAGAAGGAACAGAAATACAAGCAAGAGCTGGATAATTTCCGGACGGATAGGGAGATGCTGATCGGAATTGCTGAAGGGTTAACGCTGGATCAATTGACGGAGAAGACCGGACTCTCACGCAGGGACCTGATTGAACAGCTGGAAGGCTTAGAGAAAGAAGGATATGATACGGAAGCGCTCATCCAAATGGAGCTGGAGAGTTTGTCCGAACCAGAACAATCTGCAATTTGGAAAGCTTTTGAGGAGCTTGGAGATACATTCCTCAAGCCGGTTATGCAGCGGGTATACGGGCAGGAGCCTCCGCAAGAGAGCAGTACGGAAACCTTGTATGAACGTCTTCGCTTGATTCGAATCCGGTTCCGGAGACAGGCCATTGATCAGCGCAGCGCAGTGTGAATGAATATAAAAAAACGGGTTTGCCTTCCCATGAAGAAGGGCACCCGTTTTTGTATTTTATAGCCAGTCTTTTTTGCGGAACAGAAAGTACATTCCAGAGCCGAGTAAAATCATAAGTCCAATGACCGCATAATAGGAATACTTCCAACTAAGCTCCGGCATAAAGTCAAAGTTCATCCCATATATTCCAGTAATAACCGTCAGCGGCATGAAAATCGTCGTTATGGCTGTAAACACCCTCATGATCTCATTCGCACGGTTCGCGATACTGGATTGATAGGCTTCACGAAGGTTACCCATCAAATCGCGATAGGTTTCAAAGGTTTCGGAAATTTTCACAGCATTCTCATAAATATCGCTGAAGTATTTCTGCAGTTGATCATCGATGAGACGAAGATCTTTTTTATTGAGTGTATTAATAACTTCCTTCTGAGGACCAAGCACTTTTTTCAACCATAAAATCTCGCTTCGAAGACCGATGATTTCGTTGAGATGCGATTTCTTGGTATGCATTAAAATATCTTCTTCGAGCTGATCGATACGTGCTTCAATCCGGTCTCCTACGGAGAAGTAATTGTCTGTAACCAAGTCGATTAGAATGTACAGAAACCGGTCCGGTGAGTTGACTTCATCTTCCCAGAGCAGCGGCTTCACCGCCCGAAGCTCATGAATCTTCTGCTTGGTTACGGTGATGATAAAATGTCTGCCCAGAAAAATGTTAAGCGCCCGAAGGAAGATTTCCTCATTATCAAATCGGATGCTGTTTACCACAATAAAGTAGTGGTTCTCGTATATTTCAATCTTTGGACGCTGTTCTTCTTCACTTTGGGTATCTTCTACAGCCAGATCATGAAGGGAGAAGAGCGGCTGAAGCTCTACCAAATCTTCGACATCGGCGTCGATCCAATAAAACCCGTCCGGGGGAGCTACAAGTGTCGTTTCAATATCTTCTACAGGTGTAAAAACACCCGAATTTACCAACCGGATTTTCATCTGATATCACTCCTTAATTCACTGCTTGCGCATCATTGAATAAGGCATAGGGTATCAGCTTACCGGTACAGCCGAGCTGTTGCTTCGGCGCGGCATGGCAAAGCGGCTTTTAATTGAGCGCACGAAAAATAACGCTGCCCTGCACTGGCAAGCTGATCTTGATCCTATGCGGTTTTGCGTCGTTTACCTCCAGCTTTTGGCTCGGGTCACCGTCCATCTTCCGTGTCACCTCTTTCATATGGTTAATTAACACCTGTCTAGTATAACGCCGTGCTTAGCACCTTTCAAGGTGGAAATAGACAGGGGACGCTTAGTACAGGGTATGGAATTAGGAGGTGAAATGTTCCATTCTTTAACCTAAAGCTTCTTGACGAAAAAATATTCTTGATTTAAAGTATGAAACAGTAATATTAGGAAACTGACAACCTCATACAGCGAAATCTTATCAAGAGCAGGTGGAGGGACTAGCCCGATGAAACCCGGCAACCGGCAGCAATATCGCACGGTGCTAATTCTTGCAGGATGTACGTGATCTTTTTTATTAGGGATCACTGCAATCTGACAGATGAGAGAGGAGCATATTTTACGTATACGTATATGGCCTTTCTCATAAGAGAAGGGTCATTTTTATTGCTCTGGTCTTCTCTCACCTTCGTTTTCTGAAGTTCACTCTATTTATTAACCCGAAGGAGGAAATATGATGCCGATCAAAATTCCAGACACTTTGCCTGCAAAAGAAATCCTTGCAAAGGAGAACATTTTTGTAATGGATGAAAGCCATGCTTTTCATCAGGATATTCGTCCCCTGCGGATTGCCATTCTGAATTTAATGCCAACCAAGGAAACGACGGAGACGCAGCTGCTTCGCCTGATCGGTAATTCCCCGCTGCAGGTGGATGTTGTACTGCTACATCCGGGATCACATACCTCAAAGAACACTCCGGCTGAACATTTGGAGTCATTTTACAAAACATTTGAGGAAGTGAAGCACCACCGTTTCGACGGCATGATTATTACTGGGGCGCCTGTTGAACAACTGGAATTTGAAGATGTGAACTACTGGAATGAGCTGACTGAGATTTTTGAATGGACCAAAAACAATGTAACTTCGACGCTTCATATATGTTGGGCCGCTCAAGCAGGTCTTTATTATCATTATGGTGTAGCGAAGTACAGTCTTTCCGAAAAATGCTTTGGTGTGTTTCCCCATACGGTAAATGAACCGACTGTTAAGCTGCTTCGAGGCTTTGACGAGATGTTCTTTGCACCTCATTCCCGGCATACGGATGTGCGCCGGGAAGATATTGAAGGAGCGGAAGAGCTTCAGATATTATCTGAGTCCGAGGAGGCAGGCATTTATCTTGTAGCCTCCAAAGATGGAAAACGAATATTCGTAACAGGTCATTCAGAATATGACCCGGATTCACTCCGGTGGGAGTATGAACGGGATATTGCTAAAGGCTTGGACATCGCGCTGCCGCGCAACTATTATCCAAATGATGATCCGAATCGCAAACCCCCTTCTGTCTGGAGAGCCCATGCTAATTTATTATTCTCTAACTGGCTCAATTACTATGTATATCAAGAAACACCTTATGATATTGGACCTCAAATATAGAAATTGAAGAAGCTTAAAGTTGACGGAGGAGGAGCGAGCAGAATGGAAAAAAAACATCTAAGAATTGAAAGCAGACTGGCTCAAATCGGATCTGTGGAGGAACCGGTGACCGGAGCTGTAACATTCCCGATTTATCAGGCTACGGCATTTCGTCATCCCAGATTAAGTCAAAGTACAGGCTTTGATTACAGTCGAACGAAAAACCCGACTAGAGCGGTGCTTGAGGAAGCGGCGGCAGGGCTTGAAGCCGGTGATGCAGGATTCGCATGCAGCTCCGGAATGGCAGCAATACAGACGGTATTTGCCCTGTTTGGGCAAGGAGACCATCTGATTGTCTCACTTGATTTATACGGTGGTACCTACCGCCTGATCGAGAGAGTTTTGTCCAGGTTCGGAGTCAGTGCAACGTATGTGGATACGAACGATTTGGATGCACTGGAGCAGTCCCGCAAACCGAATACAAAGGCGATTGTGATTGAAACGCCAACGAATCCGTTAATGATGGTCACGGATCTTGAAGCGGTCTGTGGATGGGCTCGCCATCATGGCCTGATCTCGATCGTAGATAATACGCTGCTGACGCCATTTTTCCAGAGACCGATAGAACTCGGTGCCGATATCGTAGTTCATAGCGCAACTAAATATCTGGGCGGCCACAATGACGTGCTTGCCGGATTGATTGTTACCAAGGGAAAAGAGCTGTCTGAGAAAATAGCCTTCCTGCATAACTCGATCGGCTCGGTGCTAAGTCCCTCGGATTCTTATCAACTGATGCGTGGAATGAAGACACTGGCTCTGCGGATGGAGCGTCATGAATATAATGCAACGACGATTGCCTTATTCTTAAAGGAACATTCAGCAGTAGATGAAGTGTTCTATCCGGCATTGCCAGAGCATCCTGGTTACGAAATTCAACAGAAGCAGTCCAGCGGCAATACGGGGATATTCTCATTTAAAGTAAAAGATGCAAGATATGTTGAGCCTGTTCTGCGTCACATCAAGCTGATCGCATTTGCTGAAAGCCTGGGAGGGGTAGAATCCCTAATGACTTATCCCGCGGTTCAGACCCATGCTGATATTCCGCTTGAAATCCGTGAAGCGGTTGGTGTAGATGACAGATTGCTTCGCTTCTCTGTTGGTATTGAACATGTTGATGATCTGATCGCAGATTTGGATGCTGCGTTGAAGGCGGCTGTAGCTGAAGTTGAAGGAGGAGCAGGCAGATGAGTCAAGACAACCAGAATGAACAATCGAATCCGGCAGAACATCTGAATCAAACAAAAGTGGATCATGAGAGGGTCCGGTTTGAAACCAAGCTGCTTCACTTTGGAGGAGAGGTTGATGCGGCAACAGGCGCCTCCAGTGTTCCGCTTTATCAGGCCTCAACGTTTCACCATGAAGATATATTTAATCCCCCGCAGCATGATTACAGCCGTTCTGGAAATCCGACCCGCCAGGTACTGGAGGATTATATTGCACTGCTTGAGGGTGGTGTTCAGGGGTTTGCCTATGCATCCGGTATGGCAGCCATTTCAAGTACCTTTATGATGCTTTCGGCGGGGGATCATATTATCGTAACGGAAGATGTGTACGGTGGGACGTATCGACTGCTTACGAGCATTTTGAACCGGATGGGTATAGAATGCACTTTTGTGGATATGACGGATCTGGATCAAGTAAAAGGAGCATTACAATCCAACACGAAAGCTGTTTACATAGAAACACCGTCGAATCCGACATTGAAGATTACGGATATTAAAGAGGTTACTTCATGGTCTAAAGACAACGGACTATTAACGATTCTTGATAATACTTTTATGACTCCTTACTATCAAAGGCCGATCGAGCAGGGAGTTGATATCGTTCTTCATAGTGCAACGAAGTTTTTAGGAGGACACAGTGACGTGCTGGCTGGCTTGGCCGTAGCCCGAACCCCGGAATTGGGAGCCCGGTTGAAACAGCTGCAGAATGGTCTTGGCACCGTATTAGGCGTACAGGATTCATGGCTGCTGATGAGAGGAATGAAGACGCTCGGAGCTCGTATGACCTATAGTGAGCAGAGTGCTGCCAAACTGGCAGCATGGCTTAGCGGCCGCAAGGATATTGAGGCAGTATATTATCCTGGACTGCTAAATCACCCTGGACGTGAAATACATGAGAAGCAGTGCAGCGGTTATGGTGCCGTTGTTTCGTTTGATGTAGGGTCCGGTGAGCGTGCGAAGCAGGTATTAAATGCGGTGAAGCTGCCGCTCGTTGCTGTAAGCCTGGGCGCGGTGGAGAGTATACTCTCCTATCCTGCGATGATGTCTCATGCCGCTATGGGGGAAAAGGTACGCCATGAACGCGGGATTACCGACGGGCTTCTTCGATTCTCCGTTGGTCTGGAAGATATTGATGATTTGATCGCTGATCTGGATCAAGCTCTTGGAGTAGATCGATAACCATATTTGTGAAGCGGCATCCTGAAATAAAGGATGTCGTTTTTCATTCCTTTATGTGTTACGATGAAAAAGATAATAAGTGAAGAAAATAACATGTAGGTGAGCATTTTACAAAATGCTGAAGCAAGTATCTTTCGCTGTCATTTTGATAATGTAAGGGAGGACCTATATATGGGAACTGTAAATAGTATTCTGGATAAGGCGCTGCGTGGTGAGCGTTTGAATCTGGAGGATACGGTGACTCTTTTTGAGAGTAATGAGATTGAGAAGATTGGTCATGCTGCCAATATTATGACTAAACGATTACATCCGGATCCGATTACGACCTTTGTCATTGGTCGAAATATAAACTATACGAATGTGTGCGATGTTTACTGCCGATTCTGTGCGTTTTACCGGAGACCGGGGCATGAGGAAGGATATGTGCTTTCGGATGAAGCGATTCTCCAGAAGATTCAGGAGACAGAAGACGTAAATGGAACTGAAATATTAATGCAGGGAGGAACGAATCCTAACCTGCCGTTCAGCTACTATACGGACCTGCTCCGCAAGATTAAGAATCGTTTTCCTAACATTACGATGCATTCATTTTCACCTGCTGAAATTGTGAAAATGATGGATGTTTCTGGTCTCAGCATGGAAGAAGTGGTACGCGAGCTTCGGGATGCAGGACTGGATTCTTTACCGGGCGGAGGCGCAGAAATTTTGGACGACCGTATCCGGCAGAAGGTCAGCAGGCTGAAGGGCAGCTGGCGTCAATGGATGGACGTTATGCAGACGGCGCATAAGCTTGGTATGAACTCGACCGCAACCATGGTAATCGGTTTGGGAGAGACGATGGAAGAAAGAGCACTTCATTTGCTTCGTGTTCGTGATGCTCAGGATGAGTGTATCCAGAATGGTTGGAATTCCAAGGGCTTCCTGGCTTTTATTCCTTTCACATTCCAACCGGATAACACGAATCTAAAGCGTGACCGTGAGACACCGGAAGAATATTTGAAGACGGTCGCAATTGGCCGCTTGGCTATTGATAACGTACCTAATCTCCAGTCCTCCTGGGTAACGATGGGTCCTGAAATCGGCAAGCTTTCTCTCTCGTATGGTTGTAATGATTTCGGCAGCACCATGATGGAGGAGAATGTTGTTTCTTCCGCTGGCGCCGTCTATAAAGTGAATATTGAATCGATCGTGAAATTGATTCGTGAGACAGGCAATATTCCTGCACAGCGGAATACGAAGTATGATATTCTGCGGGTTTTCCATGATGACAGCATGATCGAGCGCGATTTTGTTATGCAGAACTAATACCATCTATATCCTGAACAGACAGACCCTGCTTTCCGGTTGTAATCCGGTGGAGCGGGGTTTTTGTTTTGGATGGAAAAAGATAATCGGGCTTGTTCAATTTTCATTAACAGAGCTTTCCAAAGAGCGTTCCGTATATACCGCAGGTGCTCCCCATATACTGAAACAGGGAACCCGAAAGGAGCGATTCCATGGAACTGTTCAGTATATCGGTCGACACGCAGACCGACGGTGAGAAAGAAGTTTTTCACCGCATTTTTTCAGATAAGCAGAAAGAGCTACATAAACAATGCAGGCAGTTAAAGTTTTCATTTAGTGCTTCTGGAAATCGGGTAACTTGGATATGTTCCGGTAAACTGCCCTTAACCTCATGGACCGCATCGGCTGAAAAGGTACGTTTGATCGTATCCGAGGCAGCTGCAGCTTATATTCTGAGAGTGAAGGAGAAGACACTCGCAGCAGGGTTGTTATTAAAGGAATTTGAATTTCATGATGAGGAAGAGGCTGAACGGGTGCTTCAATGGTTTTTGACGCTGTTAGCGAAGGACGATGATCTGCCGGACGGTTATTCACAGCAGCGTAGGCAGAAGCTGAAGGACAGTATATATGCCAGCTTGTATGATTCCCCGGACTTGAATTTAAATGGTTATATGACATTTAGAATGGGGGCATATATGCAGGAGTTAAGGGAAATGGCAGAGTATGCAGTGGATGAATTTATGCTGGATCAACAATATGAGGAATTTGTCAGTCTGCTGAAATATTTTGTTTATTTCCAGGAGCCGCTGATGCCGCTTGTACATGTCATTCATAAGGGGAACGAGGAATTCCTTCTGCTGGACGGCAACCTGAAACCGATAGAAAAGGCAAGGAATGACGGACTTGTTATGGAGCGGTTAGATCAGGAAATGGAAATGGAGGATATGGTCGTAAGTACGCTTATTTCGGTATCACCTGCTAGGATGATCATTCATACGAGAGAGCCGCATCTTCCCGTAATTGGTACACTCGCGCATATTTTTGACAATCGGGCAGAAATTTGCTGCAGCTGCCCTGAATGCAGCTCAATTCTTGAAAATGCTGCAAATGACAACTTGACGTTCTCTGTAAAGCGGGATTATAATAACTGATAAATTCACGTAAAAAGCATTGACAAAGACATGGATCAAGCTGGCTTGGACCGATCAGAGAGAGGAACCTCGGCTGCAATTTCCTCCGGAACGCCACCTGATTTACCCCTTTGTAGCTGCGCTGTCGAAATTATCCTGTGAGCTGAATTGGCGGAACTGGATAGAGAGTAGGCTTCGCCGGTTCATTGCCGTTACACAATGCCAATGAAGGATCTTTTCAGGCGGTAGAGTTTATTCTTATCGCACAAGGATCGAACTAGGGTGGAACCACGAGCATAACACTCGTCCCTTTGCGGGACGGGTGTTTTTTATTTTGTCCTGCAGGGTGATCATCAGGATCAAACGTGAAATAGGATATCAACGATTCTTTTAGGAGGAATGCAGGATGGCTATCGGTATTAAACTTCCGGACGGATCTGTCCGTGAATATGCGGAAGGCAGCAGCATTGAGGATGTGGCAGCATCCATCAGCAGCGGATTGAGAAAGAACGCTGTAGCAGGAAAAATGAACGGTCAAGTGGTGGATCTTTCAACTCCTCTGGAGGAGGGCGCGCTTATTGAAATTATAACCCAGGATTCCCCCGAGGGCCTTGAAGTAATGCGCCATAGTGCAGCTCACTTGATGGCACAAGCGACCAAGCGGTTGTTCGGTGCAAAGGCCGTTAAACTGGGTGTAGGACCTGTGATCGAGGATGGCTTCTATTACGATATGGATCTTGAGGAGCCGCTGAACCCGGAGGATCTCCAAAAGATTGAAAAAGAAATGGAACGCATCATCGGAGAAAATCTTCCAATCGTCCGTAAAGAGGTTAGCCGTGAAGAAGCACTTCGCATCTTCGGCGAACTGGAGGACCCGTATAAGCTTGAACTTATTAATGCTTTGCCTGAGGACAGTGTGATCTCGATCTATGAGCAGGGTGAATTCTTTGACCTGTGCCGTGGACCGCACGTACCTTCAACAGGGAAAATTAAAGTGTTTAAGCTGATGAATGTTGCGGGAGCGTACTGGCGCGGAGACAGCAAGAACAAAATGCTGCAGCGTGTATACGGTACTGCATTTGTGAAGAAGGCCCAGCTCGATGAGCATCTTCGCCTGCTCGAAGAAGCGAAGAAGCGTGACCACCGCAAGCTTGGTAAAGAGCTTGAAATGTTCACCTTCTCCCAATTGGTTGGACAAGGTCTTCCGATCTGGCTGCCGAATGGCGCCAAGCTTCGCCGGACACTGGAGCGTTATATCGTGGATATGGAAGAGCGTCTTGGTTATCAGCATGTTTACACACCGGTGCTCGGTAATGTGGAATTATATAAAACTTCGGGACACTGGGAGCACTACCAGGAGGATATGTTCCCTAAAATGGTTATGGACAACGAGGAGCTTGTGCTTCGTCCGATGAACTGTCCGCACCATATGATGGTGTATAAGAGCAGCATGCACAGTTACCGTGACCTTCCAATCCGTATTGCGGAGCTCGGCATGATGCACCGTTATGAAATGTCAGGAGCCCTCACAGGTCTTCATCGTGTTCGCGCTATGACATTGAATGACTCCCACATTTTCTGCCGTCCGGATCAGATTAAGGAAGAGTTTGCACGCGTTATCGAATTGATCAGAACCGTATACAAGGATTTCGGTATTCATGATTACCGATTCCGCTTGTCTTATCGTGATCCAGAGGATACAGAGAAGTACTATCAGAATGATGAGATGTGGGAAATGTCCCAGCGTATGCTGCGTGAGGTTGTTGAAGACATGGGGCTGCCGTTCTATGAGGCCGAAGGTGAAGCAGCATTCTATGGTCCGAAGCTGGACGTTCAAATTAAGACAGCACTGGGTAAGGAAGAGACACTATCCACCGTTCAATTGGACTTCCTGCTTCCAGAACGCTTTGAGCTTGAATATGTAGGTGATGATGGTCAGAAGCATCGTCCAGTCGTCATCCACCGCGGAATTATTAGTACCATGGAGCGCTTTACTGCCTTCTTGCTGGAGAACTTTGCGGGAGCATTGCCGCTCTGGTTATCTCCTGTTCAGGTTAAGGTAATTCCAGTATCGACTGCTTTCGAAGACTATGCGAAAGAAGTTACTGATAAGCTTCAATTGGCTGGCATTTCTGTAGATCCGGATTTACGCAACGAAAAGCTTGGCTACAAGATTCGTGAAGCCCAGCTGGAAAAAGTGCCTTACATGTTCATTGTTGGTGAGAATGAGATGAATGCAAAAGCTGTGTCCGTACGCAAACGCGGAGAAGGCGATCTTGGAGCACAGGGCCTGGATGAAGTCATTCTCAAGCTTCGTGAAGAGATTAATACCCGCGCAATTTAATGTTTCGGGCCAGCTTGAAGTGAATATAAATATGCAATAACATGAAAAAAAGCCTCTGTCATGGGATGTATAAACCATCTGGGAGTTGGGCAACCTCGCTATTAAGGGGAGGAATGTCAAATGAACAAGTGGAAAACATGGCAGAGGTTTTTTGTGTGCATGATTTTAGCAGCCAGTATAGGTGTGCCTGAGGTGAGTGCAGCGATTGTAACACCGATATCACCGGATTCCTATGGAGCCCATGACTATATGAGAGCAACCGAAAATGAAGTGTTTGAAGCGAGCGATTTTGTCGAGATGACAAGCTTTTACGCCTTTAGTGCTGTAGGCCTTGGGAATATCAATCACTATATTTTAAAGCAGCCGGAATCCAAATTCGATTCTAGAGATCCTGTGAAAAAAAGAGTTTCCTCGATTCCTGTCTTAGCTCCAAAGGAAGATCAGATTCTTCGTACCGTAAGGGTTACAGCGACCGGATATACAGCAGGTTATGAATCAACCGGCAAAAAGCCTGGGCATAAGCAGTATGGAATAACATACTCTGGTGTTAAGGTGAAGCGGGATAAAAATAAGGTTTCAACCATTGCAGCTGATCCGCGGGTGTTTCCGCTTGGAAGCATTTTGTATATTCCCGAGTATGGGTACGGTATCGTGGCGGATACGGGTTCTGCTATAAAAGGGGAAAAGATCGATCTTTACTTTGCTACAACCAAGCAGGTTTATGCAGAATGGGGCAAAAAAGAAGTGGAAGTCCAGGTGATCAAGCGAGGCAGCGGAAAGTGCACAGAGGAAATGCTTGATAAGCTGGGAGAAGCAATTGAGACTTATCATTTCCTTCCTTCATCTGTACTGGAAGAGGCTATTTAATTCATCACTTTCTCTAGAATAATGCCAAGCTGTCCTTCGCATACTAATCTTCGGGGAGCAGTTCGTTCCCCTGAAGAGGATGATGGTATTGATGGACAGGGAGGTGAACACCGTGGCTAAGAAAAACAAGGTGCAGGAAAATTACCAAACACCTAACGAAAAGTTTAATGCTGAATTTGCTGAAGATACCAGCATAGCCAGCAACCCTAAGGGCTCTCAAAAAGTAAGAGAGAGCTACCAGACACCTAATGAAAAATTTGATGCTGAGTTCGCAGAAGAAAGCAGCACAACAAACAAGAGAGCGAATCGTTAAGATGGCTCTTTTGGAAATCCAGATGAACGAAAGCCTTCGCTAACCATGCGGGGGCTTTTTTATATAAACAAAAAACCAGTTTCATCCAACCCACTCAGTCTCAAGACTGAGACCTGTTTCATACCGCCGCCGCTATTCGTTACGAGTCTCTTGTTGTACACTGTAATTAAATGATAAAGAAATATGGAAAGTAAGGGGATGCACATGAATCGAAGAGGATGGAATCAACTGTCTGGCGGGCTTTTACTTATCGGTATTGGTGTATTTTTCATATTAAATCAGATGGGCATCATTGATGTCAGTCTGGGGCATCTGATCTCTACATTTTGGCCGGTAATTCTTATCTGGGTCGGCTTACAGGGATTCATAAACAGTTCAGATATTAGGGGTGCCATATGGAGTTCTGGTGTACCTTTGATTATTGGTTTGTTTTTCCTGGGCCGGAATCTGGATGTGATCGACTTTTCATTTGGTGAGATGATTAAATATGCTATTCCTGTACTGTTAATCGGGTTTGGATTGACGATGTTGATTGGTCCGAAAAAACATCAGCCTCCTCATCCGCCAAAACAAAATAGTGAAGACTATATCAGAGTAGAAAGTATGCCTGAAGTACCTGAAGCACCCAATCTGGAGTCTTCGCTCGACGAGATGTTTGAACAGACCTTTGGAAAGAAGACGGACGGGAATCAAGAAGCGAAACCAGCTCCCGGTCCAATTCCTGAAGAAGGACCTCGTTACCGGGACCGGGGAGATTATTGGAAGGAAGACAAATGGGATCATGGCGAGACCGTAAATAAATCTGCATTTATAGGCGATGTTCATATGGGAACGGATTACTTTACATTAAAGCCGACCAATATTTCACAGTTCATTGGAGATACGGTGCTGGATTTAACGAAAGCCCAAATTCCTTATGGTGAAACTAAGATTAACATTTCTTCTTTCATCGGTGATGTTAAGGTGTTCGTTCCTAACGATTCGGATCTGGGCGTGTCTGTATCCACGAGCTCGTTTATCGGGGATATGAAGGTTCTGGACCAGAAACGCAGCGGATTTATGTCGAATGCCAACGTGGAGAATCCTCATTATAGAGAAGCCGGCAAAAAACTTCGGATCAACGTCAGCCTTTTCATTGGCGATGTTAAAGTGAACAAGGTAGGGTAGAATATATGAGTTTTATAAAAAACACAAAATGGGTGATCATGCTGTACTTCTTGCTGATCGGGGGGGCGGTAGCTGTATTTCTATGCGCCGTGAACGAGGCAGGTTACATTCAGATCCAGGACAACCGACTGTGGGTATATTACACGGTTGGTATTGTTCTGTTTACAGGGATTGCCGGGTACATTGCCGGTCAACGTATACAAAGACCGCTGGATATGCTTCACCTTAATATGCTTCAAGTTGCTAAAGGAAATCTGACCGTTCGAATGCCGGCAGCTGAAGACGCATCTTTTGCCCGGGTCTATGCGGAATTTAACGAGATGACCGAAGCGTTGGAGAAGAAGATGAAGCTGCTTCAGCGATTGGGTGAACAGGATGTAATAGAGAAGGAAATCGCGGCGGAAGCTGCCGTTCTGGAAGAACGCAGACGGATGGCCAGAGATTTGCACGACACAGTTAGTCAGCAGTTATTCGCTATACATATGTCAGCATCATCATTGCCGGGTGTGATGAAGAAAAATCCCGATCATGGTGATAAAGTGCTGGAGCAGTTAATTTCGATGTCACATACGGCACAGAAGCAGATGAGAGCGTTGATTGCCCAGCTGCGGCCGGTTGAGCTTGAAGGCAAGACTTTGGAAGAGGCTTTGGAACGTTGGTTTCCTGATTACTGCCGTCAGAATGGGCTCAAAGGTATAAAAGATGTTGAGATGTACGACGGCGTGTCCGAAGCGATTGAGCATCAGCTTTTTCTCATCATACAAGAGGCAATAGCCAATATTGTAAAGCATGCCAGAGCCAGTCTTGTAAGCATGTCACTGCATGAGGAGCCTAAACGAGTAGTACTGAGTATAAGTGATGATGGACAGGGCTTCAATGAAATGACGCCAAGACAGGGATCTTACGGTTTATCTACCATGCGTGAACGTGCAGAGAAATTGGGCGGACAGGTCGACATTATTAGCCGCCGAGGCGCTGGAACAACCGTACGTGTGCATATCCCGCTGTTTGAGAATCCAGAGAATGAAGATGTTCCGTTTGATTCAACTGCAGCTGGTGAGGAAACAGAAGATAAGCTATCTTTAGGGGAAGAATAGAGGGGGAGCCGTAATGAGCGCAATAAGAATACTGCTTGCTGATGACCACGATATGGTCCGAATGGGACTTAAAACGTATTTATCCTTGGATTCGTCTTTTGAGGTGATTGGAGAAGCTTCCAACGGCCAGGAGGTGCTCGATTATCTTAGAGGGCATAAGGAAGCACCAGACCTTATACTGATGGACCTGATGATGCCGGTGATGAACGGGGCTGAGACGACAAAAGCGGTAATGTCAGAATTCCCGGGTCAGAAAATCGTAATTCTTACAAGCTTTCTTGAAGATAATCTGGTGGTTGAATGTATTGAAGCGGGCGCGGTCAGCTATGTACTCAAGACCGTTTCTGCAGATGAGCTTATATATGCGCTGCAGGGTGCTTTTCGAGGGATGCCGGTCATGACGAAGGATGTATCAGAGGCACTGACCCGGGGGATCCGGCACCATATGGTTCAGGGGGATCAATCGGGGCTTACGGAACGGGAAAAGGAAGTTCTGCTGCTTATTGCTGAGGGGAAGAGCAACAAAGAGATCGGAGAAGAGCTGCATATCAGCATAAAAACAGTCAAAACACATGTCAGTAACCTGCTTATGAAATGCGAGCTGGAGGATCGAACACAGCTTGCCATATTTGCGCATAGAAAGGGCTGGGTTAAGCCGGAGTAATTTTCGCAAGAATCTTTTTAAGGGAAAATATGATTCCTCTGTTTTTATCTTACTTTAAATTGTTTTTAAGGTGCTATTAAGGTTTATAGTACACAATAAGAACAGATAATTTATTAAACCACTTGGTAAGCCAAGTGATCTAATAGGAGGTAAAGACATGGACGATCAGAGAAATCGTTTTGGTCAGAAAGATGAGGATCAGGTGAATGAACCTGGACCACAACCAAATTCGTCTTCAGACAGCTCTTCTTACTATTATTCTTACGGACCGTTCAAGTCTATTGGTGATGAAGAAAACCACAGTGAAGATCAAGATCCTTATAAACGGAATGAACCGCAGGAAGTTGAAGTTACAGCTCCAAAAACAGTAAAGCCTGTTCCATCTCCCTATATGTCTGGATCAGGCCAAGGAGATGGAGGCAGCCGAGGCGGCTCTCTTCCGGATAAATCTTCGAACAGACAATGGAACTATAGCAAGAAGCCTAGGAGTTCAGTCAAAACGGTGCTTCTCTCTTTCCTGGCAGGTATGCTTGTCATTACCGGGCTCATGTTTGCAGCAGACCGGGCAAATTTATTTACTCCGGACACGGCATCAACTACGCAAGCTGCACAAGCTGGAGATGTAAAATCAGCTCTTGCGTCTACGGAAGATCAGGATTCCAACCAGACGACTTCAGCTCAAATTCCATCGAATCCAGGCGATGTAGCATCAGTAGTAGATCAGGCAAGTCCTGCAGTGACGTTGATTAAAACGTTTGTTAACAGCAGCAATGGACAGAACGGATCGAATATGGATGATCCTTTGTTCCGTTACTTCTTCGGTGATCAGTCGAATAGAAGCAATAACAATGATAGCAGTCAAGGATCCTCGCAGCTCCAGCCATCGGGTATCGGATCTGGATTTATTTTTGACAAATCAGGCTATATTCTTACGAACGAGCACGTAGTGCATGGAGCGGATGTCATTCAGGTAACGCTTCAGGATAACAAGAAGCCTTACGAGGCTAAATTGCTTGGTTCGAGTTATGAACTTGATTTAGCTGTACTTAAAATCGAAGGAGATCGAGAATTCCCGGCTGTAAAGCTTGGTAATTCAGATGATCTGAAGGTTGGTGAATGGCTGGTAGCTATTGGTAACCCTCAAGGATTTGAGCATACCGTAACCGCTGGTGTCCTCAGTTCGAAGGAACGCGAGATTGATATTCAAGGTACAAACGGTGAAGAGGATCGTAATTACGAGCATCTTCTGCAAACCGATGCTTCGATTAACCCGGGTAACTCCGGCGGACCGCTTCTCAATCTGAAGGGTGAAGTAATCGGCATGAACGTAGCCGTAAGCGCGCAAGCGCAAGGAATTGGGTTTGCTATTCCTTCTAAAACGATCAGCGAGGTATTGGACTACCTGAAGAATAACAAAGAAGTGCCGAAAGAGCCGGTTCCATTTATCGGTGCAAGTCTTGGAACCCTGACACCTCAAGTATCCCAGCAGCTGGGCACTGACGTAACGGAAGGATCTTTTGTTGACAGTGTCGTGTTCCGTTCTCCGGCTTATGAAGCGGATCTTCGTCAATATGATATAGTGACAGGAGCCGATGGAACGAAATATGCGACAGCACAGGATTTGATTGAATTTATCCAATCGAAGAAAGTCGGCGATAAAATTACACTGAATGTCGTGCGAAACGGCAAGAAGCTTGATCTGCCGATTACGATTGGTGACCGGAACGAATTCAATCTGGATCAGCAGCGTTAACAGCCTCTTTAACGGAGTCTAGAGACAAGCGGAAGGGAGATTCCCTTCCGCTTGTGCTGTTCTTGGAGGCGCGGATATAATGAGGATGTACAAGAAAGCATATAATTATAAGAGGAGATGCCAACATGCGATCCCGTATTCTAATCGTTGATGATGATGATAAAATCACCTCCATGCTGCGAAGAGGCCTGGCTTTTGAAGGGTATGAGGTTCATACAGCCTCGAACGGGGCTGAAGGGTTAAGAATGATTTTGAATGAGGAACCTGATGTGGTAGTTCTGGATGTCATGATGCCTCAGGTAGACGGATTTGAAGCGCTGCGCAGGCTGAGAGAAGGCGGGAGCAAGGTTCCCGTGTTGATGCTTACCGCAAAAGATGAGATAGAGAACCGTGTGAAGGGACTGGATTCCGGAGCAGATGATTATTTGGTTAAGCCTTTTGCTCTGGAGGAGCTGCTGGCCCGGGTTCGTGCCTTATTAAGACGTAAATCAGGGGTAGAAACAGGCAATCAGAAATTGTCTTATGAGGATTTGGTCATGGATACCGATGCCCGTGAAGTTACAAGAAACGGAAGAAGACTGGAGCTGACTGCGAAAGAGTTTGAACTCCTGCATTTATTCATGATGAATCCGAAGCGGGTGCTGTCCCGCGATTTGATTATGGATAAAATTTGGGGTTATGACTATAGCGGAGAATCTAATGTGCTTGAGGTATATATCGCCATGCTGCGTCAAAAAACGGAGGAGCAGGGCGAGAAGAGGCTGATTCAGACGATTCGGGGTGCAGGATATATTCTAAGAGGAGATCAGTAGCATGTCGATACGTTGGCGGCTTACAGCTTGGTATTCAGGTATTCTGATTAGTACGCTGTTCGTATTCAGTATTGCGGTCTATGGCTTCGTGCATTGGTATACGTATGATGAATTGGAATCAAAGATATTGCAGCAATATAACAAAATCAATACACGCCTTGTTGCTTCTGCGGATGGAAGTTTAGGCGTGGCTCCGGACCAATTTTCTAAGCAGCGGATGGAAGATGCGGATTTCTATGTTCAAATCTATACCTTTTACACGCAGTTGACCTGGAGATCTGACAATATGAAGCTCCGGGGGCTTAAATTTGAGGTGCCGGAGCCAAATTTTGCAAAGGCTTCAAAGGATGTCGGGTTTAAGAAATTCAATGTCGGAGGTTACCCGTTCTTAGTGTATCAAGGCTTTGTAACTAAGGAGCTCACGAATGAGGTTGTTGGCTGGATTCAAGTAGGAACCTATACAGGTACAGCTGAGAACACGCTGAATAGACTTCGGTCCATTCTGATCTCGGGATCTCTCGCGACGCTTATCATCGCATCCACTCTCGGGCTGTTCCTTGCTCGGAAATCGATGAAGCCGATTCAGAAGGTCGCTGATGCCGCGAATCAGATCCAGAAGGGAACCGACCTTAGTGTACGGATAGAGTATGATGGTCCGCAGGATGAGATTGGAAGGCTCATTGGAACATTTAACGGAATGATGGAGAGGACGGAAGGGTTCTACAAAGAGCTTGAGGATGCCTATGCAGCACAGCGAAGATTTGTGTCTGATGCTTCCCACGAGCTGCGGACTCCGCTCACGACAATTCGAGGGAATGTGGACTTACTTCAAAAAATATGGACTGCTCCACCAGAGGAGCGACCGGATCTGGATGAGGAAACACTGCGGGAAATGTCCGTCGAAGCTATAGGTGATATATCGGATGAGGCGAAGCGGATGAGCCGTCTGGTCTCCGATATGCTCTCGCTGGCCCGGGCAGATACGGGACAAACATTCGAGAAGGATCCTATAGCCCTGCAGCCGCTTATCGAAGAGGTTACAAGACGGGCGAATTTCCTGCCAAGAACAGCGGAATGGCATGTTGGCGATCTGCGTTCGTTAAATGGAGTGTATGTCGTAGGAAACCGTGATTATTTACAGCAGATGCTGTTTATTTTCATAGAAAATGGCTTTAAATACACGCCTGAAGGCGAGGTGCGGTTGGACGTTATCCTGTATAAAGGACAGGTCGGCATCCGTTTCTCGGATACAGGAATCGGTATGGAGAAAGATGAAATTCCACATATTTTTGAGCGCTTCTACCGGGCTGACCAGTCCAGGGGAATCACCGAGGGAACAGGGCTTGGATTGTCAATCGCCAAATGGATTATCGATGCTCATGACGGTTCGGTTGAAGTGGTCACGAAACGCGGAGAAGGCAGTACGTTTATCGTCTGGCTGCCTGTTATTTTTGCTCCTCCACTCGAATAGGGTTATAATGATAGAGATTGTGATTTAATGCTCAGAAAGCAGGTGAAGACCATGGAAGTGATCAAAATATCGCCGCGCGGCTACTGTTACGGCGTTGTCGACGCAATGGTACTGGCACGGCAGGCAGCGAGCAATTTAGATCTTCCGCGGCCTATATATATATTAGGAATGATTGTTCATAACAGTCATGTTACGCAGTCTTTTGAAGACGAAGGGATAATTACGCTGGATGGACCGAACCGGATGGAAATTCTGAATCAGGTTGATAAAGGGACGGTTATATTTACAGCTCATGGCGTTTCTCCTGAAGTACGCAAGCTGGCCCGCGACAAGGGACTGACCACACTGGATGCCACTTGTCCGGATGTAACGAAGACCCATGATCTTATCCGTGAGAAAGTTGCAGACGGGTACGAAGTGATCTATATCGGCAAGAAGGGTCATCCCGAGCCGGAAGGTGCTATCGGGGTAGCTCCTGACCACGTCCATCTGATCGAGAAGGAAGAAGAGATTGATGATCTGAGGGTTCAAGCAGGTCGGATTATCATCACCAATCAGACGACGATGAGTCAATGGGATATTAAAAATATCATGAAGCGTCTCCTGGATAAATTTCCGGGTGCAGAAATTCATAATGAAATTTGTCTGGCCACTCAAGTCCGCCAGGAAGCAGTAGCTGAACAGGCTGGGCAGGCAGATCTGGTCATCGTTGTTGGAGACCCCCGCAGCAATAACTCGAACCGGCTTGCCCAGGTTTCCGAAGAGATTGCGGGTGTACCTGCCCACCGGATCGGAGATATTACCGAGCTGAAACGGGAATGGCTTGAAGGGGTCAACAAGGTGGCTGTCACATCAGGAGCTTCGACGCCTACGCCAATTACGAAAGAAGTGATTTCGTATTTGGAGCAATACGAACACGATCAGCCTGATACATGGGAGATAAAGAGAACCGTTAATATGAGCAAGCTTCTTCCTCCAGTAAGAGCGAAAAAGTAGTTATTATTCTTAATATTCTGATTCATAACCCGCTGGCGATACCCTGCCGCGGGTTTTTTCTGCATTCAGCTTCTGACAGGGAGGGGCTTCGGTAGTGTGGACTGCTTCTTTTGCACAAAAGAACATTTATGTTAGATAATATAACATAATTGAGTCAAAATACCTCACATGGATATTGACGTTATCTAACATATGAGAATATAATGACGGAAAGAACAGGAAAATGTGTGAACGTTCGACGGGTTACATGCCGTTAATGTTCGGAATTTGGGAGGAAGAGACATGTCGGTAGAGAGAGTATTGCATACAATTCAAGAAAACAGCATTGAATGGATTGATTTTCGGTTTGTAGATTTGGCAGGGCGCGTACACCATATTTCACTACCAGCATCAGCAGTGGATGAAGAGACATTTATAAACGGAGTAGCTTTTGACGGTTCGTCCATTCCAGGCTTTCGGGGAATTGAAGAATCCGACATGGTCATGATGCCTGATCCGGAATCATGCTATATCGATCCATTTACGGCACACCCTACACTGAACATTATGAGCAATATCTATACACCGGATGGAGAAGCATACGATCGTGATCCACGCAGCATTGCTGCACGGGCAGAGCAGTTTTTGCAGGACAGCGGGATAGGAACAGCGGCTTTTTTTGCACCGGAGTCAGAATTCTTTCTGTTTGATGATGTACGTTATGAAAGCACGATGAACAGTTCAAGTTATGTTGTAGAGTCTGAGGAAGCGGCATGGAATACGAATCGTAAAGAAGAGGGCGGAAACCTCGGATTTAAGATCGGTGTGAAAGGCGGATACGTACCTGTAGCACCGGTGGATACACAGCAGGATATTCGCAGCGAGATGTGCCGCTTGCTGGGTGAAGCAGGGCTTCGTGTAGAGCGCCATCACCATGAAGTTGCAACGGCAGGCCAGGCAGAAATCAACTTTCGTTTCGATACGCTGAAGAAAACAGCGGATAACCTGCTTGTCTATAAATATATCGTCCACAATACCGCACGCCAATATGGCAAGACGGCGACATTTATGCCGAAGCCGCTTTTCGGAGATAACGGAAGCGGGATGCATGTTCACCAATCCATCTGTGATGGCGATACCCCGCTCTTTTATGAGAAAGGTGCATATGCTAATCTGAGCGAGATGGCAATGCATTATATCGGTGGTATCCTCTATCATGCTCCGGCTCTGATCGCACTTACGAACCCGAGTACCAACTCCTTTAAACGTCTGGTCCCTGGATATGAAGCTCCTGTTAACCTGGTATTCTCCAAAGGAAACCGTTCGGCTGCGGTACGAATTCCGGTTGCTGCAGTTACACCTAGAGGCTGCCGGATTGAGTTCCGCACACCGGACTCAACAGCGAATCCGTATCTTGCATTTTCAGCGATGCTGATGGCCGGCCTTGATGGAATCAAGCGTAAGATTGACCCTGTGGCACTTGGTTACGGACCGTTCGATAAGAATATTTATGAGTTGTCTGATTCCGAAAAGAAAGAGATTCGCAGTGTTCCTGGAACGCTTGATGAAGCACTGGATGCGCTGCAGGCTGATTATGAGTTTCTGACCGAGGGCGGCGTGTTCACGAAGGAATTCCTCGATAACTATATTGAATTAAAACGCGGCGAAGCCAAAGCAGTGTCGATTCGGGTGCATCCGCACGAGTTCTCACTCTACTATGATCTTTAAGTTATATGAAGCGAATGAAGGAGTGTCTCTGAAGGTCGATTGACCCGGGGCACTCCTTTAAACTGTGTGTAAATGATATTTAATGCGGTCCTTGTGTCTTTAAATAGAGAAAAAAAGCACTTGCCGCATTTCCCGATTGTTGCTATGATATGCGATAATATTCAGTAAGCAGAGAAAGAAAGGGTGGAGAGTCGTTTGAACAAGAGAGCTTTTAACTTTAACGCTGGTCCAGCTGCATTGCCGCTGGAGGTCCTGGAACGGGCCCAATCGGAATTTGTTGAATTTAGGGAGAGCGGCATGTCCATCATGGAGATGTCTCACCGAGGGGCGATCTACGAGTCGGTACATAAGGAAACGCAAGAGCGTCTATTGGCTCTGCTTGGCAACCCGAAAGGGTATAAGGTATTGTTCCTTCAAGGGGGAGCAAGCTTGCAGTTTGCTATGGTTCCAATGAATTTCCTTGGTCAAGGGCAGCAAGCTAACTATGTGATGACCGGAAGCTGGGCGGAAAAGGCTTTAAAGGAAGCACAGTTGATTGGTGATACGCATATTGCGGCTTCATCTGAAGCAGACCATTTTATGTCTTTACCTGATCTTGATGCCATCTCCTTATCAGAGAACCCGGCATATCTTCATATGACCTCGAATGAAACAATCGGGGGAATTCAATTCAAAGAGTTCCCAGACACGGGTTCCCTCCCTCTAATATGTGACATGTCCAGCGATATTTTAAGTCGTCCGATTGATGTCGATCAATTCGGAATGATATATGCCGGGGCCCAGAAAAACCTTGGTCCGTCTGGTGTGACGGTGGTAATTGCAAAAGAAGAACTGATCGCAAACTCTCCAAAGCATCTCCCGACCATGCTGCGTTACAGCACACATGCAAGCAATGACTCTTTGTATAATACGCCTCCATCTTTTGGTATATATATGATTAACGAAGTGCTCAAGTGGATTGAGGAACGCGGAGAACTCGAAGGAATTCAAGTGCAAAACCGTGAAAAAGCAGCTCTGATCTACAATACGATTGACAATAGCGGTGGCTTCTATCGTGGCTGTGTCGATGCAGGAAGCCGTTCGGACATGAACATTACATTCCGTATGGAATCGGAAGAGCTTGAAAAGGAGTTTATAAAAGCTTCTGTACAAGAAGGCTTTGAAGGCCTGAAAGGTCACCGTAGTGTTGGCGGTTTGCGTGCATCTATTTATAATGCGGTTCCGTTAGAAAGCTGCAAAGCACTTGTTGATTTTATGAATCATTTTAAGAAAACTCACGGATAATCTGCTATCGAAGAGGAGCCGATCCCCGAGTAGTTTTTCTACAAGGTAATAATCCCCTATATCGATAAGAAGGCCGAAGAAGGACCCTGCGGGAGTCTCTGATCCCGGCCTTTTCTTTTTTTTGAGCTTGCTGCAAAGAAATCAGAGGTATAAGCTATAATAGAAGAAAACAGATGAAAAAGGTGGATTGTTACAACATGGCACTACACATTGTACTCGTTGAGCCTGAAATACCGGCGAACACGGGGAATATTGCTAGAACTTGTGCGGCTACGGGTGCCCATTTACACTTGGTGCGGCCGCTTGGCTTTAACACGGATGACAAGACATTAAAACGCGCGGGTCTCGATTATTGGTACGCTGTGCATATTGAGTATCATGATTCGTTTGAGGAGTTACAGGCTCAGTATCCAGAAGGGCGTTATTTCTATGCTTCCACCAAATCGGTGAAACGATATTCAGATATTTCCTTCCAGGATGGAGATTTCCTTGTGTTTGGCAAGGAGACGAAGGGCCTCCCGCCTGAACTGCTGGCTGCGAACCCTGATCATTGTATTCGTATGCCAATGTCGGATAAAGTTCGTTCCTTGAATCTCTCTAACTCTGCAGCAATTATTGTGTACGAGGCACTTCGTCAGCTTGATTTTCCAAATATGGAATAGGCTAAAATAGACTGTTTAATGCAATTACTCAGTCGCTTTACCTACATGGTTAAGCAAAAAAAGTAAAAAAGCAAATATTTTCTTAAAAACTAGCAGGATTCGACAACCTTTTATCGAACTATTCTACTAGGCCTATTTTATCAGGAGACTGGGAATAGTGTAACATTACTTGTTGAACGGAGAGGTGTACTATCGTTATGAAACCTGCTGGCGTTGTGCGTAAAGTGGATCAGCTGGGGAGAATTGTCCTGCCCAAATCACTTCGTAAAAGATATCAAATGAACGAGGGCGATCCTGTAGAGATTCTGGTACAGGGTGACCATATCATTCTGGAACGCTACCGCCCGAAATGTGTCTTTTGCGGGTCCATGGATGGGGTTAGCGAGTTTAAAGAACGTTATATATGCGCACAGTGCATGTCCGATATGCATCAAATTCCTAGACATGCCTAACGATGCACGAAAAAGCACCGCTGAAGCGGTGCTTTTTCGTTATCAGACGACAAAAGAAGAAGCTTCCCCTAGATGAGGAAGCTCCGTCTTACAGGCCTTTGGTTTTATCTTCGTTATATGAGGCCGTCAAAATTCCAACCAAATACAAGACAAGAACCAATGTGACGATCCAAAAAGTTAATGAGAAAGACATTGAGGCCACCTCCTGCTAAGCTATTCCCTATTATACCCAGCCTTTGTGAAAAAAGAAATGACTATTATGAGGGATGTCATAGATTTATTCGAAAAATGGTTATTTGAAAAATAAAAAGTGTGTAGGAACAGGACGCAGCCGTCCATCTGAAGGCTTATTTATTACTCTTCCATTCAAAATAAGAGAAGAGGACCCGCCGCCATCCAGATTATACGCATCCTTTACCCCAAGATGATATAACTTGTCTTGAAGCTCCTGCAGTGTGGCACCAGAGTTTCCTTTTTCATTATATCCTTCGGTTACGATCACAAGCAGCTGATCATCTTTATAGTTAGCAATAACGGTTCTGGGAGCCCTCGCGGGCGTAGATTTCCATTTGGACGGAATCGGCACTTTCCTGCCATTCTTGATTAACACCGGGACAAAGGTAGCTCCGAATTTAGGATCAAGCCTGTCCAGCTCTTGGCGATTGCGAAATTTCCCTCCGATTAACTGGCCAGAATGGTTAAGGCCCACAAACGCCAGATCTTTAAAGCTGGGTTGAAACCCGGTAACGTAATGCCCGTCGATAAATGTAGTGCTTAATGGATGTCTGCCGCCGTTACCGTCAGCAAATCCTCCTGCATTAATTCCGGCTACGGCTCCTAATCGGTTTACCGCCTGCAAGGTTGTTTCAGTGGAGCCTTGCTTTCCTCTTCCGAGTGACATCGTCATCGCATTTGGGTCTTTCAGCTTAACCTTCATGGCATATCCGCGATAAATTCCCGGGTTGACTTTGAAGAGATCAATTTGAATCCGGTCGCTGACGACTCTTTCTTTCGGTGTGCCCAGTTTGGCTGTAATTCTGCGGTTGTATATACGCTCAGGCACGAGAGCTTGTTGTTTCGTTGTTTGAAGAATACCATTCACTGCCTTTGTTGACTGTTGATACAATCTCCCCGTTTTTTCAATTGAAGCGATGGTCTTGTCCACCGTAACCGCGGCTTGATCCATTCCTTCCAGAATGATCCTGGTTTCCTCTGACAGATTTGAATCGGGTGCATAATCCGACGAATTCAGTTGAAGACGAGGCGGCTCTGATAAAAGCCCAATACAGAGAAATGCTCCGATAAATGGAGCGATGGCAAGCATAAACCAGCGGTTAACTTGCTTTGCAGTCATTCTGCTTAAAGGCTTCACTTCAGCAGCTCCATTTTTTTCTGCAGCTTGGTAAGCTGTTGTTTTACCTCGTTCAACTGACTATAGAGCTTGTTGCTGTTATCCGTCTTGCCACTGGCTTGATCCTTCGTGAATGTAAGCAGTTCATTGAAAGATTGCACCTTACTCTGCATTTCGTCCATTTGCCGGGACAGCTCTGTGAAGCGGCTGTCATACTGGGCCTTTAGGGAGGCCATCTCTTTTTGAGTATCCTGCTGAAGCTTGGTTATGATTTCTTTTTGCAAATGATTGCTGTATGAATAAGCTGCAGCGACACCCAGCAGGATAAACAGGATCCAAAACATCCAGAACCAACGTGCTCTTGGGCCTTTACGGGAAGATGCTTCCCGCGAAGGGTAGGTGTTTGCTGTATCTGTCTCCAGTCTTGGCATCTAATCCCTCCTTGAAATATCTATCATTTTTACCAGTAATCATTCTATCATGGTAAATTTCATTACGCAAAGACGAAATAATATTATCGCAATCATCAAAAATAGATTGTTATATCGTCGTTTGTGGGATACAATCTGTATAGATTTAATGAATAAATGAGATACATCTATGCCGTTTGCCATGTTATTGTGCGCGGGTCTAAGCCTCTAGCATTACTTAACCGATTTTCCAAATTGAAAACGCTAGAGACTAAATGGCGGATAACAACGGCTATACAATACTTCTTACGGCGTTGTCACATACACCTATCGTATAAGAATGACTATGCTTTACTCTATTATTGTTAGTTGAAACAGGGGGTTTAAGAATCATGAACCAGGTTTGGCGAGTAGTTATTGTAGGAAGTCACCCTACGAGTATGCTGGGAACCAAATTGATCTTGGAGGAAGAGAAGGAACTAACTGTACTAGGTATGACCTCATCAGCTCAGGAAGGGGTTAGACTGGTTGAAGAAATCCAGCCCGATCTCGTGTTGCTTGACTATCGACTTTCGGATGCGACTGCTGAAACCGTAATAGAACCAATGAAACTAATCTCGCCCAAATCGCATGTGATTGTGATGACAGATAACGACGGGTTGTCCTTACTGCAAACTTTAATCCATCGGGGAGCAAGCGGGCTTTTATCGAAACAGGCTTCGCCTTTTCAGCTTATACATATGATTGCAGGACTTCGCGAAGGCGTTACTACTCTGCCGCTCGAATGGGTTAAGCAGGCGATTTGGCCGCTGGCTTCCTCCGGACTGCACGAGGGCGGAATGCCGCTTTCCGAGACAGAGACCTTTATCATGGAGCGGATTGTACAAGGGATTACGTATGACAAAATAGCTCTGGAGATTGAAGTAAGCCGCCGTTCTATCGATAACTATCTTCGCAAAATTTACGTCAAGCTCGGTGTTAACACCAGAGCCCAGGCGATTGAGAAATATGCCCTCTACAGCCACCAAGGAAGGCAAATGTATGCTTGATTATTCAACTTAAGTTATAATGGTTAAGAACCAGGAATACCTTTAAGAGGCTGGCTAGTTATATTCTTAAGTTATGATAACGGATAAAGGGAGGGATATCGGGTGCAGTATTCCTTTGCTTCCCGTGCACAGACCCTTATGTCATCCCCGCTGCGCAGTCTCAGTGAACTTGCGAAGCGGGATTCTTTTATTTCCCTGGCAGAAGAGCTTCCGGCAGAAGAGCTGTTTCCTCTGTCATCATTGGCTGAGGCAGCAGAATCTGTACTGAATGCTGATCGCCGTTCATTGCAATACGGGGATACAGAGGGTTATGAACCACTGAAAGAATGGCTCTGTCGCGATTGGAGCCGCAGGAAAAAGTTAAAGGTCTCTCCAGAGCAAATTCTGCTCACCACAGGAACGCAGCAGGCACTGGACTTGTTTGTCAGGGTTTATGTAGAACCAGGGGACTCGGTTCTTGTAGAAAATCCGACTTCGCCAGGCTTGCTCCAAGTGCTTAGGCTGCAGGGAGCCCGGATCATCCCGGTAGAAGGAGACAACAGCGGTATTTTGCCTGACGCATTAGAGTCGCTAATCTTAGCACATCAACCAAAGCTTCTCATGGCGGCTCCTAACTTTACCAATCCCACAGGCGTTTACTGGAGCATGGAGCGCCGCCAGGAGGTGCTCAGGCTGTGTAAGCAACATCATGTCTTGATCGTGGAGGATGACTCTGTTGGTGATTTGTATTTTCCGCAAGGGGCAGCTTCCTCTGGTCAGCTTCCGCCTTTAATTTCTCTAGAGGAGAATCAGGGAGAACATGTTCTGTATGTAGGTTCGTTCAGTAAGACGGTTGCGCCTGCACTTCGTACCGGATGGGCAGCAGGGAACAGGAGGATTATCGAAATGATGGCTGCTGTGAAGCAGATGGCGGATTGGCAGTCCAGTATGCTGAATCAGAGACTGCTGCATCATTTGCTGGAGTCTAAGCATTTCAATTTTGATGATCATCTGTTGATGCTTAACAGGGAGTATAGCACAAGGCTGAAATTGATGGTTGAGCTGCTCAAACGAAGTGCCTGGAGGGATACATATTATGATGTTCCTTTAGGAGGGATGTTCCTGTGGGTGCATCTTCCTGCAGGATTGAATGGGGATGCGCTTTTGAAATGCTCGGTTCAGAAGGGGGTTAGCTTTCTCCCTGGCTCGATGTGTTCGCCGGAAGATGAAGCGAGTGAATGCATTCGCCTGAACTTTACGCATCCGGGCAGGGATGAGCTGCTCCTTGGAATGAATCTGATCAGTGAAGCGATCATGGAGTTTACTGCCCGGAACTAGTGCACGCAGCATATTGTTGTAATGTAAATAGAGGCTGGCCTTTTGGATGATGTTAAAGGATTCCAAAGGTCAGCCTCTTTGTCAATATTTACGGCAGCGGGAAGATAAGTAGATCATAATTATAATCACTTGAGTTAAAGGTGAGGCTGATAGCCGGGGAGCGAGGAGTTTTCAAGAACGGAGGCGTATTCCTCTAAAGCCTGAACTCCGGCATCGGTAAGAAGATATCGTCCACGCATGATACGGGTAAACCACCCATAGTAATTTTGTTGAAGTACGGAGGCCGCATTGCCAACCCCACTCAAGTTCCGAATAGCAGCAGGAGTGACACCGGGTTTGGGAGGGGAGCCTACCGCAGTGATGGAAAGATCCGCTGTGCAATCTGATCTGCTCAGCTGGTGTAATGCTGCAGCAACTCGGAGGGCTTTTTCCCGGTACGCTGTTACCAGCTTGGCCCGTGTTACACCACCTGTATTATAGTCTCCGCTGCGCTCCCGGAATTCCATGAGCAGTCGTTCACGTTTTCTCGGTGCACTGCGGCCCGTATAATTTCCTTCACACGGCTCACACAGCACCTCAACAAAGGGAGCTTTCGTCTTGTAGAAAGTTACCGTGATCAGTCCAAGCCCAAGCTTTCGGCACAGATTACTTAGTTCTGACCATCGCTGGTTGACTGCCCCTTTTTTGACACGGCTCTTCTCAACAGCCAGATACACAAGGGAGCTCATTTTAAGGCGTTCCAATCCCTGCAGAAGCAGTGCAAGGTTAAATGTTTTTTTCATTTCAACAATAAGGGGGTCCGTTAAACCTTCTTTCATGCCGACCATATCGCAGCTTCGTACTTCACCTTTGATCTCATATCCATGCAGTCCAAAAAAAGCCTTCAAGGGAGCGTACAGCTCGGCTTCATGTTTAATCGCCATGGCTATTTCTCCTTTTGTGATCAGAATCAGGAATCATCCCTAGATGCATTATTTCATCAGTATAACATGTCGGGAACGAATGTGCGCATATCTGGAGGAGTGCTTGAATAATTGCGGAAAAGAAGGCTCTTAACTTCGAAAATATGGTCAACTAATCCGGCAATGCCGCATAGGTATGTAATACGCTTTTTCGGTAGGTTAATGGTAAATCGTCATGAGTGGAATGAAAGCCAATCCTCATAACCGAGTCATAGGAGGTAGCGGTATGGATATTTTCGAACGAATAGCATCGTATCGGGCAGAGAGCGACCGTCTGGCATGGAGCGGCACATTCAGGGAATATATAGAAATCATTAAGAAGGATACTTCACCCGCCATGACTGCGCAT
>NZ_CDSE01000023.1 GCF_001373415.1 Paenibacillus dakarensis | reverse complement strand
CAGCGGGCGGGCGCGCTGCAAGCCCGCCGCCACCGCCGCCGCCGAAACAACCGAAGGCATCCGGCGGCGGGAAGGCTTCGCCTGCTGAGGAGCAGGGCGGCTCAGCAATGGACCGCCTGCTGCAGGCGAAAAACCGCAACAAACGTTAGAAAGCTATGCTTAAGAAGGCATCTAGGGCTGCAGACCCGATGCCAACAGATAAGAGTTTCCGCTTTTCAGGCTGTAAGCCTGGAGGCGGAATTTTTTTTATTTACTTTAAAGTAAGTCATTTACATTTGTAGTTCACGATTTACATTATATTAATTATTTACCTGTGTTAAATCTGGATATGAGTAGTAATATTGTTGTGTAAGCGCTTATAAATTTTACATCAGGAGATGATTGTGATGAAAGCATTGAGATGGCATGGTGTAAAGGATTTAAGACTGGAGAACATTGAGGAACCGAAGCCTGCAAAAGGCGAGGTAAAAATAAAAGTGGAATGGTGCGGCATTTGCGGCAGCGACCTTCACGAGTATACAGCGGGACCTATCTTTATTCCATTGGAAACCCATCCGTTGAGTGGCGATAAAGCACCGGTGGTGATGGGCCATGAATTTTCGGGACAGGTTGTTGAAGTAGGTGAAGGCGTAACAAGAATAAATGTCGGGGATCGGGTCGTGGTCGAGCCGGTTTATTCGTGCGGAACCTGTGAAGCATGTAAGCAGGGCAAATACAATCTGTGTGACAAAATGGGCTTCTATGGCCTTGCCGGCGGTGGCGGCGGCTTTTCTGAATATGCTGCTGTACCGGAAGTGATGATTCATAAAATTCCGGAATCGGTATCCTATGAGCAGGGAGCGCTTGTTGAACCTTCAGCTGTTGCGCTTCACGCCGTTCGTTCAAGTAAATTAAAAGTAGGAGACAAAGCGGTCGTATTTGGTACAGGTCCGATTGGTCTGCTGGTTATTGAAGCGTTGAAAGCATCCGGAGCTGCCGAGATTTATGCCGTTGAGCTGTCTCCTGAGCGTAAGCAAAAAGCAGCTGAGCTTGGCGCCATTGTTATTGATCCGAAAGAGTATGATGCTGTGGAAGAAATCCACAAACGTACAAACGGCGGCGTCGACGTTTCCTTTGAGGTAACTGGCGTACCTCCTGTACTGACTCAAGCCATCAATTCAACAAAAATCGGCGGCGAAACGATGATCGTCAGCATTTTTGAGAAGGAAGCATCGATTCATCCGCAAAATATTGTAATGAAAGAGCGTACAGTAACCGGTATTATCGGATACCGTAATGTATTCCCTGCTGTAATCAGCTTGATGGCTCAAGGGTACTTCCCTGCCGATAAATTGGTGACTAAACGGATTAGTCTTGATAAAGCCATCGATGAAGGCTTCGAAGGTCTGCTGAAAGAAAGAAATCAGGTTAAAATTTTAGTGAAAGCGGAATAAGAACCTTTTATACCAGTCGCCGGGATTCCACGAACTGTGGAGTCCCGGCTTTTTTGTGAAGAATATGTTGAGTTCATCCGGAACTTTTTTAGTCATCATCCGATGCTTCAAATGAAGGTTTTCTGGTTATAACCCCTGTTATTAGGGACATAATGCATGATGGATAGAACCGTCCGAAAGGAAGAAATAAAATCGTGTATGGAAATGCCAAGGTACAGATGATACAATAAGAGTCAAAATGATATTCTCAACATTCCTAACTGCCTTATCAGTATAAAATATGACAGGGAGAACGGAATTCAAGCACCACATTTGAGGAGGACGAATCATGACAACCAATCAGACAATTGACAACTTGTCCATTGCTACAATCCGGACACTAGCTATTGATGCTATTGAAAAGGCGAAATCGGGCCATCCCGGCATGCCTATGGGTTCTGCTCCAATGGGATACCAGCTTTTTGCCAAAACGATGAATCATAACCCGGATCAGCCGTCTTGGATTAACCGCGACCGTTTCGTATTATCAGCAGGTCACGGCTCCATGCTGCTGTATAGTCTGCTTCATTTAAGCGGCTATGATCTCTCGATGGATGACCTGAAACAATTCCGTCAATGGGGAAGCAAGACTCCTGGCCATCCGGAATATGGACACACAGCAGGGGTTGATGCAACGACTGGACCGCTGGGTCAAGGGGTTGCAATGGCCGTTGGTATGGCTTTGGCTGAGGCTCATATGGGTGCTGTATATAACAAAGACAACTATAAGGTCGTTGACCATTACACTTATGCTATTTGCGGTGACGGAGATTTAATGGAAGGCGTATCCGCAGAGGCTGCTTCTATGGCTGGTCACATGAAGCTTGGCAAATTGATCATGCTGTACGATTCCAACGACATTTCTCTGGATGGAGAGCTGAATCTTGCATTCTCCGAGAATGTAGCGAAGCGCTTTGAAGCATATGGCTGGCAGGTGCTGCGCGTCGAGGATGGTAACGATCTTCCTGCAATCGAGAAAGCCATTGCAGAAGCACAGGCTGATGTGAATCGCCCGACATTGATCGAAGTGAAGACCGTTATCGGTTACGGAAGCCCGAACAAGCAAGGTAAGGGCGGACATGGCGGTACTCACGGTTCTCCGCTTGGAGCAGACGAAGCGAAACTGACTAAAGAATTTTATAAATGGGTTTACGAAGAAGATTTCTATGTTCCTGAAGAGGTCCGTGAGCATTTCGCACAGGTTAAAGAGCGCGGAATTGCAGCTTTCAAGGCATGGGAAGAACAGTTCGAGAAGTACAAAGCAGCGTATCCTGAGCTTGCAGCACAGTTTGAAAGAGCAGTAGCAGGCGAGCTGGCTGAAGGCTGGGATAAGGACCTGCCGAAGTACAGCACAGAAGATAAAGCGGTATCGACACGTGTTGCTTCTGGTAAAGCACTGAATGGTCTGGTTCAAGGCGTACCGAATCTGCTCGGCGGATCTGCAGACCTTGAAAGCTCTACAATGACACATCTGAACGATTTGGCATCCTTCACACCAAGCAGCTATGAAGGACGTAACGTTTATTACGGAGTTCGCGAATTTGCTATGGCTGCTGCAATGAACGGTGTTGCGCTGCATGGCGGACTTAAGATTTTCGGAGGTACCTTCTTCGTATTTACGGATTATCTGCGTCCGGCTGTACGTCTCGCTGCGCTAATGAAGCTGCCGGTAACGTATGTATTGACTCATGACAGTATTGCAGTAGGTGAAGACGGCCCGACACACGAACCGATCGAGCAGCTTGCTTCCCTGCGGATTATTCCGGGTCTGACTGTGATCCGTCCGGCGGATGCCAATGAAACTTCAGCTGCATGGGCTTATGCTGCCGAGAATCAGGATCGTCCGGTTGCCCTTGTTCTCACTCGTCAGAACCTGCCGATTCTTGCTGCTACAGCTGACAATGCACGCGAAGGCATTAAGCGCGGTGCCTATGTAGTTGCTGATGCGAAAGAAGGCAAGGCTCAGGCACAAATTATCGCGACGGGTTCTGAGGTGCAGCTGGCTGTAAAAGCACAGGAAGCACTTGCAGAAGAAGGTATTCAGGTTCGCGTGATCAGCATGCCGAGCTGGGATCTGTTCGATCAGCAGGATCAGGCATACAAGGATTCCGTGATTCTGCCGGATGTTAAAGCTCGTCTTGCTGTGGAAATGGCTCACCCGTTCGGCTGGGAGCGTTATGTTGGAGAGAAAGGCGATATCCTGGGTATCTCCACCTTTGGCGCTTCAGCTCCTGGAGATCGCGTAATTGCCGAGTATGGATTTACTGTAGAAAATGTAGTTAGCCGCGTGAAGGCGCTCCTCTAATTCCATAGCTTGTAATATCAAGATAATAGTTTTCGACACCCGCACATTTTTGCGGGTGTCGATCTATATACATAGCTTTTTACGGTTTTAGCAGATGTTCCATGTAATAGTAATCGGGGTAATACTGAAGGAGATCGGCTTCGCCTATGAACAGTTTGTCGAGCTGTCTAAACATAAAAAAACCTGCCCTCTGTATATGCCATGCCTTATAGGCATAAAAGCATGGCAGCTGAGAAGAGCAGGTGTAGTTATAATATATACAGCGCGTATTACTGTTTTTGCTGCTCGCCAATCTTTTGGCCGATCCAGGCTTCATAACATTTAACCACGGCGGATAGATCCTCATCGCCATACCCTTCGCTTGCACCTGCCTGGAACAGACTTTTGGCCAGATTCAGCATCGGTGAAGGCATGCCTATGCCATCGGTCAGGGAGGAAGCCAGCTTCAGATCCTTGAGCATCAGAGCGAGTGAGAATTGGTTGCTGAAATCTCCCTCGATAATCTTACGTCCCTTTAATTCAGCAGCTTTACTACCAGCAGATCCAAGCTGAACGAGCTCCAGAAAGTGATCAGCAGGGATGCCGGATTTTGCGGCAATGGCAAATCCCTCGGCAAGGGCAAGGTTGTTGATTCCTACGACCGTATTATGGGCAAGCTTAGCTACAGCACCGCTGCCATTTGGGCCCATGTGGATTACTTTTTTTCCAAGGGTATTGAATACATCGGTAACGGACTCGATCACGGCTGCGTCTCCGCCAACCATAAATACGAGCGAACCGTCGATCGCTGCCGGCTTGCTGCCAGTCACAGGTGCATCAAGGAAAGAAGCTCCTTTTGCTGATACAGCTGCTGCAATTTCCTTAACCAGGGCTGGTGAAATCGTACTGCAATCGATAACGGTCATGCCATCCGTAAGTGAGGAGAGGATACCGCTCTCACCATAATAGACATCACGTACAGCGTCATCGTTTGAGATCATAGTAATGACGACATCGGCTTCTTCCGCAGCTTCACGCGGAGATGTTGACGTGTAAGCTCCTTGCTCAGCTAAGGGGCGGCATTTCTCATCTGTTCGGTTGTAAACGGTAACCTCGTAGTTTTGTCTCAGCAGATTGGAAGCCATGGGAGCACCCATAGTACCAAGACCGATAAATCCGATTTTTTTCATCACTATCACCTTCGTATATAATTTCGTTGATTGCGTTAATCTTAACATGAGAGTAGTCTTTATTCTAGCTTTGGCAGGCAAACGGTTGTTCTGTAGTGACGAAAGCTTGACGGTTAAAGGACGAAACTTGATACATGAAACAAATTAAAGTATCCTAACTTATGAATGTTGACTCTCTTTACATGATAAAACAGGAGGCTGTAAACTTATGTCTAAAAAAGTGAAGTTTGACTATAGCAAGGCCCTTTCATTTATTAATCAACATGAGATTGATTATTTAGCGGAACCTATCCGTACGGCTCATGAACAGTTACATAACCAAACCGGTGTAGGCTCGGATTTCCTGGGATGGATCGACCTTCCGGCTCAATATGACAAAGAAGAATTCGCGCGTATTCAAAAAGCAGCAGCGAAGATCCAGAGCGATTCTGAAGTTCTGATCGTGATCGGGATCGGCGGATCTTATTTGGGAGCCCGCGCAGCGATCGAAATGCTGTCCCATTCCTTCTATAATATTCTTCCGAAGGATAAGCGTAAAACGCCGGAAATTTATTTTGCAGGAAACAATATCAGCTCCACTTACGTAAATCACCTGCTTGAGCTTATTGAAGGCAAGGATTTCTCGATCAATGTCATTTCGAAGTCCGGTACGACTACTGAGCCGGCTATCGCATTCCGTATTTTCCGTGCAGCACTGGAGAAGAAGTACGGTAAGGAAGAAGCCCGCAAGCGTATCTATGCAACCACAGATAAAGAAAAGGGTGCGCTTAAGAAGCTTTCGAATGAAGAGGGCTATGAGTCCTTCATCATCCCGGATGATGTTGGCGGGCGTTATTCCGTATTAACGGCTGTAGGCCTTCTGCCAATCGCAACCGCTGGCATTAACATCGAAGAGATGATGCAAGGTGCGGCTGACGCAGCAAAAGAATACAGCAACCCGAATGTAGCAGAGAATGAAGCTTACCAATATGCCGCAGTTCGTAACGCTCTGTACCGTAAAGGTAAAGCTATCGAAATCCTGGTTAACTACGAACCGTCACTTCACTTTGTTTCCGAATGGTGGAAGCAATTGTATGGTGAGAGTGAAGGTAAGGACTATAAAGGCATCTATCCGGCATCTGTGGACTTCTCGACTGATCTTCACTCCATGGGCCAATTTGTTCAGGAAGGCACCCGGAACATTTTTGAAACAGTGATTCAGGTAGAGAATGTATCGAATCATATTACGATTGAATCCGATCCGGACGACCTGGATGGACTTAACTTCCTGACAGGAAAAACAATGGATTTTGTTAACAAAAAGGCGTTTCAGGGTACCATGCTCGCTCATACAGACGGACAGGTTCCTAACCTAATTGTTACAATTCCTGATTTTTCTCCCTATTCCTTTGGATATCTGGTATACTTTTTCGAAAAGGCCTGCGGAATCAGCGGTTACTTGCTGGGTGTGAACCCGTTTGACCAGCCGGGTGTAGAAGCGTACAAGAAGAATATGTTCGCTCTGCTTGGCAAGCCGGGTTACGAGAAAGAGAAAGCCGAATTGGAAGCCAGACTTTCCGAATAACACCACATTTCACATTAGACAGAACAGCTGAAGGAAGCAGTTTTCCGCTATTTAAGCCGGAGACTGCTTTCTTGGCAATAAGGGGTTGAAATCGGCAAATGCTGGAACGTTACAAGACGGTGCGGTCAGCGGGTTTGCAGGAAATTGTTATTAAGAAATCTCGGTTTATTGGTCATGTTATGCCGGTGGAAACCGAGGAAGCCGCAATCGCATTTATTGATGAAATCAAGAAGAAGCATTGGAACGCAACACATAACTGTTCCGCTTATATGATCGGGGAACGGGATGAGATTCAGAAGCAATCAGATGATGGAGAGCCAAGCGGAACGGCAGGCAAGCCTATACTTGAGGTTATTCGTAACCAGGGGCTTAAAAATGTAGCCATTGTTGTGACGCGTTATTTTGGCGGGATTATGCTGGGTGCCGGAGGATTGATCAGAGCTTACACAGATGGTGCAGTAGCAGCTATTGAGGCTGGGGAAGTTATCACACGCGTACTTCATCGGGAAGTATATGTTGAGCTGGATTACACATGGCTGGGTAAGGTTGAGAATGAGCTTCGGAGTCGACATACCCGAATGGGTGAAACGTTATTCGCAGATAAAGTAACACTCACTTGTCTTCCTGAAGATCAGGAGAAGGATGCCTTTATTGCATGGATGGTCGATTTAACTCAGGGGCAATCGGTGATTACGGAGGGAGAGCGGCTCTATTTTATTGAAGGGAAATAAAAGATATGGCAAGAAGAGCGGTAGAACGGGAGTTATCTAGGGAGCGTATTTTGGAAGCGGCCAGGCATTTGTTTATAACCAAAGGATACCGGGCCATCTCGATGCGAAGCATCGGGCAGCACCTGGGTTACAGCCACGGGTCCTTATATTATCATTTTAAGGAAAAGGCGGAGCTTTTCTACGCCATTGTCATGAAAGACTTCAACGATCTTACTATTCTTCTGAAACAGACAGCTGGAAAAGCACCCAGTGACGGGACATCTAAGCTGGAACAGATCCTGCTGGAGTTTATCCGTTTCGGTATGAATAACCCCTATCAATATGAAATTATGTTTATGATCAGGGATGAAGAACTTTTGGCATACTGTCGATCCGAGCAAAGCCGCTGCTTTGATATATTCGCGACGCTGGTTCGACAGCATTTGCTGGAAGACACTTATTGTGATGAGGAGAGGCGGAACTTGCCGCTGACCTTGTTTTTGTCCACACATGGTTTTATTTCCTATTATATTCAGGACAAAATCAGCTTTGAAGAGATTAAGCCCGCCGCAATAGCTCACGTAAAGGTATTATGCCGAAGTTTCTATAGTAAGGTGTAACCCCCTGCATAAATTTGTGAAGGTGGTTTTATTGCAGGTTTTTACTTCAATCAATTGCTTCGTTGTAGCGTTGATACGTCAATTTCTTGATGTATATCAAAGGGCCATCCCACTTAGTAGAAAGAATCTACTCCTGGGATGGCCCTTTTGTTGAGTGGTGGTGTTTAACCCTCCATAATTTTTACGTAGTATTCGCGGTTTCGAGGTCCATCAAATTCACAGAAATAAATGCCTTGCCAGCGGCCTAACAGTGGCTTTCCTTCCGAGATGATGATCTGCTGAGACGGGCCGCATGTGATGGATTTGAGATGGGAGGCTGTGTTGCCTTCTACATGCCGGTATTTCGGGTGTTTCCATGGATAAACCTCATCCAGACGCATAAGCACGTCACGTTTTACGTCAGGATCGGCATTTTCATTAATAGCAATTCCGGCTGTTGTATGAGGACAGTAGACAAGGACCGTTCCGTTATGAACGCCGCTTTCCCGAACGATTTGAGTGATATCTCGTGTAATATCTCTCATTTCATCACGTTTAACGGTTGACAGATGCAGATGATACAGCATTTGCTCTTCACTCCTTATGTAATTATTTTTTTTACTGATACCAATATATTAACCCGTTAGGTCCCAAAGTTGGATTGACGATCATATTCAACTTTTGGTAAAGTGTGTATAACATAAAACCAAGTATACTAATAGGAAATATTGTTTTTAATAATTTGGTTAACGGGAACACCGGAAGGGAGGGAGAAATGCTTACTGCACTTACGCGCCATAAAGGCTGGATGTGGGGATTTAGAAGCGTTATACTGCTTTACTTTGCCGTACTCATTGTTCTTCCGGTAATAGGTGTATATGTGCATTCGTTTTCTGCGGGATGGGAGCATTTCGCCGTCAGTCTTCTGGATCCGATTACATGGAATGCGGTGCTCGCCTTTTCAGCAGGACTCCTGCTTTTGATGGAATGGGTCAAAAAGAGAAAGGAAGTGCATTGATATGCATGTGCAAGTCCGTGATCTGAGTAAACATTTCGGTTCTTTTCATGCTGTAAAGAATGTTAGCTTCGATATCGAAAAAGGGCATTTAATCGGGCTGCTGGGGCCAAGCGGGGGCGGTAAAACATCGATTCTGCGAATGCTTGCAGGACTGGAAAGCCCGGACTCCGGACAAATTTCCTTCCATGGCCGGGTTGTAAATGATATCCCGCCTCAGGAACGAGGCATCGGGTTTGTATTCCAGAATTATGCGTTGTTCAAGCATATGACGGTGTACGATAATATCGCGTTCGGCTTGAAGGTTAAGAAGGTTCCCAAATCCAAGATCAAGGATAAGGTCATGGAGCTGGTGGAGCTGACCGGGCTCAGCGGCTTCGAGCGGCGATATCCGCATCAGTTATCAGGGGGGCAGCGCCAGCGGGTGGCTTTTGCCCGTGCACTAGCACCGGAACCGCAGCTGCTGCTGCTTGATGAGCCGTTCGCAGCAATTGATGCCAAGATCAGGCAGGAGCTTCGCTCATGGCTGCGTGATCTGATTGAACGGGTCGGTATCACCTCGATTTTCGTCACACATGATCAGGATGAGGCGATTGAAGTAGCTGATGAGATTATGATCATTAATGAGGGGCGAGTGGAGCAGAAAGGTACGCCTTGGGATATTTACAAAGAGCCGTCTACACCGTTTGTCGCGACTTTTATCGGTGAATCTACGATGGTGGAGGATGCATCGGCTTTGAAAGGGTTTGATGCGGTTGGCAGCGGAACTCAGACGCGTGCTTTAATTCGTCCGGAATATATTGAAATTGGTAGAGATGGGGACTTTCCAATCTTGTCGGCAACGGAGAAAGGGATTGTGAGACATATGCATTTTCGCGGCAGTGAGTGGCTTATTGAAATAGAAGTTGGTGGTCACAAGCTAGTCACTTACCGGTCCTTAGAGAAAGAAACATTACAGGTCGGACAGGAAGTACGAGTGCTTGTCCACCGGGCATATTTATTTAATGATACGGACAATTGGATCGAGGAGAATCGGCTTAAGGTCGATCCGATGCCGATTATAATTTAATCAACCATGGAAAGGGAGAGGGTGGGGAGTCGGATTATGAGAAAGAGCAAGAGTGCACATCATATTAGGTTATGCTGGTTGCTTATGCTTCTCCCTCCTTTCAGGAATCATACAAAGCTTCGGGCACACAGGCCCGTTCCATAGCGGGCGGCTTTGAAGCAGACGTCACTCTGCTGGCATTAGAGGGGGATGTGAAAAAGCTGGTGAAGGCAGGCCTGGTGAAGGAGGAATGGAGTCGGCAGCCGTATGACGGAATGGTTACCCGTTCGATTGTAGTACTCGGGACAAGGGAAGGAAACCCGAAAGAGATTCAGGATTTTGAAGATCTGACAAGACCGCATGTGAAGGTGCTGTATCCGAATCCAAAGACCTCAGGCGGCGCGCAGTGGGATATCAACGCCATTTATTTACGGTGCAGGCTTGAAACGGTCTGAGGAGCAAGGAGGCAAGGACCTGCTGCAGCAAAAGCCTTTCTCGCGCAAGCACAGCGTGTATTTATGAAGCACGGCTTCCGCACGGTGGATAAGTCCGTATTTATGGAAAGTGAGCAGCAATTTCCACAGCCGCCGGGGCTGTTTGATATGGAGTATCTCGGCGGCTGGGACTATGTCAGGGAAACCTTGTATTCGAAGCGCGGAATATGGTATCAGGTGCTGACTGGTTTGTGAAGGGGATGGAATTACAAGCGCTAACCGTTTAAATCAGACTGTAGCCTTACGCAGCAAAAGATATGACGCACTTGCAAACACAACAATGAAAGGAAGCATCCATAGGGTGTAATCAACAGCCGTTTGACGAACTATCCATTTATATATGGGGTCAAACCAATTCAGATAGGTAATGAGAAATCCAAGAACAGTGAAAGCGATAAGTAGTATGCCGGATATCAAGAATAAGCCGTTTTTGCCTGTGCGTCTATAAAGGGCGGAGATTAAAACACCAGTAAAATGCATAAGGAGTAATATAACCAGCGGCACGAGAAACTGATTGATCAAGGGACCGTCGCTGTAATAAGGCAGGTGGAAGAAGTGGAGGCCAGTGCCCCATGAACCCGTCCACACTTCCGTGAGACTGAGAAGAAACAGCACGAGGGCAGAACCGATGCTCGTCAGTAGGACCATTGTAGATGTGCCAATATAATAATCCGTTCGGCTTACCCCTATGCCAAGTGCAAACGGAAACGTCTGTGCCAGCGTGATGATTCCAGCAACGAACATATAAATGTAGATGGAAGAAACACCGCCAGTATAGATAGGCGTATCTACAAAAGCGCTGATTGCAAAATTGATGAAAAAGCTTGAAAGCATGACCAGCCACGGGATGATAAACCATGACCACTTATCCTTGCTGTGCATTTTGATAACACTTGAGATTCGGTTCATTAGACCTCGACCGCCTTTCTCGGGGGTTTACCGTTCGTCAGATGAATGATTAACTGCTGAAGGGATACAGGGGTAAGCTCCAGTCCCAATTCTACTGCTTCTCGCCTTTCAGCGGTTGTCCAGCTGCCCATAACGGTTGCAGAGATCAGATTGCCAAAAGGCTCCTGATGAATGACCTTTTTGCCTGTAATGAAGGGCTCTACGGTTGTTTTAAGACCCGTCAGGGTGAAAGCTCTGCCGCGCAGTGACTCTGCATCCTCATTGAGAATCAACGCTCCATTGTCGATGACAAGGACATGTTCAAGGAAACTGCTCACCTCATCAATCAGATGGGTAGAGAGAACAATGGTACGCGGATGATTAGCGTAATCCTCCATCAGCTGATCATAAAACAGATTGCGGGCGACCGCATCGAGTCCAAGATATGGCTCGTCGAAGATCGTCAGCGGTGCACGGCTTGCAAGACCTACAATAATGCCGACAGAGGAGAGCATCCCTCTGGACAGCTTTTTCATTCTCCGCTTCAGTGGAAGCCGGAATTGTTCAGCGAGTGAAAGGGCAAAAGCATGATCCCAGTTAGGAAAGAAGGAAGCGGATATCTCCAATACATCGATAATGCGGTAAATATCAGGGTATTTCTGGCTCTCCTTGATAAAGCAAAGCTGGCTTAGCACCCGGTTATTCTCGTATGGTGTCTCTCCGAATACGCTGAGCTCCCCGCTTGTGGGAAACAACTGGGCAGTGATCATATGCATGATCGTGGTCTTCCCGGCGCCATTTCGCCCCAGTAATCCATAAATCTTTCCTTCTTCCATGGAAAAGCTGACTTGATTCACCGCCTTGACCTCACCGTAAGATTTCGTCAGATTCTTCAGCTCTACGACTTTACCCATTGGCTTTATCCCCTTTCCGGATCATATCCGTTAACTGTTCCGCCGAAATGCCGAGTTTCTTCGCTTCCCGAATCATCGTCACTACATAATCCTCAAAAAACTGTTCCTTTCGCTTCTCCATAACCTTCGCACGTGCGCCTTCAGCCACAAACATTCCAATCCCCCGCTTCTTGTACAGTATTCCTTCATCAACAAGCATATTGACGCCTTTTGCTGCGGTTGCCGGGTTGATCTTGTAGAAGGCAGCAAACTGGTTCGTGGAAAGAACTTGAGATTCCTCAGGAAGTGCGCCCTCAATGATGTCATCTTCGATCCGTTCTGCAATTTGAATAAATATGGGCCGGCTGTCGTCCATTAAAAATGCCATTTTCATCCTCACCACCAAATTGGTTAACTACTCATGTAAGTAACCATATAACGTGAGGGATATATTGTCAATATAATTGTTGGAAAATAGGTATTAATCAATACAAACTCAACGCAAATATGAAAAAGCCTCACCTCGGTTGAATACCGAAATGAGGCATGACAGTCAGAACTACTTCGAAGAAGTGATAATTTCTTTTAAAACTCCGGAATTTGTTTTGTTTAATCTTTTGTATGAATGAAGTTCAGTGATATAGATTTCAGCGTAACCGTTAGTAAACCATACATCATAGATCACAGCTTTGATTTCACGACCATCCGTCGGTTGAAAGTACAGTTTGTACGTTGGAGGTGTTTGCCGTTCGAATTTAACTTTGCTCCATTTTCCTTCCTCCAATAGCTGCTGTGCTCGGTTCACAGCTTGTGGCGTGGAGATTCTCAGGGGCTTGTCATATTTATTTTCTGAACCTTTCTGTTTCTGAACGAACAATATCATATCTGAAGTGTCCGTGGTGTTTACCGATGTCAAATCAGCCGGTAGAGTACTGACCTGAAAATACAAAAGCAATAAAATAACTGAAACCAGGCGCATGGAATTTCATGCCTCCTCATCATGCGAATTAACATAATGACGCCTCTAATTCGAGAAATGTTTCATTTGTGAATCGTTACTTATAAAGAAGACTTAATTTCAATGTTGTAAAATTTATTACTATTTTCCCTACTATATGAAGAGTACTTCTGGCCAGGATACTTTATCTTAAAGAAAAGAGGACTGATAATATGAGTTTAGCTGGAAAAAGAATTATTGTGGACGCTGGTCATGGTGGTAAATATCCAGGAACTATTGATAATGCTGTTCATAAAAACGTTGAGAAAGAAATTGCTCTAAAAGTCGCAAAACTTGTGCAGAGTAAATTAGTAGCACTAGGTGCGACTGTGTATATGACACGAACCACTGACAAAGATTTCGGGGGGGTAAATGCCGACGATGATGTTAATAAACGTTGGGCCTATATTAACGCCAACATCCCTTCGTCTCATGCTCTCGTAAGCATCCATCTTAATGCAGTTGGCGGAAGAGTTGGATCGTTCTATCAAGAAGGGACGTATGCTTCTAAAAGTTTTGCAGAATCAATCCAAAAAGCGTGCACGCGATACTATGATGCTTTCGGCTGTTACGCAGCTAACTTTGCCATTCTTCGAGAAGTAAAGGTAGCAGATCAGAAATCACTTATTGAAATCGCACAAATTGATGATCCTGAAATAGCATTATCTTCAAGACAAAGTACTATTGCTTCGGCAATTGTAACAGGCATTCAAAATCAGTTGAAATAATAAAAAGCATGGTGGACACATTGTCCACCATGCTTTTTATTAACTAATGACTTTGCCTGAATTTTACTAAACTATCATATCTAGAAATTTTAAGTTTTGGCTTTCCTTCACTACCTTTAATGAAATAAACATCGGTTACTAATAACGAAATTTCAACAGATTCATTAACAAATTTTTTGAATTTCTCCCTATCGGAATCTGTCAAAGCACCAGTCTTCTTGTAACTTGAAGCTATGGTTTGAAAATCATCAAACATAAGATTAGCAATAGGAGTAAGTAGTCCCACTCCGACACCTTTGTCTACAGCAGTTGAATAGCTTTGAATACTATATAGTTTGTTATATATTTCTTGAATTTTAATATCATCTAAATTGTCACCATAACCTTTCATAGAGTTATATTGTTCGTATATTTTATCCAAGGAGTAACCCAGTACGTTTCCTAGTTTAGATTTTATATCGCCATCCGATTTTTTATGAAAAGACCAAGAGACAGAGACAATAGCAACTAAGACAATTAGTGATATTATTAATGGCTTCTTTTTAAGATACACAATAAATTTCACTCCTATAAGTTATAATTATTACCAATTCAATTGTAACATAGCATTGCTGAAATAATACATATGCATTGCGTTAGGCTAGTGGACTAAGCTTAGATCAGACAGAGCAAGAACTAAAAAGTTTAGTTTATGTAATTTAATGTCAGGAATATTCCCTGATTTTGGGATGTAATAAGAACATAAGTTCGCGAAATAGTTGTGAAAAAACCTTTTTCATTTCCCTACATAATGAAGATCAGAAGAGCTGAAAGGAGATGGATATATGATAGGAAATCAGCAGCAAACTATGTACGATAGATACAAGAGAGAGATTTATAGAATTGGTTGGAGAGTGCAATATAGGGCAAAAAAGATCAAGACGTCTGAATTACCTATTTTTGAAAGTGACTCCACAAAAGAAGATTTCACTGTCCCTGCTGAAGATATGATTGTCGTAAAACAGTTATTCAAGAACATCCCTAAAAATGGAAGAGTAGTCTTGGAAAAGATGTATTTATATGGATTTTCTGAGGCTGAGGTTGCACAGGAATTAAATATAAGTCAACAGGCGGTGAATAAATGCAAAAGGAAAATGTTGAAACTTATATCACAGAAAGCGAGTTTATGGAACTAATCAGTGCAGCAAAAGATAATGATCATGAAGCAATCGTGAAATTAATAGAGATTTTCAAACCCGATATAAAAAAAATAAGTAGATATACTTACTTATCTGAAGAGGATGTTTTCTCAGAAATAATCGTTGAATTTCTTGAGTTTCTCAACAAAGAATAATTCCCACAACAATTGGTGGAATGTACAAAAAGTCGCGCGAAGATTAAGAAGAAGCGGCTTTTTTTATTGTTACTGGCTTTCAGAATAGAAAAAATATTAGTTCAGATGAACGAAGCTGATTTATAGGGTCACGCAGATATCCTAAAACAGCTACTATATATATAAAGGTTAATGTGGATAAAATGTTAAAGATTGTAACTTTAAACCGTTTAGAGTCAACATAAAAGGAAAGTAGGCTAGATATTAATCTGATTATAGGATTATTAATCAAAATGAATTTTATTATTATCTGTACCGTAGAGAACTTAAAATAGCTCAACATTCCACGGGATCGCAACGGAGAGTTTAAACAGCAGACTGTGTCTTCGTACATGCGTTCCAATGATACTCTTGAATCCTTCGTCATCCACATGGAAGGGTGTGACCATGACAGAGATTGCTGACCTTATCGAGAAAATGTACGGTCATCATTACACACCTCAAACCGTATCTAACATGACTCAAGTTATGGTTGAACACGTAGATGCCTTCATGAAGCGTGCGCTAAATAAACGTTATGTTTGCGTCTATTTAGATGCGACGTACATCCCAATTAAGCGTGAAACCGTGTCAAAGGAGGCCGTATATCTGGCGGTTGGAATTTGTGAAGATGGCTCAAAGTAAGTCTTAACCTATGCCATTGCTCCAACTGAATCGGCCTATGTGTGGAATGAACTACTGCAAGACGTGCAGGAACGTGGTACAGAAGAAGTGCTTCTCTTTATCTCAGATGGACTGAACATAAAGTTCGCGTAACTGATCGTGCTGAGGTAACTTTTTTCATATGAACTTTTCCTCCGAATCACATGCTGTAGGTATTAGAAACATGATCAGATAACCATTTCTCCGGCAGGGGAGGAACCTCCTTTATTTTTCTGACCTGGAAGCAACCTTTGCAAAAAATTCAGCGTTTATAAATATATGGAAAATAAATGAAGCAGCCAGGTTTAATATAGGGGAGATTATATATGAATAAAAAGTGGATTGCAGCTTGTTTATGTCTTGTGCTTGTGACAACAGCTTGTGGAGCGAAGGAATTATCCGATGAAAAGAGGATGCTTCAAGAAACACAAAGACAAGAGCAGGAAGCGAAGGAGAGATCAGCTCTTCTTAATCAGTTAGACCGTAGGATTGTAGAGTCAGAAAATACATTCGGCTTACTCATCCATAAGGAGTTAACCAAGTTTGGGAACGGTGAAAATGTTCTTATATCTCCCTACAGCTTATCTACGGGTCTGGCTCTGGCGTATAACGGTAGTGTAGGTAAAACTGCAGAGCAGATGGAAGATGTGCTGGGATGGAGTGATTTGGGGCTGAATGAGATGAATAGAGCGAACCGCTTGCTTCGGTCTATTCTGGAGCTGGGCGGTGGCGTGGAACTGAACATAGCGAATTCGGTATGGGTGCAGAATGATTTTGTGATGAAGGAAACCTATCTGAAAATGGTCAAAGATGCTTATGAAGCGGAAATTCAAGCAGCGGATCTAAGTCATCAAAGTTCCGTGGATTCTATGAATAAATGGGTGAATGAGAAGACGAGCGGGATGATTCCAGAAATATTTAGTAAACCGCCAGACGCAAAAGCGGTTCTCATTAACGCCGTTTACTTTAACGGGGGCTGGACGGATGAATTTAATCCGGAGGACACGAAGGATAAGGACTTTTCGTTAGCAGACGGCACGGTAAAGAAAATACCGATGATGAAGCAGGAACAGGAATTTGGCTACAAGGAAACCGATTCATGGCAGGCGGTGCGCCTTCCGTATAGTGATGGACGAATGCATATGGTTGTTGTTGTTCCGAGCAAGGATTCCTCGCTTGAAGAGCTGCATAAGGAGCTGTGGAAGGATCCTTCCGATTGGCAGAAGAATTTTGAGTCTCGGACGGTCAAGCTGGAGCTGCCTAAATTTAAAGCAGAGCTGTCAAATGAATTGTCGGCAAAGCTGATGGATGTGCTTAAGGGTGCAGGAATGACAGATGCCTTTGATAGCGGGACAGCTGATTTCAGCGCCATGGCTGAAACTCCATTATATATTGGTGATATCAGGCATAAAGTGGTAGTGGATGTGAACGAGAAGGGAACGGAGGCGGCTGCTTTCACATCCATTGGGATGGTGTCTAGTGCTTCAGAGCCTAGAGAGCCTGTGGAGATGAAGGTCGATCGTCCATTTTTCTTCGCGATTGAGGACGGGGATACGGGTGCTTGGCTGTTCATGGGGTCCATCACAAACCCTTAACATATAATAAATAATCAAATATTTCCCATAAAAAAGGTAGCTTTGTTGTAATGGTCGAATAATAGATGGATTCACTAATTTGACTAATCTCCAGTAAATTGAACAACAAGGGGAGTATTTGATGTGCCTATGCCTAATCCGAAGCCGAATTTATTTATTGGATCATCCAGAGAAGCCATCAAGTATGCCCGGGCCATTCATGAACAAATGAAGAGAACAGCTCAGGTAACACCGTGGTATGGTGGAACGTTTGGAGCAAATCAGTATACGATGGAGTCGCTGGAGAAGCAGCTCGAACATAGTGACTTTGGCGTGTTCGTATTCGCTCCCGATGATGTTGCACTTATCCGGGGCAAGCATGTATTTATAACGAGAGATAATACTTTGTTCGAAATGGGCTTGTTCTGGGGAAGTCTTGGAAGGAGGCGTGTCTTCTGCATAGTGCCGGACCAAGTGGAGCCAAATGATCAACTGATTCAGGACGTGACGATCAAGGATTATCATCTGCTGTCTGATCTGCAGGGGCTGACACTGCTGGAATACGAGCTTCGCACCGATCAGGATTATAAATCGGCGGTAGACGTTGCCTGCGGTCATATCATTAATGCAGTGGAAGCTGAGTCGTTTTTTCATCCTCCTGCCGCGGTCATCGAGCAGAAAGAAGTGGAGTTAAGGCGCAAGCAGAGTGTTCTTCATTTCTTTTGGGAATATAATCGTAATGTGAACGTCACGGATCAGGCAGAGAAATATCATGCGCTGAGCGAAGCGGTCCGCAATTCTCTGCTTCCGCCGGCACGGGGAGACTTCCGGGTGACTGGGGCTGCGTTTTGGGCTAAATCCGGAAATGATGGAATGGCTCATATAGGGGGTAATGTAGGAAGAGGGCGATTTTTTTCGTTTCATGGAAATGAAAGCAGCGGAGGTACCCAGCAGTCTATATATGTGATAGATGTCTATAACAGCGGGAAATGGGCATTTTATCATGAAGAGGAAGTTGCACAGGTGTATGTGTTCTGCTATCCTTTAGGTGAAAACCATGTATTATCCGTACATTTTACAGGTCATGAGATGCTGTTAGATGAAGAGCTTGGAGAAGTTGTAGAGCATAATCGGGAACTGCTTCGTACCATCAGACATTTAGTGGGAGGGGATTCCATATGAACAGGAACGAGAAGAGGAAGATCGCCGGAAATATCGGGTCCCAGCATGGTCACTGGGTAGTTCGCGGCAGCATTCCGGTGGAAGAGGCCTTGAAACCGCGTCAGCGGTCTGTAAAGCGTCAGCTCAAATCAAGTATCTTTATGGGGCCTTCCGTAGAGGGTGCCGACAAGAAGTATGTGAAGGTCATTAGCGGTTCAGTTGATGACAATAAGCCGTCATTTGCTTAATCTATGATGAAGTTGAGTGTACTCATGATATTTATGTATGATAAATAAAGGCCGTTCGGCAGTTTGCCGGGGGTCTTTTGTTGAAAGCACACATACTTGTAAATAAGCAGCATGAGATCGTCAACTTGGGGATAAGGAGTATGTGAACGACATGGATACTTTAACTTTTTTGGGCACAGGAGATGCCATGGGTGTTCCGCGAGTGTATTGTGATTGTGAGATCTGTTCCGAGGCCCGTATGAGCGGGATGAATCGCCGATTGCGCTCATCGGCACTAGTATGCGATGGACAGGATATGTTCGTCATCGACTGTGGTCCGGATTGGCGTAAAATGATGGAGCTGATCGAAATGCGGGAAGTTCAGAGTATGCTGATCACGCATGCTCATTTCGATCATATTGCCGGTCTGCCCGAATGGGCTGATGCTTGCCGGTGGCTTGGCAGAAAAGGTAATCTGTATGCACCTCGCGAAGTTCTGGAACAGATTGGGCGTCAGTATCCCTGGTTATCCGGTCATATAAATATGATGGAAGCTGATACCGGTATTACGCTGTGCGGTTGGGATATTACCTGCTGGAAAGTTAACCATGGCAAGAATGGTTATTCATATGCTTATCGCTTTGAGAAGAATGGTTATGCGTGGGTGTATAATTCTGATTCCATTCATCTGAGTGAAGAAGAGAAGAAGCCTCTTCACGGGCTTGACCTTCTCGTATTAGGTACGAGCTTTGTTCATGAGACAGCGGAATTCTCAACCCGTTCCGTATACGATATGAAAGAAGCGGCTGAGCTGCTGGCTGAGGTGAAGCCGAAGCGGGCGATTTACACGCATATGTCGCATGATGTGGACACCAGAAAGAAGCTGGATCTGCCTGTTGGAACCGAGCTGGCTGCTTTCGGTATGGTTGTGAAAATTAAACGGTAAGATGGCTGCATAAGGCATACTCACAAACGAAATTGGTTTCCCGTGACGAACGCAAATCAGTGGATAAATCATTCTTTTAGAATATCCACTGATTTGGCTGTTTGGACTTATGAAATTGACTCAACACAGGAGATTATTCACTTCACGCCTGAGCTTAGAAAGCTGCTTATAATATGCTTCTGAACCGTAAGGAACGCCAGTATTGGCGGAATAGATGCTACGGTTGCAACCGCCATCATAGGCCCCCAGGCTGTGCCGCCTTCAGAATTGATGAATAGCTGCAAAGCCAAAGGAATCGTGAACATTTTCTCATCGTTAATCACCATCAGCGGCCAGAAATACTCATTCCACACATTAATAAAGAAAATGATGCCAATCGCTACAATCATCGGCCGGACCGCAGGCACAACGATCAGCCACATACGCTGCCATTCATTCGCACCTTCCACCTGTGCTGACTCGAGCAGCGCTTTGGGGATTGTCCGAAACGCTTGTCTTAAGAAAAACACGCCCATGCCGTTTGCAAGCTGCGGTAAAATAATGGCGGCGTAAGTGTTCAATAATCCCCAATCACTCAATAACAAATAATTGGGCAGCATCGTAACTAGAACGGGAATAAACATACTGGCAATGATCAGGTAAAAGGCAATTTCCCGCCCCCAAAATCTGAACTGAGTTAACGCATAAGCGGCCACAATGCTGGTTAGCAACTGAAATATTGTCGCTGTCAGAGCAACAATAAATGAATTCGTAATAAATCCGAACATAGGCGTGGTTGAGATAGCGTGATGGAAATGCTCAAACGTAAGCGGCAGCGGGATCGGATTAAGAAAGTCAGTAAAGATTTGATCCGTTTCCTTCAGTGCTGTGCTCACCATCCACACTAGCGGAAAAAAACTGATTACCAGAGTGACAAGAAGCGGCAAGTGCCATAGATTAAGTTTAATTTTCATAGTGTACTCTCCGTTCCATCACAAAGGCCTGGAATATAATAAGCCCGATAAACGCGATAAATGTCAGTACGGCTACAGCAGACGCTAGACCGCTTTGGAAAAATTGGAACGCATACTGGTAAACATTAAACACTAGATGCGTCGTCATTTGATTAGGTCCGCCGTTCGTCAGCATCTGAATAGGAACGAAAGACCATTGGATGCCGAAAACGACCGTTACGACGAACACAAACATAATGGTGCCGCTCGAAAGCGGAATGTATATTTTCCGTAAAAGCCCTAAACTGCTGTTCACTCCGTCAATCCGTGCCGCCTCGACCAGATCCTGCGGAACGGATAAGATGCCGGACAAAAGTAAAATAAAGTGATAGCCGAATGTTTTCCATGATGTAATGATAACGACCGACAGGAGCGACCATCCGGGTGCGGACAACCAATTGATGCTGGGAATACCGAACAAGCCCAGAAAATGGTTGACCGACCCGCTGATCGGATTAAGCAGCCATAAAAAAACGATGGAAGATACAGCAAGGGATAACACAGTTGGTAAAAAAATAGCGCTTTTGTAAAAGGACTGCAGCCTGTTGCGAACTTGTGTAATCCCATAAGCGACGAGAAACGGAAACACGAGCAAGAATAATAATAGAAGCAGCGTATAAACAATTGTATTCTGTACCGATTTCCAGAACTCATCGCTGTTCAACAGGTGCGCATAGTTATCCAGCCCGACATACTGCCGGTTAACACTAACCATATTCCAGCTGTAGAAACTAATTTCCAACGACTTAGCAAGCGGATAAAAGACGAACACCGCGATTGGAATAAGAACGGGAGCCAAGTATAAATATGGTTTTAGTTGATTAAAAAACTTCATACAGGCGATCCGAGTTTCCCCATATTGTGTTCCAATGCTTCAGCATGCTCCAGCAGCAACTCCGTGGAGGTTCCGATGTTGTACTCCAAAATCAAGTCAATCTTATGCTGAGCACGTTCCAGCGCTCTCCAGATTCCGTCCCATTCTATCGTTCCTTCGCCAATAGGCACATGCTCATCATAGAGTCCATTATTATCATGCAGATGGACTACGGTCAGGCGTTCTCCCAGTCGCTCGATCATACGCGGAATGTCCCATCCATTGATATGGGCATGCCCAACATCAAGCAGCGCATCTATAGAAGGGATTTCGTTGAACAATTCTACAAATTCATCCTCATCGTACAAAGCGCATTCATGGAATCCGACATTCTCGACTACAACTTTCACACCGAGCGCTTCACCCATTTCTCCTAACTTTCTCAGATAGTTCTTGGAGCATTGCTGTGTTTCTTCCCGATGGTAAATAGGAGTGGATTGCAGATTCGGATGAATGACTGCATGCTTGGCTCCCAAACGTGCGGACCACTGAAGCGCCTGCTCATAAATCTCATAGGAATATTCGGTCAGAACGCTGTAACGCGGTGCGGCCAAATTGAGATCGAAGATAGGAGTATGCACACTGATTGGACCTGAGAACGCTTGGAATTTAGGATTTTGTTTGTTCCAGTCCGTTGCATTATTTGACCAATCATAACCTTCGGTTACAACCTCAATACCGCCTTTCCAGCGCTTCAAAAATTGATCCAATTGTTCCTCATCTCTCATATAAGGCAGCAAATTTATGAAAATCGTCATTTTTAATCTCCTCCTACATTTTTATTGTTATTTCAGCAGTTTACTAATTTTCTCCGCTGCAGCATTCAGTGCTTCCTCAGCCGTGTTCGTTCCATTCAAAACCTGATCCCTGGCATCGATCAGTGCTTGCTCAGCCTGCAATCCGTTTTCTCCCGGGAAGCTTGCCCATTGTACGCTCGAGCCTTTTTGTTCAATAGCCGCCTTCATAAGCGGGTTAGTCTCAAGAAATGGCTTCAAGCCGTTTGGATCTTCTGCAACGCCTTCGCGAGGCGGCAAATATCCTGTGCCTTCCACCCATGTCTTTAATGACTCAGGGGAATGCAAAAATTTGATGAACGTCCATGCTGCTTTTTGTTTTTCTTTATCAGTTGCGAATACAACTAGGGAGTTTCCGCCCGCTGGAATAGAACGAGGCTTGTCGCCGAAAGTAGGAGACTTTGTGGTACGCAAATCAAATTTGCTTTGCTCCTGAATCCCCACCATGCGTCCAATCGTGGTGTAGTACATCGCAATCTTTCCATTGCCGAACGCCTGCTGACCTTCTTCATGCTTTCCGTGGAAGGCCAGTTTGTTTTTCACCATATCGCCGACCATCTGATACGCTTCAATATTCTCAGTGGAATTGACGACTACTTTCCACCCATCTCCATCTTTCTCCAGCCAGCTTCCGCCGTTAGATTTCACAAGCGCGTACTGTGCCCAGTTATCCGGCGGCTCTTGAATATAAAGACCATAATTGCCGGTCTGGTCACGCACCTGCTCGCTAAGCTTCATAACCTCTTCCCAGGTAGCCGGCGGACTGTTAGGATCCCAGCCCACTTGCTTCAGGATATCCGCATTATAATAGAGCACCGGATTACTTAATCCATATGACAAACCGACCAGTCTTCCATCTTCAGCACGGCTCAGGTCTACTATATTGGGAAGAAAGTTGTCTTTAATGAAATTCGGCTCTTCTTCATCAAGCGCAGCAACTTCTTCAATAGGTGTATAAGGCAGATTGCCATTAATGTAGGACAAGTAGTTATATCCCATCATCGCAACATCAGGAGGTGTTCCACCAGCAATTGCAGCTTGCGCTTGTTGAATTACTCCTTGATATTGATTAGGGATATATTTGCCCACGACCTCCACCTTGTCTTGAGAAGCGTTAAAGCTTTCGATAATGCTCTTGACCTGGTTTCCACCCCATTCATTGGAATTGACATGCCAGTATTCAATCGTCACTTTCTTGCCGGAATTGCCGTTACTTGAAGAAGAACAGCCAGCAGTAACGGTTACGGCTAAGAGCAGCAAGCTTAATGCAACTATCCCTAATTTTCTCTTCATTTTGTTTCGTCCTCTCTATTGATCGTTACACAAATATGAAGCGCTTTCATTTTTTGTATTTTACAAAATAACCCATTCGAATTGTATACCAATACTACAGGCTTCAATGTTTCCGAGCAACGCTCCTTGATGAAGCCTTGAAATTTCATTAGCTCAACTACCACCTGCCTTTCTTTGATTTCCCTGCCCGCCAAGCTTCTTCAAGCTCTTCTGGCAGATTGAGGCGCAACGTTCATGATGCTGCAGTTGCTCCTGATGATGCACTACTTCATTCATGCACCTCCAATTTATGATGAGAAAATTGTATGAATTCCCGAATAGATCATCCCTGTGCCGTTCGTCTGAAGCACATCAGGAGAAATACGGGAAGAACCACCTATCGATGCGCTTATACCGTTGGATCGATGAACCGAGTCTCTGCTCACATTTGTTCATTTATGTATAATAATTGTTTATGTAAGATAATACTTGCGCAGGTAAATGCTGTCAAGTTATAATTTGAATTTTTTGTGAAACATCAAAAAAGCATGCTATTTACTTATAGAACGCCTTATTTCAAATTATATAATATACGTTTTTATGTTTGAAAATGAACAATTATGAGTAATCATCGCCTGCATTAGTCACCGCTTATCCTTATGATATCAACACAAAGAAACCCGTTTCCGGACCTATAAAGTCCTGGAAACGGGTTTTTAACATGCCATTCATTATGATGCATTTAGTACAAATTTCTCGATGACATGCTTAACGCCATCTTCATTATTGCTAAGCGTTACATAATCCGCGATCTTCTTAAGCGGTTCTATAGCATTGCCCATGGCAACACCAAGGCCTGCACATTCCAGCATTTCATGGTCATTCCAGGAGTCTCCGATGGCAATAGTCTCATCTAGCAGGCATCCGAAATGATTTGCCAGAAAGGTCAAGGCGTGGCCCTTGGTTCCCTCTTTATGCATAAACTCCAGGAAATGCGGTTTGGATTTGGTAATATGCATCTGATCGCCAAGCATCTCCTGGAACAAAGGGATCAGTTCATCGAGATATGCGGGATCATCGATAATAAGCAGTTTAGGTGTAGGCTGCTCAATCAGCTTCATGAAATCAGGCTCGATGTAGTATGGAGCACGGTTAAGTTCACAATAATCAATTAGCTTTTGATTCTCTTCCCGGGAGTAAATCTTATCATCGACATAAGTTTGCAGGTGCAGATTATGCTCCATGCAGAACTTGTACAGCTTCTTCGCACCATCGAGAGGAACATAACGCTCATACAGAACCTCTTCATCAAGCAAGTTCTTAATGAGTGCCCCTTGATAAGTAATAATAGGAACATTTAGTCCGGTCTGACGTGCAATTGCCTGTGCAGAGGTATAGGCTCGCCCAGTTGCGAGGGTAACAACAACATCTTTGGCGACAGCCTGCTCAAGCGCATGCTGGACACCGGGTGTTACTTCTTTATCGTCATTAATCAGTGTGTCATCGATGTCAATGGCTATCAGTTTATAGGTAGTCATGGATTCCTCTCCTTTTTTCTGTCTGTATCTCCTATTGTACCGGATGCGGTGCGGATTTCAATTCGGCAATAATCATCCCTGCCAGTATGAGAAGGCAGCCAATACCGCCAATCCAGCCCAGAACTTCCCCTGCGAACAATATCCCGGTCAAGGCAGCGAATACCGGCTCTGTTGCAAAGATAATCGCGACCCGTGAAGGTGTCGTGAATTTTTGGCAGACCGTCTGAATCCAAAAGGCAAAAGCGCTCGTTGGGCCGATGGATACGAGTAACGCAATGGCTACCTCAGGCTGAAGCAGCTTGTCCATGAGGACAGGCAGGCTCCCTGTATCTTCTGTGAGAAGTGAAGCGATCAAGCTGAGGAGCCCGACAAAAGTCATCTGAAGTGCAGCCAGGGGAAGCGAAGGGTACCGAGATGAATACAGCCCTGTGTAACCAATATGCAGAGCAAATCCTATGGCACAGATTAAGACCAGAATGTCGCCTGTATTCCATTTCATCTCGGAACCGGCGAATGCAAGCAAGTACAACCCTACCGCTGCCAGCAGGGCACTAAACCAAGTAAAGCGGGAGATGGAATGCCGCAGCAGGAAATAAGACAGGAACGGTACGATGACAACGGAAAGACCGGTAATAAACCCGGCGTTCGAAGTGGTCGTATACAGCAGCCCTACGGTCTGGAAAGCGTAGCCTATAAATAAAAAAAGGCCGAGCAGGCAGCTGTGAAGTAACATTTTTCGAGACAATAAACGCCACTGGTCACGATAGAAAAAGGTTGTAATGATCGCTAACAAGAGTCCGGCACCAATAAAGCGAACGCTGTTAAAGGCCATCGGCGGAAGCACCCGAACGGTGTGCTGCACAATTAAGAAGGTACAGCCCCACATCATGGCGATAAGAAGCAGGCTGAGGTCTGCGAGGCGAGAGCGGTTCAAGGTTGGTCATCCTTTCAGGAAGGTATATAAAACGTTGATTAAATACACAAGTGAACAAATTGTATCCCATTATTTTGAAGGCGGCAATACTAATAGAGTCCTTTATAGTAAGTGGTTTCCAAATCATTAATATAGAGAATGGAAAGGGTAGACAAAAAGAGGTTATTTTTGTTATACTAAAACGCCGAACGTATATTCCCGTTAATTACATCAAGAGACTGAAAGGAAGTTATGTATTATGATGGGAAGAGCCCATTTGATTATTAGTACCGGCGTCACCTTGTCGGTTATGGGGCTGACCGGAATTCCTGTCACATTACCGGCAGCGGCAGTTGCGGTGATCAGTTCGCTGCTGCCTGATATCGATGAGCCGAATTCCATATTGGTAAGAACAGCGATCCCGACCGGTTTGCTGCGCGTGCTTCAACTGGCTCTCGTTGCGGGAGCGATATTTATTTACTATTTTGGGCAGGATTATGCTCCATGGAATCTGGCATTGGCGGGACTAATAGCCGTCGTATCCTTTCTGCCGGGAAGAACGCTTCGTCATATTGTGATGTTCATGATTGGTCTGGGACTTGTTCAATTCGGCCAATCATTCAGTCCCTGGAATACGATTGCCGGTTGTGTACTGATGATATCTTCGCTCGTATCCCACCGGGGACTGACGCACTCCTTATACGCCGTCTTGGGCTGGACGCTGCTGTTATATTTCGGAACCGGTGGAAGCGCCGCAGGGCAGAGCCTATGGGTTGCAGGGGGCTTGTCTTATGGTCTACACTTGGCTGCAGATATGCTTACGAACCGTGGAATTCGGCCATTGCCTCCGCTAAAGTTCAGAATCAAGTTCAAATTGATGAGTACGGGAAGCAAATGGGGAAATATCGTAGAGAATATTTGTATCGTGCTTACACTTGTCCTGGTGTGGTATGTGTTTCTAGCTTCATAAATGAATTTACCGGTATTGTTCAAGCTCATTTATACGAAAAGCCTCAATACGGAGAACAAACGGTCTCTGTATCGAGGCTTTTTTTAATATGGATCAGGCTCGGTTACTCTTCAAGGAAAATCAGGCTGATCAGGTCATCAAGCTCCAAATTACCGAAGTAATGCTTTACATCGATGGAAGCAAGGGCTTCTCTGACTACGTTTTCCTCATAGCGTTTGCCTCGAAGTGCATTTTCAATATCTGCTACATCGCCTACACCGAAGAAGTCGCCGTAAATTTTGATCTCGCCAATATGGCCATCTTTGATGTTCATCCGGATATCAATGATGCCGACCGGAAATTTCTTCGCGTGCTTCACATTGCTTTCCGGTGATAAGCCATAGTTCCAGTCCCAGTTCTGGTAACGTTCCTTAGAGATTTGGTTAATGATTTCCCAATCCTTCTCCTTCAGGACATACTGAGGAACTTCGTCCGGTTCCATACCGAAGATCGAGCGGAGCAATTCCGCACGGAACTGTTCAATCGTCATATCGGTTCCGTCTGCTCCAAGCAGTTCCTTGATGTTGGCTACACGGCTGCGGACGGATTTGGTGCTTTTCGATTTAAACTTCTCCGGATTTACATTCAGTGAAGATTGTACATCTTCCAGGTTGAGATCAAACATCAGTGTTCCATGACTGAACATACGCCCGCGGGTAGAGAATTGAGCATTGCCGGAAATTTTCTTCTCTCCAACTTGAATGTCGTTTCTGCCGCTGAGCTCAGCGGGAACACCCATCTTTTGCAGAAAATCAATGACAGGCTGCGTGAATTTCAGGAAATTGTGAAAGGATTGGCCATCATCTTTGGTAATAAAGCTGAAATTCAAGTTACCAAGATCATGATAGACCGCACCGCCTCCGGACAAGCGCCGCACAACCTTAATGTTGTTATCACGGACATACTCCTGATTGATCTCTTCGATGGTGTTTTGATGCTTGCCTATAATGATCGATGGCTGGTTAATGTAAAACAGCAGGTAGCTTTCATCCATCGGCAGATGCTTTAGAGCATATTCTTCAATGGCCAGGTTAATGGATGGATCATGAATTCCTTGATTATCGATAAACAGCATATGTACGCCTCCGTATGGTTTGTATCAGCTTATAGTGCTTCAGGTCTATTGTAAACTAACGCTTGCCCTAAGAGCAAAGATTCAGCCTGAAAAAGTGAAAATGGAAAAGAAAATGAACTGCCGCTATGAAGTTCAAGGTTGTAAGCTGGGCGAATATTGCATATAATCGTCAACAGAGAAGAGTGCTTGGCAAAAAAAGAATATTTAAAACTTGCGCGGTCCCGGAGAGAGCAATCTCTATAGTTAGCTGCTCCCGGGTTAAAAGGGAAGCCGGTTAAAGTCCAGCACGGTCCCGCCACTGTGAATCAGGGATACATTCATTTATGCCACTGGCCTGTACGGGTTCGGGAAGGCGAAGGTATCATTTCAACCTGAAAGTCAGGAGACCTGCCCGCTTGATCATCTAACGGTCCTTCGAGGAAAGGATTGCGTTTGGCGGACTTATGCCCTGGACGAGCAGACCACAAACGTAAGCCCTTGATTCTCTTAGGGAGAGATTAAGGGCTTTTTACTGTTTAAACTTGGGATTAGGAGAGAAATCGAGTGAATAATTATAGGGAATCATGGTTTCCTGCCCGGGTAGCGGAATTAGCGATATATTCGGCAGGAGAAGCAAGATCATGAGTAAAAAGCTTGCGGTTTACGGAACGGCTGGCTTACTGCTCTTATTGCTGACACTCGTGGTCAGCCTTGGCATTGGCTCCGTGCATCTGCCTGTTAAGGAGATTGGTGCAATGCTTCTTCACCGGGTGCCATGGATTGGTGATTCCATCGCGATGAACTGGGAAGTCTCTTCCGAGCAGATCATTATGAAGGTAAGACTTCCCCGCATTCTGCTGGGCATGCTTGTTGGGGCTTCTCTTGCGGTTGCTGGCGCTGCATTCCAAGGTGTTCTGCGTAATCCGCTCGCGGATCCGTTTACGCTAGGGGTATCCTCCGGTTCTTCACTTGGGGCTGCTTTTCTGATCTTCTACGGATTGCAGTATTCCTTCGCAGGAGCCTGGACGCTGCCCTTGGTCGCGTTTCTGACTGGAATTATCACGTTATGGATTGTGCTGCTGCTGGCTAGGGATCAGGGTAAAATACCGACCCATGGGCTGATTCTATCCGGTGTGGTCATGCAGTCATTTCTCGGGGCGGCGGTATCGTTCCTGACGGTGATGTCCAAGGAAACCCTGACCGATATTTTGTTCTGGACGATGGGAAGCTTAAGCATGAGAGGATGGACATACATCGCTGTTCTATTTCCTTATTTCACTTTAGGACTGCTGTATTTGTGGAGCCGGGCGCGCATGCTGAATCTTCTCGCACTAGGGGAACGTCAGGCGGCCCATATGGGACTTCATGTAGACCGCCTGAAGACGAGCGTCCTCATCATAGCTACGCTGCTGACGGCAGCTGCTGTATCGGTATCGGGTGTAATAGGCTTCGTGGGCTTGGTTGTACCTCATATGATCCGTTTAATAACAGGTTCGGATTACCGGATCATTATCCCACTGTCCGCCTTGGGAGGAGCCATTTTTATGGTCTGGTCCGATACCGCAGCGAGAACATTACTGTCGCCGACTGAGATTCCGATCGGTGTTGTAACAGCGTTTGTGGGTGCTCCGTTCTTTGCCTATTTGCTGTACCGGAACAAGAAGCAGCGCAGGGAGGGAAGGTCATGATTACACTTCAAGGTGTCAGCAAACGTTATGAGCGGTTGAACGCGGTGTCGGAAATAGACTGGTGCGTGAGTCAGGGGGAATGGTGGGGGGTTATCGGACCGAACGGAAGCGGCAAGTCAACGCTGCTGCAGCTTCTGTCTGGTGTAGAAACGCCATCTGCGGGACAAATCACGCTTCAGGGAAGAGAAATTTCAAGTTACAGCCGAAAAGAAATGGCCCGGATTGTTGCTGTGCTTCAGCAGGATGGTCTTGCTCCTACGGATTTTACGGTACGAGAAGTGCTTGAGATGGGGCGGTATCCTTTTCAGGACTGGCTGGGACGGGAGAAGAGAGATACAGCACCGCTGCTTGATCGTATTATTCATAAGCTTGAGCTTGAAAATCTGGAATCCCGTAGGCTGGATCAGTTAAGCGGAGGACAGAGACAGCGTGCAGCCTTGGGGAAAGTGATGGCACAGGAGCCAGACCTTTTATTACTGGATGAACCTACTACGTATCTGGATATCCGGTATCAGCTGCAATTCATGAACATGGTAGCAGAGTGGCGTGAAGAAACAGGCATTACTGTTATTAGTGTGCTGCATGATCTGAACCTGGCTGCCCAGTTCTGTGATCGGCTGCTGGTCCTGAAAGACGGGAATATAGCGGGAGAAGGAGTTCCGTCCAAATTACTGACAGAGGATTTTATCCGGCAGGTGTTTCGGGTGGACCCGGCAGTAGTGATGCACCCTGAGAATGGAGCTCCACAGGTACTGTTGACGGCATGCCATAGATCTGCAAGCGGATAAAATGGTGTTAATAAGGACTGCAGGTATTGATAAATGAAATATGCTGCAAAACATTGGACGGCTATTAGCCGTCTTTTTCGCATTAACAGAATTTCTTTTTCATAATAATAGATAACGGGTGGGATTTTAAGGGTAATGTTTAAAGTGTATTTATATTTGGAAATGAATACGTATATCACTTATTTAAAATGGGGAGGCATCATACATGGATACAGCCTGGATTGTTATTAATGTCCTTGTTCTGCTTCTGCTTATCGGAATACTGTACTGGATGCAGAAGAAACATTATTCATTTACGAAGCGGGTATTTGCGGGTTTAGGGCTCGGTGTATTATTTGGTGCCATTTTGCAATTAATCTATTCTGCAGATTCAGATGTCGTTGCAAAATCAACACAGTGGTTTAACCTGGTGGGTTACGGTTATGTCCGCCTGCTGCAAATGATGGTCATTCCGCTCATTATGGTATCGATTATTTCTGCGATTATGAATTTAAAGGGCGGCAAGAATCTCGGCAAAATGAGCGGTCTGATCATTGCTGTTCTGATTCTGACGACAGGTGTTGCAGCCTCGGTCGGAATCACGACATCACTTGTCTTCGATCTTTCTGCGGAGAATATACAGGCCGGAGCTGCAGAGCATGAGCAGGGCGCTCTGTTGGAAGATAAACTGGGGGATGTAAGCAATCAGACACTGCCTCAGCAAATTCTGGAGTTTATCCCGTCCAATCCGTTCGCGGATATGACCGGTGCAAGAAAATCATCCACAATCGCGGTTGTCATCTTCTCCGCCTTCATCGGCGTCGCCTTGCTTGGGCTTGATCGCAAGCAGCCGGAACAGGCCGAGACATTCCGGGGAATGATCCGAGCGTTGTATGCTGTGGTGATGCGGATGGTAACCCTGATCCTCAGACTGACGCCGTACGGGATTTTGGCGCTGATGGCCAAGACCATAGCAGGAACGGATTTCCAGGTTATTCTGGACTTAATCGATTTTGTGCTAGCTTCTTATGTCGCTTTGATCGTTATGTTCTTGATTCATATGCTTCTGCTGCTTCTGTTCCGATTCAATCCGGTCACTTATATTCGGAAGGCGCTGCCTGTATTGACGTTTGCGTTCACTTCCCGCTCGAGTGCAGCATCCATACCGCTGAGTGTGCAGACGCAGAACAAGAAGCTTGGTGTGCAGGAGGGGATAGCGAATCTGGCGGCTTCTCTTGGTGCGACCATGGGCCAAAATGGATGTGCAGGAATTTATCCTGCCATGCTGGCCGTCATGATTGCGCCAACGGCTGGAATCGATCCGACGGATTGGTCATTTATCCTTCCGTTGATCGCTGTTGTGATGATCAGCTCCTTCGGTGTCGCAGGTGTAGGCGGCGGGGCAACCTTCGCTTCCCTGATTGTACTATCCACGATGAATCTGCCGGTCGCTTTGGCGGGACTTCTGATCTCGGTGGAACCATTGATTGATATGGGCCGGACAGCTCTAAATGTTAATGGATCAATGACAGCCGGTATGATTACGGGCAGAGTCATGAATGATGTCAACGATAACGTATTTAAGGATCGAAATCAGGATATTGATATCATGCAATCGTAATGCAAAGATTTAAGGAAGCCGTACCCTCCCGGGTAAGGCTTTTTTGTTTAGGCTTCGGACAGTTGAGAGGGTGAAATGCGTGAAAATAAAATACCAATCCGGATATTCTATTTCCAGTACAGTTATTGTATATTCAAACAAAGCCACCAGCGAGTTTGAAGAATGGTTAGCGGAATAGTAATCGGGGGTTTTATTACACAGGAGTGACTTTATGCCATTAACGTTTGCACATCCGGCAGCTGTACTGCCATTTTCGAGAAAGAGCAAATACGTCGATTTTTCTGCATTGGTTCTTGGGAGCATGGCTCCTGATTTTGAATATTTTCTGAGAGGGAGACCTATAGGAGAGATTGGACATACCTTTAGCGGGTTTCTATATTTTAATCTTCCGTTGGTGATTCTCTTGTACGGGATATATCATATCGTAATCCATCAAACTCTTGTAAAGCATCTGCCTGCTACTTTACAAGAGTCGATTCCAGCGAAGAGCAACTCCAGCCTGGGACTTCGAATCATCGTCTTTGTTTATTGTGCGATAGTCGGGATGGTGACACATGTGGTGTGGGACGCATTCACGCATAAGCATGGATTTATGGTTACAAAGTTTCCGTCTCTGAGTCATACGTTTCACATCGCTGGTTATGATATACCGTTATACAAGTTCCTGCAGCATGGAAGTACATTACTGGGATTAAGCATCATACTTGTTTACATGTATTATAGAGCGGCCCATACTCAGGGAACTAAGGTGAATAGTGTGCCGCCGAAACAGAAAGTGTTCTTTTGGACTGCATTCATCCTGTTAGCTATACTAACGCTGGTATGCTGGTATCTCATAGACTATGTTTCAATCCGGAGCTACGGCGTCGCTGTGGTTCGCATAATCGACTCAGCCTTCATCAGCCTGTTCATTATGTCTTTGTTCATCAAATACAGGAATGGGTTTCAATGAAAAATAGCTTTCCAATTAAAAACGGCCATTCCTCTGTAAAGCTTGAGGAATGGCCGTTTTTTGTGTAGTTAAGTCAGCTTAGCCTAAAACGGTAAGCTGTTTAGGGAACGAAGTCAATACTTCAACGCCGTTGTCTGTTACGTATACATCATCCTCGATCCGTACTCCTCCAACGCCGGGAACATAGATGCCGGGCTCAATCGTGAAGACAGCGCCGCTGGTAAGCAGATCTTCATTTAGGCCGTGAATGGAAGGGTACTCATGCACATCAAGCCCCAGACCGTGGCCCAGGCGATGCAAGAAGGCAGGGCCGTAGCCTGCTTCTTCAATGACGGATCGGGCTGCTTTATCAATGGATCCGTAGGTAACCCCGGGTTTAACCGCGCGAATCGCTGCTTCATTCGCTTCCAGAACCGTGTTGTATATGCGTTCTTGCTCCTTGCTGATTTGGCCGACAGCGAAGGTACGGGTAATGTCCGACGCATATCCTCCCGCGTATACACCCATGTCGAACATAAGCAGGTCCCCTTCCGCAATCTTCCGTGATCCCGGAACGCCGTGGGGAAGGGCGGTGTTCGTGCCGGTCAGCACCATCGTGTCAAAGGAAGGAGCGTCTGCCCCTAGCTTTTTCATCAAATACTCCAGCTCGGCCACAAGCTCGATTTCCTGCATTCCGATCTTTACCTGCTTTAATCCCTGTGCAAGAACATCTTCCACAAGAGCGACAGCCTGTTTCATGATAGTGATTTCACTCTCTGACTTTCGGACACGCATATCACGCAGCACCTGACCTGCATCTATATACGAACGGGCAGGAAGGAATTGCTGAAGCTGTTCATAACGGGAAACGGTAAGCTGTTCCTTTTCAACAGCCAGGGTTCCGATCGATCCATTAATCTGTTTACGGAGCAGTTCATAAGGATTATCTGTATCCTGGTGGGTTACGATGCTGCTCACGGACGAAGCGGCTGCAGCGGCATCCCCATCCAGCGCCGGAACGATGAGTTTAGGTTCCTCACCGCGCTGCATCAGCAGCCCAAGGAAACGTTCATGCGGATCACTTGCAAACCCTGTTACATAATACACATGCTTGGGATCGGTTATTAATAAAACATCCCAGTTATTTATGGACATCGCTTGGGTTAATTGATCTAGTCTTTCATTCATGGTTATATACATCCCTTTCCACTTTGTTCACAATGGTAGTTTGTCTAGTTACAAGCGTAGCCTTTTCGGGGAGTGAAGTAAAGTGTGGGGGAGGACAAGCTGGTTTTCTGGGGATCTACTGGTGTGAACTAGTCGAAAGAATCTGTAGCGTGCAATGATACAAGAAAAAAATGCGTTTCTTGCCGGTCTCCTGTAAAATAAACATACATATATCTACACAAGTTGCGGAGGATTAGACATGGCAATTGAACACCATCAGATTGATTATGCTGTTAAAGAAGATTTGCCGGCCATTGTAGACATTTATAACTCGACGATATCTGGCAGAATGGTTACTGCAGATCTGGAGCCTGTGACAATAGAGAGCAGGATTCCCTGGTTTGAGGAGCATACCTCTGATTCGCGTCCGCTGTGGGTCATGCGCAAGAATGGTGAGGTTGCGGCTTGGATGAGCTTTCAATCCTTTTACGGGCGGCCTGCTTATCAGGGAACGGCTGAGATCAGCATTTATGTCGCTGAGAAGTATCGCGGGACCGGTGCAGGAAGCATCCTTATCGTGAGGGCGCTGAAGGAATGCCCTCGTCTTAAAGTAAGTAACCTCGTTGGCTTTGTCTTTGGACATAACGAGCCGAGCTTGAAGCTGCTCGCAAAATTTGGCTTTGAACAGTGGGGTCTGCTTCCTGCTGTTGCAGAACTGGATGGGGTTAAGCGTGACCTCGTTATTGTGGGTCGTGCCATTGAAAGTTAAAAAAGCTGATTAATCAATAGACGATAAGGCAAGAGGGGGGGACATAGCATGGATAGTGAAAGTTCGAACTCGTCATCATTTCGTTTTTTAACAGGTGAAAGAGTCTATTTAAGACCGATTGGACTGGAGGATGCGGAAAGCTATTATCGCATGGTTTTAAATCCGGAGGTCAGAAGGCTGACCGGAACTCAGCAGCCGTTTACGCTGGAGGGAATTCGCAGCTACATTGAAAGCCTGTCAGGGGACAGATCTACAATCCTGCTGATCATTGCTTTATCCGAAAACAATGAGTTTATTGGGGATATTGCTTTGCTGGACATTGATCGAACGAACCGTAAAGCAAGCATGCGAATTGCTATTGAGTCAGACAAGCATATGGGGAAAGGATACGGCTCGGAGGCCATTCGCCTGCTTCTGGAATATGGCTTCGGTTTTCTGAATCTGCACCGGATTGAACTGCAGGTGTTCGGGTATAATGAACGTGCGATCAAGGCCTATGAAAAAACGGGATTCAAACAAGAGGGTGTGCAGAGGGATGTTCTATTTTATGACCACTGTTATCATGACGCAATTATGATGAGTATTCTGGAGGATGAATATCGGGAGATGTATCACCAATCATAACAGCAAAATTTTGTTACGGACCATAACTCCTCTTTCTTAGAAGGGAGCTTGTGGTCTTTTTTTGTGCCGGAATAGAGATTACCTATAGCACTTATAGTTACCCGGTCTTGGACGTAAAGAACTTTAAGCGATACGATGTGAAAAAAAGATTGTATGTAGTTCACTATTTTCAAGGAGGGAGTAAGATGTTGTCCTCTTTCTTCATTACATTATATAGTGTCTTTCTTCCAATCTCCCTGCCTGTCATCGCCGGGGGCTTATTGAAACGGTTTAAAGGGCTGGAAACCAAAACGCTGTCAGCCCTCTCGCTATATGTTACAAGCCCTGCGCTCATCTTTGAGACACTGGCTAATAGCTCGGTCACCTCAGGAGATGTAGCAGTAACAATTGCTTTCTGTATTCTTAATGTCCTTGTTCTCTGGCTGCTGTGTGGAGCTGTTGGGAAGATGCTCAAGCTTTCACAGCCGGAACGATCCGGGCTTGGCCTTACGACCATGTTTACGAACAGTGTGAATTATGGTTTGCCTTTGGTACTGCTTGCTTTCGGACAAGCGGGACTCGATAAGGCTTCCGTATATGTTATTGTGCAGATTATTATTATTAATACGATTGGTGTGTATCTGGCCGCAAGATCGCATTTTTCCGCAATGAAGGCTGTGAAGTCTGTCTTTACGCTTCCATCGGTGTATGCAGCGTTCCTTGCTGTCTTAATGAGGCTTACAAATGTGAACCTTCCGGAAGGGCTTGAGACAGGTATATCGATGCTGTCAGCCGCCTATGCCCCTTTAGCGCTGGTCATCCTTGGAGCACAGATGATGGGAGTGCGCGGCGGCAAAGAAGCTTCTTCGGTCTCACTCCGGGGATTTTGGTCGGGTATGGTTATGCGTATGGCCGTGGCCCCTTTAGTAGCTTGGTCAATTCTCGCTGCCTTGTCCGTGAAAGGTACATTGTTTGAAGTCATCCTGATTCTATCCGCTATGCCAGCGGCAGTGAATGCGGTGATCCTTGCAGAGCAGTATGATGCAGCACCGAGGCTGGTGTCCATGTGCATTTTGTGGACGACACTGGCTTCCTTTATCCTTTTGCCTGTTCTCATCGGTGTACTATAAGCTAATGTAAAGGACCATATGTCTACGTTATTGTGGTTCATTCCTCGTTGTTAGGTGTAAAAATAACCAGCAGCAGATAACCAGGTCTCCTGCGGAAAGCAGGACAAGAAGGGGAGGTGGAGCATATGGATCCACGCGATCGCCGTGAGAGCGTTGAGGTAGAGACGCGCAATGTTGAGGAGCGGAATGATTCCAGTATGGTTGCTTCTACGCTTATCAAGTACGTAGCATATTTAATTATCTTTTTCGGGCTGTTATACTTCCTGATCAGGTACGTGTTCCCGATGTTTTAAAATGTTTAACTCAACTTAGATATATAGATAACAGCAGGGCCGGGCATTAGTCCCGGTCTTTTTGTGTTGCGGGAGATGTGAAACGTTGATTTTTTTATTCTTAGTTAAAAGGTTGTAATTGACTTTATTTTTCTCTGTAACTATAATTATTATATGAAGTAAGTGAGGAGTGATACACATGCCAGCAGTTTTGCATCCGTCCACAGAACTTGGACAAATATCGCTGCGTATTCGCAATTTGGCAAGATCCATACAATTTTATACTGAAGTGGTTGGATTGAGAATGCTTCGTCTGGAAGGGAAGGTAGCCGAACTGACGGCAGACGGCAAGAGCACGATGCTCGTCCTTGAAGAGGTAGAAGGTCTGGTTCAGCAGCCTGAACGTACAGCGGCCGGCCTTTATCACTTTGCAATTCTTGTACCTGATCGGGTGAGCCTGGGGCTGGCTCTCCGTAATTTGGCTGCACATCATATTCCGATAGGGCAAGGGGACCATCTGGTTAGTGAAGCACTTTATTTCAGCGATCCTGATCATAATGGAATTGAAATCTATGCTGACCGCCCTCGGGATACCTGGAAGTGGGATGCACAGGGTGAAATTGGGATGACTACCGATCCTGTAGATGTAGAGGGCCTGCTTGCTGAATCCGAAGGTAAGGAGTGGAGGGGGCTTCCCGAAGGAACGGTAATCGGACATGTGCATTTTCATGTATCCGATCTTCAGGAAGCTAAGCGGTTCTACTGCGATGTTCTCGGATTCGAATTGACAGCGCACTATGGCAATGCGGCATTGTTCCTTTCGGCAGGAGGCTATCATCATCACATCGGGTTAAATGTGTGGGCAGGAGCAGGTGTACCGAATACTCCATGGAGTGCGGCGGGCATGAGTTATTTTACTGTGATGCTTCCAGATAAAGAGGAGCTGGAAGTTGTAAAAGGACGGATTCGCAGCGCTGGGCTTGTGATCGAGGAGCGTGGGGGAGACTTTTATGTGAAGGATCCTTCTGATATTGAAGTTAGATTCACAATCGGCGTTGGCGGTACAACCGGCTAATAGATCATTAGGCAAATCGCCCTTGATGGCATGGATGCGGTGAAGCATTCGCGCTGATCAAGGGCGATTATTCTATACATATATTCATGTGCTTCTCACGTGATATGGGTAAGCTCTTCTAGTGTACGTATCATATATTCCACCAGATTGGGGATATCCGACATGTTGTCCTCATTAATTTTGCGAGGGAATTTCAATTCAATTGTGTTATTGTAAACGAGAGGTTCATTACTATAAACACAACTGAGCGTCTGAACCGGAGCGATCTGGGGCTCCCAGATGACCTGCATGAGATTGGATATTCGCCGGCATTGCTCATTCACATTCTTAACTTTTGTGTAGAAGCGAAGCGATAAGGCACAGCCTGGCTGTTCACCCGGCAGTTCTAATATTTCCGCAGCCAGATCTTTTAGGAAAGCTTCGATCCGGATTTCAGCAGAAGCGCTTGTTTGCGGGACTAAATCGAACCTGAGACTGAAATCCCGCGACATCGTTGCCATATCCATCCGGTCTGTCCGGCCTGTGACCAAAATCCGCCCATCTAGATTATCCAGATCATAAACTGTATTTTCTATTGCAACCTTTAAGTTTTCGAAGATGGTTGGATCGAACATTAAAGACACTTCCTTCTGACAGTGATAATTAAACATGAATGTGGTTAATATACCACACCCTGTGAGGAAGAGAAACATCATCGCTTATATCAAGATGCTGTAGCATTAATCGGTGGGGGAATACATATGAACAACTATCCAATTGTTATTGACGATGCTTGGTTTACGGTATCTCAAATTGACCAAGAAACGTTCGCAATCAGCGAATACGGTCATTGGGAGAAGGTCCATTCTTATCTGCTAATCGGTAAAAATAAGGCGGCACTTATTGATACGGGACTTGGCATTGACCAGATGAAACGAATGACCGATCAGCTCACGGATCTGCCGATTATTGTACTAACAACGCATGTCCATGCAGATCATATCGGCAGCCATGGCCAGTTTGATGAAATTTATGTGCACGAAGCCGAAGAAGATTGGCTGGTAAATGGAATTCAGAAGCTGAGCATTGAGCAAATCCGCAAGGATATAGGCCGGGACATAACTCGTCCTGTGCCGGACACATTCGATCCCAGTACATATAAGCCGTATCAGGGTCAGCCAACAGGATTGCTTCATGATGGAGATGTTATCGATCTGGGTGACCGTAGTTTGACGGTATATCATACACCTGGTCACTCACCCGGCCATATTGCTCTGTTTGATGTACGCCGGGGGTTTCTGTTCACCGGAGATCTGCTGTATGATGAGACGCCCATCTACGCCTTTTATCCAACAACAGACCCTGAAGATTTGGTCAACTCGCTGGAACGAATCTCTCAGCTTGCGGGTGTAAATAAAATATTCGGCGGACATAACACGATCGGACTGGAGCCTGACTTGCTTGAAGAGGTGCGGGAAGCAGTTCGGCAGCTGCGGGAGCGGGATGTAATCCGTCACGGAACGGGAATTCACTCTTTTGCCGGGTTTCGTGTGCAGTTTTAATATAATTATCGGTATGGTCTTTGCTCGAAAAATAAGAGGCACGACTCTTGTGAGTCTTGCCTCTTTTAGCTGTTTCTGTGGCTTCAATTCTTCGTGCAAGCTGTGAGGAATATTTAATAACTTCGATCCATATTCTTTCCGTAATAAATCTCGTCCATTTCAAGCTTCAGCCGTTCCGTAATTTCCTGCTGCTCCTGTGCCGAAAGCTTGTCTTTGGTGTACCCGAAGAGATAATTGTCCAGATCAAACTGCTTCAGCTTGCATTTGGTGTGGAAGATATTCTCCTGATACACGTTGACGTCAATCATATCATACAGTTCCTGAACCTCATTCGGAATATAGTTCTGGATGGAGCTGATTTCGTGGTCAATGAACAGCTTATGCCCGTTAATGTCCCTCGTGAAGCCGCGAGTCCGGTAATCGATTGTCATAATATCGGTGTCAAAAGAATGAATGAGATAATTCAGTGCCTTAAGCGGCGAGATTTCTCCGCAGGTAGAGACATCAATATCTGCGCGGAAGGTGCTGATGCCTTCATCGGGGTGATATTCGGGATACGTATGAACCGTGATATGACTTTTGTCCAACTGAAGAACGACATTGTCCGGCAATGGTCCAGGCGATTCATCATACGATTCCTCGGGCACCTCGACGACAGGCCCTTCGGAGACAAGCACCGTTACACTTGCTCCCTGCGGTACATAGTCCTGCTGTGCAATGTTGAGCACATGGGCACCGATAATATCAGAGACATTTTTTAATATCTTTGTCAGTCTGTCGGCGTTATATTGTTCATCAATGTATTCAATATAGGCTTCGCGTTCAGCCTTTGTTTTGGTATAACAGATATCATACATATTGAAACTGAGTGATTTTGTAAGATTGTTGAAGCCATGAAGGGTAATACGCTGTTCCGGTTCTGCTCTCATATCTCATTTCCCCTTATGTTCAAGTTTGGTTATTTTCCTGAGATGCTCCTATCTTTTCCATAGGCATGGTTAATTACACAAGGAGCGCTGAAATCCTGCAGACTGTACTTAACAATGTGTTTACCCGAATCTTCCTCTTTCTTAACAGGCAAAAAGGCCGATCGCACCTGTAGTGGATCAGCCCTTAAGTATCGTTTATTAATCTCTAGGATAATTCATTGCCATGATATCCATGAAGGGAACCTTGATAATCTCCCCATGTGAAGTGACATGAACTCGGCCTGTACGAGAGTCCATCTTGATGATCCGGCCTCTAACGGTTTCTTCCCATCCCCAGACGGTGAGCTCAACTTCAGAATCCTCCTGAAATGCTTCTGTCAGCTGATTGCCGAGCTCCTCCAGTACAAACTCATCCCTTGTTGGTCTCTTGGGCACCTTAGCTTTAGCCATATTATATTCCTCCTTAATCATGTCGGTCATGATGAAATATTGATGATTTATATCAATCAATGACTTATGAAATTGTTGATATGATCATTATAAGGCTTAACATCATGTTATCCAAAAGTTATATAGAATCAGCGGGTATGGAGCGGTTTGGAAGATACTGTCACTTTGTAGGCTACGGGGGATAATATGGAGGATAACCACCCCCACCCTGAGAAAGTTGATGGATTACTTCTGCTCTGCAGGGTAGTAAAATGACGCACGTGCTCTTCATATATAAAGAGTTTTTAAACGGCATCTAACAACCGGATGGAGATGATTTTATGAAAAAATATTTATTTTTTTAATGGTGATATGTTTTGTTGTAGCTGCTGCAGGCTGCAGTAAGTCGATTGGAAAGTATGAGTATCTGATTCCAGAAGATTACGTTGGATGGGTTTATATTATATATGATCAATCAGAGTATCCAGAGATCAAAATGGAGAATGGATTAACTACCATCCGAATTGGAAAGGACGGCATTCTTAAAACATCAAACAAAGATGCCCGCTATGGTACTTCTACTGACAAATTTTTTTACGTAGATGAAGAAGGAAATAAGATAAGCGAAATTGATCAGACAGAAGAGATTCACGGTCGGAATATGTCAAACAGAGGAGGAGGCGGCGTAAAGAATGGTGTAGAGTACACAATAGGACTAATTCCTACTGTCGAATCCTTTTTTGTAGGAGATGAGAGTCTGATGGAAAAGTACAAGAACGTTTATCCAGAGGACGAAATGGAGCAAACGAAGTAGCGTAGCGTCTAAAATCAGAAATAAAGAGCCACCCCGCAGGATACAATATCTTTTGGGATAACTCTTATGTATTTTTGCTACTGAAAACGATCTATTGCCGTCCCGGCACAGTCTGAATTCGTTCTTGTATTTGTTCTCCACTATTCGCAGCAGAGCTTGCCTTCGCCAGACTCGATACTGGATTTCAAACTTCCGAGCATCTGCTCCCATGCCTGTACATGCCATTCCCTCGCCTGTAACCAGTCTTCAGAATCTCCCCAGCCTGTATGAAGCAGCGATACCTGAGTCCCGTTCTCCAGAGGTTGAAGTTTAACCTCGACAACGGTTAAATGGTCCTCGTGATTCATAGCTGCTGCAAAGGGATCAGGCCCTTTCCACTGAAACGCTAGAGTATTGCAAGGTTCAAGCTTTACTATTTTGCAGCCCTTGGTGCTCATCGTGCTCTTGTTGGCAGGATTAAAATAGAGCTCAAACTTTCCATTCAAACGGGGCTCAATTTCAGCTGACGGTGCAAACCATTCAGTGATCCGATCGCTCTCGGTCCAAGCACGCCACACAAGTTCAGGTTTGGATTCAATAGTGATAGATTGTGAAATGTTCATATGCATTCCTGCTTTCTCTATGAATGAATCTAGCTTTACTTTCTTTATAAGAGTATAACTTGAAACCCGGACGGAAAATTCTCCTACTTTGCGTTTTTTTTCTGATCCTGCTCAAATAATAAAAGTGGGAGGTTGATGACAATCGGGGGATCAAAGGGACTAGGTTCCCTTAGTGTAATCTTGAGGTTCAAGTCTGTTGTTTCATCAACCAGAATGGAATGATCATATATACCTCTCGGTGCGTGTTCCAGCAGGAAATAATCCCTTGGATTCAAACTCCAGGGGATACCGGCTGCCAGCACATAGTACGTTCCATGAGGGACTCCGGTAAATTGACATGTTCGGTTCCGAAGATTGAGTGCGGTCCCGGCTACAGGTCTCTGATCGGGAACAGGACGAGGGAATAGACCGACAAAAATCAAGCCGCGAAAGGTTTCGGGCGTTGTTACATGACACTGAATGCGGGGGAGCACACTTTCCTGTCCCTGGGGCAGAGAAAGTGGTGCAGATTCATACTGCTTCACGTAATTGTGAAGGAGTTCAGATGAAGAACGAAACTGTTTAGGCGATAAGCCTACAAACTGTTTGAACCTTGTATGAAAGGACCCGCTGCTGCTAAACCCGATGGAGTGCAGTATTTTGACGAGCAGTGAGGGCTCTTTCAATAGGTAGGACTTGCCGGACTCAATCCGCAAGGCCGAAAGATACTGGCGGATCGTAATTCCGGTGATGGATTTGAATACCCTGGCAAAATGGTACGGACTGTAGCCCACGATATTCGCGAGCTGCTCGGCCTTGATATCTTCATTCAAATGTTCCTTCATGTACTGAATGGCCTTTTCTACGGCCTCTTCACGATAGTCGTTCATGATGGATTTTGACGAAACGGATACATGAAAGATTTTGGAACCGGGCTTTCAAATCGCATGAGCTGGCCATCTGCTGGATGTGTAAAGGCGAGTACTTTGGCATGGAGACCTAATCTGCCGAGGATCTTGGATTTTGAGCCGTATTTCTTGTCGCCTACAATCGGATGGCCGATGTCCTCCATATGGACACGTATTTGATTTTTGCGGCCTGTCTCCAGGTTGACCTCAAGCAATGAATAATTCCGGTTCGATTCAATTGTCTTGTAATGGGTGATGGCATGCTGACCGTCATTCGGATATGGACTGGAGTACATTTTCAGCGTACTGCTCTCTTTAAGCCATGAAGAAATAGTACCCTCGGGCTTTTTCACGGCTCCTTCAACAAGAGCAACATAGGTGCGTTCCTTCACGGTGTCCTGCCATGTGTTCTGAAGCGCCTGCTGAACCTGCTCGCTTTTGGCAAACATCATGACACCGGAGGTGTCGCGGTCAAGACGGTGGACAACGAAAATACGTCCATTTGGATCCTGGCTACGTACATGCGCCATTAATTGGCGATAGGCAGTCATCTCGTTTTCTTTTGGAGAAGCGATTGACAGAAGACCCGCATCCTTCTGAATGACAATAACATCATCATCCTCATGGAGAATGGATAGCCCTACAAGTGCCGGCTTGTCCGATACTTTATCTTTACTAAGTGTAATGATCTGACCGGGAACCAGTGCATGGTTGTAGGCTGTAACCGGTTGTCCATCCACGAGCACCTGACCCCGTGCGAGAAGAGACTTAACCGAGTTACGGCTCAGGTTGGAAATGCTGCTTAACAGAAATGCGAGTAATTCTGAAGGCTCGCTTACGGTATACGCCTTGGCTGGCGCCGGTTTAGAATGGGACTTCGCTGCGCCGCTCTTATAGGAACGTCCCCCAGATTTTCGTCTGTTATCTGCGGCTGAGCGAGGCTTGTTCGATTGATAGTCGGCGCCTTGTTCTGAAGCTGCGGCTGAGCGTGAAGAAGGTTGTTTATATGACTTCGGTCCCTTGGCGGGACGACGTTTGTTATCCATGGTCATTCTCCATCCTGAAGTAGATTTCAGAGTCAACTATACCATGCACCGGCGGGTAATT
>NZ_CDSE01000022.1 GCF_001373415.1 Paenibacillus dakarensis | reverse complement strand
CCCGCCATTATAAACTCCATAATATCTTCCCCAGAAGAAATGCCGCCGATTCCGATGATAGGTATTTCTACGGCCTGGGCTACTTGATGCACCATACGGAGAGCAATCGGTTTAATTGCAGGCCCTGACAAGCCGGCATAGCCGTGGCGGAATGCGCTTCTTCTCTTTCGTATATCAATTTTCATGGCTGAAATAGTATTGATTAATGAAACAGCGTCCGCTCCCTCTGACTCACACATATGTGCCATTTCGGCGAGTCTCTCTGCACCTGGAGACAATTTGATGATAAGCGGCATAGATACAACGTCCCGGACAGCACGTACCACTCTTCGGGCTTCTTCCGTTTGAATACCGAATGCCATACCGCCTTCTTTTACATTAGGACAGGAAATATTCAATTCAATCATATCAATGGCAGAGCGTCCTTGCGAACGCCGCTTGTCTTCGTCTGCCTGAATCTGCATTGCACCTGCAACATAATCTTCAATGCAGCCTCCGCCGAGGTTAGCAATCCGAACCGTGTCAAGTGTCTCCCAGAACGGACATTCATCTTCCAGAAACGATTGAATTCCCGGATTTTCCAAACCAATGCTATTCAGCATTCCTGAGGGAGTCTCCCACATCCGGTTACCTGCATTTCCCTCTTTCGGGAGCAGCGTCAACCCTTTACCGCATATTCCGCCTAAATTCTCAATATTATAAAGCTTCCCATATTCACGTCCGAAACCAAAAGTACCCGATGCCATAACAACCGGATTTTTAAAATGAACACCTGCAATTTTGCAGCTCATATCAATCATGGAATAAAACCTCCTCCACAGGAAATACAGGGCCGTCGGTGCATGCTTTTTTCCGGCTATTCTTACACTTTACACTGCAAACGAGACAAGCGCCGATTCCGCAAGCCATCTTGTTCTCTAAAGAGACATACACATGGTTAGCGCGTCCAATCTTCTCCTGCATTTGCTGTACAGCCTTCAGCATGCCGTGAGGACCACAGGCAATTACCGTATCGTATTTTTCAAAATCAACTTGCTCCAGTATGCTTCCACCCACCTGAACATACAGCTCTCTGCTTACCTGACGGTAATCTTCAACCAGATAAGGCTCTTTGCTAAAACCGAGATACAAATCTGCATGGGATAAGGTTTTTGCGAAGTAGTAAAAAGGCGCTATCCCAATTCCTCCACCTACTAATGCTACACTACCCGATACATCAGGAAACCCGTTTCCAAAGGGGCCTTCGATATGGATGTCATCACCCGGTTTTAGTTCAAGGAAACGTTTTGTTCCTTCACCGACAACCTGGTATAAAAAGCGAACACTGTTATCATCGGCATCATAAATGCTGATCGGACGTGATAGTAACGGATAATGGTTCCATGCTCTAAGCATATAGAACTGTCCCGGTCTTCCCCCAAGAGTGCTTTCCACTTCCAGCAGGCCGATTCCTTCTGTTATTTTTTTGTTCGATATCACGGTTGCCATCGTCTAGTCAGACCTCCTGCTTTTGTCTAATCCTATTAACTTTGCCCGTAAATTGATACAGCGTCTGTGATTCTATTCACATACCCACAAAATAGTAAAAAGGCCCGGTATAGCTCGCCGGACCTTCTCATTTCAATATTAGTTATTTACTTGTAGCCACGTTCATATTGCTTGATTACTTTCTGTTCGGCATCCAGTGCTTTTGAAGCATGAGCAGCCCAATACGGATCACGGAGCATCCCTCTTCCGACAGCAACAAGATCAGCTTTTCCGGACAGGATAACCTCTTGTGCCACTTCATAATCATCAAGCAAGCCCACAGCGATGACCGGTACCTTAAGCATTTGTTTAAAAGATTCGGCCAGATGAACCTGATAACCCGGCTGTGCCTTAGGGCCACCATCAGATCCAATCGGACCCTCACCGCCGGACGTTATATGAAAAATATCAACTCCGGCGTCTCTGTACCGCTCCCTAATCTTAGCACAGTATTCGACGTCATATCCGCCGTCTACATATTCCTGGGCTGACACACGCATGATAAGTGGCATGCCTTCCGGAAGCACTTCCTTAACGGCCTTTACTACTCTTTCACCAAACAGCGCCAAATCCTGGCCATATTCATCTTCTCGCTGGTTGGTCAGAGGCGAATGAAATTGATGAATCAGATACCCGTGCGCACCATGAATTTCAATGGTATCAAAACCGGCTTCAACCGCTCTGCGAGCGCTTTCTTTAAAGGCTAGTATTAATTCTTCTATTTCACTGCCAGAGAGTGTGCGCGGTATTTTATAATGCGAACTGAATGCAAGTGCCGAAGGAGCTACGGATGGATCGGCATCCTGAGCTTTCCGTCCTGCATGACCAAGCTGGATACCAATTTTGCTTCCATATGAATGTACTCCGTCAACAATCTTCCGAAAAGCCGGAATTTGCTCATCCTGCCATAGCCCTGTATCCTGATTGGTAATTCGTCCGTCTGGATGAATTCCTGTCATTTCAATAATAATAAGACCCGTACCTCCTACGGATCTGCTTACATAATGGACATAATGCCAATCATTCGGGATACCATCCTCTGCCTGAACGGAATATTGACACATTGGAGGCATCACGATTCTGTTCTTGAGTGTCATGTTCTTAAAATTATAAGGTGTAAATAAATCAGCCAAATGATCACATTCCTTCCCTACTCAAATGATTTTCCCATGGCCTATTATACACTTATCCTGCATAAAACGAAAAAATCTCCTCAAATAAACCTCCATGGATAAATCAGGATATAGATGGGTATACCAAATTAAAAGATAAGGAGTTGAAGAATGATGTTAAACCATGCCCGTTCATGGGCTTTGATACTTATCGCGCTGGTGCTCCCACAAACAGAACTCTTACCTGTGGTAAGTCCCGTCGTTCCACACACAAGCTCCTTCTCTCAAAATCAAAATCATTCGTCCAAGAGCTCTCAGCTTCAACAGACTGAGGATGAGAAAAGCAATCCTCCCGCAGCGCTTACTCTTAGTCAGCTGATCAAAAAATATCCGGAAACTTTTCGGGTCAGAGGACCTCGCCTTAAGCAGGTTGCGTTAACTTTTGACGATGTTCCTGACCCGCGTTTTACCCCACAGATACTCAACATACTCAAACAAAAAGGGGTAAAAGCGACCTTTTTCGCCGTAGGAAACAGAGCCAAAAAGCACCCCCACATTTTGGAGCGTATCAAACGTGAAGGGCACGCCGTCGGCAACCACTCATACAATCATGCGTTGTTCAACAAGCTGACTCTGAATGAATTTATAGATCAGATAGAGCGAACCAATCGAATAATTAAATCCATTACCGGGCTAAGGCCCCGACTCCTTCGTCCTCCTTACGGAGAAATCAATGAAGAACAGCTGCGCTGGGCAAGGAAAAATAATTATAAAATCGTAAACTGGAATGTAGATTCACTGGACTGGAAAGGACTTTCCAAAGAACAAGTGAAGAGAAATATATTATCAACTGTCGGCCCGGGTGCCATTATTCTTCAGCATGGCGGCGGCGGAGTGGGCACTGATCTGCAAGGTAGCATTAATGCGCTGCCTGAAATTATCTCTGAGCTTAGAGCTAAAGGATACACATTCGTAACGCTCCCGGATATGCTGGGTGTACCTGAAGGAATATAAAGACGGCGGTGTCAGCTTGAGAGCTAAACACCGCCGTCTTCTTTGATATTATTTAAGAACAAACAGCTTCACATTTTGGATACCAAATGTTCTTACCGATTTTTGCGAGCCTGGAATAAAGATGTCTATTTTATTCCCTTTAATGGCTCCTCCGATATCTCTTGCAACAGCTACGAAAGCTTTCTTAGGCAGTCCAGGGTGCGAATGACCCGTAACCAATACTTTGGTTCCCAGTGGAATGACTTTCGGGTCTACAGCGATGGTACCCAGCTTCAGCGGATTACCGTAATAGTCCACTGCGCCCCATTTCCCATTCTCACTCGCTGAAGCAGAATATGCCGATGCTTTCATGGATAAAGTCTTTTTATAATTAAAGGTTTTACCCCAAGCTTCCACTACTTTCTTATTGGAATAGACATTTAGACTTGGAACCATTCCTTTAGATGCTGATTTCACTGTCGTTGCACCCGGAATTTTAATTTTCAGACCCGGATATATATTTGTTGGTTTAATTTTAGAATTGGCTTTCATGAGCTTGTTCAAATTCACTTTGTACTTCTTAGAAAGACTATAAAACGTGTCTCCCTTTTTCGCGACATGTGTCGAGCTTGCCGCTTCTACTGGAGCTGCAGCTGCTCCACCGAATGTCAATCCGAATGCTAATGCAGCAGCAGTCAAGAGCTTCATAGATTTAAGCTTGCCATTCATTTTTGATTTCAAGTATTGTTTCATTTTTTTAAATCCCCCTCACTAACGGTTACGAATATATCACAATCTTGTAACCTTTTCTTTATGAAAATGATGGGATTAACATAAAAAAGCGGCCCTGGCAGGCCTTATTAGGCACCAGAGCCGCTGTTACGCGCACTTATTTTATCTCTAAAAAGATTACAAAACTTTACTTAAAAACTCTTGTGTCCGCGGATGCTGAGGGTTAGTAAAGATTTGTTCAGGCGTTCCATCCTCAACTACTTTCCCTCCGTCCACGAACAATATACGGTCGCCCACCTCGCGGGCAAAGCCCATTTCATGTGTGACAATAACCATGGTCATACCGTCAAGAGCCAGCCCCTTCATGACCTCCAGCACTTCTCCAACCATTTCCGGATCGAGTGCAGATGTCGGCTCATCAAACAGCATAACATGCGGCTGCATCGCAAGTGCCCTGGCAATAGCAATCCGCTGCTTCTGTCCTCCGGAGAGCTGGGATGGATAGGCATCCTTTTTATCCAGCAGCCCGACGGATTTTAACAGCTTCTCGGCGATTTGTACTGCTTCTTTCACGGATTTACCTTGAACCTGAATCGGTGCCAATGTGATGTTATCCATCACCGTTTTGTGAGGGAATAGATTGAACTGCTGAAACACCATGCCCATTTTTTCACGGGTAGCATTGATGTTATGATTCTTGGCTGTAATCGTCTCACCCTCAAATAAAATCTCACCGCTTGTCGGTTGTTCAAGCAGATTCAGACAACGAAGGAATGTACTTTTACCTGAACCGCTTGGTCCGATGACGACAACCACTTCGCCTTTCGCAATTTCCACGTCGATTCCTTTTAAAATTTCATTCTTGCCGAACGATTTATGAAGATCCTTAACGGTTATCACTTGCACTCAACTTCCTTTCAAAGACACCCAGCAATTTCGAAAGAACGAATGTCAGAATAAAGTAAATTACAGCAGCTACGAGAAGCGGATTTAATGCAGCATATGTGCTTCCTCGTAAAATTTGAGCCTGGTACATAATGTCCATAACCCCGATAAACGAAACGATTGAAGACTCTTTAATAATGACGATAAATTCATTACCGATGGCAGGCAGAACACCTTTAAGAGCCTGCGGTAAAATGATATGGCGCATCGCCTGTCTCTTGGTCATTCCCAGTGAACGCGCGGCTTCAAGCTGGCCGCGGTCAACACCCTGAATCCCTGCACGGAATATTTCAGCCAGGTAAGCAGCACTGTTTAAAGAGAGCGTCAGGATACCGGATTGAATCGGAGTAAATTTGATATCAAACGCTGCCAAGCTGTAATGAATGATGAACAATTGCACGAGCATTGGTGTGCCGCGCATAATTTCGATATACGCTGTAGCAATGAATTTCAAAATCGCATTTCCTGACATACGCATTAAAGCAATGAACAGACCCAGTATAAAACCGAACAAAACGCCAAGTGCAGAGATCAGCAAAGTATATTGTACGCCTTTAGCGTAATAATCCTTGTACTTCCAGAAATATTCAAACGTATTCAGATTGTCCTTCACCCGATCTGCAGCAAGATCTCCTGCTTCATCGACAAATTGCTGTATTTTATCATTCTCCTTGAGACGTTCAAGGGTAGCATTAATGCTGTTGAGAAGTTCTTCGTTTCCTTTTTTGACACCAACAGCATATTCATCGTTCTCGCTCTTAGGCTTGGCATCCGTGATAACCATCGACTCTTCATCAATATTAGCTTTTGCGATCGGATATTCGGCAATGACCACATCGACCCGTCCCGTGTCAAGCTGCATCAGTAAGTCGGGGATTTTGTCCAGGGAAACAACTTCTGCATCCGGTATACCCTGTGCGATTCTCTCTTGGATTGAAGACTTCTGGACACCGAACTTAGCACCTTTCAGCTGCTCCACTGTGTTATACTTGTCTTTGTCTTCTTTTCGAACCACAATAGCTTGTTCTGCCCTGTAATATGGAATAGAGAAATCGATGCTTTTTCTCCGTTCTTCCGTTGGATTCATTCCTGAAATAACAAAGTCAATCCGTCCGCTTGTTAATTCAGGAAGGAGCGCATCAAAGGAAGTATCCTTTATAATAAGTTCTGCTCCCATATCTTTAGCAATCTCTTTGGCAATCTCAATATCAAATCCAACAATCGTATCCACACCGTCAATGGTCTTATGGAATTCATACGGCGCATAATCGGCACTGGTGCCGAGGATGACCGTCTTCTTCTCTCCTTCTGCACCTGCAATACTGCCAAAAGACAACAGTATAACCATACAGAGAAGCATCCAAGTCGATATTTTTCTCTTCATAACCCTTGTTTCTCCCCTTATCTTCATTCCTCAAAATATAGTTTCGATTGAGTCATTATAAATCCTTTTGCATGAATATGCAACGGTTTTTCATTAATTTACCTGATCCCTGCCTTTACCTACCCACTTCAATTATTAATACAATGGTCAAATAATGATCACTTAACCATAAGACTTTGATGGTGATAACCATTTGATATTTTATACTTCTCTTATAACACACTTTCCATTTTATGTGATAAAAATAATGATTTATATATTTATATTTGCATTTCGCGATGACTAGCAATGACATTATAAGGAAGAAAAAATGTATTTTTATGTTATTATATACAATTTCCTATACATTTAACGTGTTGCTAATTGATTCGTACCCTGGTTGGTTGTTTATTAAATACCTACCAATACTTTACACAGGAGGTGCAGCCATGCTGTTAGAAGCACTCTACCACGTTCCACGTGACAAATGGGCTTATGCATATGATGCCCGCAATATACATCTTAGAATTCGTACAAAGCGAGACGATGTGGACACAGTCATAGCCATGACAGGCGATAAATATGACTGGGACAAGACATACTTTGAAATCACCATGGAAAAGGCAGCTTCCGATGAATTGTTCGATTATTGGGAGTGCAGCGTTAAGCCTAAATATAAACGACTGTCATACGGATTCCGCCTCCACTCCGGTGATGAGACTGTCTATATGACCGACAGCGGTATTAGCAGGGACTATCCTTATCCGCCTGGCGGATATTTTGAATTCCCTTATCTCAATAAAATCGATGTTCCCACCGTGCCGGACTGGGCAAAAGAAGCTGTATTTTATCAGATCATGCCTGAACGGTTTGCGAATGGTGATCCGTCTAACGATCCGGAGCATACAGAGCCGTGGGGTGGAACACCTGCCTATGATAATTTCTTCGGCGGAGACCTTCAAGGCGTTCTAGACCACCTGGATTATCTGCTTGATTTAGGAATCAACGCTATTTATTTTACCCCGCTCTTCGTATCTCCTTCCAATCATAAATACGATATCGTCGATTACAAACAGGTTGACCCTCATTTTGGAGATAATGAGCTCCTAAAAAAAGTGGTTGAAGCATGTCATGAAAAAGGAATCCGCGTCATGCTTGATGCCGTATTCAATCACTGCAGCGAGCAATTCCTGCCGTTTCAGGATGTGAAAAAGCATGGACACCAATCGAAATATGCGGATTGGTTTCATATAAATGAAAATCCATGGAATACTGAGGACGGAGTGCCACCCTACGCCACCTTCGGATTTTTTGCCAACATGCCGAAGTTAAACACATCCAATCGGGAAGTAAAACAATACTTACTGGATGTAGCAGAATACTGGATCAAAGAAATCAAACTGGATGGCTGGCGCTTGGATGTGGCTAACGAGATCGATCAGACCTTTTGGCGGGATTTCAGAAAGATTGTTAAAGACGCCAACCCCGATGCTTATATCGTCGGTGAGGTGTGGTCTGACTCGCTAACCTGGCTAATGGGTGACCAGTTTGATTCAGTCATGAACTACCCGTTTGCAGATAAAGTTCTGGATTTCTTCAATGGCGGCATGGATGGCCTTACCTTTGCCAATAATATCGATTCACTGCTAATGAGATATCCTCAGCAAATCAACGAGGTCATTTTTAATATGCTGTGCAGTCATGATACTCCTCGCCTCCTGTCCCGAGTAGGCGGGGATCGAAGAAGAATGAAATTACCGGTTGTGTTTTTATTCACATTTATAGGGACTCCTTGTATTTTTTATGGTGATGAAGTTGGACTTATGGGCGGAGGAGACCCCGATTGCCGTCAGTGTATGGAATGGAACCCGGTGAAACAAGACAAGGAATTATTCGACTTCTATAAGCTCATGATTGGTTTAAGAAAAAAACACAAAGCTCTACAAGTAGGCCGATTCCGATTCTTAAAAGCTGAAGCAAATGATCCATGCATTGTGTATGAACGGGTTGACGATAAGGTGCATTTCATCATCTGGATGAACAATACAGATAGCCCTCAGACCCTCTCTCACCCCATCGTTACAACGGATTGGCATGATGCTTTATCGAACGAAAAGGTTACGCCTCAAGACGGCGTGATGCATATAAAGCTCGATCCATATGGATACCGTATTATTTGCCGCAGCTTAGAGTCAGAAACGTAAGCAGCAATAATAATATTATTCAAAGAAAACAGCTGTCCAGTAGTAGATTTCACTACTTTTGGACAGCTGTTTTTTCTATATTTTACAATAAAATCTTATGGTAAATATTCATATACTCGCCTGCTGATACGTTCCAGCTGTAATCACCGGAAAACGCATTTTTTGTCACGCGGCACCAGTGTTCTGGTTCACTATAGAATGAAATGGCTCGTTTAATCGTGTTCATCATATCGTGCGCATTATAGTTGGTAAAGGTAAATCCGTTACCCTCTCCGGTAAACTCATTATACGCCTGTACTGTATCATTTAAACCGCCGGTTTCTCTTACAATCGGTATGCTTCCGTAACGAAGCGCAATCAACTGACTAATCCCGCACGGTTCAAACTTCGAAGGCATAAGGAACATATCGCTTGCAGCATATATACGGCGTGACAGCGGCTCACTAAACCAAATCTGAGCTGACATTTTATTCGGGTACCGATTCGCTGCCTCGCGGAACCAGTGCTCATACGCCGGATCCCCTGTGCCCAGCAGGACAAACTGTATATCTTGATAGTAAAGCAATTCGTCCAGCACACGAATGACCAGATCCAGACCTTTGGAATCAACGAGACGCGTCACCATCGACATCATCGGTATTTTTGCATCTACAGGTAAATTCAGCTCTTTCTGAAGCTCCATTTTATTCTGTGATTTTTTGCTCAAACTAGTCCGGTATTTTACAGCTAATGATGAATCAGTCGCCGGGTTATAACTCCTCGTATCAATTCCGTTTACAATCCCGCTCAAACGATCACCTAAGGAAGCTAACAAGCCGTCCAGACCGTATCCGTAATAAGAGGTTTGGATTTCACGTGCGTAAGTCGGACTGACGGTTGTCACATGATCGGCAAACACAATCCCTGCTTTAAGGAAATTCACGTTCCCGAAATATTCTACACCTTCCGGTGTGAAATATCGGCTGTGAATGCCCAGCAAATCAACAAGTACCTCATAAGGGAATACCCCTTGATACAACAGATTATGGATCGTAAACACCGTTCTGATATTTCGGTAGAATGGATCCTGACGATAATTCCCTTCAAGCAGCAGCGGAACCATACCTGTATGCCAATCATGACAGTGAATGACATCCGGCTGGAAATCGATTAAAGGTAAGATGTCCAGAACAGCTCGATTGAGGAATGAAAACCTTTCACCATCATCCATATACCCATAGGCACCATCTCTGCCGAAGTAATATTCGTTGTCGATAAAATAATGGGTCACCCCATTCTCAACAAGCTTCTCTACTCCGCAAAATTGCTGTCTCCAACCTACCTGTACTCTGGTCTCACCAATATGCTCCATCCGGCTTTTGAATTCTTCAGGTATATTTTTATATTTCGGCATTACAACTCGAATGTCTGCTCCTGATTGCTGCAACGCTTTGGGCAGTGCACCGATGACATCGGCCAACCCGCCGGTCTTCAAAAAAGGAACGCATTCTGCTGCAGCGTATAATAACTTCATTTCTTTTTTCTCTCCCCTGTTCTCTTTTTAGGCTTAGCCGCCGCTTTCGGTTCTTTACTCTTACGACTCGTACCGGAAGCTTTAATCGAATCCGAATGAATTGGTGTCACCTGAGTCGATTTACGTGACCGAGGCGGCTTTTTCTTTAAAACAATCATGCTTAATGGCGGCAAGATAACTTCGAGGCTCTGCTGCTGGTCATGCCACGTTTTCTTTTCTGTTCTCAGAATTCCATCATTCGTTCTGCCTTCCCCGCCAAATTCCTGCCGGTCCGAATTAAATATTTCCTCGTACTGTCCAGGCTTAGGCATTCCAATGCGGTAATTTACATGATGGTGCGGCTGGAAGTTAATAACGATAATCAAGGTATCTCCCGGTTTCTTGCCTTTACGCATATAAGAAACAACACTTTGAGTCGTATCATGGGCACTTAACCACTGGAATCCATCCATGCTATGGTCTTCTTCCCATAGAGCCTTTTGTTCTACATACAATCGATTTAACGCCGCTGTATAAGCAAGTGCTTTACGATGTGATTCATAATCCAGCAGCAGCCAATCTAATTGCTCTTGGTCCTTCCACTCGATGAATTGCCCAAATTCCCCTCCCATGAACAAGAGTTTCTTTCCGGGTTGAGTCATTTGATAACCGAGTAATATTCTTAAGCCAGCGAACTTTTGTTCATAACTTCCCGGCATTTTACTCAGCAATGACTTTTTCCCGTGAACGACCTCATCATGTGATAGAGGCAGTGTGAAATTTTCCGAATAAGCATAACAGATCGGAAACGTAAGTAAGTTATGTTTGGAAGGACGACCCTCAAAATCTTCTTCTATGTAAGAAAGCGTGTCATTCATCCAGCCCATATTCCATTTGTAGTTAAAGCCAAGTCCTCCCTCATGTACAGGAAAGGTTACTCCAGGCCAAGCACTTGACTCTTCCGCCATCATTAACGCATTTGGATAGTATCCAAAAATCGCTGTATTAAGCTCCTGCAGAAAAGATATCGCCTCAAGGTTTTCAAGTCCGCCATGCTCATTACGGGTGAATTGGGATTCATGCTTTTCAAAATCAAGACGAATCATGCTCGTAACTGCATCCACACGCAGACCATCAATGTGGAAGGTTTCCATCCAGAAAATAGCGTTAGAGATGAGGAATGAACGAACCTCAGGTTTGGAATAATCAAAAGAAAGTGTTCCCCAGCCCGGCTTTTCAGCTTTTTGGACATCCTCATACTCATACAGCGGTGCACCGTCAAATTGTCTGAGACCATGGGCATCCTTCGCAAAATGAGCCGGCACCCAGTCCAGGATCACACCTATGCCAGACTGGTGAAGCTGGTCTACTAAATACATGAAATCATGAGGAGAACCGTAACGGCTGGTTAACGCAAAAAAACCAGTTCCTTGATAACCCCAGGATAAATCATACGGGTGTTCGGCGAGCGGCATAAATTCCACATGCGTATAGCTCATTTCCAATAAGTACGGAATCAGTAAATCAGCCATTTCCCTGTATGTGTAAAATGTCCCGTCTTCCTTTTGGCGCCAAGTACCAAAATGCATTTCATAAATATTTACCGGCTTCTTATAAGGTGTCTTCACTTTACGATTCCATGCACCGTCATTCCAGCGGTAGCCAGACAGATCGGCTATTACTGATGCGGTTGCAGGTCTAACCTCGGCTTGAAAAGCATAAGGATCTGCTTTAAGGAATTTTTCGTGATAAGGTCCCGTGATGTGATATTTGTATAAAGTTCCTACTTTCATATCCGGAAAAAAACGACTCCAAATGCCCGAATCGGGTATCTTATGTAATGAATCATCATCATTCGACCCATCCCAACCGTTCCAGTCACCTGCCAGGCCTACATGCTGCGCATGAGGTGCCCAGACGGTGAAACGCACGCCTTTCTTGCCATTCTCAATCGAAGGATGGGCTCCCATCCAGCGATAGCTGTGGTAGGACTTACCTTCATGAAACAGATACACATCTTCAGTAGTAATATTACCTTCCAGAATCTCTCTTTTTAACATATCTTATCACCTGCTTTAAATATACATTATTCTAATCATTACCCCATTGTAGCCATTTTGAAAATAAAAATGATCATGAAAATCATAATTATAATTTCCAAATTTATATTTCAATATAATCGTTTCAGATTCTGTATATGAGGTTTATGTATTAGTTACAGATGAAAAATACTCGGGAGGGAAACCTGATGAAGAAAAAAGAATGCATTGCTATGCTTTTGGCAGGAGGAGAAGGAAAACGATTGGCTCCTCTAACGTCAAAGATAGCTAAACCGGCTGTCCCATTCGGCGGTCACTATCGTATTATAGATTTTCCTCTCAGCAATTGTGTAAATTCAGGAATCGATACGGTTGGAGTCCTTACGCAATATGAAGCTGAGTCACTACATGATCATATAGGCGAAGGAGAACCATGGGGACTAACTAACTCTAACAATAATGGTATCGCCTTACTCCCCTCTTACAATACAGAAATGAAACAGTATCTTGGCACCGCAGACGCCATTTACAAAAATATGGATTACATTGATGAGCAAGACCCAGAGCATGTACTGGTTTTGTCGGGTGACCATATTTATCATATGAATTACAGAAAGATGCTTGATGCTCATATCGAACAAGGGGCTTCAGCAACAATATCTGTTATGGAAGTTCCATGGGAAGAAGCGAGTCGTTTTGGTGTCATGAGCGTGAATGACGACCTTAAAATCACTGAATTTGCCGAAAAGCCCAAGAAGCCTGAAAGCAATTTGGCATCGATGGGCATTTACTTATTCCGTTGGAATTATCTGAAGCAGCACTTGGTAATGGATGCTGCTGATGAAAATTCCAGTCATGATTTCGGTCATGATATTATTCCTAAGATGCTGGAAGGAAATGATCCTTTGTATGCATACCGGTTCCAGGGATACTGGCGGGATGTAGGTACAGTAGAAAGTCTATGGGAAGCACATATGGATGTCTTGAATCAAACGGAACTTGTTCTTGAAAAAGAAGAATGGCCAATGTTTTCACGTCCATGGCGTACAAAACTAACAACAAGTCGCACCCACCATACCGATCACATGGATTGCCTCATTCATGATACATGTTCTTTCGATGGTAAAGCGAAGAAATCCGTTGTCTTTTGCGGAGCTGAGGTCGGAAAGCACTCCGTTATTAAAGACAGCGTTGTTATGCCAAATGTTAAAATAGGCAGAAGCGTTCATATTGAGCATGCAATCATTGGTGAAGGTGCTGTTATTAAAGACGGTGCGGTAGTCAAAGGCTCACCTGACCAGATTGTTGTGGTCGGACCTAATGAAACGGTTATGCCAAAACCAAGCCTGCGTACCCACCCTTCCCGACTGCTGCAGGATGTTTATGAAAAAGGCCGTCTACGTGCCAATGTATCTTCATCATAAACCAAAATTCTGTACTAAAAGAGCGATCCGTTCTTAACGGACCGCTCTTTATTTATTATTACCTTGTCATGATAAGCCGCTGAATCGTTTCTCGTATAAATGAACAAAGCGCTTACCCATGCTCTGCTTAGCGATAAATTCAAATCCTTGCCTTTTATAAAACTGATTTAATCCCTCCAGGTGGGAAACACAGTCTAATCGAAGCCCGATCTTTTCTTTATTCCCCGCACGTTCTTCTGCGAAACGTATCATCTTCTGCCCCAGCTGTAAGCCGCGGAAGCCTGGAAGAACAGCTAGCCGGTGCAAATACAGAAACCGTTGATCATTCCTTTCTCCCCAATAAGCAGGATCACTGTCTTGAAGAGTAAATAAACCAGCCGGTTTATGGTCAAACTTCAGAAGAAATACTTCTCTTTCCGTTACGTATTCCTCCATCAATTCGAGTGAAAACAGTGAAGGCGTCCACTGGTTTAAACCATCCCTAACCATGAGCTCAGCTGTTTCACGCAAAATATACAGCATATCATTCTTATCTTCTTGCCCAGCTAAGCAGAGGCTAAAGAACCCCTGCCCTGTTTCAAACTGTTCCACGATTTCACAGCCCATGAACTTTCCCAACCTCTCAACAAACAGTTAACCTAACAAATTCATCCTTGTATTCCATGTTCGGGGGAGATAGAAGATACTCCTCCTTCACTATCAGAACCGCCTGCCACGGGTATCTTGCCTTCAGGCAGCGGTAGCTTAACTTTAACCGTTGTACCCTGACCTAATTCACTGGTCATCTCTAATGCGCCGTGATGGAGCTCCACGAGCTGCTGAGTGATCGCAAGACCGAGCCCCGTTCCTCCATTCACATGATTCACTTGGAAGAAACGGTCCTTCACCCGTTGAATATGCTCCTCACTGATTCCGATCCCGAAATCGCGAACCGACACCGTAACGAACTTTTCATCCTGCTCCATAGATAGCAGGATCTTTCCATTCTCATGCGAGAATTTGATCGCATTATCTACCAGGTTAAGAAATACCTGCTTTAGTCGATTGGCGTCTGCGTAGATAACAGGCTTGATTTCAGATTCCAACTTGATCTCGATACCTTTCTTCTCCGCCTTTGCCCAGAGATTCAGCATAATCTCCTGAAGCAGCTCCCGCAGGCCGACAATACCCATAACCATTTTCATTTCATTCTGCTGCAGCTTCGAGAAATCCAGTATTTCTTCGACCAAACCAATGAGACGGTCAGTCTCCTTCGTGATAATCTGCATACCGATCCTGGTCTCATCCGGATCATATCCTCCGGAATTCAATGTTTCACTCCAACCTTTAATACTGGTTAACGGAGTTCTAAGCTCATGAGAAATGGAGGAAATAAAATCATCCTTAACCTGATTGCTGCGCACAATCTCTTGAGCCATATAATTTAATGTGGAAGCAAGTTCGCCCAGCTCATATTTGTAATCTCCCTTAATACGGACATTAAACCTTCCTTTGGCCATCTGGGCAGATACTGCACGTATATTATTCAATGGCTTAACGATAGAGTTGGCCAGTCCGATGCTGAAAGCGAGCACCGTAGCCAGGACTGAAACTCCGATCAGCAAAGCCCACATCGTTAGATGAAGAAGCTTATTATTAATTTTATCGAGAGATGTTACATATCTAAGGATATATTCATTCTCTCCCCCGTTCTGAAGGGCGTAGGAAACAGCCATAACCATTTGTCCAGTCCCCTGCTGCTTGCCCACCCAGCGGCTTATATCTCCTGCTAAAGCTTGAGTTACATCGCTGGTCTTGATGGTCAAATCTGAACCAAAATCACTTGTGGTCATCAGCACCTTGCCGGAGGTATTCAGCAGCTGAAGCTCTGTAAGATCCAGTTCAAAATAAGAAATAATCTCATTTAATTTGGCTGTATCATCCTCATTCAACCGGAACTTTTGATAATATTCATCGGCAAAATCAATATGACGGGCGATATGGCTGTGTACACTATCGTAATAATAGGTTCGAATCGCAAGTAAAAATATAACCTCCACCAGTAAAAGTGCCATAAACACTACGAGAAAGTAATGAAGCACAATTTGCCGGCGAATTCCTTTTTTGATCATTGGCCCTGACCCTTCCATTTATAGCCGTGACCCCATACCGTTTGGAGAAATTCCGGCTCGGAAGGATTGTTCTCGATTTTCTGGCGAAGACGGCGGATATTCACATCAACAATTTTGGGATCACCCATATATTCCTTGCCCCACACGTGATCCAGCAGAACATCACGACTGAGAGGCGTATTTTCTTTTTCCAGGAAAAATTGTACCAATGAAAACTCTGTTGGAGTCAGTTCGATTGATTTACCGTTTTTCTTAAACAGCTTCGATATCAAATCAAGCGTGAATGGACCCGACTGGAAGGATACCTTCGCTACACCTGCCCGCTGCACGTTTACCCGGCGTAACAAGGACTGAATTCTCGCAATCAGTTCAGTTGGACTAAATGGTTTGCTTACATGGTCATCCGCGCCAACAGATAGTGCGTATACCTTATCCTGCTCCTGGACTTTAGCAGTCAAGAAGATAATCCCTATTCGCTCGTTGAACTCTCTTACGCGGCGGCACACTTCAAAGCCATCTATACCCGGAACCATAACATCCAACAGCGCAATATCAATATCGGGAACAGACTGCAGCAGGTTCAGTGCTTCATGCCCATCTTCCGCTTCCAGCACTTCAAACCCGTTACGCTTCAAATTAATTACGATAAAACCGCGGATGGATTCTTCATCTTCTAATATCAGTACTTTACTCAATGTCTATTTCCCCTTTCTTTCAATGGGAGCTACATCACTATTGCTCTTCTTATCATTACTAGGCTTAAGCTCCCCTTTATACCCGATCACCTGGTCCTTTTTACGGACCAGAACCTTCCAATCATTCTTGGCGTTTTCCCATTCACGCAGCGAGAAGAATTTTACTTCAGCTACTGTTTCCCCCGTATCCGTCAGAATAAAATTCAAATACCGGTCTTTATCTGAATCCGGATGGACCGTTAGCTTATTGTGCCACTCAGATCGGAAGGTAAGAAAGAACTGGTTCTCCGAATCCTGATACCTTTGGATAACGAACTTCAATCCATCCTTGATATTCGCCAAATGGGTCTTACCATCCCATTGATAATAGGCATAAAAATACGGGATATCCTCAATGATACCACCGTTCCAGCCAATCGGCTCTTCAAGCAGTCCAATCTCAAGGATGCCGTCTCCGTCTATATCTTCACTTTCAATCGGCAGCTCTTTGAAAGCAGCATCTTCTTTTAATACATCAACCAATGCTCCGTCTTCCATCACGATCAGCTTGGACGTAGAAGAATTGGATATAATGGACGTATCTAATATGATCCCTTCTTTGTCCTTTGCCACTTTTCCTGAGACGATATTGTAATATTTCTCAACATTTTTCCCAAGATCCAGTTTGGCCAGTTCTTTAAAATCGTGGGTATCTTTATCAAACTGGTAGGTTGTAATGAAGGACAGCTCATATTGCTGTAATGATACCACGGTAAGTTCCTTCACCTTGTCTCCATTCAAATCCGTCACGTCAAAATGAGTGTAAGGCAGCTGCAGCACTTTCTCTAAAGCATCATCCGCGTAGCTGTAAACGACAAGGCCATTTTGCACATTCTCTTCGCCCCTTGAAAATCCGGCAACGATATCAATATTTCCGTCGTTTGTAATATCGATCAGTTCAAAGGTTTCAAGAATAGTCCCCTCACCCTCAAAATCCAATCTTTTCACCCAGGAGCTCCCCTGCTGCTGCAGAATCATGCCGTGGATTTGAACCTCTTCATTCGGTGTAATATAGAAGACCACAGCTTCCATCGTACCGTCGTTATTCAAATCCTCCACCCGAATCGAGCTTGTTAGAGAATTACTCTTTGGCCGAATAATATCACTGTTCTCCGGCATTTGAGATTTAATCGCTCCCATAAGCGTTTGTTTGTCAGCCGGCAGATCCGGGGTAGACATAAGTGATACAGGATCGTCGATAAAACTGCAGCCGCCAAGCAGTAGCATTAGCATGCCTGATACGGCCGCTTTCATCATTTTAGTTTTCAAAAGCATCAACTCTTTCTATTTCCATAGCCAAACATGTATTTGGCCTAGCTATATTCGATTCTTCTCTCCATACGTTAAACGCCGCCCGGTCACATCGACAGCAATCTGTCCGCCGGAAAGTCCTATGATGCGGGAGCAGTACCTCTCAGCATGCTCAAGCGGAATAACCGTAATTACGGTAAGATCGTCTTCCTCACACAGCTTTTTAAGTGTTGACAGCACATGTTCAGCGGATTTCGGGTCAAGGCCCATCACCGGCTCGTCCGCTAAAATAACCTTTGCTCCATGTACCAGTGCACGGGCGATCGCCACGCGCTGACGTTCACCGCCGCTAAGAGCGCTGGCTTTATTATGAGCTTTGTCCAGCAGGCCAAGATGCTCAATGGTATCCATAGCCCCCATGTAGTCATCCGAACGCACCATTCCAGTAACCATTCGCCACCATGGAGTCTGGCTGGATTGACCAATTAGAACATTTTTGAGAGCGGTTCTGTTGATATTAAGCGATGGATTCTGCTCCAGGTATGCCCATTCCCTTTTAATCTTCCTCTTGCCGCCGCTTTTAAGTACATCTTCGCCATCAATAATTAAACGCCCGGAATCCCATTTTTCCCGAAGCGCCAAGCAGCTGAGCAGCAGACTTTTCCCGCTACCACTAGCTCCTATAAGTCCGATCATCTCCCCTTTTTCCATTTGAAAGCTTATGTCATTCAGCACCGGGTTCTTCTCGGTGTTTATCGTTTTTTTCAGTCGTTCCACTTTTATCATGTTCTCGTCTCTCCCGTCGAGTAACTTATTCTTTACTCTAGTTTAGAAGAAAGCGAAAGCAATTGCCATGAGAACAAATGTTCCCGTTATGGTTGCTCCTATTTTTTGAAAAATAACCCTGAACAAGCAAAAAGAATATATACCGAACCAAGCAGTATAAACATCCCCGATGTCCAGCCTATTTCAATGATGGTGCCTCCTATATTGGGGCCAACGATGCTCCCCGCATTAAAATGAAAGGAGGCGACGACATTTGCTGCCGGCAGCAAAGTTCTTGGAAGAATATCAGCCGCGTAAGCAAGGCCAAGTGAAAAGAATGAACCAACCAGACCTCCGGCAAGGGTCAGAAGAATCAGGACAGAAACGTAGCTTGTCCCTGCGAACGGGATGAGTATAAAGCACAAGCCTCCAACAATACCGGCTGCGGTCAAAACCTGTTTTCGCCCGAAACGGTCACTCCAAATACCCAGTGGAAGTTGCAGTATGAGTCCTCCAATACCGACAAAAGGCAGCAAAGAAGATATTTGTTCAATAGAAAATCCGCTGCGAAGCCCGTACACAGGGAAGTTGCTGTTTATGCCGGCTTCCATGTAACCATAGAGAAACGCAGGAATAAGCGCATACCAGGCCAACTGATAGCTCTTTCTGAATCTACCCTTCTCGAATGTTTCATTGGAAGCATGCCGTTCGGGTTTTATATCCGGCAGCTTAAAGAGAACCATCAGCAGGACAAACAGAAATATGATAGCCAGTATTATAAATGGTACAGCTTCGCCATAATCCAGAAGAAATATACCGAGTGGACCCAGACTGAATCCAAGTCCATAAGACATACCGTAAAACGATATACTGCGGCCCCTATTTGCAGAAGAAGACATCAAGAGCACCCAAAGCTGTGCCGCATAATGAAGAGCACTGTCCCCTACACCAACGAGAATCCGAAGCACAAACCATAGTGCAACGCTTGGGAACAGGGGAAAGGCAATTAACGAGAGCATAACAAGAACCAGGCCGGCAATTATCAATTTCTTAAATCCGACGATTCCAAGCACTCTTTCTGCAACGAGTGTCATGGCAAAAGACCCGACATACAGCGCCGCTGCATTCAGTCCGTTCATAGAGGATGAAACACCCATTCGTTCTAAAAAGATGGCAAGTACGGGAAGCAGCAGGCCTTGGCTTAAGCCTGCACCCACGACTACCGCAATTAATATGAAATAATGCATTCTCCCTTGACGGGCTTGTGCTGTGACTGACACGTTGGCATGATCCTCCTCATCATTTCAAACATAATAAATTTTCCAAATGAACATTATAGTGGACAAGCCTGTTCCATACAAGCCATAATAAAAATAATGTCATTATTCTGGAGGGAACTGGTTTCATGAAGTATAAAGTAAGCATCGACGTTTCAGTAGTATTTGAGCTGCTTGGCAGTTTTATGATCTATGTTACGCGAAAATGGACCGATAATCTTGATATTGGCTCACAACTTATTATGGATGTGGATGCCCGTCTTCCCCATGCGGCCCGTACTGAACTAGGTAAAGCTTACGACTTGCCTTTTTTGGATTATGATGTTCTTTATGCTCTGGCCATTCTTAGAGAAGGAGATCCAGATATTCCTTCCTTTATAGATTGGGTCGAGAATTCCAAGCCTGATTACCTCTGTTCCCTTGCCATTCCCTACATGCCGGCCATTACAGAAGAATACATGACGCGTATTCAAAAGGAATATCCGCCACTGCTCCGTTTGTGGTACGAGCACTATTTTGCTGGTGTAGAATCTGAATTAAAGCCGCTAATTTATGAGGATGCCCAGGAGAAGCTTCTGCTTCTTGATAAAATGGAGCCCGAGGGACTGATTGAATATGCCACAGGCGGTGTAATTTTAGATGATATACCTGTTGATTCTGTGCTGCTATTTCCAGGTGTACATTTCCGCCCCATTAACACGTATTGTTTTTATGAAAATGTACTGCTTATACAATATCCTGTTGATGTACCGGAAGAAAATGAGGACGATCCTCCCGTCGTGCTGCTGCGTATGACCGAAGCCCTTGCAGACCCCGATCGACTGAGATTGCTCCGGTTTCTGGCAGGTGAGCCAAAAACGGTGAACGAGATTACAACCAAGCTGAATAAGCCTTATGATGAGATTATGCATCACCTGCTTATACTTAGAGCTGCCGGCCTTCTTCGTTCGCATGTTAACGCTGGTGACCAGACAGAAGCATTCAGCTTTCGTCCGGATGGAGCTGCGGAATTGCAGATGTTTTTTGAATCATACATTGGGATATCTTAAACGAGAACAAACACAATATATAGATGTAATTGGATAAAGGAGTGCGAAAGATGAACAAAGATTCACAACACATCATTTTTGACATGGATGACACTTTAATTCACTGTAACAAGTACTTTGATATCATTCTCGAAGAATTTTTTGATTTAATGAAGAAATGGTTTCAGACTTATGGAGTAACGGTAGAACAGGTTCGTAATAAACAGATGGAGATTGATGTTGCTGGCGTAGACAAGCTTGGATTTGCCAGTGCAAACTTTCCTCAATCACTGATTGATACGTATCGTTTTTTCTGTAAGGAGCACCGCAAAACACCTGTCCTTCACGAGGAAGAGCAGCTCTTCAAGCTGGGACTCAGCGTTTACGATCATGAAGTTGAACCCTACCCTGGTATGGTTGAAACGCTGGACACCTTACAAAGTGAGGGTCATCAGCTGCATTTATACACTGGAGGAGAAAACCGAATCCAAAAGCGGAAGATTGAACAGATGAAGCTTGCTGATTTCTTTGAAGACCGGATTTATATCCGCCAGCATAAAAATCTGAAAGCACTTGAAGAAATACTGACTTTTGGACAATTCAACCGCTCTCTTACGTGGATGATTGGCAATTCATTGCGAACAGATGTCGTCCCTGCCCTTACTGCTGGAATTAACAGCATTTATATTAAACAGCAGAGGGAATGGCACTACAATCTTGTTGAACTCAAACAAGAACCGCACAATGTATTATATACCGTATCGGCATTAACTGAAGTTCCTGAAATCATTTTAGGAAGTGCAAATGCAAGAGCTACTTCATAGAGCAAATAATGGCTGTCCTATTCCTCGCTAAAGGAAGGGACAGCCTTTTTATTGTGCAGATCAAAGAAAAAAAAGCAGGCCCATCATAAAAGCATGGCCTGCTCGGATATATCTGTACCAATACGTTAAATAGCTGATCCCGTACTTTCGCGTTCAACCGTTAACTGTCCGCTGCCGGCTTGATTTAATACAATCCTTGCTTTAAAGGAATTGCCGTTCTTCTCTTTAAACGTAAGCAGCTGTGTACGACCGCCTGTAAGCAGGGATTTCAGCATAGCCTGTGAAATATTCTTGCCGGCGAATTCTTTCCATATTACAAACTTACAGCCTGTTTTAAAATGAGTACAGCCGTAGCCCTTGCGCCCTTCAATGATCTGTCCTCCACAGCCGGGAACCGGGCATTCCCCAAGCGGAACCCGAGCCCCGGAGCCTTGGCTATCGGCGGCAGATGATGTTGCTAAGGATTTCCCGCTGCTTTTAGTCGTGGATCGAGCGGAGGATTTACTGTCACCCGTTGAGCCGCGCTTCCGTGCAGAACCCCGTCCGCCTTTACCTTTCGTATCCTCTTCATTTCCGAACATGGAAGGCGGTGCCGGTCTCTGCGTCGATACCTTGTCAATAATGGAGATCGTAAACCTCTGCACATTCTTCATAAATACGTCTGCAGAAGCTTCCCCTTTCGATATTTGATGCAGCCGTCTTTCCCACTGGCCTGTCATTTCAGGAGAGGCCAATAGCTCTACACCAGCATGTCGAATGAGCTCGATGGCTGTCCGTCCTTTTTGTGTCACGGTAATCCTTTTGCCCTGCATCGTAATGTAACCCACATTTTTGAGCCTCTCAATGGTTGCCGCTCTCGTCGCAGGGGTTCCCAGGCCGCTGTCTTTCATGACATCACGCAGCTCTTCGTTCTCAATCGACTTGCCAGCGCTCTCCATCGCTTTCAGCAGTGTACCCTCCGTGTAACTCTTTGGCGGTTGGGTTGCCTTTTCCTTGACCTCAGTCTTGGTACAAAGCACCGGCTTGTCCGGCTGAATGTCGAAAGAGCGATCATTCCACTCCTGGGACTCCTCTTCCTCTTCTGCTTTTCCTTTTTTTCCGGAAGATTTGGATGTCTTCCGTTCCTTATCCTGCTGAATCAATACCTTCCAGCCAAGCGACAAGAGCTCCTTGATATTCGTCTTGAATGTCTCGCCTTCCACCTCTGTAAGCACCGTATGCTGTTTATACATGGCAGGCGGATAAAAGTGAGACAAGAATCGAATGATGATCAGATCGTAGATATTCTGCTCTTCCTTGCTAAGGGTTCCTGGGCGCTTCAAGGTTGGCAAGATGGCATGGTGGTCCTCTACCCGTTCCGGATTACAAACTGACTTGTTATTCTTATGTACCCGATCCAGCTCAGCACCTTCTGCCATCGTCTTATAGGGCGTCGATTTCAGCATATGGAGCGCTTTGTGCATACCCTCGATATTTTGCTCATTTACATAATTGGAGTTAGTACGCGGGTATGAAATGATCTTGTGACGCTCATACAGCCCTTGGGCTATGTCCAGCGTTTTCTTGGCCGAATATCCGTATTTCGCATTCGCTTCACGTTGGAGGAGTGTCAGGTCGTACAGCTTGAATGGATAATCCTTTGTCTCTTTAACCTCATATTTTGAAATTGAGCCTTCCTTGCCGTTTACCTTGGCTGCAATTTCATCAGATTTCTCCAGGGAGGTTAATCGATCACCCTGCCATGTTCCCGCATATTCAAGAGAATCCTGCCGGAATGTGGCTTTAACATCATAGAAGGTCTGCGATTCAAACGCCTCGATCTCCTTCTGACGGTCATAGATCAGTGCGAGTACCGGAGTCTGAACCCTGCCAACCGACAGCAACGTCTGATGTCTTGTCGTAAATGCCCGTGAAGCATTCATTCCGATCAGCCAATCTGCTTCACTTCGCGCACGGGCCGCTAAGGTTAAGGATTCAAATTCCGAGCCATCTTTCAGTGTAGCAAATCCATTAGCGATGCTTTCTGGAGTCAAATCCGAAATCCACAACCGCTTCACCGGCTGTTGTAATTTCAGCTGCTGCTGAATTAAGGCAAAAATATACTGCCCTTCCCGTCCGGCATCGCAAGCATTGACAATTTGATCACAGCGCTTTGCCAGGTCTCCAATGACTTTCAATTGATCTTTTGTTTTCGGATTGGGAACAATCCGGAATTGTTCCGGGATAATCGGTAAATCTCTGATGTTCCAGCGCTTATATTTGGGATCATAAGCGTCTGGCTCTGCCAGTCCGACCAGATGACCGATCGCCCACGTGATAATATAATGCTCTCCTTCGATGTAGGACCGATTATTCTTGGCCCGAGGTTCGATCACCGCGGCGATGTTTCGCCCCATGTCCGGTTTTTCGGCAATGACCAGCGTCTTCACGTAACCTCTCCTTCCCTTATTCTATCTCAGCACAGCCGCAGCTTCCCCAAGACAGACTCCAAAAAAGGACTTCGCCAAAGCGAAGTCCCTATAAACAATGATATTTAATTATACCATAGGATGAGTCCGGTTTAAACCAAAACGGTGCTTCCCATCAAGTACTTATCTACTTCACGGGCAGCTTCCCGTCCTTCATTAATAGCCCATACGACCAAGCTTTGGCCCCGGCGCATGTCGCCCGCAGCGAATACTTTATCTACATTTGTCGTGTATTTGCCGTAAGGAGCCTTCACGTTCGACCGGCGGTCATTTTCAAGCCCAAGCTGCTCCAAAAGTGTCTGCTCCGGCCCGTCGAATCCAATCGCAATCAGTGCCATCTGGGCAGGAAATACGCTCTCTGTTCCCGGGATAGGCCGATATACTTTACGCCCTGTTTCATCCACGATTCTCTCAATTTGAATCGTATGCAGCTCCTTCAGGTTTCCAGCCTCATCACCAACAAATTTAGTAGTCATGATGGAGAATTCCCGCGGGTCCTGTCCGAACAATGCTTTTGCTTCCTCATGTGCATAATCCAGCGTATATACATTTGGAAACTGCGGCCACGGATTGGCAATCGGGTCACGTTCAAGCGGAGCTTGCTTATGAGTACCAAATTGTGTGATACTGCTGCATCCATGCCGGAGCGCAGTGGCAACGCAGTCAGAACCGGTATCCCCGCCCCCGATGACGATAACATCCTTACCTGCTGCAGACAGATAGTTCCCATCCTGCAGGCCTGAATCGAGATAACTCTTAATCGTACCATTCAGATATTCCATCGCATAATGAACACCGTTCAAGTCGCTGCCCTCGATGTTAAATTCACGGGGTTTCGTTGATCCGCCGCACAGCACAACAGCGTCATACTCATCGACAAGCTGCTTCGCTGGTATATCCTTTCCAATCTCGGTGTTGACTACAAACTTGATACCTTCGGCTTCCATCAGCTCTACCCGGCGCTGAACAACAGCCTTATCCAGCTTCATTGAAGGTATGCCATACGTTAGGAGGCCACCCACCCGGTCAGCACGCTCGTACACGGTAACAGAGTGTCCTGCCTTGTTCAGCTGCGCAGCAGCTGCCAGACCAGCCGGGCCTGATCCGACAATCGCCACCTTGCGACCTGTACGTTTCTCAGGCGGTTCAGGTACAACCCAGCCCTCTTCAAAGCCTTTTTCAATAATTGCCTGCTCGATACTCTTGATCGTAACCGGCTGCCCGATCAATCCTACCGTACAGGAGCCCTCACAAGGTGCCGGGCATACGCGTCCGGTAAACTCCGGAAAGTTATTCGTTTTATGCAAACGCTCAAGTGCTTCTTTCCATAACCCTCGAAAAACAAGGTTATTCCACTCTGGAATCAAGTTGTGTATCGGGCAACCAGAAGTGCCCCCTGACATCTCGATCCCGGTATGACAATACGGTGTTCCACAATCCATACAGCGGGCTCCCTGAGTCTGAAGCTCCTCCTCCGCTAAATGCTTATGAAACTCTTCCCAGTCTTTAATCCGTTCAGCAGGATCACGATCTGCCGGAAGTTTTCGCTCATATTCCATAAATCCAGTCGGTGTCGACATACTACTAATCCCCCATCCGTTCTCTTCGTGCTGATCTACATGTATGATTGTACTTTTCATCATATCATAAATTATAAATTCTCCATCATCATAAGAGGGCTTGAAAGGCCTTTCACCTGATTTATATTTTCTATCCAGGTGCAGAAAAACTTTTATCGCCTTTGGTGTCTGGTCATTCAGCGATTTATTTCTGCTGTAATGTAAGGACATCGTAGCATTTGTTATTTCCCTTATGAAATGGATTATGTGCACAATCATTTGTATTATCATACAAAGAAATACGAAACAATAGTGGGAATTAATGTAATAGCATAATGTTACTTTTTGCGTTCATATGTAACAAAACGATAGGAGTACGGATTCTTTTCATCCGTTATTCCCGGCACTTCCTTTACAACCGTCCAATCGTTCCAATCCACTTCCGGAAAATAGGTGTCTCCTTCAAAATCGGAGTCGATAAAAGTGATGATAAGCTTGTCTGCATAAGGAAGCATCTGCTCATAAATTTGTGCTCCGCCAATGACCATCAGTTCGCTGTCCTGCCCCAGCTTAATTCCATCTTTAATATCATGGATAACAGTGCCTTCTTCAGGTGAGAGAGAGAAGCTCTCATCCCTTGTAAGCACAACATTAGTACGCTTGGGCAGCGGCTTGCTTCCAAAGGATTCCCATGTCTTCCTGCCCATCAATATCGTTTTGTTAAGCGTCATCTCTCTAAAAAAAGCCATATCACGCGGGAGATGCCACGGCATCGTGCCGTTTCGTCCAATCACCTGATCTCTTCCCATCGCCCAGATCATCGATATACTCACGCTTCCGTCCCCTTTCTCCTCTAAACAGCTACAATAGCCTTGATTGTTGGATGGTGCTGATAATCCTTAAACTCGAAATCCTCATAGACGTAATCAAAGATACTATCCGGCTTTCTCTTGATCACAAGGGTTGGTAATGGATAAGGCTCGCGTTCTAACTGGGTTTTCACTTGTTCCATATGATTGGAATATATATGGACATCTCCGCCTGACCAGATGAACTCTCCTACCTCAAGATCACACTGCTGGGCTACCATATGCGTTAGGAGAGCATAGCTGGCAATATTGAAAGGCAAGCCCAGGAACGAATCTACAGAACGCATCGTTAACATACAGGACAATTTTCCGCCTGCAACATAAAACTGAAATACAAAGTGACAAGGAGGCAGCTTCATATTGTCGATCTCAGCTACATTCCATGCGCTGACGATATGACGACGGGAATCCGGGTTATTCTTGATCGATTTAATCACATTCGCGATCTGATCGATATGTTTACCATCCGGCGTTTCCCAGGCACGCCATTGTGATCCGTAGACCGGCCCTAAATCGCCATTCTCATCAGCCCACTCATCCCAAATTCGGACACCATTTTCTTTCAGATAACGGATATTCGTTTCTCCACTGAGGAACCAGAGCAGTTCATGCACAACGGATTTCAAATGAATTCGCTTCGTAGTAACAAGCGGAAATCCCTTGGAGAGGTCAAACCGAAGCTGACGTCCAAATACCGATGTTGTGCCTGTGCCAGTTCTATCTCCTTTTTCAACCCCGTGATCTAAAATATCCTGCAGCAAATCCAAGTAATTTTTCAACGTATATCCACCTCATTATGTCAAAATGATCAACTTTATCAGATATAAGTTTACCATACCCTCAACATTCGACAAATAGTGCCTGTTTCGAAGCATCGTCTATAAAAAAAGAGACCGCTCAGTCCGGGTCTTGTCAGACCAGCCTGAACAGTCTCTTGAACTGACCGAAATCAGCCGTTATTCGTTGTTACTTTTTGCGAGGTGCCATTACATGGATCGGATGTCCAAGAACAAGCTCAGCACCTTCAGCCACGATTTCACCAAGTGTTGGGTGAGCATGGATCGTCAATGCGATATCTTCCAGTGTTGCACCCATTTCGATTGCAAGACCAATCTCAGCAATCAGGTTGGAAGCTTCAATACCCGCAATGTGAGCCCCGAGTACAAGACCTGTTTCTTCGTCAGCTACGATCTTCACGAAGCCATCAGGGCTGTTCAGGGACAATGCACGACCGTTACCAGCGAATGGGAACTTAGCGGATGTTGCTTTGTAGCCTTGTTCTTTCGCTTGAGCTTCAGTCATACCTACGCTGGAGCATTCAGGATCTGTAAAGGCTACAGCAGGAACCACTTTGTAGTCTACAACAGATGGCATTCCGGAGATTGCTTCAGCAGCAACCTTACCTTCGTAAGATGCTTTGTGTGCCAGAGCAGGACCTGGAACAATGTCACCAATCGCAAAGATATGAGGATGATTTGTACGTCCTTGGTGGTCAACTTTAACGAGTCCGCGATCCGTCATTTCAATGTTGATCAGATCCAGACCAAGCTCACCATCCGTGTTAGGACGACGTCCAACCGTTACGAGCAAGTAGTCTGCAGTAACTTCTTTAGCTTCGCCATTTACGGAATATTTCACAGTTACGTCTTTATCCGTTTGCTCAGCACTTTCAGCTTTTGCATTTGTCACGATTTCAACACCGGACTTCTGCATGTTCTTCGCAACCAGTTTAGTCATATCTGGATCGAAACCATTCAGAATGGAATCCATGCCTTCAATGATTGTAACTTTAGTTCCGAATTTAGAGAACATTTGACCAAGCTCAGCGCCGATATAACCGCCGCCGATGACAACAAGGCTCTTAGGAAGCTCTTGCAGTTCCAAAGCTTCTGTAGAGGACAGAATGCGTCCGCCAAATGGGAAAGCTTTGAGTTCGATCGGACGGGAACCCGTAGCGATAATGCAGTTTTTGAAACGGTAACGAGGGGATTCATGCTCGTTGAATACGCGAGCTTCATTCTCGTTAATGAACATGCATTCGCCGTTGAAAATTTCAACTTTGTTGCCTTTGAGCAGAGCGCCTACGCCGCCTGTCAGCTTCTTAACAACGCCGCTTTTAAACTCTTGTGTTTTAGCAAAGTCAACAGATACTTCACCAACTTTAACACCAAAAGCTTCAGCATGCTTAGCAGACTCAAAAGAGTGAGCAGCAGAGATCAACGCTTTGGATGGAATACATCCGCGGTTCAAACATACGCCGCCAACTTCAGATTTGTCTACAATCAGAACTTTCTGACCCAGCTGGGCAGCACGAATGGCTGCCACATATCCACCAGGACCTGCACCAATGACTAGTGTGTCGATATCAAGAGAAGCGTCTCCTACTACCATATGTTACACCTCCATAACAAGCAGCTCAGGGTTAGCGAGCAGCTGTTTAATGTAATTCATAAAGTTTTGTGCTGTTGCTCCGTCGATAATACGGTGGTCGAAGCTCAGTGACAATGCCATAACTGGTGCTGCCACGATTTCTCCGTTCTTAACAACTGCTTTTTCGGAAATACGTCCTGTACCCAAAATTGCAACCTCAGGGAAGTTGATGATCGGAGTAAAGAACATACCGCCGGCGGAACCGATATTCGTGATAGAAATTGTGCTGCCTCTCATTTCGTTAGCGCTCAATTTACCATCGCGGCCACGGCCAGCAAGATCACGGATGCTATCAGCAATCATCCAGATGCTCTTACGATCAGCATCTTTGATTACTGGAACAATCAGTCCGTTGTCTGTATCTGTAGCAATACCGATATTGTAGTATTTTTTGTAGACAATTTCGTTATTCTCTTCATCAATCATAGCGTTCAAAGCAGGGAATTGACGGCAAGCCGCAACAAGTGCTTTAACGATGAATGGAAGATAAGTAACTTTTGTGCCTTTTTTCTCAGCGATCGGCTTCATGCGGGTACGGAACGCAACCAGCTCGGTAACATCCACTTCGTCCATAATTGTAACGTGAGGAGCTGTGTAAGCTGATTTAACCATCGCATTCGAGATTGCTTTACGGATCCCTTTGAATGGTACGCGCTCTTCTTCAGCACGTGGGTCAACTGCTGCGGATGCTGCTGCAGGAGCTGCTGCTTTAGACTCGGATGATTCTTGAGCTGCAGGTGCTGCTTGACCTCCACCGTTCTTAAATGCTTCTACATCTTCACGCGTAATTTTACCGTTATTACCGCTGCCAGTAACCTGTGCAATATCAACGCCTTGCTCACGAGCAAATTTACGTACGCTTGGTGTAGCTAAAACGTCTTTATTAGGTGCGGCAGGTGCAGCTGCATTTGCTCCGCCTTCTTTAGCATCCGCTGGAGCGTTTGCTGCAGGAGAAGATTGCGTATCAACGCTGCCTTTTGCTGCATCAGCTTCTTGAGCGGATTGCTCTTCAGCAGGGACTTCCTGTTCAGGAATATCACCTTCTGCGTCAATGACTGCTACAACTTCACCTACGCGGCAGACTTGACCGTCCTTGGCAAAAACTTCTTGAACCGTACCATTAACGGGACAAGGAACCTCTACGACAGCCTTGTCGTTTTGTACTTCCATGATGATGTCGTCGTCTGTTACTTTGTCGCCCGGTTTGATATGCATTTTGATGATTTCACCTTCATGCAAACCTTCGCCCAGCTCTGGAAAACGATACTCAAATTTTGCCAACTGAAAAACCTCCCTAGATAATTACTGCAATTAAAATTCCATTACTTTATTTACTGCTGCTACGATGCGAGCAGGTGTCGGCAGCCAAGCGTCCTCGATCTGCGCGTATGCATAAACGGTGTCAGGTGCGGACACACGAAGTACTGGTGCTTCCAAGTGCAGGATAGCTTTCTCGTTAATTTGCGCAATAACTTCTGCAGCAACACCCGAGGATTTCTGAGCTTCCTGAACAACGATGGCACGGTTTGTTTTCTTAATAGATTCAACCAGAGTATCGATGTCGATTGGAGAAATGGTACGCAGGTCAATGACCTCAGCTTTAATCCCTTGTTTCTCAAGCTCATCTGCTGCTTTCGTTGCTGTATGAACCATCAAGCCGTAAGCGATGATCGTAACGTCGGAACCTTCACGAACAACATTAGCTTTACCAAGTTCAACAGTATATTCACCCTCTGGAACTTCAGCACGGAATGCATGGTACAAGTTCAAATGTTCCATAAAGAACACCGGATCATTATCACGGATCGCAGAGATCAGCAAACCTTTAGCATCGTAAGGGTTAGAAGGAACTACAACTTTAATACCCGGACTTTGTGCAATCAAACCTTCCAAAGAATCCGTATGAAGCTCAGCAGCTTTAACGCCGCCGCCGAAAGGTGTACGGAACACAATTGGAGAGTTGTACTTACCGCCGGAACGGTAACGCATACGAGCAGCCTGAACCACAATTTGGTCAAGTGCTTCAAAAATAAATCCTACGAACTGAATTTCAGCGATTGGACGGAAGCCTTGGATACCCAAACCTACTGCCATACCGCCGATTGCGGATTCAGCCAGCGGCGTGTCAAACACGCGCTCTTCTCCGAACTCTTTTTGTAAGCCTTCTGTTACACGGAAGACACCGCCGACATTACCTACGTCTTCACCAAAGATGACTACGTTTGGATCACGGTTCAATTCAACGCGCATTGCGTCACGAATTGCTTCTTTCATATTCATTTGTGCCATTGCTTCATTTCCTCCTTAGACATTACAGATCACATATGCTTGGCTGTTAAACCGAATCATTTATCGAAGGAGCCGATTTTATTGGAAATCGGCTTTTTGCTCTTCAAGATGTTTAGGTGTTTGTTCGAACATACTGTCGATCAGACCAGGAACCGTCATTTTTTCAGTTTGTTCAGCTTTCTTAATTTGCTCGTTGACTTTAGCTTTCGCTTCATCTTTCACGCGAGCAGTATCTTCATCTGTCCACAGACCCTTTTTCTCCAGATATTTAGCAAGACGAGCAATCGGGTCTTTCTCGTTCCATTGGCCTTCTTCTTCTTTGGTACGATACTTCGTAGCATCATCCGACAAGGAGTGTGGACGGAAACGATAAGTAACAGCTTCAATCAATGTTGCGCCTTCTCCGTCACGTCCGCGCTTAGCAGCATCTTGAACTGCTTTAATAACAGCCAAGACATCCATACCGTCAACCTTAACGCCTTTGATACCAGCTGCAACTGCTTTGTGAGCGATCGAAAGAGCAGCAGTTTGTTTTGCGAATGGAGTTGTGATGGCATAACCGTTGTTTTGAACAAAGAAAATAACAGGCAGTTTGTAAACACCCGCGTAGTTCAAGCCTTCGTAGAAGTCACCTTCGGACGAACCGCCGTCACCAGTGTAAGTGATAACAACTTGCTTTTGTTTTTTCAGTTTATAGCCCATAGCAATACCCATCGCATGCAAAATCTGTGCACCGATGATAATTTGCGGCATCAATACATTAACGCCGTCTGGAATTTGACCGCCGTGTTGATGTCCACGAGAGTACAAGAATGCTTGATACAGCGGAAGGCCATGCCAAACAATTTGCGGCATATCGCGGTAACCCGGGCAAACAAAGTCACCTTTTTCAAGTGCAAATTCGCTACCAACCATTGTTGCTTCTTGACCCGATACTGGAGCATAAAAACCGAGACGTCCTTGACGGCCGAGGTTAACGGCACGATCGTCCCAAGTGCGTGTAAATACCATGCGATACATGATTTCTTTTAATTGATCATCAGATAATTCTGGCATAAGATCTTTGTTAATGATTTCGCCTTCCGGGGAAAGAACAGATAGTGTATCTACTTCCTCGGTATAAACTTCGTAAGGAACCTTGGTCATTTTCTTCACCTCAATAAATATTTGAATATCAAGTTCCGCTGTTATAGAATTATTATACACCTGTTGCACTCGTTTCGTCAAAGGAATACCTCATAAAATTTAATATTTCTTTGTTTTTGTATATATAACAGGTTGACTAAAGTTATATAACAGCGTGACAAAACTCACAGACTAGCAGTATCTTAAGTACAACAGTTCCATCTTAACTTATTGTTATCAGCATTTCAAAACTACCTAATCGAAAGGTGACTAGTGATGACAGACGCACGATTATTAAAAAGAACGATCGTAAAAGAAGAAATACAAAGCAGCCACTTAAACGAAAATCGAACCCTGCGCATTTACCTGCCTCCAGGATACAACGAAATTCTCAGCTACCCTGTTGTGTACTGCCAGGACGGAGAAGAATTTTTTAATTTTGGTAGAATTGCGACATGGGCCAACCAGCTTATCTTAGAAGAAGATGTTGAACCATTTATCATCGTTGGCGTTGAAGTGGATACGAAAGTCCGTACAGAAGAGTATGCACCGTTTGGCAAACGATTTGATTCTTATTTGGCATGCTTCGCCGAAGAAATCGTTCCTTTTATTGAAGGGAAATATCCCGTCCGAAGAGACCCGTCCGAACGTATTCTTGCAGGCGATTCTCTTGGCGGCAGTGTTTCTGTGCACCTGGCCCTCCGCTACCCTGAACTATTCACTCGAATTATCTGCATGTCCGGTGCGTTCTACGATCAATCCAGACATATCATAGCGCTTGAAACAGACTTGTCCTGGATGAATATTTTTATGATTGTAGGATTGCAGGAGGACAGCTTCACGACCGATACGGGCGTTTATAACTTCGTTGAATTAAACCGTTCAGCCAAAAAACTCTTTGAAGAACGCGGAGCCAAAGTACATTATGAAGAAAAAGACGGTCGCCATCAGTGGGGATTCTGGCAGAAAGAACTTCCGGCAGCCCTGCTCTATTTCTTCCGTCCTTAACTCATGCCATCTGCAAAAAAAGATGAACAATCGCGCATTTTTTATGGAATGTGCTCTGTTCATCTTTTTTTATTACTAAACTAATCACTGCGTGCGCTTACAATTTGGCTCAAAAGGAAAAGCGGCTTAGGTTATCCGCTATTCAGTGATGATTATATCTTTTCTTTTATGATCCTGTCCAGCAGTACATCACTGCCCGAATCAATTAAGCGATATACTTCCTCAAAATTTCCAGTAAAGTACGGGTCCGGCACTTCACGGTGCTGTTCTTCTGGAAGAAGATCCATAAACTTGATGATCTTTGCTTGTTCGCCGCCAGGAAGATTTCGCAGATTGAGAACATTAGAGTCATCCATAGCTATAATGTAGTCAAAATCGTTGAAATCACGGCTTTCCACTTGTCTGGCCTTCATCCCTTCATAGCTGATTTGCCAGCTGTCAAGCAGTTTACGTGTACCTTCATGCGGAGCTTTTCCAATATGCCAATCCCCTGTTCCTGCTGAATCTACCCTTATCTTTTCAGACAGGCCCTTTTTTGCAATTTTTGTTCTTAATACAGCTTCAGCCATTGGAGATCGGCATATGTTGCCTAGACATACAAACAGAACGGAGATCATCTGCTATCATCCTTTCCTAAGTTAAATAAACGTCTCCACGAAATTAAAACTCATAATGATATTTTATTTTCCGGGTTGATGGAAGATGAGTCTCCAAGTGAGCGCCTTGGTAAACGCCACTTGTAATGAACCGAGAGCATTCTGAACAGCACTACGGTCACGAATAAAGCCAGCAGCTGCCAAGTTGTTGCGGCTATCCCCAATCCGACTGCAGCTCCCGCCGCCATCGCCCACACAGCATAAATTTCATCACGAAGCACGAGCGGTTTACGTCCTGCAAGCAGATCCCGGATAACCCCTCCCCCAATTCCTGTTAACGCTGCTGCAACGATTACTGCGATTAATGGATGATTCATCTGGGCAGCATATATTCCTCCCTGTACAGCAAATGCGGATAAACCGATGGCATCAAAAAACGCTTCCGTTCTCTTCCAGTGCTTTATCCATGGCATCGGCAGGACAAATGCGACAAATACGGATACGATTGCGAGTAGAATCAAATCTCCTTGTTCCCAAATTGTCGTAACGGGTACCCCAATAAGAACATTTCGGATCATACCTCCGCCAAAAGCAGTAACAAGACCCAGCACCAGTACTCCCAGGATGTCATACTCCTCTTCCATAGCAACAAAAGCGCCGGACATTGCGAAAGCTATAGTTCCGATGATACTTAATAAATCAAACACATGCATGTCCAAAATGTCTTTCCTCCGCTTCAAGTCATTTGCTTCCCCCATTTTATCCGTCACTGGTGAAATTGTGCAAGCACAAAAACTACACTATAATGTATAAAATGACATCTTCAACAAAAAGGAGGAATCGATATGGGAGATAAGCGGATTCTCATTTTTACAGGTGGAAATTTATCACTACAGTTATTGGAAGTAATCCAAGATAATGATTATATTATTGGAGCTGACCGAGGTGCTCTGTTTCTAATTGACAACGGTATTATTCCCCATATATCTGTTGGTGATTTCGACTCTGTTACGCCGGAACAGCTTGAACAAGTCACCTTAAACAGCCGTAAAATGGTTAAATGTGATCCCGTCAATAAAGATCTGACAGATACTGAACTTGCGTTCGATACTGCGCTTGAGCTCAATCCATCAGAAATCATATTATTAGGTGGAACCGGGACACGTATCGATCATACACTTGCTAACATACATATGCTGCTTCGGGGAGTTCAGCATCATGTTCGCTGTTCGATTCTGGACGAGCATAATTTCATCACTTTAACCGGTTCTACTTGTGTAGTTGAAGATCTCGGGTTCACATACGTTTCTCTTTTGCCTCTTACGCCAGAGGTTACCGGCATTGACCTGGAAGGCTTTCAGTACCCTCTTCATAATGCCACACTTAAACTTGGACAATCCCTTGGTATTAGCAACCGGCTATCTGCGAAACGCGGTACCGTAAAAGTCGAAGGTGGATTGCTGCTTATCATTCAGAGCAAAGATAAGTGATTGTAACGTTTTTGTTATTTTCGTCACATCTCAATAAACACGCCAAAACCTATGTGCATCAATGGTTTTGGCGTTTTTTATTTATTTACCACAACTCAATTGTTACTCTTTTGTAACTTTTAATGTTTTTTTAATAATACGCCGTCCATCCTTGTACGCCTTGACTTTCAGCGCCATTGCCAGCAATTAGGAGGGTTTAAATTCTGTTATACTCGATTCATCGAAAGACAAACAACAAATTACTTGGAGGTCATACAGCATGATTAAACATACAATTCTTAAGAAAGCAGTAATTATCAGCATCAGTGCAGCAATGGGACTGGGAACCATTTTGGCCGTATCCCCTGCTCCGCAAGCAGAAGCTGCTGAAGCCAGCACTTACGCAACAACGAAAGGTCAACAAGTCGTTAACTACGGTAAACAATTTCTAGGAACACCATATAAATTCGGAGCTTCTACAAGCACTACCAAAGTATTTGACTGCTCTTCTTTCATGAAGCATATCTTTAAAAAATACGGAGTGACACTGCCGCGTACAGCTGCTGAACAATCTAAAAAGGGTGTAGCAGTATCCAAAGCAAACCTGAAACCAGGCGATCTTGTGTTCTTCTCCAGCGGAAGCCGTGCTAACGGTAAGAACGTTACCCACGTTGCAGTGTATGCAGGAAACGGCAAGATTCTTCATACCTATGGTAAACCTGGAGTAACCTTCTCTAACCTGAATTCTGGCACTTGGAAAAAAACTTACCTGAAAGCTCGTCGTGTACTGTAATTATTCCACTTAAATAATAAGCTGATTCCTTTTCTAAAAGGAGTCAGCTTTTTCTTCATATTGTGTTTGCGGTATGCTTCTGATAATTATTTTTCTGTACATGCCGTTCCACATCACGGGCGAATCTTCTTCTATGTAGAGTCCTTCCTTGTGACTGGAATATAGTTCTTCAAAATTCCGTCCTATATCTGTTCCTAATACACTTATAAGCGGCCTTAGGAGTTTCTTCAGCAGTGACAGCTGTTTATTCACCGGTGCGAATTTATCAAAAATAATGATTTTACCTTCCTGCTTCAATACCCTCTTCATTTCAGAAAGACATTGATCCGCATCAGGCACAACAGAAAGAATTAGGCTGGCAATGACCAAATCAAAGGATTCTTTCTGAAAGCTAAGCTGCTGTGCATCCATTTCGATAAAAGAAATGGTTGAATTTTTAAACTTTTTTCTAGCCTTAGCCAGCATATCAGGAGAGTAATCGATAGCAGTCACATCAAGTCTCGTGTGATCAATCACTTCCAAATCTGCTCCTGTGCCAACTCCCACGAATAATATCTTCTGATCGGGACCAAGTGATATGTTCTGAAAAACCTGCTTTCGAGCTTTTAAAAAGCTGCCGGAATTAAAGAAACGGTCATATACGGGAGAGCCTATTTTATAAATGATTTTATTCCATAAATTATTCAATATTGACCTCCTTTCAACAAACGGCCTTATGTGACTTCTTGCGTCCTCAGCATATATCCTGCACCGCGAATCGTTCGGATCAGTTTCGTTTTCCGTCCTTTATCCAGCTTTTCTCGCAGATGAAGAATGTACACATCCACCACATTGGTGCCTGTGTGAAAATCATAATCCCACACTTGATTCAGTATATCTTCCCGGGAACATACTTGATTCACTTTTTTAGAAAGATACAACAACAGATCATATTCCCGCTGGGTTAAATCAATCGGAATATCTTCCCGTGTCACTTGCCTGCTAAGCGGATCAATCACCAGATCACCCAGTTCAATGACTTGATTGCGTTGGCTCGTCCCATAGCTGAACAGCAATAATAGATTATTCACCCTTGCCAGCAGTTCCCGTTCATCCGTTTGACCCGAAATATAATCATTAGCCCCTGCTTCGAGCGCTGCTGCGGCTTCCTCCGATCCGTCATATCCAAGGACCATAATCGGGATCCTCTGCTCACCTTTTTGGATTCTACGTACAAAATCAAAATCCTGCATTCCGGATAAATGACTATCCACAATCAGCATCACAAAAGTCACCTGCTGTATAAGTGTCAGCGCCGAGGAGACGTGTTCCACTAAATGAACCAAATACCCCGACGACTCTATAATATTCCGTATCCGATCTGCCAAACCCTTTTCAGAAATGGCTAAAAGAATCGACTTATTCAAAGTGGCACCCCCTGTCTCACTTCTAAAGTTTTCGCGATGTGCTTATCGCCTGAATATCCAACCCTTAGACTGCCACAAACAGAAAACATCCATTCCTGAATGCAGGAATGGATGTTTTAAATACTGAAGGCTAACATATTCTAAACAGGCTTTTCAGGGATAATTAAGACTGGTGCGACCAATCTTCCACGTTCCAGATTTTCGTTACCCAGTCTTCATAAAATTCCGGTTCGTGTGATACCAGCAGAACAGTACCTTTATATTCTTGAAGTGCTCTCTTTAATTCTTCCTTGGCAATAACGTCCAGGTGATTGGTCGGCTCATCGAACAGAATCCAGTTACTCTCACGCATAAGCAGCTTGCACAGACGCACCTTCGCCTGTTCACCGCCACTTAACGCCTTCATAGGCCTTGTAATGTGTTCATTCTTTAGACCACAACGCGCCAGATGAGCACGTACCTCATGTTGATTCAAATGCGGGTATTCATTCCACACATCATCAATCGGAGTATGATTGCCTGCTCGTACTTCCTGTTCAAAGTAAGCCGGGAACAAAAAATCTCCTTGATAGGTCTTACCGCTGTATGGATCAAGCTTGCCAAGAATGGTCTTAAGCAGTGTAGATTTACCCACCCCATTGCAGCCTACGATCGCAATTTTCTCACCGCGCTCAATCGTTATGGACATCTTGGGAAGAAGCGGATAATCATACCCAATTTCAAAATCGATACCTTCAAATACCGTTTTCCCGCTTGCACGAGCGTCTATAAAACGAAAGACGGGCTTGGCCGCTTCTTCAGGACGATCAATACGTTCCAATCGATCCATCTGCTTCTCACGGCTCTTCGCCCGGCTGGAAGTAGAATAACGCGCTTTATTCCGCTGAATGAAATCTTCCTGTTTCTTAATATACTCTTGCTGTTTCTCATATGCCTCAATATGCTGCGTTTTATTCATATCCGCCATTTCAAGAAACTTTTCATAATTCGCTGTGTAGCGTGTTAGCTTGGCGAACTCCAGATGATAAATGACATTAACCACCTGATTCATAAACTCCGTATCGTGAGAAATGAGCATAAACGCATATGGATACTGCTTCAGGTACTGCGTAAGCCAATCGATATGTTCAACATCCAAATAGTTGGTCGGCTCATCAAGTAGTAATACAGTCGGTTTCTCAAGCAGCAGCTTCGCAAGCAGAACCTTCGTACGCTGACCGCCGCTTAAGGTTGATACATCCCTGTCTAAGCCGATCGCTGACAATCCTAAACCATTAGCCATCTCTTCCACTTTCACATCGATCAGATAAAAATCACCGATTTCAAGCTGTTCCTGAATATCACCCATCTGTTCAAGGAGCAATTCAAGTTCTTCAGGTGAAGCATCAGCCATCTTTTCCGTAATTGACATCATCTCTTGCTCCAACTCTAACAGAGGCAGAAAGGCATCCTTCAACACATCACGCACCGTCTTGCCGGCAGTCAGCTTGGTATGCTGATCTAAATAACCATAACGGACTTTAGGTGTCCATTCCACCTTGCCGCCGTCTTTTAGCAGCTTGCCGGTTAAGATATTCATCAAGGTTGACTTGCCAACTCCATTTGCGCCCACAAGACCAACATGCTCACCGGCTAGGAGTCTGAAAGTAACATCTTTAAATAACGTACGATCTCCAAAATTATGGGAAACATTCTCTACAGTCAATAAACTCATATATACGGTAACCCCTGTCTATAAAAATAAACTCTATTCAAAATGATAAGTTGGCTTCACAGTCAAGAGTTTATTGTATCACAGACAGCTCTTCTCACGATACCCCGAAGCCGCTGCCTCTTTCCGGCTTCCAAAAACCTCCCGAACTTCATAAGGGAACGAACAAGCACTTCTGTATACATACTTCATGCCCGTATCTGGTTCTACTCCACCATAATAGACGGGTGCCTTAACTAATCTTCCTCCACCCAATGAATAATTGTTATAGTATCTGTCCCCAATCGGTATCCCCTGAATAAATGCCATGAGACCGATATCGTTAATCGTATTCGTCCATTCCTCCTGAGAAATGACAGGCAGGGAAAAACGATAGGATACTCCATTTCTCAGAGCAAGAGTGTTATGGCGCTTAATGTAATAAGCCAGCTCCTCTTGAATAGAATGAACAATCGTTATTCGTCTGATTTCTTCAAAGCGTTCAGGTCGATCTACTAACGATACACCTGTCTTACCTGCAAGTTCTTTCTGTAGCCCTGAATACCAGACTTCATTTTGACCATCATATACTTCGACCTGGTTGTCTAAAGTAAAATGAATACTGCTGCCTTCCCCGTCTGAATAAGCATATGGAATTTTTGGAGTCCATACATGGCGATACTGCTCTTCTCCGTCAGGTCCTGTATAGGATTGCATTGAATATATGTAATAACCATCATAATCGACTACAACTAATGCAGGGATATACCACCACAGCGCTGCTTGCGCTTGAGGATCATCCTGTATGCCCATATTGATATACAAGGTATTCGAAAATGTACTTAATGCTTTTTCCCTATCTGCACGAAACCGCTTGATTGATTCATAACCCGCTTCTTCGGACTGTGTCTCGTTTACATTCAGCATTTCTCCGCCATCCTGAACGGCCGCTTTCAAACCTGCGGAATATTTCATTTCAATATAGGCAGTGTCTGTCATATTCTCTGCATGCATACCGATCAATAGAAAGAAAGGAAAAAATACAGCTGTAAAGATAATAGCCAGATCAGTAATCCTCATTCAACACCATCCCTCCATAGGGGAAAGCAATCGCAGGCTTATCTCCTGAATTGGATCCGGTCAGTGCATCGAACAAGAGAATATATGGTGTCTGATTCAGACTCTTAATCTTGACTTGGAAGTAATCCCCCGCCGTCAGCTTATACATTCGGTCCGGGTCATCCGGAGGTAACTCTTTATCTGGAAATAGCAGGCCCAGTATATCGGCATCATAATAAGTATCATATACTATTGTATAGCTGTTTAAGAAAGTTTTCGGATCAGCTGAATCCTCATAATCAGGCTCGTATTTCTTGTGCTGATGCTCCATTCCAACCTCGTATATGTTTCCGGTCACCTCCAGCTCCCGCAAAAAGTCCTGATACATTTGCGGTGTTAAATACCCCTTCATCCTGACACTGTCTACGAATTTCGTCAGCGATTGGAATACAACGATTCTCGATAAATCATCCTGTCTGCGGGCACTTTCTCCTGCTGGTACCATATACAGTAGTAGAACAGACAACAATGCGGCAAACCATTTGGAAACCGAATTTGACATCCATCTACCTCACTTTAGTTTGCTGAATACTGACAATTTCACCCTGAGCTCCATATGTATAGTGAGCTTGATATATCGCATGATCTTGAATGACAGACAGATCAGATGTCTCTGGGTCCGTACCTTTTGAAAATACAACTCCGTCAACAGACATTTCATACTTCTCTTGTTCGACATCCCTGAGCATAAATAACAGCTCACTGCCCCGGAATGTTAACTCATCTTCAACATCATCTCGATCATCGTTCATCTCGAGGGTCGTAATAGCAGCGCTCTGCTCAGCAATGATTCGATTGGCTGCTTCAAGACCTGCATCCATCTCTGAATGCATCTGAAAGGCAGACCAACAAGCTCCCATAAACAGTGCTGAAAAAGCAGCCAGCTCAAGCATCATTATCGTTTGTTCTCTCATATAGAACAGCCTCTATCCTTTCAAAACTATTACTGAACAAATATAATTCCCCGTATGACATTAGATTCATCTTTAACAATAGAAGCCTTGAATTTACCGCTAGGATTCACATACTCCGGACTTTTCTCATTTAATGTCTGAGCAATAGTGCCTTGACGGGCATCCGGATGCTCTACAGAACCATCTGAATCCAACACATTACCATACCATTGCCCATTAGGATTTTTCCCTGTTTCAATGTAAATACCGAACTGATCTTTATCCTTGTATTTTCGAAGTGCATTGGTTACTTGCGAACCGCTAATTGTTGTACTGTCGTAAACCGTAAAAGCAGCCTGAGACAACTCTGTTTGAATATCCGAGAAGTTATTTTGAGCGGTTTTCGTCGCCTCCTGAGCAGATACAAACAAAATGACAACAATGGTAATTAACGCAATGGTAAGAAAGATCCCTGCAGCTACTTTCAAAGCGGATGATGCATTATTCATAATTAATATCCTCCTTGTCCCCTCTTAAAGGACTGATTATCGTACTACAGCTTTTGAATTTGCTCATAATAAGCATTCATTTGTGTAAAGCTCATGCCGATCAGGGGCAGAACCAAATACATAAAAATGAGGACATACATTGGTGCAAATCCGATGATTCTCCCCCATGCAGCTTTTGTATCTATCATCCGTTCGTATTCTTGCTTTCGCTGCTCAAACATAAATGTCATTTCACCTTCCAAATCGTCAAAAACATCCTTGATCGGAACCTTGTCTACCGCAAGCAGCAGCTTATCCACCAGGCGTTGAAACTCCGGGAACCAAATATCTTCCTTAAGCTGCTGTAGTGCTAGCTCCGCACCGTGTTCATAATGAAGAAGGCTCTTCTGGATAGGAACCTTAAACATAACGGCAAAACGGTTCATCCATTCCAGGATGCCCTCCACAGAGATGCGTTCGACCTCTCTTAAAATAGAAATCACAGTCTGAAATTGATAGACTTCATGCTTCATTTCAAGGCTTCTAACTTTCCGATGAAACATCAAGGTCCATAGAGGAAAATAATAAGCCATAACTGCGATGACGAAAGATAGCAGCACCTCCCACCACTTTAAATATTCGTTGCTATATTGATTCAGCTTGTTCATTACACGCTCAGCAGTTAACGCGATCTGTTCTTTGGTTATCTTTCCGCTATGTACTGTCTTTACCGTCTCCTTCACCTGCTCTAACGAGAGCTTCTCCGATCGGTTCAGAGTATCCATAACTAACCGGTCCATCTCCGCTCGTTTATATGCCTCTTTTTCTTCAGCAGCATTCATCTTGCCGAATAATGTGTTTTGAGATACAGGAGCATATAACAGTTGATTCTTGGAAGTATAATGAAGATATAAACAAGTCGATATAACTGTCGTGAAGGTAACCATCACGAGGATAATTCTGCGAATATAGAACCATTCCAACTGCAGCTTCGCATTACTTTCCTTTAATATCCTAATCCTTGAATGATACTTAGGTGTTCCAGGAGCTGGAATTAATAGCTTTGTCACCATCCGAATCAGCTTGAACCTGTATATCCACCCTTCCCACGGAGTCTTTTCAAAACCTGCCCGATAATCAGATTCATTGTTTTGTTGAAGCTTTTGCAAGAGGGAATACGCTGTAATTATTACGACATAAATGGATAGCTTGGTGATATACCCCAGCTTGCTCATATAAAACTCGTCCATCGACGGAAAGCTTCCACGCGCCCAATTCTCGATTGGTTTTGTGAAAAACACGGGGGCAAGAGCAATAATATTTAAGCCTTTTAATAAGTAATCCAGCTTTTCCCTTCGCAATATTTCAAGCTGAATCTCCTTGGTTAATCCACTCAGACCCTGCAAAAAAATTGAGCTTTTCTTCTGAGCATGATCTCCAAACTCCATAACGAGATGCGAAATTCCTGCAAATGCCTTTAAATACCGGTTAGGTGCGGTTTCATAGTAACGTTCCAGCTGCTCTTCCGGATCTTGTGATACCAGCGCATTGTAAATACGATTAGCATGAATAGATATTTCATGCCCCGCAGTCTCTGCTCCCTCATAGATCGATTCCTCCACCATTCCATGCTGCTGGTAATGATGTCTTACACTGGAAAACAGCTCAACCGATTGTACTAGAATCCTCTTCTCCAAACGGTTCATAAATACATCGATTATTAAATTATGGATAACGATCCCTGCTAACAGAGTGATCAATATGAAGGCTGCACCGGGATTTGTCCAGAACAATAGAGCAGCTGACAATCCAGCTGCGGCAGCAACAGCGAGAACGACCTTCATTGTTTCATAACGCAGAGAAATTTCATCATAAGGCTGAATCATTGAAATCTTCTTTCGCATTCGCCTTACGTACGTAGACAATAACGGTATTTTTAGAGACTGGACATATACCGTCTGCATCCACTGTTTTTGCCTGTTTTTTACCTGAACGAGGATGTCGGTTTCTTGCTTGCCTGCATGGTCATATTCCTGTCTGCTTCGCTTCTGTATGATCATAATTACGGCGTACAAAATGGCACAGAACAGCAAGGAGGAGATGAGTATGTATACGAGTATGTCTTTAAAGGTCACGCTGTACCTCCCCAGCACTTCGATATGAAGCCCCTGAAGGCTTCGATATCTTGCGGCTGCATCTGTTCCTCCATCTCGTTCACACTACGATAGGATAAGGGCTCTACGGCCAGATAACCTCCATCTCTATACTCAACAACATTACGGGAAGTATAAGAGGACTGGCGGTTCTGTCTCCGAAAGTGCTCGGCACTGAGCTCCATATACCGAGCGGAGACCTCTGCTGTATTCCCGAATTCTATTCCATAATTCGGATTCCACTCCGGGAATGGCTCCACGTCACATGGGATACACTCCGTGATTCGTTCAATGTAACGGTTACCGAATGCATCCCTTTTCAGATGAATATCGAAATTGATAACACTGACTACCTGCTGCTCCGCGATGTCCTCTTGCCTGAATATGCCGCTCTTAAGCAGAGAGTTCCGCAGGGACTGAACGAGATCCTTTAATGTTTTGGCATGGTGAGTAAACACCGTGAACAGGCTTGCCACCTGAGACATTTGGATCATCCATGAGGCTACTTCATCACTCGCTACTTCACCGAGAATATTTACCGTCCCGTCGGTCTTCTTCTGCAAATCCAATCCAGCTTGTCCGCTGATGTGTTCCGTCTCTCTAAAGCTCAAGATATTCCGTCTGCTGTAAATCTTCCTTAGATGAAGCTCGAACGCCATCTCCTGCACACGCAAGGTATAGGAAGCATAAATATGCCTGACCATTGCCATAAGCAGTGTGGTTTTACCTGATCCTTGCGCCCCGGTAATGGCCGTTATCCGGCTGCCTTTCATCAGATATTTCAACAGCTCAATTGGAATTTCGGCATTTCTGCCTGTTATTAACTGTTCAAGCGTAGTGCTGTTCACGTCAAATTTCCGAACAAAAAACGCCCATGATTCTGAAAACGGAGGACGCACAACAACAACCCGGGATCCATCCTTCATTTCATTCACCTTATAACCACTTGCCTCAGACAATTGTCCGGGATGATTATATTTATAAATGTTCTGGCATACCCGCTTTAATTCCCTTACATCCCCAAATGATAAAAACCCCAAATGAATCGAAATACCCCTGTAAAATATCCACACACTTTCACATTCCGTAACCGGAGTTGAAGATTCAAATAAACAATCCTCTAAAGCATTTGTCCGAAGCTGCTTCGAAGCCCGGTCCAGCACTCCGCTTACTCCGCCGCTGACACCATCAATTCGTTGATCCCGAATTTCATCTATAACAGAAAATCCTTTGTACTGCTGGTATATTCGCTGAACAACAATGTCCAATTTTTCATGAAAGGTTAAAGCACGAATTTCGTTGTTGTAAATGTAAGCTATATCCTCAGCGGTTACGGCATATACCGCATCATCACCATAACCTGAAACCAGCCGCGGTTTTGATAAATGATAAGTCTCAAGCAGCCTCGATAACGCTTCATATTGATATTTCTGTTTGTATAAATACAGAATGACCTCAAACTGATCTTGAGGGGTCAAGGATTCGTATGTATCAAATGGAATAGCCTGATTAATATTCGACTCATTAAGCTTTATGCTTTTAACCAGCAATTCTTTCAGAAATTGTTTAACATAATCCTTATCGAGCACATTTCCGGATACACAGCCCTTTAACGCGCGCCGGAGCTCACTCCTCTTGCTTAAACGTCTGCGAAATTCCTCTTCATGGAGTCCCAGATCAGAAAGCTGACTGTGTGTCATCTGATGAAGAGTTTCCTTCACAAACTCCGTCATTGCCTTCAGGGAGTACTGTTCAAGCCCAGAATGGGTATGAATCTCCTTACTTCTTATATTCATCCAGCGTAAATACACAAAAATAACGATCAGTAGAATAATAATCACAATCCAAAGGGTATTTGAAAGATGATCGGAAAGCATCTATGCCCCCCTCTCCGTATATGCTGCCGTTGGGAGTCCGAGTTGTTCTGCCAAAGTAAGAGCCGTGTTCCGAAGAGCATGATATAACGGACTTTCCCGCTTGCGCTCTAATCCGCCTCTTCCCCTCTGGATGCAGGTCTGGATTGTACGCATATTCCATGCGTCAGTTAATTGCGAGCAATACGGAACTCCTTCAATGATCCCTTTCACACCAAAGCGCCGCTTTATGTTTTGCACCGTGCAGTGACTGGAGCCATCATAGCGGCCAAGGACAAAGCCGAACGTTTTTCCTTTTACAACATGAAGTAACTGTTCTTCTTCAAAAACTCTTTCCATTGATCTTATATTCTGGTTGAGCCCGATAAGAATGACATCTGCCGCATTCAAAATTTCTTGGTCTGCAGCCTTTGGATTTCCATTTCCTGCATCCGCAACAATGACATCATAACTGCGCGCCGCCGCTTCGATCACATGTGTCATAAGTCCCTTTTGTCTGTTATAAGAGTCTGAAGCATCCTCACGCATGCCCTCCAGCAGATCCAAGCGTTCCGGTAATATAGAAGCCGTGTAGTCCCTTAGATTCTCGGGCATCAATCTTCCGCTGGCTGCCAGTCTTTTCACCGCACTCATTCCACGATCTTGAAATGTTACAAGCGAATAATCAAGAGACAGGGAACGAAGTGTAAAAGCTTGTTCAACTCGTTCTCCGCCGGCGCCACCATGAAGCAGCAATGTTTTCAATTTAAACTCCGATGCCAGTACAATCGGTAAGCTTGCAGCTATAGCGGTTGCACCGCTTCCGCTTAACAGCGGACTCCATAACGCGATCGTTTTCATGCCATTCTCCTTTCAGCTTGCCGGAATGATCGTCTAATCTGACGGTTCTCCATTTCAGTGAGTCGCTGAACAAGATCGACAAGAGCTTTTTTATAACGTTTGGGTAATGGTTTTATTCGAAGTCTTCCCATATGTTCATTTTCAATTTTTAAAGCAAATGTTATTTCATCCCATGGAATTCTGACAGGGTCGTCCAGCCATTGTACACGGGAACTTCCCAGGAAACTTTCAATATATTCATCATCTGTAAAATCCTCAATAACATTTAAATATATCCGATGAAATGCCGGACGCTCCTGTTCGCCATAATTCTCAGATAGCCCATCCAGCCAGCTTGCTGACTTCATCAGCCCTGCAACTTCAAAGCTGCTCACCCAAATTTTTGCATCTGCGGCGCTCCAATCATCTATAGTGAGAAAGCTTTCTTGCTCCGCATCGATCAGTATGTAATCATAATCAGACTCACCTGCTGCCTTAATATGCACTAATACATCACTGAACTGCTTAAATCCGATTCCAACATCAAAGCCTGCAAACTCTGTGATTAACATGCTATCGTCCAGCCTTCGAATACAATGAGTGTATTTTCCAGCATGAGCTGCATCAATCAGGAGCACCCGCTTTCCGCTCTGGATTAATATTTTGCACAAATACATGAGCAAGTCGCTCTTATCACAGATTCCTGCGAATATCCACGTCCTCAATATGCTCCCCCCAATATTATCGTTATGGACTTGTAAAAATAGCTTCCATCTCATCATCCGTCGGCGTACCGCCGTTTACGTTATTATCTTCTATGCCTTGCCCGCCAAGGATGTCACTGGCTTCGGTTAAGCGATCCTTCTTATCTGTTTCCGTCTCATCTATGGACCAGGACCCAGATGATTGTTCAGGTAGATATCCCTCATTTACAGCAGATCCATTAGTTAATCCATTCACAGAATTCCAATCATACATTCGTCGCTCCTCTCGGGCATAGTTGAACCCGTTACCGCTTGATGACTGCATGGACTTATCCTGATTTAGTCTGCTTAAGTCCTGATCAAGTAGGGTCCGTATCGATGCTTCCAGCTGACTCTCCGCTTTCTTAACGATATTAGGATCATTTTTAATGAGCTTTATGACTTCGTGATTCGGCGGGTAGTTCGGCACTGCCCTTTCCTGCAGCTCAGGCTCAACATATGTAAGGGCATAAATAGAGGCTTCATGAAGATAGGCATCGACCATCGCACTTGAGAATAACAATATTTCCTGCTCGTTAAGCGTAGTCCAGAATGCCGGGCTCGACAGCTTATCAATCCGTTTCTTAGACAGAACAATATAATCCTGACCGGTTGGAAACTGGATCCGTATATCGACCACATCATCCTTTTTCAAATTGCTCGGCAGCCATATGGATTTCATCTCCCGGTTCCGGAGATCACGGGGAGTAGCTTCTTCAGCAAATAGCATCCCGAGCGTAATCGGCGTACCTTTTCTTAGCTCGATCTTTACCCCTTTACCTGTTACCTCCTCTATATGAGCTGGAAGATTATCAGGTGAAACGTTCACAGGTAAACGGACCTCCTGCAAGTCACCACTCTCAATAAAATGACCCGCTGGTATGTCGCGCAGCGGAACCCAGGCGCTTTTCATCGATTCCATTTCATCCAATTGTGCCGCCTCGAGTGACTGAATATGCTGCTGATATTGCTCTGTTTCCAATGCTTGACGATTAGACCTTTCGCTTTGCAAATAATAAAATCCCGAAGATAGAACCAGGCTCATTACACCTGCACCGGCAAGACCAGCGTACAGCAGTTTTTTGCTGCGCTGCCTTAAGATTGGCATCTTTATGTACTCCTTTCATTTTCACGCTTTAGCCCCATGCGAATCGGAATCTTCTTTTATGTTCCTTGGGAGTAAGGAAACCTTCATAGATGAATTCCGCAACCCGTTCTGTCTCTGCTGTTGAGGAAAAAGGATCATGAACACACGGAAATGCGGCCACTTTACTGCTGCTCAAGGATTTGCGAAGCTGCCGGACCCCATCCTCTGAAGCAAGCGGAAGTACGTATACCCGATTTGGCTGATCATGATGACTAACCATTCTTGCAAGTGTCAATACATCTTGACGCCTCCACTCTGCAGCAGAGCCAACAATAATTGGAACATCAGCCCGAAAGAACTCTTCCATTCGCTCCGTATCCCGGTAAGCACCCAAATCCAGAACCACAGCATCGTAACCGCTCGTAAGTAAAGAAATCACTTCTCCCCTTGCTGTTTGCCTCCAGAAATCAATTCCGTTTATTGAACATTTATGATTGGAACCAGGGGCTGAATTCTCTGCGATTTCTTGTATCCGTGTAAAAGCAATGGGGTCTGTTCCCATTTCAACAACGGCAACTCTGCTGTATTTTCGAGCCAAAAAGTGCCCTAGAGAAATGCAGCAGTGCGTTGTTCCGACACCAGCAGATGTGCCGAGAACGGCAGTAACCAGTGTACCCGCAGGTTTGTGTGAAACAGGTCGAATGTCTTTTTTCCCATACTTGGCATTCAGGCTCTCTCTCACTTCCTCCGCAGTTTGAAATCGCATCGCTGGATCATGCTGAAGAAGCCTCTTAATTACCCGGGGCAGCTCAACCGGAATATCCTTTCGGATATACTGCTCTGCACCCGTAAACCACTCACTGTATTTACCTCCTGTCGTAAGAAACATAAGCAATGCACCCAGTCCATATAGATCCGATCTGGCGTCCGTTTGTCCCCCTCCATACTGCTCTGGTGCAGCGAACCCTACCGTCCCCAGCTTAACCGTGTCTTCGTTAATCTCCTGCTTGTAACTTCGGGCAATGCCAAAATCAATCAGCCGTACTTCCAGCTCGTCTGTCAGCATAATATTCGAAGGCTTTAGATCTCTGAAAATGACAGGAGGCTTGTGACTATGAAGGTAGCCAAGCACCTCCAGCAGCTGGTAAGCGATCCGAAGAATAAAATCTGTGCTCACACAACCTCGGTAATTCTTGAAATATTTATCCAAAGTCGTCCCTTGAATATAATCCATAACCATATAGGTGTATCCATCACCGTCAGGCTGAAAAAAATCTACAATCCGCGGCAGGCGGGCATGGCTTAAGGTAGTAAGCAGCTCTGCCTCTGCCTGTACGGTCTGGAACATTCCTGGCTGCGTTACACTTTCTTTAATGGCCCACATCTTTCCGGGCAGCTTCAAATCCTCCGCTAAATACACATAACTCATTCCACCCTCACCAAGCTTCCGTCCTATCCGGTAGCGCTGCCCCAGAATCACTCCGCGCTCCATTTTCGAAGGATGGTTCATGCGATCCCCCTCTTTCCTTCTCTCCAGCTGCACAAAAAAAAGCATCCCGCCGGACCTTCACGATAAATCGTGCAGATCATGCGGGATGCTTTCCCCATCTTGCTTATGGTTAATTTTGGAATCATTATAGTTCAAACTTTAAGGTTTTGTAAAGATGTTTTTTATTTTCTAATACTTAATCATATATAGAGTAATTTCATCCCGGTTATGAAAGAGCTGCTTTGCCCCTTGGATTTGCATGCGGGAATCTTCGAAAATATCCATGATCTCGTGAACAAGCGCCATCGGTTTCTTTGTTAACAGTTTTACCGTTACGACCGCTGTACCGCCAGGAGCCAAGGCATAGAGTAAGTCTGTGACCAACCTTGCCATCAGTTTCGGACTCCAGCTCATATCGCATACAAGCAGGTCAAACTGTGCTTCCTTGAATTTTACGTCAGAGGCATTTTTATTCACAATGCGAAGATTGGGATGATCTAATAACGATTCATGCATTTTAGCCGGATCCACTGCCGTAACCTTGAGGCCTCTCTCAAGGAGGAAGCTGGTCCAACCGCCTGGTGCTGCACCAATATCCAGTGCATTATGGAACGATGAGAATGGAATCTCAAACTGTCTTTCAGCCTCAAGCAGCTTGAATTTTGCCCGGGATATCTGGCCTTCTTCACGCTGGAAGCGGATAGCTCCTCCATTCCAGTCGGATAAGTTGCTGGACGGATCGGATACACCAAAATACCAGGCGTTCTTCGCTGCAAACAGAGAAATAACCCACTCGGGTTCTGTGACAGTGAAATCAGCCTCCAGCGGAGATAGCTCCGTCTGCAGCCTATCACGCAAAAGTCCCGGGCTTTCCGTCCAGCTGCTGCCTTCTGCTTTTCTTACCTGGACAGATATCCGCCTTCCTTCAAGATCATCCCTTTTTAACAAACAGGCTGCCGCCTGATTTAAAGCTTCATCCGGGTCATTCCCCGGAAGCTCCATGAGAACCGGGAATATATGACGCAGAAAAATCAATGGATTATCCTTTAGACTGTCAACCGCAGCTTCTATCGTGCTTTCAAGTGTGACTACAAATACTTCACCCGGAATCAGCATCGTGCTTTTGACACTGCCGAATCGACGGCGAAGTTCCTCCTGAGCATACGGCGCAAAGCCATGATTCGCTGTACAAATTAATTTTGATGTAGATTGGTCATGATCCTGCTGATTACTTGCATTTTGTTCGTCCAAGTGGATTACCCTCCAGAAATTACTTTAATCCAGGGACGTCCTCCGTCCCATTCCAGATCGACATTGATATCATAAGTTTTTTTAATGAGTTCTTTATTTAACACATCTTCCTTGCGACCTGAGCCGGCCAACTGCCCGTCTTTAATTAATGCTACATGAGTAAATAAAGGCATAATTTCCTCGATATGATGAGTTACATATACGACAGCTATATCCCGTTGTCTTAATCGATCAATCTCCAATAGCATTTTTTCACGCTCATACAGGTCCAGACCTGCACAGGGCTCGTCCAAAATAAGCAGCTTCGGATTGGCCATTAAAGATCTAGCGAGCATTACTTTCTTACGTTCCCCCTGTGAAAGCGTACCTAACGAATGATTTGCCAAATGCCCGAAATTCATCTCATCCAGCAGGGTTAAAGCTTTTTCTTTAATATCATCAGGTATCGTTTGATAAAATCGTAAAAATGCAAATGCGCCTGTAGCGACAACCTCCCATACGGGATCACTAAAGGATAATTTTTCTAACAGAGACTGGCTTATATATCCGATTTCTTTGCGAACCTCACGCACATCACAGCGTCCGTATACATTGCCCAGCACTTCTACCCGTCCTGAACTCGGAAAGAGATAGCCTGTTATCATCTCCAGGAGTGTCGTTTTACCCGAGCCGTTTCGGCCTAGAATAACCCAGTTCTCCCCTGAGCCCATTTCAAGCGACACATTCTCAAGAATTTGCGTTTCTTCCCTTTTGAGGGATACATTCTGTAAAGAAATCACTGAATCACACCCCTGATATAATTCAAAATATCCTGCACTGATCCCATACGATACAGCATTTTAGGCGGTTCCTGCGGTTTTCCACTTATGGCTAATAAAGCCGGAACACTCCTTATCTGAAATCGCTGAACTACAGCAGGCAAAAAATTAACATCCGCTTCCAGTATAAGTTCATCAGGTAGTAGTTTTTCTGTAACATCCAGCATTCTTCTGGCAGCCCCACAGGTGCCGCATAGAGGGGTATAAAGAAACACAATCATCGGAGAAGCCGGTTTGCCTCTCTGTAATAAACGCTCCTGCCATTCCAGGCGTTCGAGCAATTCCCGCTCTGTTATTGTGATCATGGCGATTCAGCAGCTACTTTCCGTAATAACGCCTCAGGCATCGGTCCATTATGCACCTTTACCTCTGCAGGCATGTTATCGTATAACATTTCGTACATCTTTTTTCTACCCCACGAACTGGAGGTATGTAAATAAATTTGCTTAGGATAGAGCTTCTCAGACACCATGAGGGCAACAACATCTCCACCATTCATTTGATCCGGCCCAAGCTCATAATCCAGTGATAAAATATCGACATCGCATTCTCGCAGCATTAAAAGGCACTCTTCCCCATTACGTGCTAATGCAAAGCCCTTGGGGCACGAACGCCAGTCATCCAAATACAGATGAATCATGTTTCACCCTCTCCTTGTTCAAGACCAGGACAGTACTTCCGCTATATCTTCCCGATGTGTCCCGTCCGCCCCTTTTTCACTTTCCAAAACAAACGGTATTCCGGCCAATTCCGGCGATAATACAAGTTCTTGAAGAGCTTTAGTACCTATCATACCCTGTCCGATACGAGCATGGCGATCTTTTTTTGAACCAGCACCATACTTCGAATCATTCAGATGAACGGCCATAAGATGCTCCCAGTAACCTAAGTCCTTACCTTTTTGAAGCAAACTATGGGTATCATGCACGTTCCACTGACCTGCTGCAAACAAATGACAGGTATCCAGGCAAAATCCGATCTTTTCCGGATAATCGGCAAGCTCCCTCACCTTAACCAATTCTTCAAGCGTAATTCCCATAATTCCATGATCACCGGCTTGGTTCTCAATTAACAGCTTTGCTTGGCCGGTCCACGACGACAGAACATCGTTCATACAGCGAATAATGTTCTGATATCCTAGAAGCACATCCTCGTTGTTTAAATGCCCAAAATGTACAACAATTCCAAGCGAACCGCATGCCTCCGCTATAACCAAATCGTTCATAAGTGACTCTACAGTCAATCGGTAATGTGATTCTCCCCTGGCAAGGCCAGCAGCCATATTAACAGGGTATGGCGTATGGGCAATCGATACAATATCCTGCTCGCGGCAGTATGCAGCACAAGCCATGGCATCCTTCAAATCCGGCATTTTAATATGCAGGCTCCGAGGGTTCTTCGGAAAATATTGAAACGCCTTTCCTCCTATGCGATCACTTGTGCGCGCAGCCCCTGAAAATCCGCCTCGTGTACTGACATGGCTTCCAATACGGATTTTAGTACTCATGCTGACAATTCGGGCAAAAGAACACTTTTCGTCCGGTTTGTTCTGCTTTAACAATAGCCGTCCCGCAGCGTACGCAAGGTTCACCTTCACGATCATATACCTTGCATTGCTCGTTATATTTACCTGTAAGGTCGTCATCCCCTGTGAATGGCATGTCCATGTAGCCGCCACCGTCTGCAGCTTCCTTCAATACATGCTGAACACTTGTAAAAAGCTGCTCCAAGAGCTCCTCATTCAGGTTTTGAATCTTGGAGGCTGGATGTATCCGAGCGTCAAAAGCGATCTCGTCTGCATAACAGTTGCCTATGCCCGCAAGTGCATGCTGGTTTACAAGCAGACTTTTTAATGATCCTCTTCGTTTCATCATAAGGTTCACAAAGCGCTCTTGGGTCATTCTCCGATCTATAACCTCTGGGCCGAGCTGACTCAGCGTTGCGTCGACCTCTTTCGCTGATAACATATGCAAATATCCGAGTCTCAGTCCGATAAAGTGGAGCACTTTGTCCCCGAAGGCAATTTCAATCTGTGTAGAGCGGGAAGGTTGTTCTTCGCTTCCCCGGGTCAAGTACAGCAGACCGCCAAGCATGAGATGAAGCAGCAATCGACGTCCATCGCTCAGATGAAAAATGAGATATTTTCCTCTTCTCTCCACAAATATAACTCTTCGTCCAATCAGACCGGATATAAATTCTTCCGAAGGCACGTTGATTGACTTCTCCCGATTTACTTTCACATGGCTAATCGGAATATTCAGAATACTGCCTGACAGCATTCTCCGATAATTCTCCATCTCTGGAAATTCCGGCATGATTCATCTACCCCTTCATATCAAACTTCTAGTCGCAATGGTTAACCCCGCTGGAGCACAGCAGCTCAGCTGCTTCGTATAAATCTTCACATATGTAATCAGGACGAACACCGGCAGCAGTGATGTGATCTTCCATGTTGTCATGTGTCGTGATTCCTGTCATGACAAGCACCGTTCTGCAGCCAGCATTAACGCCTGCAGCAATATCGGTTCTAAGATTATCACCGACAACTGCTGTCTCGGCAGGAGAAAGCCCAAGGCGATCTGTTGCATATTTCATCAGGATGGATGAAGGTTTTCCAATGATGACCGGTTTTACACCGGAAGCAGCTTCAATAGCTGCACCGAGCGAACCTGCACCTGGTGTCAGGCCGGTATCTGATGGCAGCAGCAAATCAGGATTCGTCAATACAGATATGGCCCCTCCATGAATCCATTTTAAAGCTTTAGTCAATGAGGAATAGTTGAAGGAACGATCGATACCTTGAACAACGTATTGCGGCTGTTCTTCCGTAATATCCAAACCGGCTTCCAAAAGAGCTTGCTCAAGTCCTTCCTCTCCCAAAATCGCCACTTTGGCTCCAGGTGTTTCATGAGCAATATAACTCGCTGCTGCAAGTGAAGAGGTGCATACCTCTTCAGGCAAAGCAGAAATCCCCATCGCAGCAAGATGCTCTGCAACCTGCTGTGGAGTACGGGAAGAATTATTCGTTACAAACAAATATGGAACCTTCTTCTCACGGAGTTTACGAATAAGAGCGTCAGCTCCTTCAATTATATTCTTACCATGATACAGCGTTCCATCTAGATCAATAAGCAAACCTTTCACGTGTTCCACGTTAGCACCTTCTCACTCTGTCTGTATTTATCACATTAATAATTAACAGCATTAAACATCAGCTCTTTAAACCCTGCATGTATAGCTGCTTGTTTAGTTTAGCCAGACTATCCATTTTTCAATATAGAAACGGATAGACATCTTCATACATTTTAAAAGATGCATCTTTCCCCTGCAACTATTTGAGAGGCGGAAAATGCCACTAACTGACCGCCTTTTTGATTGAATTTCGGAGCCGTCCGGCACAGCTGGTCGAAAGAAATCGAAGAGTGTCCAAGGTGTGAAGATGATGGAATAAGCTTGTCATATCCTGCGCTTTCCCGGAAAATAATTCTTATCATTTCCTTATCTCGATACAGGATACAGGCCGAAATCTTCGGCTAGCCTTGTGTTCGGGAATACTTCTTTCGCTTCCTCAAGTAAAGGCTGCAAATGTTCAATGTCCTTGTATCTGGAGCTAAAATGCGTCAACATTAACATCTTTACTCCTGCTTCCGCAGCAGCTTTAGCCGCCTGCAATGCTGTGCTGTGGTAATATTCATGAGCAATATCCTCAAGCTCATGCATGAAAGTTGCTTCATGCACCAACAGATCGGCATCCTTAGCGAGCGGAACGATATTCTCACATGGTCTGGTATCACCAAGGATCGTTACAATACGCCCTTTTTTCGGCGCAAGCAGTACATCTGCTGCATGGATAATCCGGCCATCGTTCGTTTCTACACTCTCTCCACGTTTCAGCCGTCCGTAGATCGGGCCAGGTTTTAATCCCAATGACTCGAGACGCTTCTGATCAAGCTTTCCAGGGCGTTCCTTTTCAATAATTCGATATCCGTAACTTTCAGCCCGATGCTCGAGAACTGAAGCCTCTACACGAAATCCTTCATCTTCGAATAATACTCCTCCGCTGTGCTCCACGATTTCAAGCGGATAATTCACTCTGGATTGACTAAGGTCCAGCGAGGTTTCGATGAACGTCTTAATGCCCTTTGGCCCATACACTGTAATGGGTGTTGTAGCTCCTTGTGCTCCCCGACTAGACAATAAACCCGGCAGTCCAAATATATGGTCTCCATGCAAATGAGTAATGAATAATTTTTCTAAGCGTGTCATCTTTAATGGTGAACGAAGGATCTGATGCTGTGTTCCTTCCCCACAATCGAACAGCCACATGCTGCGGCGTTCCTCTAGCAAACGTAATGCTATGGAGGTAACATTTCGCTGCAGCGTCGGAACCCCTGCATTTGTTCCTAAAAAATAGAGTTCCATTCTCTTCTCCCCTTCCAAGTATGTAAACCGGAGAAATCCCCCGAAATGCTCGGAGGATTCCCATAACGGATACATCTGTACCTATATAATATATCAAGCTTTTTCAACGTTAAAGTATTTAGCTTCAGGATGGCTAAACACCATCGCTGAAACAGATGCCTCGGGCTCCATCATAAAGCCTTCGGTAAGGTGCACACCCATATCTTCCGGTTTCATCAGTTTAAACAACGCCTCCTGATCCTCCAGATCCGGACATGCCGGATATCCGAATGATACACGAATCCCTTGGTATCTTGCCCCAAAACGTCTCTTCATGGTCATATCCTCTGGATCCGGGAAGCCCCAGGAATCTCTCATCAAATGGTGAACGCGTTCAGCAAGTGCTTCGGCAGTCTCGAGTGCAACCGACTGTAATGCATGTGAACGGAGATAATCCCCTTTATCTTTCCATTCCGAAGACAGCTTTCCTATACCGTGACCGGCAGTTACAACCAAGAAGCCAACATAATCCATTACTCCGCTATCAACCGGTTTTAAGAAGTCTGAGAGACATAGATAAGGTTCTACCGACTGCCTTGGGAAGTTGAACCGGTGAAGAACGGTTTCCTTGTTCTCAGGGTCATAGATCAAAATATCATTTCCGTCCGACTGAGCCGGGAAGAATCGATACATGGCATGCGCCTGAATAATGCCGTCTTGAATGGCTTCTTGCAGTATTCCATCTACCGTCGCTTTCAACGAAACGGCTTTGGGATCTTGAGTTTGCAGCAGCTGGTCTACTGAACCTCTTAGGCCCAAATGATGTCCGAGCAGCATTTGCATATTAATATAAGGAAGAATATGCGATATTGGATAATTCTTTATAACATGCCTATCCAAGTCCGGCGGAAGATAGACCGGTGCTTCCGAGGATATTTTCGAGCGGTTAACCCGGGTTTGCTCCGGCAGCTGCTTCTCAGCAGGTTTAACTGTAATATCTTCTTCCCGTTCAGCTTTCACCAGGTTCTCGATTTCTTGTCTCGTAATGGGATCACTGAGTTTATTGGCGATATCTAACCCATCCATTGCATCCTTCGCATACAGCACCATGCCTTCATACTCGGGTCTGATACGAGTTCTTGTAAACTTACGTGTAAGTGCGGCCCCGCCAACCATAATCGGCACATTTACGCCTGCCGTCTTTAAATCCTGAGCCGTTAAGACCATTTGCTGGGCTGATTTAACCAAAAGACCCGACAAACCGATAGCATCGGGCTTTTCTCTTCGATATGCTTCAATAATTTGTTCTGGTGGTACTTTTATACCCAAGTTAATAATTTCATAACCATTATTCGAAAGGATGATTTCAACCAGGTTTTTACCGATGTCATGTACATCGCCTTTTACTGTCGCAAGCATTATTTTACCCTTGACAGACGTCTCATTCTTCTCCATGAATTGTTCCAGATGAGCCACCGAGGCTTTCATCACTTCCGCACTTTGGAGCACTTCAGCAACGATTAACTCATTATTATTAAACAGACGGCCGACTTCGGTCATTCCTTGCATCAAAGGTCCATTTATAATTTCGAGTGCTCCATATTTCTTCAAGGCCTCATCCAGATCAGGAATGAGTCCTTCCTTAGACCCCTCCACAACATATGAAGCAAGTCTTTCTTCCAAGCTCAGGTTCGAGATCTTCTCTTTCTTCTCAACCTTCTTGTTCCGGAATGCAGCTACAAAAGCAGCAAGAGTCTCATCATTCGTACGATAGATAAGATTTTCCGCCAGACGCCGCTCTTCTTCTGGAATCGAGGCATAACGCTCCAGCTTCTCCGTATTCACAATGGCATAATCAAGTCCTGCCTTCGTACATTCATATAAAAACACCGAGTTCAGCACTTCTCTTCCAGCCTCTGGAAGCCCAAAGGAAACATTGCTGATTCCCAGAATCGTATGGCATTCCGGCATAGACTCTTTTATTAACCGAATTCCTTCAATGGTTTCTTGGGCTGATCCTATATACTGCTCATCACCTGTTCCAACAGGGAACACCAATGTATCAAAAATAATATCTTCCGGTTTAATGCCATACTTATTCACAAGCAGGTCATAGGAACGGCGTGCAACTTTTAATTTATCCTGACGATCTATCGCTTGTCCGCTTTCATCAATCGTTCCGACGACAACAGCAGCGCCGAATTTGTGAATCAGTGGAGCTACCTTTTCAAACTTATCTTCTCCGTCCTCAAGGTTAATGGAGTTAATTATCGCCTTCCCTTGAGAATAGCTTAGTGAAAGATCTATAACCTCTGGGTCCGTTGTATCGATCATGAGAGGAACTTTCACCTTTTTCACGACGAGCTCCAGGAACTTCATCATGTCCTCTTTCTCTTCACGATCCGGATCCTGTACACAAACATCAATGACATGCGCACCATTTTTAACTTGAGCCCGAGCTATTTCAGACGCTTCCTCGTACTTTCCTTCCACGATGAGGCGCTTAAATTTGCGGGAACCAAGCACATTCGTCCGCTCTCCAACCATATACGGACGATTATCCTGCTCGATATAGACGGGATCAATTCCCGAAAGAGCCGGTAAATGGGAGCCCTCCAGCTTTCTTGGCGGATATTTACTCATCATGCTGCTTAAAGCACGAATATGTTCAGGCGTCGTTCCGCAGCAGCCACCTGCAATGTTCAGCCACCCTTTTTCAGCAAATGCGCCCATCTTCTGGGCAAGGGATTCCGGTGATTCATGATAATTCCCGTTCTCATCGGGCAACCCGGCATTCGGATAACAGCTGATTGCTGCCTTAGCCATTTCTGAAAGCGAACGTATATGATCTCTCATGAATTCCGGCCCTGTTGCACAGTTTAAACCAATGGATATCGGTTCTAAATGCTCCAGAGATATGTAAAATGCTTCAATGTTCTGTCCGGCTAGTGTTGTACCCATTGGTTCAATCGTTCCGGATATCATGATCGGAAGCTTTACACCCGTCTTTTCAAAAGCTTGGCGTATTCCGATCGTACCTGCTTTCACGTTAAGTGTATCTTGTGATGTTTCCAGCAAAAGAGCATCTACACCGCCCTCAATTAAAGCAGCAGCCTGCTCTTCATAGCTTTGAATTAATTCCTGAAATGTAACTCCGCCGGTAACGGATAGCGTCTTCGTTGTTGGTCCCATCGCACCTACAACATAACGCGGTTTCTCGGGAGTTGAATATTTTGAAGCTGCAGCCAGCGCTAGACGAGCCGCATTCAGGTTAATCTCCCGGGCAAGCTCGGGTATATCATACTCGGCAAGTACAACTGAAGTCGCACCAAAAGTATTCGTTTCAATAAGATCGGCACCTGCAGCTAAATATTGTTCATGAATCGACTGTATAACATCCGGGCGTTTCAGCACCAGCATTTCATTACAGCCATCCAGCTCTTCACCACCGAAGTCCTCAGCTGAAAGGTCCTCTTGTTGTATCATGGTCCCCATTGCACCATCAAGAATCAATATTCGTTCTTTTAGTACTTCTTGCAAGTTAGGTTTGCTCAATGTATATCCCTCCCAGCCAAACGTTAAATCTTAGTGTAACAGAATATATTTCAATAGAAAAGGATGATATCCGTTGAAATAGGCATAATATCAACTCATAATGATAAACATCAGATGATAAACATCAATAGAAGCAGCATATAGTGTATTATTCCTAGTAGAAAATAGGGATATAATTATTATTGAAATTTTTGCCGGTAACACGAACGAGATAATCATTAAAGACGATAATGTTCGGTTTTAGTATAAACAGGAGTAAAGAAAAAAAGCAGTCTAAGTCATCCGAAGGGATGTTCTGGACTGCTGTTTAAATGATTATTATTCTTGCTCATCCAGCTACTTTGAGTTCCTTCAATGGCATCGAATGCTGACCACGCGCCGTAACATGAGAGATAATCCGATAATTACCGGGTTCATTAAACACTTTATTAAGCTCATAGCTGCCGTCCCCCAGATGTTGAATCGGTACCTTTTCCGGTGATCCCCCGCCTTCACGGACAATCTCAAACTCGACTTTATCAGCATCCTCTACCGGCATTCCTGCTTGGGTTACCTTCGCTTGAATCAATACATTCTCCCCTGCTGCAACAGTTTCTGCATTTAAGGTCAGTTCAACCAGGATGGGATCAACCATGACTAACTCATCGCCGCCGCTAGCCTTGCTATCTCGACAAGCTGCCAGGGAAATAGCCATCAGGATCATAACCGAAATCAAAGCATACCTGTTCTTCTTCATAAGATATACACCTACTTTTGAAATCATATGTATGGTTCACTTCGTTACTCTCGCTTAAATACTTAACAGCTACATAATTATACAACCTTTTTATTCCTCTAAAATGTTTTAACGCTTACAATTGTGTGACATTTATCATAAATCATTAAATGCTGTTATGCAGCAAAAAATAAGCCGACTCATGCCAATTAACCAAATGACAAGAGACGACTTATATATACTTGATTTATGAGTTCAATGTAACTTTACAATGCAGATAAAATATCGTGAAGTTCTGTTAAACTCTGAATTTCATAAGTTGGGACAATCTCCGGATCCTTTGGACGATCCGTACGGTTAATCCAAACCGTAGTCAGTCCCGCCGCGTTACCGCCTTTGATATCGGTGGTCAGCTTATCCCCAACCATAACTGCATTCTCAGGATTTATGCCGAGAAGTCCTAACGCATGTGTGAAAATAGAGACATCCGGTTTGCCTTTACCGAAGTTTCCGGAAATCACGATATGATCAAAGAAAGAGACCAAATCGGGCACCCCGTCCAGCTTCTCCTGCTGGAGATCAGGGCTTCCGTTCGTTAGAAGCAGTAATTTAACGTGACCTTGAAGCTCTTTCAGAACATCAAAAGTCTCATCATAAACATAAGGGCGTTGTCTGCGTTCTGCAGCAAATTGTTCTGAAAGTTCTCCTGCCAGCTCCTCGTTATCAACACCTAAGGTTTTCAATCCCCGATACCATGATTCTTTGCGGTACATAGGTGCTAACTCTTGCAGACGTCGGAACTCCGGCTGTTCTCCAGCTGTAAAATTAGCCCACAAGCCCTCATATGGATTGATGCCGATCATTTTGGTAAATGCAAAGGTGTCAAAGGATTCATACAATAATCGTGCTTCATTGCGAACCGCAGCTAGCAGAGCACCCGCTTCAATTCCGGCACACTGTGCTGCAGCCTTACAGGTTACTTCAAAAGCTTCTTCCACACTTCTTTCGTCCCATAAAAGCGTATCATCCAAATCAAACAGTACCGCAGATATCGGCATCTCTTCCAGCTCCCTTTAGTTCTTGCCTTACGAAACAACCTCTATTATTGATGCTCTACAGGAATATTGTTAACCTTCGCAAATTGCTCCAGTCTTTCTCCCATTGCTTGAGTATCGTAGCGGTTAATCAATCGAGAAAACACCCAATTTCCACCTCGAGCATTGTTCTCGATTACCACTGAGCCCTTCAAAATCTTGATCTTTGAAATCTCAGACGCTGTTAATTTACGTTCACGATTGAACTTCATGGTTGATACCGTATTACGAGTAACTTTCAAATATGGCTTGCGCAAGAAAATCATTACAGCCAGCAGCACATACAGACTGACCCCGATCCAGTTCATTGCCTGACTACCCGCACCAGCAGCTGTTGTCGCCATACCCAGCATGGCATAAAGAGCCGCTAATGCGATTAAGATGATAGGCAGCACATACTTGCGGCCTTTAAATACATCGCCATCACTGGTGATTGCTGCATTCATCCCCATAGTTGGCTGACCCTGCTTCTTACGCTGCTTGTTAAGCTGTGACATATTCTTGTTGACTTTTCTTTCCCATGACCGAGACATGCGTCTCCCCCTATTCGCAATTGTTCAATTAATATAAAGAATTCTCGAACAGACAGTCAGTCATCCTTAATGCTGCAGACCAGGACCTTTATTCTCTTCTTCTACCCATTCGATGGATTCCAACTGCTGCCGGAAGTTTCTCCGAATATTATTAAGATAGATTTCACGAAGTTCTGAACGCTCTTTATGCTCATCCTCCGTCAAGCCTTCTTTTTTGTGCTTTCTAGCAAGAACGTTAATACGTTCAACCAATGCATCGATATCCATTATTTCGCCTCCAATAAAAATTCACTTTTAACTTTGACATGTGAAAAAGAGCTTGTCAAGGAATCGATTCCTTACCAAGCTCGTACATGCGCGCTCTTATTCTATTATACCATTATTCATACCATTTATGAATGGATGTAAAGAGATGACATTTCATTCACCATACAGGCAGAGCCAGTACATCGCCAGCTTGAATATCCGGCCCCTTCAGTTCATTAAACTTACTGATAGAGCTGATATACTTCCTTGTATCCATGTCATCAGGTTTATTGGCTGCGGCAATGCTCCATAGTGAGTCGCCAGGCTGTACAATAACATTCTTCTCTGCGACCGGTTTCTCCAATCCACCTGCAAAAACCGAAAACGCTCCAGTCCAGCCTGATACCAAAATCAAAATCACAAGTATAAACCTTCCGATACCCGTTTTCATCAATTCTATCGTACGATTCCATAATGTGTTCTGTATATGTGTTTCTTCCTGAGTCTGTCCTTCGTAAATACTGCGGTATGTAGTGTATCTCATCTTCAATCATCTCCCAAACAAGCGTTCTCTTATGAAATCAATATAACACGAACACTTGTTTGATTCAATAGTTTTTACGAACGAATGTTCCGAAAAAATTTTAGAACTTATGTTTGTACGAACGGAAGTTCTATGATATAATTTTCCCAAACGTTACTAAATGGGGTTGATACGGAATGTCGAAGATATCCAGCCGCCAGATGGCGATTTTGGAGTTTATCCGCAACGAAGTTCGGAGTAAAGGCTATCCGCCTTCCGTACGAGAAATCGGTGAAGCTGTTGGACTAGCTTCCAGCTCAACAGTACATGGTCATCTAGACCGTCTTGAGAAGAAGGGTTTAATCCGCCGTGACCCTACGAAACCAAGAGCCATTGAGCTGCTTGGCCAAGAAGAATCAGAGAACAGCAATTTATTCACTCATACGATCTCCAGGGTGCCTGTTGTTGGTAAGGTTACTGCCGGGGTTCCTATTACTGCAACGGAGAACATTGAAGATTATTTCCCGCTGCCGCAGCATTTTGTAGGTGACAGTAAAGTATTTATGTTAACTGTTGTTGGTGATAGTATGGTTGAAGCCGGCATCTACAACGGTGACTATGTCATTGTCCGTCAACAGCAAACCGCTGATAACGGCGATATTGTTGTCGCAATGACTGAGGATGATGAAGCTACTGTCAAGACCTTCTATAAAGAGAAAGATCATGTTCGTCTCCAGCCGGAGAACCCGATTTATGAACCGCTTCGCTTGAATCATGTTACCATTCTCGGTAAAGTTGTTGGCGTTTTTAGAGATATCCACTAGCATTTATTTGGGTAAGACCAATGAAAGCTGCCACTTGTCATTTGAACAAGTGGCAGCTTTTTTCTGTTTATTGTCCGTAAATAGATTCGATTCATCAATATCACAATCAATTCATATAAATCCATGGGGGCAGTATGGGGGCAAAGACATAAAAATTAACCCACCACTCCCCTACAGCCTATATAAAAAGCCCTCAGCGCCTACAGCGCCAAGAGCTTCCAATTTTAGTACATCGTCATGTATTGATCGCGTTCCCAAGTATGAACCTGTGTGCGGTACATATCCCACTCGATTTCTTTCAACTCATAGAAGTGTGATAATGCATGATCGCCTAGAGCTTCACAGATAACTTCGTTACGAATAAGTTCATTAATCGATTCTTTCAGATCTGCAGGCAGACTTGGGATGCCTTCTTCAATCCGTTCCTCTTCCGTCATCACATAAATGTTACGGTCGATCGGTGCTGGCAGCGGAAGTTTACGTTTAACCCCATCCAGGCCCGCTTTAAGCATAACGGCCAAAGCCAAGTAAGGATTCGCAGATGGGTCCGGGTTACGCAATTCAATTCGCGTGCTTATTCCGCGTGAAGCCGGAATACGGATCATCGGACTGCGGTTACTTGCAGACCATGCTACATAACAAGGTGCTTCGTATCCTGGTACAAGACGTTTGTACGAGTTAACCGTAGGGTTCGTGATCGCAGCAAAAGCACGTGCATGCTTCAATTCACCAGCCATGAAGTAGCGGGCTGTATCACTAAGACCCAGCTCATCGTTTACATCCACGAACATATTTTCTTTCCCGTTAAAGAGGGATATATTGCAGTGCATACCCGAACCGGCCACTCCAAACAGCGGTTTCGGCATAAATGTTGCAATCAGGCCGTGCTGACGAGCAATGGTTTTAACAACGAGCTTAAATGTTTGAATCTGGTCAGCCGCTTTAACGGCATTGGCATATTTAAAATCGATCTCATGCTGCCCTGGGGCAACTTCGTGATGGGATGCTTCAATTTCGAATCCCATTTCTTCCAGTGTAAGCACGATATCACGGCGGCAGTTCTCACCGAGATCGGTTGGAGCAAGGTCAAAGTATCCGCCTTGGTCATTGAGCTCCATCGTAGGGTTGCCTTTTTCATCCGTTTTGAACAAGAAAAACTCCGGTTCTGGTCCAACATTCATCGAAGTGAAGCCCATTTCTTCCGCTTCTTTCAAGCTTCTCTTCAAAATATACCGCGGGTCACCCTCAAACGGAGTGCCATCCGGCATATAAATATCACAAATCAGGCGAGCCACACGATCTTCCGAAACCCAAGGGAAGATAACCCATGTATCGAGATCAGGATATAGGTACATATCCGATTCTTCAATCCGTACATAACCTTCGATAGATGAGCCATCAAACATCATTTTGTTATCAAGAGCCTTAGGCAATTGGCTTACAGGAATCTCCACATTCTTGATCGTACCCAGCAAGTCCGTGAACTGCAAGCGGATAAACCTAACGTTCTCTTCCTTAGCAATACGCAGAATATCTTCTTTCGAATAACTCACTCTATCCTCTCCCTTACACTTTTTCTTTATTTTTTATAAAAGCGGGAAAGTTCTCCTTGAATTAAAGAAACTTGTCCCGGCCTTTTAGCCGTAATCAATTCCTGCCGTAACAGGCGGCGGAGCTGTGATTCCGACATTTCCCTGCGTTTATTCTCTGTGTCAGGGGTAATTACGGTAGCCTCCTCCGATTCTTTCGATACCGGATTCATCACCTGCTTAATTCCTGCAATATTTACGCCCTTCTCAATCAAAGCCTTAATCTCAAGAAGGCGTTCAACATCGTTGAACGAGAATAAGCGCTGATTGCCAGATGTCCGGGCAGGCACGATCAAATCATGCTGCTCATAATACCGGATCTGCCTGGCTGACAAATCGGTGAGCTTCATGACAATCCCAATCGGAAACAAAGCCATATTTCTACGAATCTCATCACCCATATCTTCATCAACCTTCCAAGTGATCTATCCTGTATCATTGTAAGCTTTTCTGATATCACATGTCAACAACATGTCAGGAAACCTTACAACAAATTTCTTTCCTTCATCGTTTGGAGTGCCATCAGTACTCCGTATTTAACATGAGAGTAAGTGAGCCCTCCCTGCATATATCCGATGTATGGCTCCCGAATTGGTGCATCAGCAGACAATTCCAGGCTTCCGCCTTGAATGAATGTCCCTGCTGCCATGATCACAGGATGTTCGTAGCCTGGCATGTCCCATGGTTCCGGCACGACATGACTATCCACCGCAGCAGCTCGTTGAATCCCTTGAACGAAGGCGATCAAATGCTCCGGGCCGGAAAACGATACAGCCTGAATAAGATCTGTCCTTTTCTCATTCCATGCCGGCTTGGTCACAAAACCCACTTCTTCAAATAAGGCTGCAGCATAAACGCTGCCTTTCACCGCTTGTCCAACTGTATTCGGAGCAAGGAATAGTCCCTGATAAATCCCTCGGGTTGTCCCCAGCATTGCCCCCACTTCACGGCCTATTCCAGGAGCTGTCAAACGGTAAGCAGCCTGATCTACATACTTCTGTTTCCCGCAAATATAGCCGCCTGTTTCTGCAATCCCGCCGCCGGGATTTTTAATTAATGAACCTGCCATTATATCCACACCGACCTGGGTCGGCTCAAGCTCCTCCGTAAATTCACCGTAACAGTTATCTACGAATACAATGACGTCCGGTTTAATTGCCTTTACTTTTTCCACCATGACCCCAATCTCTTGAACTGTAAAAGACGAACGCCAGTCATATCCGCGAGAACGCTGGATTCCGATAACCTTCGTTTTGGAGCTTATTGCCTCACTTACACCCTTCCAGTCAATTCCTCCATCTTCAAGCAGGCTTACTTCACAGTATTCAATGCCAAAATCCTTCAGAGATCCCGTTCCATCCCCTGCTTCACCGATAACTTTATGGAGGGTGTCATACGGACGTCCTGTTATGTATAACAGCTCATCTCCGGGACGAAGCACGCCGAATAATGCTGTAGAAATCGTATGTGTCCCAGAAGCAAAATGAGGACGTACCAGGGCCGATTCGGCCCCGAATACATCTGCATATACTTCGTCTATAACTTCCCGCCCCCGGTCATTGTAAGCATAACCGGTCGAACCGGAAAAGTGAAAATCACTAACCTTATTACGTTGAAACGCCTCAATCACTTTCCACTGATTACGATCCACAATTCGGTCTATTTCTTGAATCTGACTTGAAATCTTACGCTCTGCTAATAAACTCAGTTCTTCAATTTCTTGCGAAAATCTTACCATGACGTACGGTTCTCTCCTCTAGAAGCTCTAATATATTTTTGGCTGTATTCTATTGTTCAATATAATCCTTTAGCATGTAGCCCATTTTTTCGTAATCTGCCTTATTAATTCGAACATCATAAACAATATCATTATCTTCAAAAGTCTGCTCAACGACATCCCCGATGCGGTAAAGTACAGAGCTAACGTCTCCCCTGTCGGCGGGGATACGAAACTTCACAATGCCACCCGATAGATGTTCCTGTATCGCATAACGCACGGCTTCCAAATCGCTATCATTAAAAGCGCTGATCTTCAAGTAACCTTCCCCTGAAGGCAGCATTTCTAACTGCTCTGGTCTGCACTCATCCTTTTTGTTAAACAGAACAAGCTGCGGTTTATCTCCGGCACCCAGCTCTTCCAGAATGGACTGTACAACCTCCATCTGCTCCTCTCGCATTTCAGAAGAAGCATCAACGACATGCAGAATCAAATCCGCTTCGTTGGCCTCCTCAAGCGTCGCTCGAAAAGCGGCGACAAGGTCGTGCGGAAGATTTTGAATAAATCCTACGGTATCTGTAAGCACTACCTCTTTGCCGCTCGGCAGTTCCAGAACACGTGAAGTAGGATCCAGTGTCGCAAAAAGCTGGTTTTCAATATAAACATCGGCAGCCGTCAAACGATTAAGTAATGTCGACTTGCCTGCGTTCGTGTAACCAACCAATGCCACTTGCACAGTCCCTGTCTTCTTGCGGCGTTCACGCTGCAGCACCCGGTGCTTCATAATCTCATCCAGTTGACGTTTGAGATCACTGATGCGGCCTCTGATATGACGGCGGTCTGTTTCAAGCTTGCTCTCACCGGGACCTCTCGTACCGATACCGCCTCCGAGCCGGGAAAGGTTCTTGCCATGACCAGATAGACGCGGCAGCAAATAACTGTGCTGAGCCAGTTCAACCTGAATGATCCCTTCCCGCGTTTTGGCTCTTTGTGCGAATATATCCAGAATTAATTGGGTTCTATCAATGATTTTAACGTCTAAAGCTTCTTCCAAATTGCGAACCTGCGCTCCTGACAGCTCCTGATCAAAAATAGCTGTATTCGCTCCGAGGCTATCAATAGCCATGCGAAGCTCTTCAACCTTACCTTTACCTACGAACCATTTCGTATCAGGTGTTTCACGATTCTGTGTAATGACTTCCAGAACTTCAACCCCGGCGGTTTCGGCTAACTGTACCAACTCTTGAAGTGAATGCTCCGGATTGATTCCCGATTTTTTTACTTCGTCGGTTACAAGACTCACCAATATCGCTTTGTCCGGCAGATTCGTCTTCGTCTCATGCAGCTCATTTGCCATAATCATTACTCCTTTAAGAACGTTGTTCACTTGAACAACCCTGCTATTGAATTTGTATATTACTTTATACCCTGGGTGGCAATTTGAAATCCTCTGGGCGGAGTGTCATTAATTCCAGCTTGCTTGGATTTCCGGCAACATATTGGTTCAGTAGCCGAACTGCCTGATTCCGGATTGTTTTTTCAATTACATTGCGTACATAGCGTGCGTTGCTGAATGCATGGATCTGATTTTCTTTTTCTGCCTCCAAATGCTCCTTCATTTTAATCATCGACTGCGGCATAAGGATATAATCTCTCTCCTTGGCCATCAGCTCCGATATTTGAATCAACTGGTCCATGTTATAATCCGGAAAATTCATTTGTATCGGAAAACGGGAATGAAGCCCAGGATTACAGCTCATAAAATAATCAATCTCATCAGAATAGCCTGCCAAAATGAGCACAAACTGATTTTTTTGATCCTCCATAGACTTCACCAAGGTATCAATCGCTTCCTTGCCAAAATCCTTCTCCCCGCCTCTTGCCAAGCTGTAGGCTTCATCAATGAACAAAATACCGCCAATGGCTTTCTTCACAAGGTCTCTTGTTTTCTGAGCCGTGTGCCCAATGTATTCACCCACAAGGTCCGCCCTCTCGACCTCTACCAAATGACCCTTGCTGAGTACACCCATCTTTTGAAACATTTTGGCGATGATCCTGGCTACCGTGGTTTTCCCTGTACCCGGATTCCCCTTAAAAATCATATGAAACACATGCCCGCCACTTAACAAACCCATTTCTGACCGCATCCGGGCAACTTGAAGCAGAGCGTAAATCTCATAAACCAGCTCTTTAATCTGATCAAGCCCAACCAATAGGTCGAGCTCTTTTTGAATTTCTTGGAATAGACCATGCTGTGTCAATGGACTCGGCGATGGGGCCGTTTCGCGTTCAGAAACCGCAGAGCTGATAATTGGAGCTTCAGCACTACGGAGCACGACATTGATCTGTCTGGAAGGCCGTCCATCTGATCGACTTCCTGCGGCCGTTCCACGTCCATTCATAGCTCTCACCTCATTATCCATAGGGCTGACTATCTATTCCAATATATTCTATTTATAAGCGGGTTATTAGAAGTTTTCGTCACTTAAGACCAAGCCCGATCAATATTTTATCTGCAGTCCATTTCGTATAAGCAAGAACTTCACGGGTTTTATGCTTGGCCATTGGAAGGACCGTTGATGTTGTGAGCGAAATTTCCGGATCGTTATAGCCAAGCACCTTAGCGACTTCGAGCGATCTCGTCCCGTGATAATCATGGGTGACTATGATCGCAGACGACCAGCCATGCTCCTTCATAATTTCTTTGCTTAACAACAAATTCTCATAGGTGCTTGTTGCCTCATTTTCGAGATAGATGACCTGTTCCGGCACTCCTGCTGCAACAAGATAATTTCGCATTCCTTCGGCTTCTGTATACTTCAAACCAGGTGCGTCTAATCCTCCAGTTACAATGATGGATTGATAGAGGCCATCTTTATAAAGCTTTAGTCCATGCTCGAGTCTTTCCCTGAGCCCAGGACTGGGTGCATCCCCCCACATGGAGGCGCCTAGTATAATCCCGACATCGGCTTTGTCTTTTACCGTACTCTCAGCCTTGTTAATCTGGTAGTATACATATCCTGACCACACGATCCCAAGGAAGATAAGAAGAAAAACCGTATACAGGCTTCTTTTTATCCAAAGTTGGCCTTTCACAGCCTTCGATCCATTCGCCCCGAAGTACACTAGTTGACGCATTACTTGTTCCTCCTGAATTCTCCGTTATGAAACAAAAGGTCACGATCTTCAAGGGACATCATAAAGTATGGAAATTCGTGTGCGTCTATTGCCCTAAGTAAATTACGAGCCGTAACCTTTGCTTGACGGTAATCGTCACGCGTAATATCACTGCGCCGAAGAGCATCTTCCAGTTCATCTTCATCCAGCAAAAAAACCTCACCGTTCTTGTTCACCACAATATCAAGGTATAAATCATCAAACCATGGTACTCCTTGATCCGTTACACCCTGCTTCTTGCATATGTCGATATACCACTGTACGATATGCCTCTTGTCATCGAACATGGCTGTCACAATAAAGTGACTATCTTTCGGGTAATACTGCAGCCAGGAATACCCCTTATCCGCAATGCGGTATGTATGCTGCCCGTAAGTTTTCCAAAGAGGCTCCTTCAGGCCATAGATCGTATATAAGGTTAGATATCCCGTAAACTGATCACATTCCACATAACGGGAAGTGAAGTGCCGGCGGGTGATACGGCGCCAATTCGCCCGATCTCCGAATTTACGTTTCATGGAACTTTTCCTCCCCATATCGTAATTTCAGCTTACCACATTTAAGGTTCCCACTCAAAACAAAGAAGAAGATACAGCATACGCTGCATTGACCCGAAAACCTACTTTATTGTGCATGCTATAGATATAAAAAAAGAAACAGGCCGTTCAAGGTTATTCTTGAACGGCCTGTTGTTAGTTCCTTAAATATGAACTTTTATATATCCCTTGATCATAGAATCAACTAATCATTCTCTTGATTTTCCTGAGTGGCTGTCGGGTCAACAGTCTCACCGTCCCCGGGGGAGGTCGTTCCAGGCACTGTCGTTTCGCCGCCAGTACCACCTGACTCACCACCTGTTCCGGTATCCGAACTGCCGCCGCCACTTTGGCCGCCATTGCCATTGCCATTTCCTTGGCCGCCGCCCTGTCCGCTACCCTGGCCGTTGCCTTGAGTTCCACCTTGACCAGTGCCTTGACCTTGATCTTCTTCTTCATTCGTTCCATCGTCACTGCCTGAACCATTGCCATTACCTGAACCTTGATTCTGGCCGCCGCTGCCCTGACCATTTCCTTGGCCATTCCCTGGATTTTGATCCGGCTCTTCACCACTATCCGGCTCTTCCACTGGTGGAGCAGGCTCTACATTGTCCTCCGGCTCTTCCTCAGGTTCCTCTTCAGGAGGAGCCGCTCCGGCAGTAACGATCTGAATCGTATTGGAAGGTCCTGTTTCTATATCTTGAGCAGGATCATAGGCCGTTACATAATAACTGTAGGTTAAACCTTCCATGGCACTTATATCATCCGCCGATGTGTCAGCTACGGCATCAAGGATACGAGTATATTCTGCTTCGGAAGACTCTTTACGGTACACATGGTATACAATTCCCTCTCCATCGACCGCACTCCAGTTCAAGTTCACCGTCTGGTTCTGAGCGTCATAAGAACCTGTCAGGTTTCTCACCGCTTCTAGCTCTACCTTAGGCGGTTCCTCTTCTACTACAGGTGGAGCTTCAACCGTCGGGAAGTTCTTCGCTTCATAACCCTTTACGGCTTTCTCCATAACCTTGCCCCACAATGCTGCTGCCATCGGACTGCTCTGACGCATCATACGATCACGCTTAGGTTCATCGTATCCAAGCCAGACAGTAGCCGTAAGCTCAGGCGTATATCCGGCAAACCAGACATCACGCACGCCGCTAACTCCCTCAAATCCACTTTGAGTTGTCCCTGTCTTACCGGCAACCGGACGGCTGATTCTGGCATTACGCCCTGTTCCGTCCTGTACAACTCGCTGCATCATGTCCGTCATCTCTGCTGCTGTCTCAGCAGACATAACTCGTTTACCGTCATTGCCTTTATTCTCGTGTATAACTTTGCCGCTAGGATCGATAATCTGCTTGATCGCAAAAGCTTGATTCAGTTCGCCGCCGTTAGCAAAGGCTCCAAAAGCTTGCGTCATTTCAAACGTATTGGTTCCTTTGCTCATACCACCCAGCGCAAGACTCAAGTTCTTATCCTCTTCAGCGACGCGAATTCCCATCTTCTTAACAAATTCATAACCGGTTTTCACACCGATCTTGTTCAGAAGCCACACCGCAGGAATGTTTTCAGATTTCTGAATGGCATCCTGCATACTAACCGTATCCGAATATCCGTGCAGGTTATTAGGACAGTAAGAGCCAAAGCATTGCTTCTGATTGCTCAATCTGGAATCCTTGTTATATTGGCCGTCCGATTCAAGTGCCGGGGCATAAACTGAAATCGGCTTAAGTGCGGATCCCGGCTGACGACGGCTGTCTGTAGCCCGGTTAAACCCGCCTCGTTGATACTCACGTCCCCCGGTCATCGCTACAATTCCGCCTGTGTGTTGGTTCATAATAACCATAGATCCCTGGATGATTACATCTCCAGAGCCCTTTTCAAAGTTGTCCGGGTTATTAAATTCGGCTTCAACCGCTTCCTGAGCATTCACGTCCATCGTGGTATAAATTTGATAACCGCCGATGTTTACGTCATCCTCAGTGAGACCCCACTTCTCTTCCGCTTCTTCCATGACATAGTCGATAAACGCGGTATACTTCTGCTGTTTTGCAGGAGGCTCATAGGTGTAATCCACCTTTTTCGCTTCCGCAGCCTCCTTGGCTGTAATGTAGCCCTGATCCTCCATCAATGATAAGACAACAGCACGACGCTCTTTACTAAGCTCCGGATTCTTCAGCGGATTGTATTTGGAAGGCCCCTTCGGCATTGCTGCGAGTGTCGCCATTTCCCACAATTCCAACTTATTCAGATCACTCTTGCCGAAATAACGTTGGGATGCAGCCTTGATACCGTAATACTGACCACCAAAGTTAATTCGGTTCAGATACATTTCTAATATTTGATCTTTTGTATGGTTCCGCTCGAGTGCAAGTGCAATTGAAACTTCTGTTGCTTTACGGAAAAATGTCTTGTCCCGTGTCAGGAAGATATTTTTCGCAAGCTGCTGTGTAATCGTACTTCCGCCCTCAACCATGGAACGCGCCATGATATCTTTTACAGCTGCGCGTCCGATCGACCAGATATCTACGCCGCTGTGTTCATAAAACCTTTTATCCTCTGTAGCAATAAAAGCATTTTTAAGCTGCTCCGGTATATCGTCAATTTTCACCGGTTCACTCTTCTGAATAGATAACTCACCCAACAAAGTTCCGTTTCGATCATATACCTTCGAGGCTCCATGAGCTGTGAGCTTATCTCTATTCTCCTCCAGCAGCTTCTCACCGCTGATCATTATAAACAAATAGCCAGCAAGCGCAACAAATATAGCGATTACCGCAGTGAAGAACAATGCCCACCCGATACGTTTACCTCTGCCTTTTTTCTTCTTTTTCGACTTTTGAGATGTCTTAGGGGTTTCTTGGTTTCTATTTACCCTGGACATCTGATTTCTATCTTTGTCAGCCATAGTTCCCCTCCTGACTCCCTTTCATTTTATATCTCGGAAAGAAAAGAACAACCTTCTCAGGTTGCTCCTTCGCACTCCTATACAACTAAACGAATTATACACAGAAAAGTTTCAAATAAATCACTCTTGCCAAAAATAGCCTTTTGTTACTCGCTGCCGTTGTCCTGCATCAGGGAAACATTGCGCTGCGGCATGAACGTAGAGATGGCATGTTTGTATACCATTTGCTGGCGTCCATCACTATCGATCACAATCGTGAAATTATCAAATGCTTTGATTGTTCCACGAATCTGAAAGCCGTTAGTCAGGTATACCGTGGCTGGAATGTTCTCTTTGCGCAGTTGGTTCAAGAACGTATCTTGGATGTTTATGGACTTGTTCATTAGCCGTACCCCCAATGGTTCAATTAGTTTTTTTTGAATTATATTCAATATTTGATAGTAACTTTCCTGCTATTATATCATGTATCTTTTTATAACTAGCAGAAAAATTTTCAGAGTCGGTGACATCCACCCACTCAATGTCCTTCATATGACGGAACCATGACAGCTGGCGTTTCGCGAATCGACGAGTATCCCGCTTCAGCAGTTCTACGGCTTCCTCATAGCTGTATTTGCCTTGAAGATACGATACGATTTCTTTATAACCCAGCCCTTGCATCGATACGAGGCCCGGAGCATACCCCTTATCCATCAAACTGGTAACTTCATCAACAAGTCCCTGCTGCAGCATCAAATCAATGCGCTCTTCAATACGGTTATATAGCATTTGCCTGTCCATTGTCAAACCGACCAGACAAAGATGGTAAGGAGATTCCTTCTTCTGTGCGGCTAACTGTGCCGAATGGGGGGTTCCCGTCAAGTGAAATATTTCCAACGCCCGGACCACCCGTCTAAGATCATTTGGATGCAGGCGCTCAGCACTTTCCGGGTCAACTTCTGCCAACTTCCTGTGCAATGCTTCAGCTCCATGCTCCTCGGCATATTTAAACTGCTCTTCCCTGAACTCCTCGTCTGCACCTGTTTCACTGAATCTGAAGCCATAGCATACCGATTCGATATAAAGTCCGGTTCCTCCCACAATAAATGGCAAATGACCACGGTTAGTAATATCGTTAATCAAGCGGCCTGTTTGTTCCTGAAATTCAGCTACGGAATAAGGATAATCCGGTTCATGAATATCAATCAGATGATGAGGAATTCCTTCCATCTCATCCTTGGAAATTTTCGCTGTACCGATATCCATTCCACGATAGACCTGCATGGAATCACCCGATATAATTTCACACCCGAAGGACTTCGCAAGCTCAATGCTCATTTTTGTCTTACCTACGGCTGTCGGACCAATCAGAACGAGAAGCCTCGGTTTAGTGGTTTCTGTCAATGGATATCACTCCGTATGCTATTTTCGACTGGCCCCGTTCAGGAACGGAAAAGCCCAGACGTGAGAACTCCTTACTGCCCCGCTTCTCTTTCAATACAACCGTTTTACGGGCTACCCTTACCGCTTCCCGGACACTCTCTTCATCGAGCGCCTCACCGTTCGCATAATGGCGCAGCGGATTAATCGATGCAGATTCCGTTAACGGTTCACGAAACATCGGGTCAAAATAAACAATATCTACGCTCTTATCCGGCATGGTCCTTAAATAATCCAAATGATGACCATGAACTACATTTATTCTTCGCATAGCTTCATCACTTGCTTGAAGGTTACTTGTATATGAACGCAGTCCTTCTTTTAGGAACACGTAGAGTGGAAAAGAGCTTTCAAGTGCTGTAACACGTCCTGAAGCCCCACCCTTGATGGAGAATACAAGGGAATCCGCTCCAAGACCGGCTGTGCAGTCCAGGACTGAATCTCCTTCTTCCATTCTCGTGGCATCGATCATTGGATCAGGATCACCCCGGAGCACACGTTTTAGCCGAACGTATCCCATACTTGGATGAAACTCAAGGACTTCCCGTCCAGGGCCTCCCAGTCGTACATGGCCATCAAGCACTACCAATATATCCTTTTCTCCGGTCTTTAAGCCAAGGCGCCGAAGCGACTGGCCACCGCGGGTTACATAATCGCAGCCCACCTCTTCGGCTAATAACTTAGCCCTTTCAACGAGAGCAGGCGCCTCCGCCTCTCCTGTAGTAATAATCATAGTTTCCTCCTTGCTGCATTACATGACGCGTTTGAACATTTTTTCAAGATCATAAGTCGAGAAGGAAACAACGATTGGTCGGCCGTGCGGACAAGTATACGGCTGCCGGCAAGCGGCAAGACGTTCAATTAATGTCTCCGATTCAGCTGATGTAAGCTTTTGATTCGCTTTGATAGAAGCTTTGCAGGAACACATGATGGATGAGGCCTCCCTCAGCTTCGACAGGTCAATGTTTCGCTCGCTCAGCACCCATTCGGCCATCTCTTCAATCAGTTCCTTCTCGTCACCTTTAGGGAACCAGAACGGATGGGATCGAACCAAAAATGTCTGACCGCCAAAGTGCTCTAAATACACGCCTACTTGCTCGAACCAATGCAATCGTTCCTTCACCTTTTCAGATTCGGAAGGCGTGAATTCAAGTGTAATGGGAAGCAGCAGCTCTTGTGAAGCATCCGCTGGTTTCCCGAATTTTTCGTAATAATATTCGTAATTAATCCGCTCGTGTGCAGCATGCTGGTCGATCAGATAAAGCCCCGTATCGTTTTGGGCAATCAGGTAAGTACCATGATGCTGACCAATGATGGTCAGCTCCGGAAACGGCGGGATTTCCGGTGCATCTCCTCCGGCAGCCTGCAGCCACTCCTTAGTCATAGCAGGTCTACTCTGAGCCTGTCCCTGCCTGTAATCAGGACGGGAACCTGGACGATAAGCCGCCCCAGCCGCTTCACTCATTTGAAACGATCCGCCACCGGATGCAGTACCACGATCACTATTACGATATGGTACTGAAGTACTTGATGCATTTCCTGATCCCTCAGAAGGCCGGACTTGAGGTGCTGCAGTCATGTTCACTTGAGCTGCTGCACTGTTACCTTCACCAAAGCTATCTTTAGCAGCCGAATAGGTAGGAGCCGCAGTCATACCTTCTTTAGCAGGAGGAGCTGAGACTTGGTTGCGAGAGGCATTTGTGCTGTTTCTGGAGAAATGAAATTGCTCCTGAATGAATGCATTCCCTTCCTTGCCTATGCTTTCCTTCACAGGACGGGGAATAAGTACCTCCTGCATAAGTACCTTGCGTATTTCCTCTTCAGCAAAGGCGTAAAGCTCAGGCTCTTTACTAAACCGTACTTCCAGTTTGGAAGGATGGACGTTCACATCAACGAGTGACGGGTGCATATTCAGCTGCATAACCGTCAGCGGGAACCGGTTAATCGGCAGCAGAGTATGATAGCCGCGCAGTACGGCCTGGCTTAGGCCATAGCTGCGGATGTAACGGCCATTGATAATAAACGACATCGCATTCCGGTTCGCCCGCGTCCAATCAGGCTTACTGATATAACCGGTCAGAGTGTAATCCATATTCTCTGCTTTAATCGGCATCATGGCTTTCGCTGCCTGAGTACCGTAGACCGCTGCGATAACCTGAAGCAGGTCACCATTGCCAAGCGTCTGAAGCAGTGTATTGCCATTATGGCGAAGCGTAAAAGCGATATTAGGATGGGATAACGCCAATCGGTACATATAATCCGAAATGTGGCCGAGTTCCGTCTGTATCGTCTTCATATATTTCAGCCTTGCCGGTGTATTGTAAAACAATTCCTTAACCAGAAAATCTGTCCCTTGAGGAGCGGCTGTATCTTCATTCACTTTTAGATTTCCGCCTTCGATCTCGAGCACTTTTCCCCTGCCGTCTGCTGCACTGGAAGTAACAAGACGGACCTTGGATACAGATGCAATCGAAGGAAGAGCCTCGCCCCGGAATCCCAGACTGGTAATATGAAACAGATCACGACCTTGAGAAATTTTGCTTGTGGCATGACGGTAGAAAGCCGCCTCACAATCCTCCGGATCGATACCGGAACCATTGTCAGTAACCCGAATCGTCTGCAGTCCGCCTTCCTCCACAGCAACATCAATCTTCGTGCTGCCTGCATCAATTGCATTCTCCACCAGCTCTTTAACGACGGAGGCAGGCCTTTCCACCACTTCACCAGCTGCAATCTGGTTGGCGATATGCTCGTCCAATATGTGTATTTTAGCCATATTCCTACCTCCGTTTAACGATTTATATTTGATATGTCTTCATTTTCAGTTCGTTTAACAGCTGCATTGCCTGAAGAGGTGTCATGTTCATTACATCCACTGATTTGACTGTCTCAATAATCTGCATGACCTCCGGAGCATAACTTGAAGCGCCTGCAGAGTTATCGGCCTTTTTCGTGGATAAGGAATGATCCTTCTTCGGCTCTTCATCTCCAAAAATAGATAATTGTACAACCTCGTCCCCATTTTGTGTCGCAGCATCATTACCAGGCTGTGGCTCCGTGTGAGAGTTGTCTGCAACCCGCATCACTAAATTCTCAGAGCTTTCATGGAGCGTTATGTTAGCCGGATTCGCCTTGAGCGATGATGACGGAGCTAATGCAGCTCCACCCCCTTCACCGGTTACAGCAACCATAGACGCCTGCTCCAGCCCTTGGAGAAGCCCGTAAGCTCTCTCGGTTATACTGCCAGGCAGTCCTGCCAACCGGGCACAGTAAATGCCATAGCTGCTGTCTGCTGCACCCGGGATTAGCTTACGCAGAAAATGGACCTTATCTCCGCTTTCCTGCACTGCCATGGAGTAATTTTTAAGTCCAGGCAAGCTGTTCTGAAGGTGGGCAAGCTCGTGGAAGTGAGTTGAGACGAGTGCCTTGCAGCCAATATGATCATGAACGTATTCGATGACAGCTTGGGCAATTGCCATACCTTCACTTGTCGATGTTCCACGGCCTAATTCATCAATGATAATCAAGCTTCGTGGAGTTGCTTTTTCCGTCATGACCTGAATGTCTGCCATCTCTACCATAAACGTGCTCTGTCCGCCGATTAAGTCATCCGCTGCACCAATCCGGGTGAATATCCGGTCTACTAAAGGAAGTACTGCCAGATCTGCAGGAACAAAGCAGCCGATTTGAGCCAAAATCGATACCAGCGCCACTTGGCGCATGTATGTGCTCTTTCCAGCCATGTTAGGCCCTGTGATTAGCAGAATCGAGGAACCGTCCTTCTTCAGCTCTGTTGCGTTCGCTATAAACGATGTTTCCTTCATGACAGCCTCAACCACCGGATGACGGCCGCCTTCAACGATCAGATCATAACCTTCGCTCAGTTCTGGCTTAACAAACCGGTGCTCAGCGCTGACAGCCGCAAGCGACTGATACACATCCATTTCTGCAATCTTCTCAGCAAGCTTCTGAAGTCTTGCAATCTGTGTATTCAGCTTTTCCCGCAGCTCTGTAAAAAGAGAATATTCCAGATCCACCATCTTGTCTTGGGCTTCAAGGATTAATCCTTCCTTCTCTTTCAGTTCCGGGGTGACGTATCTCTCCGCATTGGCCAGTGTCTGCTTTCGCTCATATCTGCCTTCCGGCAGGGAGGACAGGTTCGATTTCGTAATCTCAATATAATAGCCAAACACCTTGTTATAGCCGATCTTAAGCGACTTAATTCCTGTAGCGTTCCGCTCTCTTGCTTCCAGTTCAGCGATCCAGCGCTTGCCGTTCGTGCTCGCTTCTCTCAGCTCATCAAGATGCTCATGATATCCCGGCTTGATAATGCCGCCATCTCGCACAGATACAGGCGGTTCATCGACGATCGCATCTTCTATAAGGGCACACAAGTCATCACACACATCTGTAGCATTTGCCAGATTCTGCAGTGTAACAGAACCCGATTCTGCACATAAAGCCTTGAGCGTAGGGACTTGACGCAAGGATAACTTCAGCGCGTTTAAATCCCTGCCGTTCGCGCTTCCGAACGCAATTCTGCCGACAAGCCGTTCCAGGTCATAAATCTCCTTGAGAGCCATCCGTAAATCTTCACGAAGAATGAATTGATTGTACAAATGGTCAACAGCCTCCAGCCGTTCCTCAATTCGGCTTCGCTGAAGCAGGGGCTTGTCAATCCGTCGTCTCAATAACCGTGCGCCCATAGATGTCTCGGTTCGATCAAGAAGCCACAGAAGAGAGCCTTTCTTCGAGCGCTCCCGAACCGTTTCCACAAGTTCCAGATTACGCCGGGTAAATGGATCGAGAACCATATATTGACCCGGCTCATATGAAGAAATCTGCGTTAGCTGGCCTAAAGAGCGTTTCTGTGTCTCGCTAAGATATCCGATCAATAGGGATACACACACTCTTCTTTCTTCATCGAGTCGTGCCCAAGCCGCTTCCCCAAACTGATCACGAACCAGATTGTCATCCCGCCGTTCCCAAGGCGTATAAAGTACGGGGCGGCTTAAATGCGCCGAATGTGCTGATACCGCCTCCAGCAGGCTACTGTCACCAATCACTTCGGACGGCTCATAAATACCGATTTCATCACGAAGCCATTCTTCGGATGCAGGAACCGAAGTTACGTACAGCTCACCCGTTGATAAATCGCACGCGGCAAGTGCCGTCAAACCGCCATGGTCTGTTATACATACCATGTAGTTATTTGATTTCTCATGGACCACCTTTCCGTCCATAATGGTACCCGGTGTCACAACGCGAACAATTTCTCGCCTTACCATACCTTTCGTAGCCGATGCATCCTCCATTTGTTCGCAGATGGCTACCTTGTAACCTTTCTCGATCAGCCGCTGGATATAGCCTTCTGCTGAATGGTACGGTACGCCGCACATCGGAATTTTCTCAGCGCCGCCGCCTTCACGACCGGTCAGCGTAATCTCCAGTTCTTTGGATGCGAGGATCGCATCATCGAAGAACATCTCGTAAAAATCTCCTAAACGGAAAAAAAGAAACGCATCCTGCGCTTGTTCCTTAACACGTAAATATTGTTCTATCATAGGCGTATATTTAGCCATGAGTTACCTCCATGCCGTTTCTAGCTTGACCTCTATTATAACAGAAAAAAATAGAAGGTCACGGCATGGCCGGAATATTCCAAAGAGGCCGAATATCGCGGGATTCATCCCATGTCCGCCCTTCCCGGATATACTCAAAAAGCTGATCGATCACCCTGCTGTATGTGCCATACTCGGGCAGCAGGGTCAAATCCTGATGCAGTTTCAACGCTGCCTCTCTTAACACTGCCGGATTCCCTTCATAATATGCTTTATGATACCTTTCATGGTTAAGCGGTCTTGCCCGGAGCTTGCTGTGATGCATAATGATCAGGTATGCGATATAGAGGGAGGCTTTAGTGATTAATGGAGACACCAGGAAGCTTGGGAGAGTCCGGTATTCAAACCCGCCGTATGGCTGTCTTCGATAATCGCCAAGAAATCCGTAACGGGGACGACGTCCACGTCCGGCTGGATCTTCCAGGATTGCCAAGGGAAGTGCCAGATAATTATCCAGGCATTGCAGAACTGACATGGTGAGCGGCACTCCGCTGAAGTGCAGATGTCCGCCAAGCGGATAGCGAGGATCCGGAAGTCCGCCAGCCTTCCATTGTAAGGTGTCATCGGTAATCAGCTGCTGTGCTTCCCGAAGTGTCTGGCGCATAGATACAAGCAGTCTATCGGGATCAGGCTGAGGCATTGGGCGCAGCTCTCCGAGAGGATAGCTTACTTCATCTCCTTCACGTACGGCATCACTGCCGGCAGCCCCTCCCCGCTCTAAATACAAGGAAGCTGGAATGATATGGCCCTGTTTACTTACGAGAATAAACTCGGGATCCATTCCCATCAGAATGTCCGATTCTAATCCTGTCCCTGAAAACGGCGGCTCCCCGTGTTGTTCAGCTCTGTTCCTGTCTTGAACGTTATATCTTACTTTTATTTTATCCACTGCGTATCTTCGCCCGGGTAAAACCGCTATTTCTACTTCTCCTGCATCGGTTCCCAAAGCATAGAGCGCACGGATGGCCGCTTTCACCAATCTTTTTCGAAGTCCGTCTTCAAGCACGCCTTCCTGTGCCTTCTCCTCTGACCAATTTGCCTTGATCCCTCCCCGCAGGAACTGCGTTACCTTCGCTGAGTCCAATCCATCAACCTTTACCTGGTATCTGGCTGTATAGCGGCGCACAGCGTCTTCGTTCTGAATTTGAAGAATACGGCTGGGTACACCTGAGCGTTTTAATCTTGCATCCATGATCTGTGGAGAGCGTGTTCCCTTGAAGCTGTAATTCGTCAGATCATCAAGCACTCTTGCCACATACACTCCCCCTTAGTTCGAACAAAATGAGAAAAGCTCCTTTCGGAGCCTTTTGGGACCGGAGACAGGTTCTTTAATAAATGCTCCATATATTTATAAAAAAAGAGGGCGTTTGCCCTCTGCAAAGCCGCCCCCGCTGCATATGATGTACTAAACTTCCAGCGAGAAAGACTTACAGTTCATCCTCGAGCTCTTCAAAATCGAGATCTTCGAAATCCCCTTCTTCTCCACCCACGAACTCGAATTCCTTATCTTCATAATCTCCATGTTGATGACCACATACCTTCACATGAACCTTCGTCTCAGCAACCAGTTCTACGGCGTACTCCCGCTCAACACGCAGAATGACTCCTTTGCCGTTGGAGGACACACTTGCTTCCACACAGCTGGGCTCCTGGGTCGCTTCCGCGGATACTTCCACCGTTGATGCCCGGTGCTTCGGATCCAGGTAAGAAAGAGGTACACGCTCTACATAAGATACTGTTTCTTTTGCCACATCGGTCTGCGAATTTTTGTCATAGGAATACCAGATGTTAACATCGTAAGTACCAACAACTTCAATTCCGTCTCCGGCGGCAACCGCCTCATATTGATGATTGATAATCCAAGCCCCCAAAATACTGGTCGGATTATTGGGCGGAGTCACGGTATGTGTTACGGTAGAGAACTTACGACCCTTGCCGCAGACTGCCTTCGTAATGATCTCTCTACATTGGTGTTTATTGCTCAATGACATCTTCGAACCTCCTCCATACAATCTTTCCCTACATGTGTATGCAGGAGATGGGCGAATGTTGAATGAAGTGGTCCAAATAAATTCATATGATGCTAAAAATAGCAGAAAAAGATTATAAAAGTGAGAAAACAGGCTGTTTCTTATCCTTGAAAACTATATTTTATCTTTTAACCGGTTAGGATTGGTCGGGCTTGTCGGGGCCTTGTTCTTCTTCGATATTTTCAAGAAATATTCAAGCTCACGGCATAACTGCAAGATAGCAGAACGAAGTTCGAACTCTTCCCGTGTACGAGGAAGATCCATTTCCTTAAATATGAGCTCGAGCTCGATCAAGAGTTTCTCAGTCTTTCCTGTATACTCTTCGGTCACTACATCCTTGCTCAACTGATCGAACAGATTAGCCGCTAATTCACCATGAGTCAGCTTTTCATAGACCTGGGAGATAATATGCATCATTGCCTGAATGTTTTCCAGCTGTTCTTTACGCATATAGAAATACACATTCCAAGCCACATCGGGCTGCAGCATCTGATTTTCCATTTCCCGCTTGCTTTCTTGAAGTCCCCGCTCTACGGTCTTATTCGCTTTGATCAATTCCTTGCCGTCCCATACATGCTTGGGATCGCGCAGCGTTTGTGAAATATGATTGAAAATGACCGAGAAGAGCCCGTCCACTTCGCGGCGTATCTGCATCAGTCGTCCTTCACCCTTTGGCATGTATGCCAAATTCACAAGCATGGCCGAACCGAGTCCAATGATCAAAAGCTCTACCTGAGTAAGAAAAATATTAAAGCTTAGCTCTTCTGCTCCGAATACGCGAAACACGACAACCGAGCTCGTCACAATCCCCTCTTTGAAATTTGCCTTTGAAATGGCTGGAAAGGCAAGAAGAATATAAAGCGCCAGCACCCAATAATGAAAACCGAGAAAATAGAACAAAACAGCCGCCAGAGACAGTCCTAGCAATGATGCAAAAAAACGCGCCGAAACAGAGCGCAGACTGCGCTTTCGCGTCACATCTACGCCCAGAATCGCAAGCAAACCTGCCGAAGTAGCCCCTGGAATATGGAGTGCGTCGGTAACCAATATAGCCAGCATGGTAGCTATTGCAGTTTTGATGATACGGAAACCCATGGACAACCCTCTCTTGTATTTATCGTATCCCCATGTTATCCGATTTCAACCCGCTGAACAACCTGGCCGCGCATTCTGTCTGAACAAGGCACCGGCCCCCTTTACCGATGCTTTAATAACTTCTTCTCGATATATACGACCATCTGATACATGCCAGTAGCCACAACAGCAATGATCAAGAGACTTGACAAGACGAGCGTAAAATTAAACACTTGAAACCCGTACATGATCAGATATCCAAGACCTGACTTGGCTACAAGAAATTCCCCAACAATGACACCAACCCAAGCCATGCCGACATTCACCTTTAGAGTCGATACAATCGCTGGATATGAAGCCGGAAGGATGACCCGTTTAAATACCTGTGATTTTGTTCCTCCAAAAGTTCTCACAACCTTGATCAGGTTGGAATCAACCTCAGAGAAGCTGTTATAAACCACCAATGTCGTTACAATAACCGTAATCGATAATGTCGTTACAACGATCGCCGTAAATCCGGCACCAAACATCACAATAAATATGGGACCAAGCGCGACCTTCGGCATACTGTTAAACACAACCATATAGGGATCGAGCACCCTGTTCAGGAACGGGGACCACCAGATTAATACAGCAAGCAGCGTTCCCACCAATGTACCTAAGAGAAACCCGACAGCGGTCTCGCCTACGGTGACTCCCAAGTGAGTCCAGAGCTCACCCGAGATCATGTCACCCCATATCTGGGAAAATATTTTAGCGGGATAACTGAATAACAGTACATCGATCCATTTCAAACGGCCAGCGATTTCCCAGACTGCAAACAATACTAAAAGCAATGCGGTCTGTACCATAACCACACGAGTCTTGATCCTGCGTTTATGGCGCATATGATGTTCATGTATCTTTTTCAGCGAACTGGAGTCCAAACCGTCCGGGTGGCTATGAGTATGGTCAGGAATAGTCATTTCACTTCACTCCTTAACGCCTATGGATTCCATCTCGCTCCATATCTCATGGAACAGTTCATTAAACCCCATCTCATTGCGGGCGTAGAATGGTGTCGTTCTCCGTATGTGGTCCGGCACTTCAAAAGTCCGGTGAACTCTGCCCGGATTCCGGTTGAGCAGAATAACTTTATCGCTCATCGCAATCGCCTCTGATAAATCATGTGTCACCAGGATGGCTGTCTTGTCTCGCTCCCGAAGCGTCGAGACAATCAAGTCTTCGAGCTGGAGCTTAGTCTGATAATCCAGCGCTGAGAATGGTTCATCCAGCAATAACAGCTCCGGGTCGGTGGCAAGAGTCCGGACAAGTGCTACTCTCTGACGCATTCCGCCGGACAGCTGCTGCGGATATAGCCTCCCGCTGGACTCCAGACCCATCTCCTTCAACAGCTCCGCTGTAAGGCTCCTGCTGTGCTCCGTAAGCTTCCCTGTCAGCTCCAGCCCAATCAGCGTATTGTCCATGATCGTCCGCCAAGGAAACAGATAATCCTGCTGAAGCATATACCCTACATCAGGAGAAGGGCCGTTTACCGTCCGGCCCTTTACCTTGACTTCGCCAAGGGCAGGCTTTAAAAGTCCTGCAATAATAGACAGAATCGTGGTTTTGCCACAGCCACTTGGACCCACGAGACTGATGAACTCTCCAGGAAGCACCTTCATCTGAATCCCCTCAACAGCAAGGAGGGCTTCCCGGTCGGTCACGTACACGTGTGAAATATTATGAAGATCTACCACCGGTTCCACCTTATTCTCTCCTTTCGTTCGTGAGATCTATATATGACATTTATTTTCCGCTCAGCTTGGCATTTTCTGCGAAGCTGTTATCGACGATCTTGTCAGGTGCCACCCGTTCTTTCAATTCGCCTGCCTGATCCATTACATTCAGCAGATTTTCCCATTCCTCCTCATCCAGTATCGGATCACTCGCATAGGTTCCTTGCTCTTTATATCGCTTTACCGAAGAAACAACGATGTCCCGGTCCGTATCTTTAAAATAAGGAATAATCGCCTCTGCAATTTCTTCCGCACTATGCGAATCTACCCACTGCTGTGCTTTGTACAGGGCATTCGTGAACTTCTGCACCGTACCCTTGTTCTTGCCGATATAGCTCTGTTTGGTCATAAACACCGTATATGGCAAATGCCCGCTTTCCACACCAAATGAGGCGACAACCTTTCCTTTGCCTTCTTTTTCAAAAATCGATGCCTGAGGCTCGAACAGCTGTACATATTGTCCTGTCCCCGAAGCGAAGGCAGAAGCAATATTCGCAAAATCGATGTTTTGTATTAACTCCAGATCGGTTCTTGGATTAATACCTTTCTTATTGAGTGTGAATTCCCCGGCCATCTGAGGCATTCCACCCTTACGCTGACCTAGAAAAATGCTCCCCTTCAGCATATCCCAGTTGAAATCACCCTGCAGATCCCGGGCCATCAGAAACGTTCCGTCTGTTTGAGTTAACTGACCAAAGTTGATGACTGGATCATCGGTCCCCTGCTGATACACATATATAGCAGTTTCCGAACCGACCAAGGCAATATCGATTGCACCTGAGAGCAGCGCCGTCATCGTTTTGTCCCCGCCGAAGGTCGTCTGGAGCTCTACATCCAGGCCTTCCTCCTTGAAAAATCCTTTTTCAATCGCCACATACTGTGGAGCATAAAAAATTGAACGTGTGACCTCGCCAACCTTTACTTTCGTGCTGGAGCTTCCGCTGCCGCAGCCGGAAAGCGCCATCCCGCATACCAGCAGAATGGATAGAGCCAGCCCATACCATTTTTTGCGCATTTCTAAAAACCTCCATTCCCTTAACCATGCGTTCCTTTCAACATATGCACAGCACACGGAATTGGTTAAATACCCGGATATTCCATACAAAAAAAGCAGCCGCTCTGATAAATCAGAGCAGCTGCTTCTATATTTATACCTCTTCCATTTTCAGCATCTCGGCAAAATGCTGTATTGAGCTATAGCTTATAAATCTCTTTATATTTCGCTTCCAGATAATCAGCCAAATAATCCGGATTCAGCTCTTCACCAGTGACGCGAAGAATAATCTCAGCTGGCGTTTCACTTTTTCCATACTTGTGTATTTTCTCTGTCAGCCATTCCTTGATCGGAGCAAGATTGCCCTCCTCAATCAAGCTGTCCATTTCAGGAAGCTCCTTACGCATCGTGTGTATGAATTGAGCGGCGTACATATTCCCAAGTGAATAGGATGCAAAATATCCAAAGTCACCACCTGCCCAGTGAACATCCTGCAGAACACCCATTGCATCATTAGGCGGCATAATACCGAGGTATTCTTTGTACTTGCGATTCCATACCTCAGGCAAATCTTTTACTGACAGACCTTCATTAAACAGCATCTTCTCTATTTCATAGCGAATGATAATGTGCAAGTTATAGGTCAGCTCGTCTGATTCGGTTCGGATAAGCGAATTCTCAACCTTATTGATCGCACGGTAGAACTCCTCTACATCAACATTGTTGAACTGATCCGGAAAATGCTGCTGCAAATCCTTGAAGTAACGTTTCCAGAATGGACGGCTGCGTCCGATCATATTCTCCCACAGTCGCGACTGGGATTCATGAATCCCCATCGAGGTACCTGTCGCAAGCGGTGTGCCTACCAGCTCAGGGTCGATATTCTGCTCATACAGCGCATGTCCGCCTTCATGTAAACAGCTGAATAATGAACTCGTTACATCATCTTGCAAATAATTCGTTGTAATTCGCACATCTCCGATATTCAAACCGGTGCAGAAAGGATGTACACTCTCATCCATGCGTCCAGCTTCAAAGTCATATCCCATTTGCTCCAAAAGAAACTTTCCGAACTTCTCCTGCTGATCATCGGTAAACAATTGGTCCAAAAATCCGGTTTCCGGTTTATTCTGTGAGTCCAGCACTGATTTTACGAGCGGAACTAAACGGGCACGTAAACGATCAAATACCTCATTAAGCTTCTCTACCGTCATATCCGGCTCGTACATATCTAACAAGGTATCATAACGAGTGTCTTTCACACCCCAATAATCAATGAATTCCTGCTTAAATGCAACGATTTTGGACAAAAACGGCTCAAAGCCTGCAAAGTCACTGTTCTCCTTAGCATCCTCCCATTTAGATTCCGAATGGGCTGCGAGAACCGTATAATCTTTATACTTGTCTGCAGGAATTAACTTACTGCGGTTATATTCCTTTCGGCATTCCTCAACAAAACGACGTTTTCTTTCATCAAGCTGCTGCGCTGCCTCGGGCTGTGCAAAAAAGTCCAGCAATTCACCCATCTCTGTAGACGTTTGAAGCTTAAATGCCTCCGTGGAGAGCATTCCAATCGTTTCAGAACGGGCTTCTACTCCCTTTCGTGGAGCTCCTGTACGCAGATCCCAGTGTAATAAGCCAACAGCCTCCGAATAACTGACAATTTTTCGATTCAATTGCTGAAACTGCTCCCACCGCTCTTTGAATTGTGCATCCATAAAGAGTCACCTGCTTTCAACTATGTATTGTGTTCTAACTATTGATGATACTTTTTAGAAGGTTTATAATCAACTTTTGAGTAGAAATTTATTTAAATTTGTACATATAAAGGAGTGTCTGAAAAGCCATGATCATTCAACTGACCGAAGATGCAGAAAGGAAACTCAAGGAAAAAATCGGCAGTGTCCAAGGAAGTGTCAGGCTTATATATGACACTGAAGGATGCGGCTGTGCGGTAAATGGCATACCCGGTTTGAGAATCATTGATGAACCGGATCAGGACGATGTCCCTGTAGAAGCCGGAGATTCAATCCCGTTTGTTATTAATCGAATGCAGGAAATATTTTTTGAAGATTCATTGAAATTAGATGTTCATCCGGGCCTTAGTTCTTTCCGTCTGGACAGCAGCAGTCAAACCTATGGAACGAATATTCAATTGGTAGATACGAGACTTTAAATTAATTCTTATCCATATATCCTAGGAGGGATCGATCCATGTCAACGTCAACACATCTTAGCAATATTATTGACTATAATCGGAAATTTGTTGAGAGTAAGGAATATGAGGCTTATAGAACAAGTAAATTCCCTGACAAGAAATTGGTCGTCATTACCTGTATGGATACTCGCCTGGTAGAATTGCTTCCTAAAGCGATGAATTTTAAGAATGGCGATGTGAAAGTAATCAAAAACGCGGGCGCCATTATTTCCCAGCCCTTTGGTTCGGTGATGCGGAGTGTCCTCGTTGCGCTGTATGAATTGAATGCCGAAGAAGTTATTGTTGTTGGTCACTATGAATGCGGGATGGCTTCCTTAAACGCTGACCATATGATCCAGAAGATGATTGAACGCGGTGTTTCCGAAGAGGTTATGTCAACACTTGAAAACTCAGGAATCCGCCTGTCGAAGTGGCTGCGCGGTTTTGATAACGTAACAGCAGCAGTAGAGCATACAGTTGATACCATCAAAAAGCATCCTCTGCTCCCTCCTAATGTTCCAGTTCATGGTATGGTTATTGACCCGGATACCGGAGAGCTTGATCTTGTTGTTGAAGGCTATGATAAATAGTAATAAACCTGTCAAAACAAAGGCACGAGCTGAACTTCAGCTCGTGCCTTTGATGCAGTCAGACAGCTATCAGGTTGTCAAACCATACAGTTTCAGTGTACACTTTGAACAAACGGGCCTGTACCGCACTGGTTTACAGATCCGTAGTTCCGCGATTACGTTTCAAGGGGAGTCTTATATCATGAACACGTTGTCATATGGCCTGCTCGGTCTGCTCGCTCGAAGAGAATCGTCCGGTTATGAGCTCATGCTCCGTATTCAACCATTTTGGCAAGCAAAACACAGTCAGATTTATCCGCTTCTCTCCCAAATGGAAGACAAGCAGTTCCTATCTGCACGCTGGGTTGAGCAAAGTGATAAACCTGACAAAAAGATTTACGCGATTACTGAAGCAGGTTTACAGAAGTTGAAAGAATGGATGCACATGCCGATTGCGCCTGCTGTAACGAAAGACGAGCTTTCCCTTCGCACATTTTGCCTTTGGCTAACCGATATAGGTATCGCGCTTGATATCTATGAGGAACGAAGAATTATCTACTTAGAGAAGAAGCAATATTTTGAAGAGATTTTGCACAGGATTCCTGAAGAGGAATGTCACTTTGGCAGTAAGGAATTTAGCAATTATATTCTCGCCTCTAAAGGCTTGATGATGGCCGAAACCGAATTGAAATGGTGTGACTGGGTCTTGAAGCTTCTGAGACAGCACAATATGCAGGCACATTCTAACAGCTGATCATGTGCAAACTTTTTTTGAAACCTAACGCGTGCTTTTCCGTATTACATTTTAATGCACAAAATTTATATTTTACTGGGAGGTTCAACAGAACACGATGAAAAAAATACTCGCAATATTTGTAGCTCTTACCATGTTTCTGGTAGTGCTTACTCCAGATTCCGTTGATGCTAGAAGAGGCGGCGGCGGCTTTAAATCCGGTCCGAAAACCTACAGCTCCACTCCTAAGAAATCGGATAACGTACAGTCGTCTTCGAACAAATCCAATACTGCAGGAAACGCTGCTGCCACGAAGAAACCAGGATTTTTCAGCGGCGGCAGCCTGATGAAAGGTCTTATGATCGGTGGTATTGCAGGAATGCTGTTTGGCGGCATGTTCGCTAACATGGGATTCCTCGGCAGCATCATGGGGCTTCTCATCAACCTGATTGCCATTTGGGTTCTTGTTATGGTTGTTATGGCTGTTGTGCGAGCCGTCAAGAATCGCCGTCGTGAGAACGAGCGCCGGGACAATCGGTACTAATCCATGATTCTAAGTATGGACGAAATCATCAATGCGGTCTGCATTCATCAGGCTGAACGCAAAGGTGTTAAACCTACAGATGTAACCGTTGAACTTAGCTGGGATGAAGATACCGGCTTCACAGCAGAGGTCTGGGTGAACAGCCGGAGCCAGTACTTGATTGAAGCGAACCTGATCGAAGCGATTCTTCGTTACTTGTATTCCGAATATAATATTCGTACCTACGGTGAACGAGTAAGGCTAGATCTGGAAGATGAAATTATAGCGATCGTAGAACAATAATTATAATCCACCACGAGAAGAGGCAGTTCGGAGTCTGATGACCCGAGCTGCCTCTTCCCTATTTAAATCTATATTGTTCATCTGATAAATAGTTGCTTACCTCTGTTTCTTTCTACATAAAGAAAAAATATGGATCATAAAATGACTCAATTGATCCATAATGAGGGAGGGTTAAGCCTATGCCTTCAAATATCAGAATGCGACTAAATACGCCGGCTCATTCGGCTGATGAGCATGAACAACGAGCCATATTTCTAGCAGCTGTATGCGGACAGACGTATTCACAATATTTAAATGAGGATGGCTCATTTATAGTACCGGTCCATTATCAGCTCCATGATATCATTGAAGCTAAATCTATAACCCATATTCGGGAAAGGTTCGGTTTTATACTGGAGTCTCCGCAAGAAATCATCATTGCTTTTCGGGGCACTATTTCGACAACCGACTGGATCTCGGATTTGATCGCTTCACAGAAACGATTCAATTTTCTTCTTGAGGATACCCTCACCCACCGTGGTTTCACAGACATTTACGCTTCAGCCCGTGCAGGAATCTTCTCTTCATTATCAACCATGTCTCAAGATAAATCCTTGTTTATAACGGGCCACAGCCTCGGCGCAGCCCTCGCCACATTATGCGCAGCAGATATTGCTGCAAATACGCCTTTCATTTCACCAAGCCTGTACACTTATGGTTCACCAAGGGTGGGTGACCCTGACTTCGCCTATGCGTTTAATAAGCATGTCATCAAGAGTTACCGGTTCTCTAACATAACTGACCTCGTAACTTATGTCCCCCCTATTATCTACAAGCTCCCTAAAAGAGAACAACAGTACTATTACCGTCATGTTCAAACGCTGGCATCCATGACGTTTAATAACGGTTCTGCCAGCGCAAATCATGTCATCGGAAGCTATTTTGCTCAACTCGCCAAGCTGCAGCCCCTTTATTCCAAAACATTAAGTGAGGAAAACCCCGGATTTTGTCCGGTCGCTGAAATTGTTTAAAGAGCACAATAAAACGACTCTCCATTTCAGCTGCTAAATGGAGAGTCGTTTATAATCTGTCAGGCATATTGATGTGCAGAAATGGATATACTTTCATCCCCCGTGGGCTTCATAATGTTAACAATCTGGTTCACGGCTCGGATCGCTGAATCCTGCTGTTTGCAATCTCCAGCCTTCCCCCTCATCCTAAACAATATATCAGGATTGTGAATCAACTCATAAAGTGTCTCATGCAAGCTTTCCATATTGCAAGGCATAGCAGCGCCTTTTCGAATCAAATATTCAGCATTATCCTGTTCCTGGCCCAGCTGAGGATCAAGGAGCAGCATCGGGACTTGGGAAGCCAGCGCTTCAGATGTAGTCAGTCCTCCGGGCTTGGTGATTAGTACATCTGAAATGGCCATCCACTCATGTACATTTTCTACATACCCTTTGATTTGAATATGGTCTTTGCTTCCCAATTCCTCATGCATCCTATGCATCAATTTCACATTCCGCCCGCAGATCATAATAAATTGAACATTAGGTAATGGAAATGATTGAAGCTGCTTCATGAATGGAGCATCAATCATCCCCCAGCCACCACCCATGACCAGTACAACAAACGATGATGGATTAATGCCGAATTTATCACGCAGCTGGTTCATACGGTTAACCTGGCTGTATAACGGGCGAACCGGAATGCCGGTAATAACAATTTTATGGCAGGGAACACCTTTCTTTTGCAGAGCCATATGGATTTCTTCGGAGCCAACCAGATATAAGTCCGTATGGTGATGAATCCAGTAACTGTGGTCCGAGTGATCTGTAATAACGGTTACAGCAGGTAAATCAGTCAAGCCTTTCTCCTTGAGTACGGAGATTGCTGCTGAAGCTGGTGGAAATGTACTCACAAGAACGGTAGGGTTCACTTCCTGAATCAATTGGCATAATCTCTGCAAGCTGTATGTACGAAATTGTTTTAATAGATATGTAAGAAGGCTGTCTGCCCGTGTCTTGTTATATAAATAAGCATACAGCGATGGGAAATGCTTCACCCATTGCATGAAGCAATAACGTTCTATAACATGCATCCGCGGATGAATCCATTCCATAAGGTCAACCACTTTTACAGAAACACTGGAGCTATAGAGAGATGAAGCCTCAAGAATAGCTTTTGCAGCATGCATATGACCATCTCCAAGAGAGCCGGACAAAATCAATATTTTCTCGCGTTTAAAACTTTCCATCAAACCACCTCCTCTGTGATCTTAATTTCCCATCAAATGCTCTTCATATATCATAATGGACCGAATCCCATTAACAAACAGACCAAGGTACAGCTTCTTCCTCCGACTTAAGACGGGGAAAGCACCCTGATAACAAGCGCCAAGCTTCCCAGCTCCCCGAATAAAAGTTGCCAAATGATGCACTCTATACCTTATAGCTTCCGTACATCCGAATTAAAGAAACAACAACTTGTGATTCATCATTGTACGAAAATGGAGGGAGTATCGGCTTGGATTTCTTCGGCAGTAAAGAGTCGCTTACCACGATGGAATGGATCCTGAGAGCCGTTATAAGCTTCTTGTTTCTCATGATTGTAGCAAAATTGATGGGGCAGCGTTCTATTTCTCAATTACGGTTTCTTGATTTCATCATTGCACTCACCCTTGGCAATATCATTGCCCACCCGCTTTCTGATGAAAAATTAGGGTTAAAGGGCTCTATGATTACCACCCTGGTCCTTATCCTGTTGTATATTGCAGGTACGTGGTTAGGCCTAAGATGGCCACTCTTTAGACATTTCCTTGACCCTGTGCCCGTTACTCTCGTACAGAATGGGAGTATTCATTTTAAGAATCTGTCGAAAGCTAAGATATCAATCGATTATTTGTTCTCTGAGTTGAGAAAAGAAAAGGTGGAGGATATTCAAAAGGTTTCCCTGGCCTTGTGGGAGCCTGGCGGTACGATATCCGTGTTTATGGACACACCTTACCAACCGGTTACTCCCGGGCATCTGAAATGGGAAACTAAGCCGTTCAGCATTACAAGGCCTATCATTATCCAAGGGAAAATCGATCTTAACCTGCTTCAAGAAATGAACAGAGATGAGGAATGGCTGTATGCAAAGTTAGCACCATCCCACACTCAAATTAACAAAATCATACTTGCAACGATCACAGATAGTGGGGATGTACAGGTCTATACAGAGCCTTAATAAATGGCCGGAATTGGTCTTAGAAATTGAAGAAGCACCTGATCCAGCTCCGATGAATCCTTAGAGTGCAGCCATTCGTCATGGATAGTCACGTGCTGACTGCCGCTGTTCTGAAGATAGCTATAAATAATTTGAGCCCGGTCAATCTCATCGCGTGTGACCTTATTTCGGACGGCAGCGTCTTGAACTGTAAAATAACTTTGCATCAGTGACTTGACCTCGCTCCGGAGCTGTTCAGCGCTGATATACTGCAAATTAAACTTGCAAGACGCCAATATGTTATCCCGCTTAATCAGAAAAATCTTTATCATCTCATCATCTATTTGTTCAGCCAGGACGATATTACGACTCTCTATAGTAAATCCGATCACTTCTTCCTTCTTCAAGAGAAATTTAGCGGACTCCATATAATCCCGATACTTGGCGGCTTTTTCAAAATCATATTGTTCAGCAGCAAGCATCATTCTCTGCTCCATTTCTTCATATAAACTTCGATCCGTTCCGTCCAGTAAGCCGATGAAGCGGTCCATGATCCTATTATAAATATGAACTGCTTCTCCGCCGAGGCACACCCCAAAACACCGTCCAATCGAATAATTCAAGCATGGAGATTTGGCAGCAGATGACTGATTACATTCCATCTGGAAACATTCCATAATCCCATGAACCGCATGTTCAAGAGCATGTTTGCTTGAAGTATAAGGCCCATATATTTGATTCCCGTTTTCCATAGTAGGATTGTTCGTAATCCCGATTCGCCGCAGCCCATTCACATAACGAATTACCAAATAAGAATAGGCCAACGGATTTTTCATCTTTCGGTTATACATTGGCTTCATCGCCTGAATGGTGTTACATTCCAGCATTAAAGCTTCAAATTCAGTGTCTGTTGCTATATGCTCGATCTTCCTCACATGATGAACAAGCTTTTTTATTTTGGGGGCATGTGATTTGGAATTTGTAAAATAGGATTGAACTCTCTTTTTCAAGTTTTTTGATTTACCGACATACAGAATGCCGCCTAGAGAATCCTTCATCAAATAAATACCCGGCGTGGATGGAAGCTTGCTTATTTGTTCTTGTATTGTGATAGGAACTCCCTCCCTTGTGCATTCCGTTATTCTCTATCTATTGTAAGGGATATGTCATCGTTATAATAGGCTTAACAAAAAAGTCCATCCCCGCGCAGCACAGATCTGCGCAGGAACGGACCTCTATCATTCTTTTAGACTATTAAAATGGCTTCATACCAAGAGTGTCAACTTTCTCATCCGTAATATCTACTCCCATCCGGCTTGTAATATCACGATAGTGACCGGCGCGGCGTTTCACCGAGCTGCCTTCGACAAGCTCATTGAGCGCTTAATCATCTTGCCGGATAAGGGATAGCTCCATTTGGACACAAACATTTCTCCTTTTTTACTTAAAATTGGATGTATTTACTTTATTATATAAATAGTAAATTATTTGTACATAGTTCCAATTCCCTGGATAAATGCGTAAGTCTATGATGAGACATTTCGTGGTTGTAATCTTCCGTTCACATTGTGTTCTTATTCACATGATATTTTAAAGATAAATGATAAGATATCTAGTGTTAAAAAAGGAGATGTGAACGATGAAAAAACTATACTACACTTCATTTTTTTATGCGGTACTGGGGCTGATTGCAGGTATCTTCTATCGTGAAATTACTAAATTCAGTGATTTTACCGGAAGAACGGTACTTACAGCGCTTCACACCCACATTCTTGTTCTCGGATTCATATTCTTTATCATGGTTCTGGTACTAGCCAAGCTGTTTCATGTTCATGAGGCTAAGTCATTTGGTGCCTGGTACATCATCTACAATGCCGGTCTCCTCATCACGATTGGTGCGATGACTGCACGTGGAATGCTGCAGTTAAATGAAGAAGACATCAGCTTCCTGCCTCATATCGCCGGACTTGGTCATGCGATCCTGGGTGCCGGTATCATCTGGCTGCTGATTCTTCTAGGCAAGCGTATTAAATAGTAATAAAAAAACCGCTGGAAAACGGAAGCTCTCAATGGGTAGAATAGATCTACTATTGGAGATGCCGTTTAGTATTCCAGCGGTTTTTTGCTATATATCTACACTTTAGCTGCAGTTTTCTTCTTTTATCGCCACACTCTCGTTTAGGAAGTAAATCCGAGTATTTTTTGTCGATAAGTCGTCCATTTCGTGATATGATTAGTCTTCTGATAGATACTAATGGATACTAGGTTCGGATGGTGGAAGTAATATTATGATGTATACTGACTGGTTTTATTGGCTATTTGTTTTATTGGCGGTAGTGATTT
>NZ_CDSE01000021.1 GCF_001373415.1 Paenibacillus dakarensis | reverse complement strand
AAAACAAAAGGGCATTCCCCATGGAATGCCCTTTCTCTATACCTCGGCCTGAAATCCCGAGTTATTCCTTCACTAACCCACGCACAAATGCCTCAAAGCTCGGTGCCAGCTTGGTCACTTTGTGGCCGCTTCCTTGATCGACATGGACCACTTCCGGTTCACCGTCATTACCTGTCTCGCGGTAATCAAGCATGATCACGCCGGACTCTGCCAGAGCAATGACCACTCCAAACTCAGGATATCCTCCACTTTCAATTAAGGACCGGCTGCCTGATTCCCCACATAGGGAGTGGCTCTTCTCCCGTCCAATCCCCAGAATGCCGGAGATTTGAATGGAGCCTGTGTTTGTATGGAATTGTCGATTGTAAGGAACGCCTCCATTGTGCTGCTTCATCATTTGAATGTAATAATCCGGCAGCTTAAACACCAGGGATTCCTCTACAGATTCAATAAGTTTATCCGTAGGGGGAGCAGAAACATAGGAGTCCGCATTCGGATCACTGTCATCCCAGAAGTTTGTATAATCAAAATCCGTATCAAACAAGACAGGACGCGTAACTTCTACATCTTCAGAGGACTCTTCCTCTTCGTCCTCATCTTCCTCTTCCTCATCCTCGGATTCTTCGTCTTCCTCGTCTTCCTCTTCCTTCAAACTCGCAATCGATTCAAGGAAGTCCAGTGTATCCTCATCTCCAGGATCTAACCGGTCTGCTTCTTCAAATGCCTTCTGCGCATCATCATATTGATCCAGATAGTAATAAGCTAGTCCTATACGGTAATGCCAGAGCGGATCATCCTTTCCCTCTTCTTCAATAAGGAGGAACTGTTCAATCGCCTCTTCATAACGCTCGAGATTATTCAGCGCCCGTCCTAAATGACTTATCAGCTCATAATCCCGTTCCTCCGCCGGAATTTCCATAATTGCATCTACAATCGCTTCATATTCATCTTCTTCGTGCCACGTTTCGAGCTTCTCTAACAGATCATCCCGCATCATTTCTGCCTCCTACTTAAAAGCCTTTTTGAAATTATACCATTTCCGGCGCTGCTCTCTCCACCGCATCATTTGGATTTAACCGGTACATAACGATACCTCGATAAATCGATGAGACCATCATTCCCAGGGATAACCCCTTCATCTCGTAAATAGACCAGCTGCATAAAGCGGGACTCGTCATCCTTTATCGCAATCTCGCCTTTTGCATTCACGACCCGATGCCACGGGAGCTCGTAGGCTCTGCTCATCGAATGGAGAATCCGGACGACCTGCCTTGCCCCTCTCGGGCTTCCAGCCAGCTCGGCAATTTGACCATACGTCATGACGCAGCCGGCTGGAATACCTTTTATAATATCGATCACCCGTGCTGTAAATGGATTCATTCGTTCACGTCCTCTTGTTCCATCAATCCCTTGAGTTTATCCGGGTTTCTGACAAAATATAATTGACGAATCAGACTCCCCTCCAATTGTATAAGCACTGCTGTTTCAATTCGATCTCCAGACCGAATAAGAACTCCCGTTTCTCCGTTTATCTCCCTCATTTCAACAAGCATTCCGCTCTCACTATTATGCGACATACGTACAAGACCCAAAAGAAAGCGAGCAACCGAAGTAGAGGAAGTGATTGGATGCAGAGCAGCGATTACCTTTCCGCCTCCATCGGAAATGAGTACAGCGTCTTCCGAAAGCATGGATATCACAGCATCTACATTAGCCTGCTCGAGGGCCGTGATAAATTGCCGAACCCACTCTCCGCTGGTTGTATTCGGTTGGACGAACTCTTCTTTGGTTACCCCCATTTTTGCTCTTGCACGACTGACTAGCTTGCGGCAATTGGCTTCACCTTTGCCTACCAGTTCGGCAATCGCAGAATAATCGAAGCCGAGTGCCTCTCGCAGCACAAACACGGCTCTTTCCAAAGGCGACAGCCTTTCAAGCAATACTAGCATGGCGTAAGACAATAGTTCTCCGCGGGCAACCGATTCATAAGTTTCATCCTCCGAAGTGAGAACGGGCTCAGGAAGCCACTGTCCAAAATACTGCTCCCGCCGTTTTCTTGCTGACTTATTCAAGTCGAAACAATGATGGGTCACCATTTTACATAGATAGGCTTTCGGATGGGTCAAACGCTCCGGATTAACGTTATGCAGCTTCAGAAATACCTCCTGCACAGCGTCCTCCGCATCCGAAACTGAGCCTGTAAGTTGGTACGCAAGCGTGAATAACAGCTTTTTATACCGTGCATATAACTCCTGCATTTCGCCACTTCCCCATCTTTTTAAACGAGTGTTTGTCTTATTTTAATAAACTTGCTAAGTCCCAGGTATATTTTCGGATTCCCAGACCCAGCTTTCCAGTAAATACGAAGTCTACTCCCCATTGACGAGTCCACGCCATTCCCTGTTCCGGTCCTAATCCAAAACAGAAGAAGTCCATGAAGCTTTTATGCGAAGGCGCTGGACGTCCTGCAAGATCTGCCGCTACAATCCTCCCAAGTCTTGCCGCCTGTGCGCCCGCCTCCTTACAGGTGTTCCCGTCTACCCTTCCGCTGGCTGAATCTACAATATGCGCACAGTCTCCAATACTATATACACCTGGTGCACCCTCTACGCGATAACTTGTATCCACGAGCACATATCCCTCTGAATTCACCCTCAGCCCCATCTTGGCCAACATCGGATTAGGCAGTAAGCCCAATGTCCAGACACACAGCCCAACAGGCAGTGTCCTTCCGGTTGATAAAGTAAGCACCCCTTTTTGCTCATGCAGCACTTTGCTTTCATGGCATACCGTTACACCAAGCGCCCTCAGAGAGCGTTCCAGCTTAAGTCCTACCTTAACCGGTCCTTCCTGGAAAAGCCTCTTGTTATGGTTACATAAATAAATATTCACTAAGTCCGGATTGAGTCCTAATCTCTTGGCATCCTCACGAACAAAATAAGCCAGCTCTGCTGCGGTCTCAATACCGCTTATTCCTGCTCCAGCTACTGCAATGGTCATTAATCTTGCTCTTTCTGACGCATCTCTTATCTGGGTTGTCTTCATCAGGTTAGAGCGCCATATCTGGTGAATCTTACGTGCCGCTTCCAGGCCCGTTAATGCTACTCCCCCCTGATTTGGTTCGATCTGCCGGACCGTACTTCCTGCTGCCACGACCAGAATGTCATATTTCATTGAATTTTCATTTCCTGCAGTATCCTGGAGCAGCAGTCTTTTCTCGCCTGATTCGATTCTCGTTACCTGACCCTGAACGATCTCCACTCCGGAAGGAAACAATTTCAATAAAGGGATGGTAATATCCTGATCCTTAGCCGCAGGCTTAAACAATAGTACTTTGCGAGTATGATAAGGGTGCTTATCTATTAAAACCAGCCGAAGCCTGATTCCCTCAGTCTTATCCCGGATTGTATCCTGAATCTCTTTTACAGCATGTATGCCCGCATATCCTCCGCCAAGAACAATGCATGTAAGCTCCTTCATCTCACAACACTCCTTGTTTATGATTTGCTCATATAACGAGATGAAGGATGATTCTGTGACATCAGTTCTCTGCAGCTAATTTATTTCTTTCTTCCCATAACAAAAAGAGCCTTTCCCATAAGGAAAAGCTCTTTAATCTATTCAATATTTACAACGCCCCTAGCGTGCAACCTGTAACGGAGGTTTTCCGTTTCCGTTCAGACCAAGCGCCTCTGATGTTGTCTTATGAATCTTCCGAATCAGCTCGGGTTCATCCGCGATCCTGATTCCGTAAGAAGGAATCATTTCTTTAATCTTCGGTTCCCAATCCTTAAGATGCTGCGGGAAGCACTTCTCGATCACTTCAAGCATGACAGAGACAGCGGTAGAAGCACCCGGTGAAGCACCAAGCAGCGCAGAAATCGAGCCGTCAGCTGCACTCACCACTTCGGTACCAAATTGGAGGGTTCCTTTACCTCCGGTAGCCGTATCCTTAATGACTTGTACCCGCTGACCAGCCACCACCAAGTCCCAATCCTCGCTCTTAGCATTCGGGATGAACTCACGCAGCTCTTCCATGCGCTTCTCCTTCGATAACATCACCTGCTGAACGAGGTATTTCACTAATGACAGGTTCTTCGCACCCGATGCCAGCATGGTAAGGATATTATTCGGTTTCACCGTGCCGATCAGGTCAAACATGGAGCCGGTCTTCAGGAACTTGGGTGAGAAGCCTGCAAACGGTCCAAATAGCAAAGATTTTTTATTATCGATATACCGGGTGTCGAGATGCGGAACCGACATAGGCGGTGCACCAACCTTCGCCTTGCCATATACTTTGGCATGATGCTGTGCGATAACCTCCGGATTGTTACATGACATGAACAGTCCGCTGATCGGGAATCCTCCAATATGCTTGCCTTCCGGAATACCGGATTTCTGAAGCAATGGAAGGCTTCCACCCCCGCCGCCGATAAAGACGAATTTAGCCGTATGGCGTTCGATATTACCGCTTTCATTTTTGATCTTCAATTCCCACGATCCATTACCTGCTCGCTTGATGTCTTCGACATTATGCTTGTAACGAATATCGACATTCTTCTTCTTTAAGTGCTCGAACAGCATGCGCGTTAAAGCACCAAAGTTAACGTCTGTGCCCGAGGCTATTCTGGTTGCCGCCAACGGTTCATTCGATGGGCGATCCTTCATAACCAGTGGAATCCATTCCTTCAGCTTGTTCGGGTCATCGGAAAATTCCATCCCTTGAAACAGCGGATGCTGTGACATCGCTTCAAAACGTCTTTTCAAAAATGCTACATTACTCGCTCCATGCACTAAGCTCATATGAGGCAGCGGCATAATAAAGTCTTGCGGTTTACGAATGAGCTTGCCATTAACCAGATAAGACCAGAACTGCATGGAATCCTGAAACTGTTGATTCACTTGAATCGCCTTGCTAATATCCACCGTTCCGTCGGGTCTTTCAGCGGTGTAGTTCAGCTCACACAGTGCAGCATGCCCAGTACCCGCATTGTTCCATTCATTCGAGCTTTCTTCTCCTGCGCCTGCCAACTTCTCAAACACTGTAATTTTCCAGTCCGGTGCTAATTCTTTAAGCATGGTTCCCAAGGTTGCACTCATAATGCCGGCACCAATCAAGATAACGTCTGTTTCGGTTTTTTGGCTACTCATTTTTACCGTCCTTACACGTTAATATTTTGAGAAAAGATGTAGGTTCTTCTCCCTGCTCAGGTTCAACAGTTACCTAGGCACACCTTTTCTGGATGAAAATACATGAAGATATTTATTATTATATGATAGTTATATTCTATTTGAAAGCCGTTAAATATTGTGAAATCGCTTCATTCAGTCGTAAAACAGCCTGTTTTGGCGCAAAATGGCGAATATTTTAGATTATAACGGTTTTAACCTGCTAATGATTTTGTTTATTTAAATGAATGATTCAGGGAATGTTAAGTGCAGCTAGTAAAAAAGATCAGACATCACAAGCTAAGGAAGGATGCAACCCGATGTGTACAGCATTAACTTTGACAAGTAAGGACGGCTTTCACTTTTTCGGCAGAAATATGGATCTTGATTACAACTTTAATCAATCTCTCCTGTTCGTCCCAAGAAACCTGGAATGGAAAAACGCAGTGAGCGGGGAGTCTACTAAAACAAAATACGGCTTTTTAGGAATGGGGTCCCTGGTGGACAACCATCCGCTTATGGCAGATGGAATGAATGAAAAGGGATTAGCGTGTGCTGGACTTAACTTCCTCGGCTTCGCTCATTTTGAGGAGGAACAGACAGCTGGAAAAGTGAACTTGGGGCCTTATGATTTGATGTTATGGATTTTATCTAACTTCGAATCGGTTTCTGAAGTGAAGTCGGCGCTTGACAGCGTAAATCTGGTCGATAAACCTTTTGCTCCCCGCCTCCCTGTCCCTACCCTCCACTGGATGGTTTATGATACGAATGATGAATCGATTGTCATAGAAGCTACAGCTGAGCGAATCTCTGTATTGGATAATAAAATTGGCGTGTTAACGAACCAGCCTACATTTGATTGGCATCTCACGAATTTAAATCAATATATAGCATTATCGCCTACGCAGCCTGAACAGGTTACATGGCATAAGCAGCCATTAGAGCCGATCGGTAATGGACTAGGGCTCCGTGGATTACCGGGTGACTTCTATCCCTCTTCACGGTTTGTAAAAACGGCACTCCTGAAGAGCTACGCCGCACTCCTGGAGACAAAAGAATCGACGATGGCGGAATTTTTTCATATTCTCGGCAATGTGGCTCCCGTAGGGGGTTCTGTGATCACCCAGGAAGGTAAAATGTTTAAAACCTTATATACCTCCTGCATGTGTCTTGAAAGTGGAGAATATTCCTATACAACCTACAATAATAATCAGATTAATGCGGTAAATATGTTCAAAGAAGATATGGATGGTCAAGAAATCAAGGTGTTTCCGTACATGGATAAACAGTCCATACACTTCCAGAATTAAATGTACAGCATGACCAATAAAGAGGAACCTATTTTTTTATAATAGGTTCCTCTTCGCTTTTTGAATATTCGCGCTAGTATTGCCCGAGGAGCCCTTTTCTCATAGCTACTTTCTCACAGCGAAGAAATACAAAGAGCCCTGCAGCTAAATAGATTAATGAATTTAATAACAGCACCCCATAATCCGCCAAAGGCAATTGTGTAAGGGTCAGATCCTCAATCATCACGGTCCTCACCATATCTACACCTTTAACGAACGGAGCAAATGCCAGAAACGGAGCCACACTTAACGGGACAAAGACAAGCCCCATCAGCACAAACTGAAAAATCTGCAAAAATGCCTGTATCTGCTTTACGATAATGGCGAGACCGGCAATCATAAAGCTAACGCCGATCATGCTCACCATCGTTACGATGATGATCGGAATCGTTGTCATGGGATTCAGACTCAACCACTGCCCGGAGGTTAACATCGAAGCAAAGAGCAGGATGACCATGATGAGTGACTGCAAGCCCAATTGACCTATGATCCGCGAAAGCATGATCTTCCATACGCCCATCGGAGACATATATATTTGCTCCAACGTTCCGCGCGTCGCTTCGGTAATAACCGAGTACCCGATAAAATTCATCGTCATCATCGTCAGGCTCCAGAAAACAACACTAACAATGGAATATTGAACATTTGTATCAAAGGTTGCTGGATCACCTATGAACATAATCCCAAAGAATGCGGCTAGGAACACAATATAAAAGGTGAATATGAGTGCGAACGTATTCGGTAAATAACGCTTTAACTCGATATATTCCTTACGAAAATTAGCATTCAACAAATGCAGCCACTTCACGAGGCTTCCCTCCCTTTACAATCTGAATAAACACCTGCTCAAAGTCGATCGTGATGCGATCAATGCTTTCGACGACCGTTCCTTCTTCTTTCAGCAGATCAAACAGCTCGTAGATATCCTGACTGTGCTCTAAATTCACTTCTATGATGCCTTCATGTGAGCTTGCTTTATATGTACTTAAAGGGAAGCGACTGTACAGCTTCATCTCTTGTTCAGCACTTAACTTCTCGCTGAGCTTAATGGAATACGCCCTTGTCTCAAATAACCTCAGTAAGTTCTCCACCTTTTCGTCAATCACCACTTCGCCTTTGTTAATAATAATGGCGCGGTCACACAACTCCTGAACCACAGGCATGTCATGTGAGCTAATGATGATGGTGCGCTGTTCTTCCGTAACGATCGATTTTAAGATCTTCCGCAATTCATAACTGACTTCCACGTCCAAACCTAAAGTGGGCTCATCCAGCAAGATCACATCCGTATTCGCTAATAAAGCGACAGCGATGGCAAGCTTTTGCTGCATCCCCCGGGATAATTCATTAACGAGCTGATGTTCCTTTTCTTTTAGATGGAATTGATTTAATAATTTTTCCGTCTGAGCGGCAACTTGCTGCCGGGAATAACCCCGGTTACCTGCAAAATACTCCAGGTTCTCCCGTACGGTAAGCCGCCAATATAGATTTCGGTTCCCCTCGAGCACCGCACTGATATGCTCCAGAGCCTTGAGTCTCTTCCTGCCAATATCTAAACCGTTAATATGTATAGAACCTGCGTCCGGCTCCAATAAGCCGCAGAGCATCTTGATCGTTGAAGTCTTCCCCGCGCCGTTTGGCCCTAATAATCCCAGAACCTCACCCCGGTTCACATGAAAGGAAATATCTCGAACCGCATGGATCTTCTCCTTTGTTTTTCTCTTTCCATACATCTTGCTTATGCCCCGTACTTCGATAAGCTTCTCCAACACTTCATCATCCTTTCCCGTACAAAATGAACATGCAATTCAACCATTACATTCATTTTATGGGTGGCCGCCACCTTCATGAACTGGCTTTAGATGGAGATTGTTCTCCGTCTGAGGATGGAGATGCAGGGCGGATGATCTACAATTTCAGATATGAAAAAAAGCCGCAGCGATATGCTGGCAGCTCGTTTTTATGCTGATATAAGTAGCATTATGCCTGATGTTAGCCTTGTTCCTACCCCAAATATCGATGATACAGGCTCTTGGCCTGGGCAATATCACTCGTTCCATGCACTAATACCCGTCCGTCTCTAAAAAACACCATTCGATGCTCACCCAAGCTAAAGGACACCAGGAATGAATTGGCCTCGACAAGTCCTCCTTGCATGGACAGCATTGCAGCCAGCTGCTCCAAATCACGTTCCACCCGGTGAGGAGGACGGATCTGAACCGTATCCCTTCCGCACAGCACCGCCGCCTTGGACAAAGGCTGCTGAAATAAATAAGGATATGCTGCACGATCGCCGCATGACGGGCAATCGCTTCTCTTTAAACGGTTAACGCGAATAGAGGTATGCTGATTAGTCCAGACATCAAACGAAACAAGCTCACCACGCAGGGCGTCATGGTTCCCTGTGAGCCATTTGAGCGCTTCCGCCGCCTGATAGGCAACAACCATATGAACGGCCGGAGCGATAATGCCTGCTGTATCGCAAGTGGCTCCGCCGAGCGGAACCGAGTTCAATAAACAGTTTAAGCATGGGGTTTTCCCGGGAATGACCATATAACTTATCCCATAACTGCCTACACAAGCCCCGTAAATCCAGGGAACGTTGTATTTTTGCGAAATATCGTTAATAACAAGTCGTGTCTCAAAATTGTCGGTTGCATCAATCATCAGATCAACGTCCGGAGCAAGCTCCCTCAATTCCTCAGCAGTCGCGTCCATCACATGCGCCCGGATATCCACCTCTGAATTAATCTCTGATAACCGCTGCCGGGCTGCTACAGCCTTCGGTATTCTGCCTTTGGCATCCGATTCCGCATACAGCTGCTGTCGCTGCAGATTGCTGTACTCTACATAATCTCTATCTAAAATCGTCAGTGTGCCAACACCTGCCCGGACAAGGATTTCCGCACTCCCCGTACCAAGTGCGCCTGCACCGATAACCAGTACATGACTGTCCATGAGCCTCCGCTGTCCCTCTTCACCGATCTTCCTAAAGAGCAGCTGTCTGGAGTAACGATCCTGATCCATGTGTTTCCTCTCTTTCTACGCATCTCTCCCCTAAGTATATCCGCAAGCGGTAGATAACGGAAAGTTATAACATAAGGCCGCCCTTTACAGAGGCGGCCTTACACTTATTGTTTTTTCACAACCGGTATCCAGATCTCGCTTCTGAAGGTTGGAGAAGATACATCCTTGCTCTCATTCCATAATATCTCCGGACCCCTGGCGATCTCATAGCTTGCTGAAGGAAACCATTCCGAGTAAATACGTCCCCATACATTTTGCAGTGTCTCTGGAAAGGGTCCGACCGCTTCGAATACGGCCCATGTGGCGGCAGGAACCTTCAATTCTGAAAAATGATCCGGGCACTCTTGGGTCGTAGCTGCGCCAACGTAATGATCAAGCTCCCCCTTCTCCTCCATGCGTCCTTCGGAAAAATGGATGGATGCTTGAATCAATCCCCCAGGTTCCACATTCGAGAGCTGCTTAAGCTCATCAATGTTGTCGCTGGTCAAGCTTTGCCACATGGATGCAATCTCCGGATTTACGCCATGAAACTGGATCGGCACTCTTTTCATCAAGCCCACAATCTGAAAGGCTTCCTTCTCAACGATACGATAATTCATTTCGCTTCCTCCCTGAATCGTTAATTGGAAGGTCAAACGCGGATAAGCTTTAAGTGATGGCCCATGAGATTTCACCAATGAAGGCGATATCCCGTGCAGATTCTGAAACGACCTTGAAAAGGCGTCTGCTGAGCTGTATCCGTATTTTACCGCCACATCCATCACTCTTAAATCACTAGTCTGGAGCTCAAATGCCGCCAGCGTTAGACGTCTTCGCCGGATGTACTCGGACAGTGGGATGCCCGCCATGAACGAGAACATTCTGGAAAAATGATATTCAGAACAGTGCGCCCGCCTCGCTGCTTCTTTAAGATCTATCTCTTCTGCAAGATTCTCCTCAATATAGTGCAAAGCGCTATTCAGATCTGCTAGCCAAGCCATTGCGGATGACCTCCCTTCACGTTCAGATTATCAGGTTTCATTGGTGCCCATCCGACATCTCTTGCACCGTTTTGCAGGGTTCATCTTCCCTGTCTGCTGTTCCACCTCATACAATTGCGTATCTAATGTCTGAATGAACGGTGTCCACTCTCCATTTGCGAACAGCAGAAGCCGATGCATGGCACGCGTACAAGCCGTATAAAATAACTTACGCTCGCTCTCCAGGTGATACGTCTGCGAAGATGCATCGTAGATTAGAACAGCATCGAATTCTACGCCCTTGGCGAGGTAAACCGGGAGGATCAATGTTCCCTTCTCGAAGGTGGGCGTGTTTTTCGTTACGAGCTTCAATCCCTGACATCCTTGAGACGTCAAAAGATCATATGCATCTTTGGCCTCGGCCGCTGTTTTTGTAATGATGCCGATTGAGGTAAAGCCTTCAGCCTGAAGCGACGCAAGATGCTCCGCTATTCTCTCTGCCCGTTTTTCACTGCTTCCCACATTAGTGAGGAGTGGTTTTCTACCGCCACGTTCAAACGGTACAATCTCCTTGGCGTTCGGCAGCAGATGCTTGGTGAATTCCACGATCTCGCGGGTTGACCGGTAACTGCGGACCAAACGAAACAAGTTCGTCTCCGATTCGCCATACAGCCGGATGAGCGGCGTGTCTTCTCCATACAGCTCCGTTGCTTGGGTAAAGATGGCCTGACCGAAATCGCCGAGAACGGTCATGCGGGCACGCGGAAACAGCCTTTTGAGAAACTCATATTGAAACATCGAATAATCCTGTCCTTCGTCGATGAATACATGCCGTACCTCCGTGTTCGTCCTCAAGCCTTCGATGAGTTCTTTTAAATACAGATACGGTGTTGCATCCTCATAGAACAGTTCTTGCCTTGCCAGCTTATCCTTGGTCTGCTCGCAGATCTCCGGCCAGAGTGGTGGCATGCCGGCCCCATTCGTCATCTTCGTAAAGGCGTCTCCCTCTCCGAACAGCTGAACGTATAACTGAACCATATCAATAAATAACATTCGTTTCACGCTTCGCTTTAGCGGTATAAACTGCTCTTTCACGATTGCCCGGCGCAGCAGCTTTTCCTCCCGCTCGGCATAGTCAAAATCGCCTTCGTCCGACCTCCGTTTGCCTTGCACCCTTTCCTGGATTTCTTCATATTGTTCAGCAAAATCAAATACGCCTCTTTCTTTGTGCAGTTGTTGATAAACTTCCGCGTACTGATCCTTATCAAGGTAATCGAGTTCATCCTGCACCCAAGGCGCCTCCCGTTCCTCGCTTTCCAGCAAGGCCAACTCGCGGAGGATCCATTCCTGGAGCATAGCGATACGATTGGTCATACGAATGGAAGGATCATAGCTGTAAAACTTGGCTTTCATCTGTTGAGCCGAGATTAAATCACGATCCCGAAACCGAATGCTGATGAATTGCATGCCTTCCTGCTCCAACCACCGCGCATAATTCTGGAGAGCTTGAAGGAAATCTACAGATGCCTTGTAATGAATCCCGCTCAGACGGGCCTTATACGCTGGAGTCGATTGTTCTGTCAACACGAATTCAATCTGATCGAAGGAATCTTCCAGGCGAAACTTCCGGCCAAGCCAGAGGTCAAGATACTCCTGAAAAGTCGTCTGCTGCATGTTTTCTTCACCGAGCTCAGGAAGAACGGTAGATACATAACTGTTAAACATCGGATTCGGCGAGAACAGAACGATTTGGTCTGCCCGTATCCGATCGCGGTGTTTATACAGCAGGTACGCCACCCGCTGAAGTGCCGCCGAGGTCTTCCCGCTTCCTGCAGCTCCCTGCACGATAAGCATTCGGCTTTTGTCATCGCGGATAATGGCGTTTTGCTCTTTTTGGATTGTGGCAACGATGCTTCTCATCTGATTGTCCGCACCCTTGCCAAGCACCTGCTGCAGCAATTCGTCGCCGATCGTTAGGCTGGTGTCAAACACGTTCTGCAATTGACCCTCGCGGATCTGATACTGCCGTTTCAGCTTCATCGTGCCTGTGACGGTCCCACCTGGCGTTTCATATTGAGCCGCTCCAGGCGAGTGATCGTAATACATACTTGCGATCGGAGTACGCCAGTCATAGACCAGAAAGTCCATGCCATCCGAATCGATGAAGGATGATACACCAATATAAACCTGCTCGGTAAAGTTCAAGTCATCCTCTTGAAAATCGATACGCCCAAAGTAAGGAGAGGGCAGCAGTCGTTTCATGTTCTTCCATTGCTGCACGCGCCCGCGGTGGCTTCGTTCCCGTTCGGACAATATCGCTTCTTGCTGCCTGATGCTGTAAAAGGTCTCTTCAAAATCCTCATCCGTGCTTGTATTTACGGTGACTTCCTCCCAAAATTGCTTACGGATGTCCGTCACCTGACCCTGCAGCCCAGTCACCTCCGGCTCCAATTCGGCAATTCTCTCTTCCAGCTTTTCCGTAACGAGATGCAGCCGTTCCTGTTCCTGCTTCCAATCCTCCGCGTTCACCATACTTTTAAGCATCCTCCTTCATTTCAATTTGAAGAAAAATAATGTTTGACACCCCACAACTCTGTATGATAATATTAAGGTGTAAATAAGATGGGATAACTATTTTGTTTTTCGAAATAATCATTACAGGTTTTCTAATCATAACATAGTGCTTTTTCGTGCGCAACATTAATATTTGTATGTCAGACCCGGCGATTCGCCGGGTCTTTTTATTATGGTTGTGCTGACGGGCAATAAGCCCAGTCCCTGGATCGGAATGCTCTGTTTTGTCTGGATATGAGGGATAATTCTGGGTGTGTGTTCAACAACTTCTTTAACGATGTAAATGATTCCCGCAATGATCCTTCTTATAGAAAACCCCATTAAACGTATGATATACTATTTTTTCAAGCCCGCTGTTGAGTCTAATTAGTCTCAAGGAGTTTAAAATAACTAATAATGGATATTCTTGCTGAGGAGTGAGGCTTTTAGCAGAACATTTATTTGCACCAGGGAGGAATTAGCAACATGAGTAATATTGATAAACAAAAAGTTGTTGATAGTGTTCCACAACGGGGATTTTTTGGACATCCTAAAGGGTTATTTACTCTTTTCTTCACAGAGTTTTGGGAGCGTTTCTCCTATTACGGGATGAAAGCAATCCTTGTTTTTTATATGTATTATGAAGTGAGTAAGGGCGGCCTCGGTATGGATGAGAGCACTGCACTCGCCATCGTGTCTGTCTATGGTTCACTTGTCTATATGTCCGGGATTATTGGGGGCTGGTTAGCGGATCGGATTTTCGGTGAATCCAAAGCTGTGCTCTACGGCGGTATATTGATCATGCTGGGGCACATTACCTTGGCGATACCGGGCAGCTTGGCCTTATTCTTTGTCTCCATGGTTCTGATCGTGCTGGGTACAGGTTTATTGAAGCCTAACGTATCCAGTGTCGTAGGAGAGCTTTACAGTGAACAGGACCAACGCCGGGATGCAGGCTTTAGCATATTCTACATGGGCATCAACATGGGATCATTCCTTGCTCCGCTCATCGTAGGAACCGTCGGCATGAAATACAATTTCCATCTGGGCTTCGGTATCGCAGCAGTCGGTATGTTCCTCGGATTGGTCATGTTTATCGCTACCAAGAAAAAGAACCTCGGCCTTGCAGGCACGGTCGTAGCAAGTCCGTTATCACCAGCGGAACGAAAAAAAGTATTCCGGACGATCGGTATCGGCGCAGTGCTTCTCGCATTGATTATCGCCATTACTGTTCCAATGGGTCTGTTAACGTTTGATTCACTGATTGTTGTCGTAGGTATTCTGGGAATTTTGATTCCAACTATATATTTTATTGTCATGTTCCGCAGTCCGCGAACTACAAGTGTTGAACGTTCCAGACTTATTGCTTATATTCCGCTGTTTATTGCATCGATTATGTTTTGGGCAATTCAAGAGCAGGGCTCAACAATTCTTGCTAACTATGCAGATAAACGGACACAGCTGGATTTTGCCGGAATTCGTATTGAGGCAGCCTGGTTCCAGTCTTTAAATCCTTTGTTCATCATAGCTTTGGCACCGGCATTTGCCTGGTTATGGATGAAGCTTGGCAACCGGCAGCCCTCGATTCCTAAGAAATTCGCCTTGGGCTTGTTATTTGCCGGGTTGTCCTTCCTTGTGATTCTCTTGCCTGCTTACTTCGGCGGGGAAGATTCCTTGGTTAATCCTTTGTGGCTCGTTCTAAGCTACTTCATCGTAGTGCTCGGGGAATTATGTCTGTCTCCTGTAGGGCTGTCAGCGACGACCAAATTGGCGCCTGCCGCTTTCTCGGCCCAGACCATGAGTTTATGGTTCTTATCCAATGCGGCTGCCCAAGCGATTAATGCGCAAATTGTTAAGTTCTACTCACCTGCCACGGAGATGGTATACTTCGGTATCATTGGGGGAGCAGCGATCGTCCTCAGTATTATACTCTTCATGTTCTCCTCAAAAATTCAGGGGTATATGAAAGGGATTCAGTAAGAATTGGGATAGCAAAACAACAGTGGACTAGAATTATAAGCGGCGATTCTCCGGTTATTGGAGAATCGCCGCTTTTTTATTTGATGATCAATACATTCAAGATGATGAGATGCTGAAAACCCATTGTTTGACGAAATATTTGACAATCTATTCCCTGGTTTAGTTGAAGCATACTCTTTCACCATTATAGAAAATCCAGTGTGTTAAAAACTAAAATTAACCCAACTATGCTCATCACCCAAGATAGAGCTGAATTTGAACCGCTTGATATTTTATTACGAAGATTCACTAAGGTCGAATTTATTCGCACTCCAAATATTTTACTTCCCAAAAAGATAAGTATAGCTGGAAGAATCATTATTACATTATAGGCAGCTATGATTGGTAACCACTGATATATAGGCAAATCATTTGTTGTTAATAAACCAATAGCAGCAAAGTACGGTAGAGCTGTACCAGCCTCAATTAAAAAAGTTGTAATACCGATAACGATAATTGAAAATACACTTTGAGTTTTAGGCTTTGGAATCCTGCTTTTTTTATTATTTTTAGGGAGAATAAAGCTGGCTCCAAATAGAATCACCCCAATGATAAAAATAACCCAGCTGAATATTTTATTTTGAAATAAGTTTGAGAAGGCTTCATTTATATAACTTATTCCTGACATCGTCACGATGCCTAATAAGAAATACAATATCGCCACTGTAAATACATATAAAAAAAATCGGGATGTTAGTTTCTTCTGATCCGTCAAAATAAGAAATAGCGTAACACCAATGATTGTCGGACTTAATGTATCTAACAGCGCTAGCCCACCCAAATATATGAAAAGATCTGTTTCCATGTATACCTCCACATCGATTAGGTATCTTAAAGCGATTCTGACTTTCTTGAGATGTAATAAACATAGGCCTTATCCAAAAACCGGAGAACCTCTTGATCCACAGGATAAAGATTGTACTTTTCTGACTCCTCAGGTGATATCCTTATATCCCAGAACTTATCTAAAAATGCATCTTCTTCACCGAAATCTTCACCTTTTTTTACATCCATTCTATTAATAATATTTTGTATGCGTGTATCACGATAACCAAGGTGCATATGCTTTTTTATTTGTCCTAGCAGAGCAATCCACTCTAAAGAATCCGGATCACTACTCGCCATATTCGGGATTTTTTCTAAAACTTCTACGTTTTTAATGCTCAGTTCATCTTTATCAAATGTCAGAACTTCTTTGGAATCCCTATTATATAAACTCATAATATTTTTGATTCTAAATTCTTCTCCATCAATCGCGATCCCGTTTATCAGTTCCCTTAGATTAACTTCTATCTTTGAGAGATGCTCCTTTTCACTTAATACATAAGACAGCTGCTTCATCAGACTGATAGACCAATCCCATTCTTCAGCCTCTAACATCATTTTGATCTGACTTAATTGGAAGCCGATACTTTTTAAGAATTGGATTTGCTGCAGCTTTTTCAGTTCATTGCTCGAATACAATCGATGGCCACCTTGAGTTTTTGATACAGGCTTTAGCAGTTCTATTTTGTCGTAATACCTTAAGGTTCTAACTGAAACTCCACTCATCTTTTTCACTTCGTTAATATGCAACAATAAAATTCCTACTTCCTTAATCTTTATTCGTATTCGTAAAAAATAGAGTTTTGGATAAGTAGCTCTGCTTTGAAGTGTTATCAACAGTATAAAAGATGACGTAAGGTCACTTTCAAGTATTTTAAACATTGAGCTGGATAAAGGTTGATGCTACAAAATAAAGCAGGCTGCCAAAGAAGAGTCCTTGGACAGCCTGCTTATTTTCCTTTTTCACCATTAATTTACACCCATGCGCTTACCAAGCGGCCAGAAAAGCCTCTGCTTTCGTCTGCATCCATGCTTTGGCCTCCGGCGAAACATGCTCCGTCATCGGCTCCTGATTCAGATGTTTCAGAAAATCGCCGATATGCTTTTTCGATTTTTCGGAATCGCCTTTGTCCATCTGGTGTACGGCCTGCTTCAGCGCATTCTCAAGCTGCTTCGCCAGCGGACCGCTAACCTCGCCATCTGTGATGAACTGCTCCAACCCCTGCTGAAGCACAGGCAGATTCACCTTCGTCTGAACAGTCAGCGGCTTGCTTTGCTCCGATTGGCTTCCTTCTGTCTTGGCAACGACTGTAAACGTATACTCTGTATCAGGCAGCAGGCCATCCGCACGGTATACGGCATCTGTCACCGAAGCGGCCAGATCTCCGTTCAGGTAAACGTTATACAACACTTCATCCTCGCCAGCTCCTTCATGCTCCCAGGTAATAACGGCGTAGGTATCCGTCACCTCACCTGCCCGGAGATTCACTGGAGCCGCCAGTTCCTGTCCTTTTCCTGTTGCGAAGCTCCACAGCTCGGATATGGAGCGGCCGCCATGCTGATCTTCAGCTGCTGCATACCAGAAATACGTTCGGTTTGGCTGCAGTCCCTCCCAGGCAGCTTCCGCAGTTTGCCCGCTTTCCACATTCGCGCTGCCGATGACATCAGAGCTGTATACCCGTGCTACAGCCGAATCTGTCGCTACCCGCTTCAGCTGCGGTGTCAGATCCATTTCCAGTGTCAGCTCATCCTTGTTCGGATACTGCTCCGGATCATAATAATTGTAATCATCCTTATACGGGGAATATGTCTTCACTTCCAGGGTATTTCCGGCTGGATTAAAGAGCAGCATCTTCAAATAGCCGTCCCCTCCGTCTCCAAGCGACTGGTAATCCGATAAAATCTGATATACCTTACGATCTGGGGTTCCGTCCCCATCATCATCGAGCTGGGCTGTATTCAGCGCAGACCCGGTGTAATGTCCGTTGATGACCAGAAAGACGTTCCGGTTCGGCTTGACGACCTCTTCCAGTATCTTTTTCCCGTTCGCATTCAGCTGTCCATCAGCCTGAACATAGTCGTGGAAAGCCAGGATCGCCTTGCGGTCGGCAAACTGCTCCAGCACTTGATTCATCCATCGAATTTCTTCGCTGCCTATGCCCCAGCCCATATAAACCATCACGAAGTCGGTGCCCCCGGCAGATATCAGATCATAATGGCCCCGGTTGTCCTTGTATGACTCTCCGTAAAACTCGCGGTCCTTGAAACGTTCCTCTCCGAAATACTTTGAGAACATGGTGTAATCCAGTTCCGGAGATACATCATGGTTACCAGCGGCAACGCCGTAAGGAATACCGGCTTCCTCCAGCATGCTCATCGTCCGGTCACCATTCTCCCATTGGTATACCTGATGATAGTTCTCTACGATATCACCCGTATGGAACACATATTTCGTGTTGTATTCTTCTGCATGATCTCGTATCCATTCCACCTGGGAATCAAAGATATGCGAGAAGGTCTGAGTGTAATACTGGGTGTCTGGAAGCCACATGAAGGAAAACGGCTCTGCCGCTCCTGCTTCCGCTGCTTCTATCTGATCCTGCACCAGGAAGCTGGCAGCTCCTCCGCTGGAGAATTCCCCTGCAGACACACGGCCAACGAGTTCAAATTTATCCTCAGAAGGAGCGATCAATGAATCCAGAGCTTCCCATTGAGACGAATGGTAGTTCCAGGCGTACAGGGTTACCCTGCGCCCTTCCAGCGACCGTCCTTCCCATGAAAACTCTACCTGGCTGTCCTCTGCTAACCCTTCATCCACCTTGATTTCGTACCTGAGATACGGAAACTGTGTCAGCGAATCCTCGGTCAAATACTCACCATCGCTGCTGCTGATCAGGCGCAGCTCTTCCTCCGTAAGCTGGCGCTCGCCCTCCGGCACAAGCTCGGCCGGCGGCTCAGTCTTCGCGGCTCCGGTAAAGACGGCTGTCCGTTCCAGATCATCTGGACGAAGCTCATCGCCCTGGAAGAAGGTCACCTTCATTGGATCTTGAGACGGATCCACTGCTTTTACCTTTAAAACAGCCGAACTCCCGATTTCCCCGGAACCCTGTTCCGGACCTGCCAGCTCCAGAGTCGGATGCTCTTCCACGGTAGTAAAAGCAATCGTACGCTCGCTCCGGTTGCCGGAGCCATCGGTGGCTGTGAGCTGCAGCGTATGCTGGCCTGGCTGAAGCGCAGCTGAAGATGCGGCATACGGCAGCTCAATCAGCTCACCATCAAGCGTTGCCGAGGAGCTCTCTACGTTTGAAACAGCATCAGTAAAGGAAGCACTGATCTCAAACGCACCTTTATACGATTTCTCTTCCATTGAGGTTTGAATGACCGGGCCATCGTTATCCACGGATACCTCTGCAGTCACCCGCTCATTTGTCGCTGTTTCGACAGCTTCGATCTTATGCGTCCCGTCAGGCACATTCCTCGTATCCCACTTGTACAGCAGTGCTCCGGCTTTCTCTGCAGCAATGTCAAACCGGAAATCCACGACGGGAAGGAACCGTCCGTTATCTCCCATATCGAGCACCTTGGCCGGATCACTGTAAGCCGGATCCCTCAGCTCAGTGCCGTCAGCAAGGAGAAGCCGGACATTACGGACGTCGAAATCATCCAGATTACCGTCCAGATTGCCGTCGTATGTAGAAGTATAGGAGCCTGCAGCAATCGTAATGGTATTGATTCCGGCGGTTAATCCGTCTACAGGAACAAGCACAGTCTTATAGCCGGTGACTCCGTAATTAAACAGATGGACAATCCCTCCGTCAAACTTTACGGCGTTCAGATAATTTTTATCTGCACCATTCACATCAAAGGCGAAGTAAGCCGGATGCTCAAGTCCGCGTGACAGCGTCTGCAAGGTCTCACCGTCCACCTTCACCTCTATGGCCGCAAGGTCATCTCCGGCAGCTTTAACCCATGCTTCTCCTTTCAACAGTTCCCCATTGTCCAGGCTGAGCCGAGGGCTGGCATCATCAAAGACCAGGTCGGTCCGTCCTTCTGCGCTCTCCGCAGTCTGCAGTCCATCCGATGCCTCAAATTGATATTCAATAAATGAACTGCCTAGCAGGTCCACCGCCTTGAACGTATGCTCGTAAAGCCCGGCATGCTCTTTGCTTTCCTTCAGAGACACGTTGGTTGTCTCTTCCTGCAGATCTGTGCGGTAGTGGAGAGTCACCGCTTTGACAAGCGAATCATCTTCAACCTTGACGGACAAGGTAACAGGCTCCAGCCTCTCCGCTGTGGTAGGAGACTGATCCGTCAGGACAGGAGGCGTTGTATCGTCCGGCATCATGACCAGCTGATCAGGCACCTGACTGCCCTCCACTGAACCGGGAGTTCCCCGCTTTGTTTTAGAGCTGATCTTGATCATTTCATTGGACCCGTCGTCCGGGTAGCGATAAAATACACCCATGTCACTCACGGCGGCGTCATGCTCTCCATCGTTATAAGCTGCGCTAACCAGCTCATGCCCCGTTTTGGTAGCAACAATGATCCAGCGTGTGCGGCTGCTGTGGAGGCCCGCATCCACCCGGACTACATCCTTGTTCAACTCCAGGTTCGTGCCGTAATGAGCATTGAATTGATCGATGGTGATATTTTTGGTGTTTGCACTCCACAGCCAAAAGATCATCGACTTCCCCGGTTCAATAACAGCACTTTCCGGTACCGTCTTTAACACGAGATCATCATTCGGAGATGTTGGATAACGGTACAGAATTTGATAGTCCTTCAAATCCATCGGCCGATTGGAGTTATTGTATATCTCGAAGTACTCGTAAGCATCATCTGTTGTGCCAGGCGCGTCCGTTGAATTCGGGACAATTTCCGTAACCAGCACAGGCGGCACTCCAGTAGCGGAGCCCTTCCCTGCTTCAGCCGCTGAAACATTTGCCTGTCCGGCTCCTGGCCAAACAACAGCAGCCGACATCATGGCCGCCAGCAGAAGGCTTATTCTGCGGCGCATTACTTTTGTAAGCGTCATCATTTTTCCCCCATTCTGTTTTCAAATTAGGTGAGATCCTACCGGATCGGGCCCGCGTTCAGCTGGACCAATTCCACCCTCCTTCCATCACATTGGAGTGTTGTAATACCGGCATTGTAAACATGAATCTGGCGATAACGGGAAAGAGGCATTCCCAGAATTCGGGCCAAAAACAAGCGATAAACCGTACTGTGGCCTGCAACAGCAATCCTGGCATCGGGGCTGTTCAGCGCTATTTCCTGAAAAAAATCAATAAGGCGATCACTTGCCTCCAGGGCAGTTTCACCTGTCATGCCTATTCGTACGTGGTCGGGCCGCTCGTTCCAGCTGTTCCAGTTCTCCAAGTATGATCCTTGGATTTCCGGAGGGCGAAGCCCCTCCCATGCTCCAAAATCCATCTCCGTCAAACGATCATCGGTGATCACATTCAGTCCTCTGGACTCGGCGATTCGCTCCGCCGTACGTACTGCCCTGATTAACGGAGAGCTGTAAACCGCATCGAGCCGGGTCCCCGACATTAGCCTGGCAGCTTCCCTAACCTGATCCTCCCCCTTATCCGACAATACGATGTCGCTTCTGCCGCAGTAGCGGTTTCCGTCGCTGTTCCACTCTGTTTCTCCATGCCGGATCAAGTAAAACCGGGTCATACCTGACCTCCATTTCTTCAGTTTCATCCGGTGTTAATATGCCTTTTAGGCAGCTTCCCCCGGATGTACTGTCATTATAGCCCTCTAAAAATCGGGGTATCCACAATACAATTTTTACTTTTCATATAACTTTTTAAGGCGAGCTGTCTACGATTGAACGCTTCGCACAGCGTTCCCTGTATTCCTGAGGGGTGAGATTCATTTCTTTCTTGAACACCTTTGAAAAGTAATAAGAGGTCTCGAAGCCTACCCGGGTTGCCACCTCGTGTACTCTCAGCCGCGGGTCGGCCAGAAGCTCCTTTGCTTTATGAATTCGAATCTCCTTGATATAATCTGACAGCCGGTAGCCTGTCGCCTGTTTATACAGCCTCGACAGATAAGCCGGATGAAGCCCGACAAGGTCTGCCAAATAGTCGAGGGATACATCCCCATTAAAATGGGTCTCAATATATTGATGAAGCGTGGACAAAATCCAGCCGGTCCGGTTCTTCTGGTCACTGCCCCGGAGTGAGAACAGCTGGGCCGCCAGCCTTGAGAAATAGACCTCCGCTTCCTCCCAGGAACGAAACATTTTTTTGCCGAGAAGCGGGTCCAGGCTGATTTTTCCGGCGGTCTCTTCCATCAGCTCGGACTGGTTGATATAAGATAAATACAAGGAAATGAGCCCATACTGAATTTCAAGCAGGGAGGTATAATATTCAGGCTGTTTAGCCAATCGCTGCGCAAATTCCGAGATCTCCCGGTAAATGTCCAGGAAATCCTCCTGCTCCCCGCTTTCGAGATGATCCTGCAGGCGTTTGAGCTTTCGCAGCTGCAGAACCAGCTCCTGCCGGATCGCTTCCTCGCGGCTTCCGCAGGGTCCCTTACCGGAAACGGGGCTGTCCTGCACAATCATTTCCCTCCCGAGGCCAAGGCCTCTCCACAGCATCTGCTGAAGCTTCAGGTATTGAACCGGCGTATCCATCCAGCTGCAGGCATCATGGCTGACCGCCACGGAGACCGGCAGCTTTAGAAGCCCCTCGCATGCTTCCTGAATATCCGACATCGTGCCCATTACATAGGTTAAGCAGGATTTCCAATCGGACAGGCTCTCCGCCTTCGTGGAGGGCTGGATGAACCAAACAAGATGTTGATTGCCGTCCGCGCAGAACGCGCTTCGAACGGGATTCAGAAACTCGGCAGCAATATTGTCAATTCCGTAAATGAGCAGCGGCTTATCAGACGGCTTGATCAGTTCCCGCCAGTGATCCACCCGCGCGGCAACCAGCAGCACTCTTTCATCAGAATCAAAGGGCAGCTGGAGATCCTGAAACCGCTCAGGGCCGAGCTGCCCCGGCGGAAGCTCTCCCTGGAGCAGGCTCCAGAGGTACTCTTTTTGCAGCATCGGCCTTGCAGCCTTGAATTTCTGCTCGGCTTTCACCATGTACTGCTCCACCACCGTGTCCTTCTTCAGACTCGCCAGCGCCTTGTTCAATGAAGCCAGAATCGCATCATCATTCTCGATTTTCAGAATAAAATCAACGGCTCCGTGCCGAAGCGCGGACTGCACATAATCAAAATCATTGTACGCCGTCAGAAAAATCACCCGGCAGCGCGGCCACAGCTGAACCATCCGCTGCTGAAGCTCAAGACCTGTCATGCCCGGCATATGAATGTCCATGAGCGCGATATGAAACTTTGTTTTTTCTATAATCTGTGCAGCCTCCTGCGCAGAATACGCCCGGTACACCTCCATCTCCACCGGACTCCAATCCAAAAGCTGATCATACAGAAGGTTTACTATTTTCGGTTCGTCATCCACGATCAGGATATTGTACATCATTCTCCTCCTTGGTTAATGGGATCTTGATTTCAACCCTTAGTCCACCGTCAGGAATATTGTGCAGCTCGAGTCCTGCCGTCGGTCCATACCGGAGCTTCAGTCTCCGGTTTACATTGACCAGCCCGGTTGTCTCCATATCATCCTCCACACGGGCCAGGGCTGCGGTCAGCTGCTGTAATTCCTCCTCTGTCATTCCCTCCCCGTTATCCTCAACCATAATGATTAAATGCTCGTTCTTTTTGTGGAAATTCACCCGGATCAATCCGTCTCTTACCTTGTTCTTAAGGCCGTGTTCATAGACATTTTCCACCACCGGCTGAACGATCAGGCGCGGAACCCCAATCTCATGGAAGGCATCCGGAAGGTCGTCAAAATCAATTCTGATCCGGTCCTCAAACCGGAAATCCTGAATCTGAACATAGGTCCTCGCATAATTGACCTCCTCCACCAGAGGCACCTCGTCTGAATGGGTCCGAGTAACAAACCGGAAGTAGCTGCCCAAATAATCGGACAACCGGGAGATGCTCTCATAATCCTCATATTTAGCCATACGGGACAGGACAAAAAAGCTGTTGTACAAAAAATGCGGATTGATCTGGGACTGCAGCTGGCGAAGCTCGGACAGATTTGCCCGGTACTTCTGCTCATACACCTCGTGAATCAGCTCATTGATCCGTCTGACCATGCCATTGAACTGCTGATATAAATAATAGAATTCATCCGATCGCTTTTGCTTGATTTCGATGTTCAGGTTGCCATCCTCTACACGCTGAAAAGCCCTCACCAGCCTTTTAATGGGAAGATGAATCTGCCTGAATATCCAGTAGGAGAACCAGATAGAAACCACGATGGAGAAGCCTGACAGCAGCCAGAACCAGACCCGGTTGCGTGCCTGAGAGCCGAGCATATCTCCCTCTGGCATATACATCAGCAGGCTGATTCCAAGCTGCGGGGATTCATGATAAGCAATCCAGTGTTTCTTATCCTTGATCTCCGCGGTCGTAAATCCGCCGTTATCCGAAGGACCGCCACCCTCCTCTTTTTCCCGCTGTTTCCGAAGCAAGGAAAGGGATGCCTGCAGCATCTCTATATCCGGATCCGTAGACACCGACCAAAGGCCATCCTGTCCGATCAGCATCGCTCCACCGCTGCTGCCAATCTTCAGACGCTTCAGCACATCCCGGATTTGATTCTGTGAAATTTCTGCACTGACGAGAAAGATGGGGTCCTCATCGTTAATCAGAGCCAGATCCGAATAGGGAAAGCTGACAAACAACCGGTTATTCCAAAAAACAAACGGATGCTGGTTCCGCGAACTGACTGACCTAAGCGCTTCGTACTCCTCCCCCGGAATTTTGTCGTAAAAATGAATGGCCGATACGATCCGCTTCTGCTCCGGCAGAAACACATCTGCATCCATGATGTAGTTGTTTGAGTTCATCATGGTTTTGAGCCGTGCATTAATGGCATACACAGCTTCCCGGAATTCAACATCATCCATAATGGATGCCGCAAAGCTGAGCCTTCTCAGCTGTCGGTCATTAATAAACTCCTTCTCCATCTGGATAATCCTGGAGAACTCATTCTCAAGCAGCCGGATATAAAAGCTGACACGCGAATTCATGGAATTCTCGATTTCCCGTCGAACTGAAGCTTCTCCTTCTTCGTTCATAGCGAGACTGATCATATAAACCGGAACCAGAACGATGAGAAAGGAAGCAATCAGCTTCGCATAAATACTTGATAGCCGTTTGCGAAGTTTTATGGATTTCACCTCCTGTCTATAAAAAGGCATTCCACAATAAAAGGGGAATGTCCTTTTTTACAAAGAACATTCCCCTTTAGGCGGTCATGGCTGTATTTTTACACCGTCAACGCATCAGCGTCGATACCAATACGGTGAATTTGAACCTTTCCACGGACGCCCTCTGGCAGCTTCACTTCGGCTTCCACTGTATCCGGCAGCCAAACCTGCAGGCTCATGAATCCTTCCGGATCCAGCTTCCAGGCCACATCGATCCGGCCGTCTTGCGGAAGCGGAACGCTTCCCCGGGCCCAAGTCAAGCCGCAAAGCTCCGGCTGGATAGAAACCTTGCTCCAGCCGGCCGTCTCACCCTGAACACCAAGAACCGTCGTACCGAGGAAATAGCCGGGGGCTGCCGACCAGGCATGGCAGTGGCTTCGCGTCAAATTCTGCGGATCAGGCTTGCCGTCCTTCAGCTTGGGGTACATCTCCCAGCAGGTGGTCGCATCATATTCGATCATCTGCGCGTACTGGGTCCGAATATCCTCAATCATGTCCTGATGGCGCCCTGCCTGTATAAGCGCCTCGTAGTAGAAGAAGGCCATGAACGGACTGCCGATGGGTACAAATCCTTCCGGCTCCACATCTAAATAGCCGAGAATCCGTTCCTTGCGCTCTCCGTCAGGAATCCGGCAGAGCAGCGCCGTTACCTGTGACTGCATGCTGAAGATGGAAGAAGGTCTGCCATCAGCATGGATACAGTCCAGATATGCCTGCTGTTCTTCCGACCAAAGATGAGCATTGATCGCTTGCCGCAGCTCCTCCGATGCCTTCAGATAAGCCGCCTGCTTATCCTGGTCACCGGTCAACTCCGCAATTTCCGCCGCGGAGCGAAGTGCACGGACAAGGAACATATTCTGGTGTGATACCACGCCTTCCCTTGGCTGGTCGATCGGCGCCCAATCCAGGAAGTTCCATGCATCCAGGGAGAGCAGTCCCTGTGAATCACGAAGCATTAAATAATGATCCAGCGTGTATACGACATCCGGCCAGATCCGGTACAGGAAGTCCTCTTTACCTGTCCGGGCATAATATTCCCGGCAGGCAATGACCCAGAAAAAGGTCCAGTTCGGAATGACGCTGCTCCAGCCGGTCGGTACCTGATCCGCATACAGCGGCGTCATGTCCCGTGAGCCCGGCACCAGGTCCAGGCATCTTTCCACCAATTCCTCGGCACCGAACAGATAATAGCCGATGAGCGCTTCATTCCGGCTGTCCCCGACCCAGAAGGTCTGCTCATACATCGGGCAGTCTACAAAGGTATCTTCCATACACAGCCGGGTCGTATGACGGCTCATTTTCCAGGCCTCATTCAGCAGCGAATCCGAGCAGAGGAACCGTCCTACTTCCGGAGCAGGATAATGGCTTTGCAATAAGTGGATCTGATGCACCTTCACCGGCCGTGAGGCTCCCCGTACAGTGATCATCAGATACCGGAAGCCCCTCCGTACTGGAGAAACGTACGTCTGCCGGCCCTCCCGGCAGGTATACCGGAACGTATTTTCCAGATAATTAGTATATTGAATCCAGCCATCCTGCATATGCTCGAAACCGTAGAAATCAAGAATGGTTCCGTCTCCGGCCTCGACATCAAAGGAAATATACCCGGCCCCCTGCTTGCCGAAGTCAACGATGATCTCTGTATCCGCGCCGGCAAACATGGGAATCGCGGCTGGAATACGGTTAACTGCAGCCAGCTGCTGCAGCGAGCGGGGCACCGGAAGTGCCTGCTCCTTCTTCTTCCATACAGCAAGCGCGGAAACAGATTCCTTCGCTGCATAAGCTTCCGGCATGGGCCGAATCCATTCCTGATAGGCGGACAGCTCCTCCTTACGAGAGGAGATGCCGATCGAACGGAACAGATCCAGAGTTTCCAGTGAAGCTGTATCCCCGCCCTCTACGGTGCTTTCAAAGTCACCGCAAGCCTTGATGATCCTTTGCTTGGCTCTTTCCTCCTCGCCATAACGGTGATCAATATATTCAAACATCTCAAACGGCCCGATCGAGATAAACGGAGACATCCCCTCCATCCTGGACGCATCTTGGTCAGGAGAGACCACGGTAAAGGAAACATCGGCATCTAAACCAAAAATAATATTCCTTCCATGTTCACTTCCGGCCATAACAATCAGAACGAGATTATCCCCCGCCTGAAGCGAAAACTCAAGGAACTTCTCAGATCGGATGCCTTTCATGCCGCTCTTTTCAAACCGGACGCCGTTTATAATAACAGCTTGTAAAGTTGGAGGCGTATGAGCAAAGCTCATTACGGCACTCCCCGCCCGCTCAGCCCGGATTACAGTGCCTAGGAAGCCCGCAAAGTTATAGGCATTCGCATGATTCTGACTTTCCGGTGCCATCTGGGCCCGGGTATCCAGTGTGGTTGTCCAGCGATAAGGCTCCACCCGCTTAAGAGATTGTACACGTACCGGAAAGACGGGTTCCTCCGTGAGAAACGGAATGCTGCGCGGCACCAATTCAGTCCATGGGGACATACCTGCCGGTCCGATAACCCGGGCCTGTTCCCAGCTGCTGTCGTCATATCCGCACATCATCCATTCCGGGTCAAATTGCCGTGCATCGATTCGCTCCGTAAAGGCCAGCTGCATAGCCATACGCTGAGCCTTCGGATCCTGCCCCGGATGCTTGAGCGCTTTCCAGCTGCCATCCGTAACAATCTGCGGGGCAGATTGGTTTCCTTCTGGCAGTTCCAGCTGAACGAGCAGACCGCCCCGTCCTCTTACGTAGGAGAAGGTGGAAGTACCGAAGTGCTGTACCAACACAGCAATCACATTTCCTTCTCCTTCCCGAAGCAAATCCCCGACCTCATACGTATCGTAGGATTGCTGAGCCGGCCAGCTCCGTGAAGGGCCCTGGCCGACTCTTACCCCATTCACGTAAAGAACATATCTTGAATCTGCCGTGATCGAGAGCTTAGCACCGGGCGCCTCCATCGGCTGCAGCGTAAAATTTTTACGAAAGCACCACCATTCATTCCTCGGGCTTTCTTCCTCTCCGCCCCAAATCCACTCCGCCTTCCAGTCTGCCTTCTGTTCATTCATCCTCCCAGAAGCCCCCTTGTCATGATTGATTACGTTATCCTTTGACACTTCCCATCACCATTCCTTTCATGAAATACTTCTGAAGAAACGGATATACGAGAAGGATCGGCAATGCCCCAAGTAAGATTTGAGCTGCTCTGGTCGTCCTTTCTGATACGTTTTCAGCCATTTTCAAGGCATCCTCCGATCCCAGATTGGTAAAGTCCAGCGTGATAATAATCGTACGCAGATAAGTCTGCAGCGGGTACTGATCCGGAGATTTCATATAAATCATTCCGTCAAACCAGGCGTTCCAATGACCCACCGTAGAGAAAAGCGTGACTGTTGCAATGACGGGAAGGGAAAGCGGAACAAATATCCGCGTGAGCATCGTAAAATGTCCTGCCCCATCAATAAAGGCCGCATCTTCAATCTCCCTGGGCAGCTGGCGGAAGAAGTTCAGCATCAGCACCACGCTAAAGACCGGAACCGCTCCAGGCAAAATAAGCGCCCAAATTGAGTTGATGATCCCCGTCTCCTTCACAACCATGTACGTAGGGATCAGGCCGCCGTGTACCAGCATCGTAAAGACAACAAACCAGGCATACACCGTTCTCCAGGGAAATACATGCGTTTCTTTCGACAGCGGATAAGCCATCAGGATAATGAGCAGCAGGTTGATCGGAAGACCTAAGAACACCCTTTGCAGAGTGACCAAAAGTGCGTTCAGAAAATTCGGCTTGCCGAGCACGAACCGGTAGGCGTCGAGCGTAAAATCAACCGGCCACAGGCTGACAAAGCCGGATGCAGCCGCCTGGTCCGAACTGAAGGAAATGGCCCAGATATGAACCAGCGGCAGAACACACAGCAGTGACAGGAAGATCATGAAGACGTAGTTGGCTGTAATGAGTGTCCGCGAAGCCCAGGATTTGTCCTCAACCACAGTTTCAGTCTCCTTCCTTAGAAAATTCGATAGTTGGCGAAGCGATAAGCCATATAATAAGACGTCGAGATGAGCACCAGAGACACGGCTGATTTAAACAGTCCGATTGCAGTGGCCAAGCCGTACTGGGCTTGAACCAATCCCATCCGGTAGACCAGCGTATCAATAATATCTCCGGTTTCATACACAGTTGGGCTGTACAGGTTGAACACCTGCTCGAAGCCCGCGTTTAAAATTTGCCCCATGCTGAGTGTGGCCATCAGAATGATGACTGGCATCATCCCCGGCAGCGTAATATTGATCGTTTGCTTCCATCTTGAGGCCCCGTCCACTACCGCCGCTTCGTAAAGACTCGGGTTAATGCTTGTGAGCGCCGCCAAATAGACAATTGTACTAAAGCCAAAATCCTTCCAAAGATCTGATCCGACAAGCACATACGGGAAAATATCCGGATTACCTAAAAAGAACACGGGCTCGAAGCCCAAGGCGGTAATGATCTGATTGATGATCCCCTTGCTTGGGGACAAAATATCGATCAGAATTCCGCCCAAAATGACCCATGACATAAAATGCGGTAGATAAATCAGGGTCTGCACCGTTCGTTTCACTGCCCTGATTCGCATTTCGTTGAGCAGCAGCGCGATCAGAATCGGAAAGATTTGACCGGTTATCACCTTAAGCAGTGAAATATAAAAGGTGTTCCACAGCACTTGATAAAAGTTCGGAAGCTCCAAAATATATTTGAAGTTCTCCCATCCCGTCCACTCCGATTTGAAAAAGCCTTTAGCCGGAATAAAGTCTTGAAAAGCGATGACAAACCCGAAGGTTGGGAAATAATGATACACCAGGAGCAATATTGCTCCTGGCAGAAACATCAGATGGAGAGGCCACCTAGAATAAAGTGAGCTGCGGCCTGTTAACCTTGGCGCCCGTTTTCGGGCAGGTGCCGGGCCTGCTTCTTTTGCTATAGTACGGATGATCCTCACCTCTTTTACCTATTTTTTCTGACTGGCATACCAATCGTTGACTTCCTTCGTGATTTCATCCCCGCCGAGCTTTTTCCAGTTTTCAACGAAGGCATCAAAGCTGTCGATCGGCTCACCCTGGACGATGTTCATATAAGTTTGCTGCATTAAATCCCCAACGGTACTGTTACGCTTGACCATCGTACTTGTGGGGATGCCCTGATAGGCGTCCGGAAGCAGCAGGCCCTCATTAACATAATGATTTAAAACGCCGAGCGAGCCTTCCGGACCGAAGATTTTGGCATAATTCCACATGCTCTTGTCGCCGTCCAGATACTGCTTCACCTGGTTGTAGTTGCCCAGCTGTCCGGGATTCAGCTTGCTCGTATCTCCGGTTTTGAGCGCTTCGCCGATCATGAGGTAGTTGTCGAGATTTTTTCTCGCCCCATAGGTTCTCACTGTATAGTACTTATGGGTCGGGAAGCCGTTATCATAGTCAAATTTGCCGTCAGCCGTCTCACCGAACCATTTCTCCACCCAGAGATTCATCATTTTCATGATAGCCTCAGGATTTTTGCTGTTCTTGTTGACCACGAAGTAAACTGGCGGCATCGAGGAGATTTGCGGTCTGGCCGTCTCCCCGTCTATGGAAGGCAGCGGATAGCACTCCCATACGGCATTCGGGTCATTCTGTACTGATTTATTTAGGTTGGACAGCGGCTCCGCCATTCCCCCGAATATCATACCTATACGTCCAGCAGCCAGGTCTTCCTGGATCTGCGGCGTTCCTTTAACCGTAAATTCCTTGTCGATCTCCCCTGCTTTATACATCTCCTGAAGCTTGGCAAGCGCAGCCTTCATCTCTGGCTGGACACCGCCGTGAACGAGCTGCCCTGTGCTTTCATCAAGAACCCACATGTTTTTGTAAGCATGGAAGCTGTTGAAAAAGCCGGTCATGCCGCCAAATCCGGAAAAAATGTCTTTTCGGAAGCCGATTCCGAAGGTATCGTTCTTTCCGTTCTTGTCAGGATCTTGTTTTGTGAAAGCGCTTGAAATTTTGAACACGTCATCCATGGTCTTCGGCTCCGGAAGCCCCAGGTTATCGAGCCAGTCTTTCCGGACCCACAGCATCATGGCTCCGTCCATTGCTGCCGTGGTATACGGCAAAGCCATCAGTTTACCGTCAAAGGTAGCCGATTCGATACCGACTCCGCCGTCCTCACGCAGTTTTTCATCCGCCAGAGGCGAGATGCTGTTCTTATATGCTTCCGTTAAATCGGCCAGTTGGTCAGCGTCCACCAGCTGCTGCAGCTGTGTCGGAGTAACCTGGAAAACATCCGGCAGGTCACCGGAGGCGATCGCAACATTAAGCTTTTCGTTATACTGTGATTCATCCACCGTCCACACGTCTTCAATCTGGATGCCGTCCTCTTCCAGAAGGGTACGGGTCCACAAGTTATTGCTCATGGAATCCCCCTCGGGGAAGGTCGTGTTGACCGCTTGAGACAGCACCATTCTCACTTTAATCGGCGGGTCGTACTTGGACTTGGCATTGGGATCCTGGTTTTCCTTGGACACCGGAGCAGGTGCAGGTGCAGGTGGCGCCGGATCGGCCGCGGGCTTGCTTTCGCCGCCTCCGCATCCACTGAGCGCGGCAGCGAGGGCCAGGGTAACGGTTAGCATAACACTCATACGTTTAACAAGCTGCATCAATTACTCCCCCTAACGGATTCTGATATAACCTTACATTTATAATTCTAGACGGAGTCACACTCCAAAAACTAGAAAAACATCTTTACATCCGTTGTATTATCTTTACCTGGAAATTGACGCTGAGATTTTCACGGTATGCTAAAGGGCCGCCAAAATGGCGGCCCTAAATTAGAATTATGCTGTACTCGTACTCTTTCATTTTTCGTACACATGAGTGGCTACTGCTGCTGTCCCCCCTGATAGATCGTTTCATCCTGAGCGACTTTCCGTCCTTCTGCCTTGGCCTGCTCAAGCAGCTTTGCTGCGTCATCCTGAGGCTTGTAACCAATCAACTCCTCCAGATAATCTATGTTGTAATAGTTATCACGATTGGCCGAGGTGCCGTATAAATTTAAATATTTCAGCTCGTCATCAGCTTCTATACAGCAAACGACCAGCTCAAGCATATCACGCTCGGATATCCATATACGCCCCGCACGCTCTGAATGGGGACGGTTGTCTCCGGGAAAGTTGCCTATGCGAATATTGATTGAAGAGATCTTCCCTTGGTCTGAATAAAGCCTGCCGAGCAGCTCGATATAGCATTTGCTGAGCCCGTAAAAGCTGTCCGGACGGTACGGGTCATCCGGCTCTACCTTCTCGCTTGTCTTGTAATAACCCGTCGCATGATTGGAGCTGGCGAATACAAGGCGGCGAACACCATTTTGCACGGCTGCCTCGAATAACTTGTATGCTCCGCTCACATTTCCCTCCAGCACCTTACCGAGAAAATCATCGTTGTCCTTTATCCAGGCAAAATGGAGCACCGTGTCAATTCCTTGCGTCAGCTCGGCCAGCCGCGCCTCGTCATCGATGTCCAATTGTACAATGCCCTGCTCCTCGTCGGCTTGTATATCCGCTCCGACAATGTCATACCTGTTGTCCTGCTTAAGCCCCTTAAAAAGCACATTCCCTATGGTACCCGCCGCACCTGTTATTAATAGTTTGCGCTTCATTCGTTTCAAACCCCTTTCTAATCTCATCGTCATGAGATGAACTGTGTTGTTAGTACTTACCCGTTAGGAGAAGGATATATGCGGGAAATCTTCTCTTTCCGCCCCCATGGACATCTCCCTATCCAGGCAAAAAGAAGAACACCGCTCCTGTATTGAGGAACCGTGTTCTTCTTTTTGCCGATGCTACAACGATCAGCCTGCTAATCTCCCGGGCAGGTTCACTTGGCCTGCCTAAGACCACTCACACCTGATCGGGTAATGATCAGACAACCCGTCTACATGCGCATCACGAACGATGGAAGCAGCCGGCCCTCGCTTCCGCAAGGATTCATTGACCAAGACATAATCCAGCCTCAAGCAAGCTGCGTGCATATGATCTTGATTAACGGAAGTTGGAACTGAATATTGAAAAGGAAGCTCTCTCTCTTGTCCGCTATGATGTCCTGCATCCGACAAGCCCGCGTCAAGCAGGATTTGCATTGGCTTATAATTAATCATTCCTCCGTGCATAAACTTCTTCCTCAACCTATCTTCCTGTGCGAGTGTATGAGCGATGCCGCATTCCATGTAGAACGGTTCATCATGCGGCGATAACGTATTAAGGTCGCCCATCACGAGCAGTGGTTCGGTGATGCTTCGGACGATCCCGGCAATGTATTCCGTCTCCCGTTCCCGCTTCAAGGAATCGGACGGACACAGATGGGTAATCAGAAAATGCACATCATTGACCTTCACATGGAGCAAGCCATGGTGGAAGGGCTCCTCTGTCCTGCTAATGATCTCAATCGGAAACTTCGATACGAGCCCAACATAGTATTTACTCCTATGCGTCTCATACACGTAACTGTAGCCGTACCCCCAACGGAGAGCATAGGAAGCGAGCTTGCTCTGTATCCAACCATTTAACTCATTAAATCCGATGACATCATAAGGCTGCGAGGTGATCCAGGAGTCAAGGCCTGCTAACCGCTCCTCGTCCTGGCATCCATCTAAGACATTGTACTGCAGGATATTCATTCCCACTTGAACACCGCCTCCCTGTCTTGTCTTCTTCCCTGAACGTAGCTGCGATCTACCCTGTAGTCGGGCATGAAGTCAGCGCTTTGGCTTGATTTCAATGGCGATTGGATCGGCAGGCTTCTGGTCTCTACCTGAATCCGGTTCTGATTGATTTCAATGATTTTGTATTCAAACGGAGTCTCGATTAAAGAGCTGGATGATAGAAGCAGTCCACCTTCCACATGGTATAGCGAATTAATATGGTTATGACCGGACAGCACGCACTTTAGCTGCGGATACCTATCCATCAGATCAAGAATATAGCGGCGAAAATCGCTGTCCACCTCATGAATGACTTCCATGAGACCGGTTTGTTCCGGCATCACACCGAAAACCGGATTATGTACAGCCAGCAGGTGAATGAGATCGGGATCTCTGCGGATATCAGCTTCCAACCTGCGCATCTGATCCTCCGTATAGAACGGATCCTGTGCCTGCTTCCAATAGTACAACTGCTCCCGGTCCCACTGATTTGGCATCACGTGCAGCATAACCCCGTTGACCTGGACCTGATAATCCAGCGCCTTGCCTGAAGCGAAGAATCCAGGTGCGTGCTTAAGCCATAGTTCCGCGGCATCCGGTCGGTCGAGGTCATGATTGCCGACAGACAAATAGAGCGGAACATCAAATTGGAAAGCTTCCCTTGCCATTTCAATCGTATGCTCTGAACAGCCGTGCACCATATCCCCGCCGTGCAGGATGAAGTCGATTTCCGACTCCTCCTTGAGTATATGACGGATGCCATCCAGCAAATGGCCAAGTTGATCAGGATAGGCAGGCTGCTGCTGAAACCCTGCACCATTCGATCCCAAATGTGTATCAGTGATGTACAAAAATCGAACCATATCTCCACCGCCCTCTGCTCACTATGATGTTTACTTCGTTCGTTCCCCTTCATCAGACCATCTGTTTTTGTAAAATGATTCAAATTCCGGAACAGAGCCGAATTGGTTCATAGGCACTCCTTCTGTGTTGAGGTGATTCTCTAACTTTTCAATAAGCTGTAGAACAGCTAATCGCAACGGTTCGAAATCGGACGGATCCAGAAGCGCGGCAAGATCGGGATAACCATAACGAACATAAAACTCGCGGTGCTCGCCTAAATCAGCAATACCTGGCCAACGTCCCTTTTCTGCTGCGTACAAAATTCGGGATAACGCGTCTTGTACTCCGGCAGCAACGAAGAAGGCTGTTTCGTAATGGCCTTTTTCACACGCGGTTAACAGTTTGTTCAGGACTGCCCTTTCCTCTTCATAGTACCCCTTCATTCGTTCTTTATATGAGCGAATCCCCTCTTGTTTGTTGTGCCGCTCCGATATTAGGCGAAGTGTATCAGCAGTCAAATTCTCGCACGCTGACATCAATTCATCAGGAACGGTGCTGAACATAATAATATCCAGGTATTGATCCAGCTGTTCCGGCTTCATAGGCAGATTTCTGACTTGCTCACGATAGTGGCCCCAGCTGCGCTTATAGTAGATTTGATTCAAGAAGCCGAGAGCCTTGAAAATGTTTCCCGAAATTGCTTGAGCCTGGATTCGTAAATAGGATAAATCCCCGGAATTTTCGGTAAGCCGCATTTTAGCTATGCTGATCAGACAATCTTTTAGAACAGACTCGGCTTGGCTGATCATCGCAGACGTTTTGGATTCATCCCCCATATTGGAGATCGTCTCGCGAAGTTCCATGAATCTCGCAAGATCATTCTCTGATCGGACATACAAAAGTTCACAGTCTGCTATGATTGTCGTGTTCCACTCCTCAGATCTTGCCATTCTTTCAGCACGATCCCATCCGATTGGCCAGAAATCAAATCCGATGCCGTCGATGATAAACTGGCATTCCACTTGTCTGCCTCTCTCCGTGGCTGGAATGAAGAAGAAATCCAAATCCGATCGTTCCGTCGCTCTGCCCTGGAGATAAGACCCGTAATACCCCACAATCGCAACATCTTGGGGGTAATGGTTCTTAATGTGCTGGACAATAATTTCAGCTACCGCAAAGACATCAACCATCAGAATATCTCCCTGGGGATATAAATTACGGTTTACCATAACACTACTTCACAAGATCGCTAAGCTTTCCTGTTATTTGACTCAACTCCTCAATGCTTTCCACGATATCGTTAACGCGGCTTTTCTGAACATCGGCGCTGGCCAATACCTCCTCGACCGATGCAGCTGATTGCTCCGTCACGTTTGCCACAGCGTTCATCTGATCCGTGACCTGCTTCGACGAAGCAAGCAATTGCTCGTTCATGGCATTAAGCATCTCAGCCTGCTCCAGCACTTCCTCCGAGTTTTGCTTGATACTCGCGAAAAATTCAACCGCGTTCGTCACCGATCTGGAGCCGGACTGAGCAGCCTCCAGCCCCTGCTCAACGCTCTCGGCGGCGTGGCCAATCTTCTTCTGAATCGATCCAAGGCTGAGCGCAATATTTTCCGACGCCATATGAGCATTCAACGACAGCTTGCGTATCTCCGTGGCAACGACGGCAAACCCTCTGCCATTCTCACCCGCTCTTGATGCCTCAATCGAAGCGTTTAAGGAGAGGAGGTTCGTCTGATTGGCAATTTCGCTTATGGAAGCGACGATTTCACCGATTTTCTCATTTTCCTCGTTGACTTCATTTATGATACCGGCCGTTTCTGTCACGCTATGATCGATCTCCGCCATATTTTTTGATAGCTGCTCCATATTGGCTTGACCAAGCGTGGTAATCTGTGCCGTATTGCGCAGTTTTTCACTCATGCTGACTGAAGCGCCTGTCGCATTCGCAACCACCTTGTTAACGTCCTCCATCGCTTCGGATACATCCGATACGCTGCCCGCTTGCACTTCCATACCACTGGCAATTTCATGGAAGGCGGTCGTAACCTCTTCGGAAATTTTCCCGGTAACCCCCGCGTTGGAAGAAAGGTTTTGAGCCGAGCGGCTTAATATTTTGACTGAAGTCGTAACCTCACTCAGCACCTTATCCGTGTGCCGTCTGGCTAATTCCGATTCTTTCGCGCCCGCCTCGATTTTCTTGGTCAATTTAGCACCGATTTGGCCCTGGAAGGCAAGCGTAACGAGCGTCAGAATCAGAAAGGCGTTCGCGCCGATTGGATCGATTGTGGTATATCCTTCATGCGTTTGCAAGAAATAATTAAGCGCAACAACGGAGATCCCGCCGTATACAATAAGCGGGCGAATATTATGATAAATCGTAACGATTGCGAGTCCCAAATAGATGATCAGCGAATTGTGGTATCCCACTGACACATAAATAAACCCGATTGCGATAACGTTCAATCCGACCGCGACGACATACATTAAATACGGCAGCGCGATGCGCCTCCAAAGCATAACCGTGCAGACGAGAGCGACCACGCCTCCGATTTCCGCTAGCATCAACATCTTCGCAATCGACTCGTAGCTTGCTCCAATGCCTAAAATCAAAGCCCCCCATAATAAACAGACCATTAACTTATTGCGTTGATATAGTTCACTTCCCTGGTCAACCACCCGTGTTCACTCCATTCAATTCGATGAAATCACCTCCTATGATTCGAGAAAATTTTACCAATTCCTGCTTTTTTAGATTAGTAGGTACAAAATAAACATCCATAAGCAAAGTGGCGTAACAGAAGATTTTCGACATATCCAATCGTGCAAGTAACCGTAATCACAACGGTGAGAGGAAAATGGTCTGCGATTTGGAAGGAGCTATTATGGAGGGATTATCACCAAAATTCGAGGTAAACGCGTCTTTCGTCCGCGAATTGAAATGCAATGTTCATGGGGATGACGCTTATACTTAAAAAGGGGTAGTCCCCGTGCAGCCCGAAATACTCCTGTCGGGACTATTTAAAGCAGCCAGCAGGCCTCTGCTTATCGAATCTCACGAATATCTTCGTCAATTCTCCAACCGGATCCTTCTACATAGCTAAAGCCGATGTTCATCGTCTTTTTATCAGAACCGCCTGCTGGTACGATATAGCGAAACGTTTTGTGATTTTTGCTTTCTCCAGTCAGTTCTATCTTGGCATTCGCCCAATCAAGAATGCTTCCCCCATCGGCGTTCGGCTGAGCCAAACGTCCATCTTTCTCGGCTAAATTGCCTGACGCCAGTTGGCTGCTCAAGAACCGCTCAACGCGCTCCTTGGTGTACACTTCCTGCAAATAGGCGCTCAGCTTCGCCTTGGTGTCAAGGTCATTGCCCATCCATCTGTAATGATCGCCTTTTCCTTTAATTGAGAACTCCTTGATAGCCCCTCCATTCTTATAGGTTCCACCGGAATTCATATACCAGTAATGAGAGACCGCCTGAAGCGCAAGCTTTCTTGCATCCTCTACGGTAAATGACTGCGGTGAAACCGCACCATTATTAGTTAAGCCGCTTCTCGGCAGCGCACCCTCGATTTTCACATTGTCGACAACCCATTGTTTGCCGCCTTCCAGGGCAAGTGAAATAGTAAGCCGTACGGGCTTATCAGGTCCTGCCGAGGTTGCCGTATTAAGGGTGACCTCGATCGTTTGATGAGTGCTGTCCACCGAGGTTTGCTTGTTGATTTTCCAACCGGTAATCCATGGGCTGGATACACCCGTTACCCAATTCAAGCTCTCAAAAGGCTTCAGCATCCGCTTCTTCATTTCCTTCGAGAAGGCAGCATACTGAATAGACGCATTCCGGTGCTGCAGTCCAAATAAGTAAAGCTCTGCCGCCTGCCCCGCATCGGTCAGGATCAGCTCCTTCGACGGGTGCGGTGACACTGGGTCCAGCAGCTTAAAACCAAGGACGGTGTCCAGCTGCTTCAGCATTTTCTGTGTCTCTTTGTAGTCCGCTCCTTTCATCGCAGACGCGAAAGGGCTTTCGCTCGGTTTATGCAGCGCATAGACAACTTGCTCTGTGCGGCCGAGCTCCTTGAAAAATCCGTTCTTCTGCCAAACACCCCAATGTTCTTTAGCAATCCATTCAACGCTGAATAGAAATTCGCGTTTTAACGTGTTGTTTGAAGAAGTGTAATAAAACACGACTGCGTCTTTGCTCTCCTGGGCCGTTAATTTCTTCTCCCACGAAGAGGGCAAGCTTATTGTGAATCGATCGGTTTTATAGGTATATCTCTTTTCCAAATCGTATTTCTGTACAGATACAGCACCTGGACTGCCACTGTTCTGGGCACCCTTTGCGCTGGTGTCTGCTTTTGCCGCCTGCAAACTTTGAGGTGTTAACAATGCCCCAATTAATACCGTAAACATCAAACGCTTACCCATTCGTAAATTCATTTTCATATCCCCTTCACTTATACGTTTTAAATTCAAACAACGGTCCATGGCTCCGTGTTCATCCATATAAACGCACAGAAATGAAAAAGGTAACATCAAAACGAAAAAAAATTTTTCACGTTGTTTTTAGGTACCCGATTTAGCATAGTTGATGCGGATATTTATTACCCGAACTCCATACGGCGCAAGGTAAAAGAAGAAAGCCTCCGTTTCGGAGGCTCGATCTTCATCTCATATCATTACGGCTGCCCGCACACGCAAACCCTGAATTATGCCACAATCTTATCATCCATATCAGAAGCCGGCTTTACCAGCGCCTTCTTCTCCCAAGCCCGGCTTCTCCAGCGCAGCAGCATCATGATCCCGCGCAGCCACTCGTCCACCGCAAAAGCAATCCATATGCCAAACAGCCCCATCCCGAAATGAACGCCAAGTGCATAAGCAAGCGGCACCGATATTCCCCACATCGAGATGACACCCATCAAGACGGGAAAACGTGCGTCCCCGGCAGCACGCAGCGAATTGATAATAACCATATTGAAGGTCCGCCCGGGCTCAATCACAATGGAAAGCAAGAAAATACTTGCTCCGAGCACAATGATATCAGGATCATTCGTGAACAAACTAATCAAATCATGCCGGAATATCACCGCTATACCAACGATGGCCAGCGTCAATACAAAGCTGACCTTCACGCTTTTCATAAGTCGCCTGTAGGCAGCATTCATCTCTCCCGCGCCCACCATTTGCCCAACAATAATCTCGGTCCCTGCCCCGATCGCCATCGCCAGGGCCATAAAATAGTTCGATACATTCATCACGTAAACATGCGTGTTTAGTGCCGTAAAGCCAATAATATTCACGAAGCTCATGATCATAAGGTACTGCGACTGCCAGGAAAGATGCTCCCCCGCAGCAGGCAGGCCAACGCTTATAATCTGCTTCACATAAGGACCATTCCAGGTAACGTAATCCTTTCGCCGAATCGGTGCAGGAATCCGTCGGTACAAAATGAAGAACAGGACGATGATACCAAGCAGCCGGCTTACGACCGTTGATATGGCCGCCCCTGTCACACCCCACTCCGGAAATCCCATGTTCCCGAAAATGAGCAAATAATTACCTGTCACATGGATTAGATTGACGCCTAGCGTCACGAACATAACACTTTTGGTATGGCCGTTTGCCCGAATTACGGAAGATATCGCATACGACAGTGCCTCAATCCAAATAAAGCCGCCGATGATTTTTAGATAGTGACTTGCGATTCCGATTTGCTCGGGGTCAAGGTTCATCAGCACCAGGAGAGACTCTCCAAAGAAAACGAGCAGGATGCTAACGAGGATTCCGAAAATCAGGTTCATCGTAATCGCCAATGCAGCGATCCGGCTCGCCTCTTGTTCCCGCCGGGCACCGATATACTGGGAAACCGCCACGCTGGTGCCGATTCCGACGAACCCGAACATCATAATACAGAAGAAGATAATTTCGTTGGCCAAGCCTACAGCGCCCGTTGCCTTGTCGGATATGCGGCTTAACATAAACACGTCCACTGTACCCAGCATCATCCGAAGTACAGAATCGATGAATATGGGCCAGGTAACGGCAAATAGGCTAAGTTTTTTCCATGATGGAATATGGTCTGTCTGGGTCACATTTCTCAAGCTCCTATTATGTCTATTCTTTAATGCTTTCCCAGTGTATCTCCTGCGGGAAAAAACGTCTATCTAAAATATCCCATGAAAAGAAAACAATCCAATTTTCAGAATGCCCCGTGATAAACCGGGCCAATCGGGTTAATGAAATGTAAATGCTCCAGCTTCAAAGCAAGTCCCCTACATAACCAAAACGCCACAAAGGATGGTGCATAAGCTTTATGAAGAAAAAATTGGCTTTATCTGGTCTCATTACAGCTACTGCTGCTTCTTTGATGTTCAATCCTACGTCCAGTGCTGCTGAATCGACACAGCAATCCGTTCAATTTCAAATGGACCAATTATCTTATTCCGTTGAATCGGATAAACACTTGTTGGAGACTGCGCCCTTCGAGCTGCACAGTCATTCCATGGTGCCCTTGAGAGAAATGGCCCTCTCGCTCGGATCCCAAGTAACATGGAATCAAACCGATCAGTCAATCACTTTATCAGGTCGGTCGTTTAGAGATATTACACTAACGATAGACTCCAACATTGCCGTTAATGCTCATGGAGAACAAATACAGCTTCCGGAGCATGTAAGACTGGTGAATGGCCGTGTGTTTGTGCCTGCCAGAAGCGTGGCTCTTCTTATGAATGCCAAGCTTGTATGGGAGCCTGGCTCCCGAACGGTTACCGTCTCGCAGCACTTAGATTCCGCCGATCCTATATACATAAATTATGATTTTAATAAAGACGAGCAGGGTTGGAAAGGCGGCTTCTCGGAATTGCCGGTTGACTATAATCCGGACACCTATGAACTTAAACATACGAGAGAGCTTATCCCTCTCCCGGAACAGCAGGAACCGAAATACGGTTTGAAACTGTCAGGTATCAATCAAAATGGGGATTTATTCATGTTCCTTTCCCGGGGTGTAGGCGGCCTTAAACCAAATACCGACTATGACGTGAAGATGAATTTCGCTATGTACACAGATCAGAAAGCGGGGTCAGACGGAGTCGGTGTAGCCCCGGCTGAATCTGTTTTTGTAAAGGCTGGCATTGTAAATAAAGAACCGCAAGCATTAACCGTGAAGGATGCAGAAAACCTGTATTATCGTATGAATCTTGACATCGGATACCAATCTAGCAATGGAGAGAATGCTACGGTGATTGGCGATATTCGAAAACCAGATCCCGGTAAAGAGGGATTTCAGCGAGTGGACTTTGATTATAGCGCTACAGTAACGACCGATGCACAGGGTAAGATTTATTTATTAATTGGTACACACTCCGGGTTTGAAGGCTTAAGTACATTGTATTACAGTGATATACAGGTTACTGCGACGCCGAAGTGATGCGATGTGACCTGAATTGATTTGAAGAATTATTGGTTAAAAAAGAGCTGCCATGATGCAGCTCTTTTTAGCTTGTAGGGGTCTCCGCGTCTGGATTGGACCGGCCCATATTAATCCTCCAAATTTCTCCGGTACAGGCGAGATGGCCTGTGCCCCGCATTTTCAGTGTAATGATCGGTCTCCGCAACGAGATTGGCCACCTTACGCCGAAAGGCCGCTTTCAAAAGCTCTTTATCCAAAATCACCTCATAAACCTGCTGCAACTCCGTTAAAGTAAAAAGCTTCGGCATCAAATGCAGCGCAATATCGGTATAATTCACTTTTCCCCGCAGCCGCTCGATAGCATATGCAATGATCTTCGCATGGTCGAAGGCTAATCCGTCATTCGATACAATTTCATAATCCGTGCCGGTCGATGCAGCCTTCACTGTCAACGTTTTCGTCACTACCGCCGAAAGCTCCTCTTCACCGCTTAGCTTGAGTTCGTACTCCAGCGTCTTGACGTATCCGTCTTCCATCAGCTCCTTCTGCTCCCGCAGCAACCGATAAGATACCTTGAACCAAGCAGCGTCAGTCGCATCGTCACCCGCCTTAAGCTCCAATCTGTCGCTATTAATCAGAGCCATATAACTGCAGCTCATCACCCAAGCTCGGGGATCGCGTCCGATATCACTGAACGTATACAACTGCTCCAAATAAACGTCGTCCACACCCGTTTCTTCACGCAGTTCCCTTACCGCAGCCTGCTCAGTCGTCTCGTTCGGATGAACAAAGCCGCCAGGCAGCGCCCATTTGCCCAGGAAGGGATGACCCCCCCGGCGAATGAGCAGAATGCGGAGTTCTTTTTCCGGCAGCTTGCGATAGCTGTCTGCCTCCGCATCTGTAACGGTGAAGATAACCATATCCGCGGCTACCGAGGGTCGCTCGTAATCTCCTGCCCGGTAACGCTCCAAAAACTCACGTTCCGTAAGCCCATCGCGATCCAACCATTCCAAGTGGGTTCGCCTCCTTGATTTTGGATTCTTAATTCGGAATCATTTACCCCTGCCTGCATCTTATTCTAACCATTCAGCAGCTCCCCGAAATAGTTTCGGTAGGGCTCGAACTTCGCCAACACCTCATCTACCTTGTGCATCCGTTCCTCAAGACTCCCCCGCAGTGTAATGTAGGGAATACGCCGCTCTTTCAAGTCCGCGATAATCTGTTTATGAAAAACATGCCGCTTCTGATCCCCGCTGCGGTCCCATGTATCGTCGTAAGGAATATCGTCATCGCATAGGAAGAACAGATCGTAGCGCTGCGCATTCTCCAGGGCGATCCGGGTTAATAGCTCCGGGGCTTTACCGTGATAGTCCATTGCGAACATATATGTCGTAATCGCATTGGTATCAACGAACAGAAACCGGTTGGCCGCAAGCAAAGCCTGCTCCTCGCGCTCGATATGACCCACTGCAATTTCATTGAACGCTTCCAGGCCGATTCTCCGGTCCACCTGATGCTCGGTCCAGTAATCGCGTCCGTATTCGCTCGCATAGGTCGTGCCGTACTGCCGTGCCAGTGCCTCAGTGATCGTCGATTTACCCGTCGACATCGCTCCAACGAATACCACCTTCGTGATCAAGTCCCTGTATACGATATCACTTACGAACTCCCTGTACTTATAGGGATCGGAGCGAACCATCGTCGCTGAGACCGGAACCCGCTTGCGGGCTTCATCTACCCGCCGGTCTACTGCACCCAAAGCGAGGCTCATATGCCCGCCGTAAAACTCACTTGAGTAAAAATGCGTAACTTTCTCACCGTTCAGTAAACCGAGTATATACTGTTCTTCCCGAATTTCATGCTCCCTGTCATCCGAATATCCGTCCGGTCCATCCCAAGCCTCGATTACCCGAACTCCCGGGTAGAGCTTTCGAATCCAGTTCGCCCGGATATGAAGCGGAATCGAGGTGACGCTCGTCTCGTAAATGACCACGATCAGCTCATCGACCTCTTGCAGGGCCGTTTCGATCATGAACTGATGCCCCTTATGCAGCGGGGCAAACTTCCCAAGCGTAAGTCCAAGCGTTTTCATGCTGCAGCCACCTCCTTGGCCCCTTTGTTCCAATTGTAATAGCCGTATACCGCATTAACCAAATACGCGCTCCACATCACGATCATCAGCAATCCCTCACCGCTTCCGTCCAGCGTCCGAATCACCCACAGCAGCACGGTAAACAGATTCAACACGATATAGACGAGCCATTGTTCCTTGAACCTTCGAACCATTAAAAAGGTTGCAACAACGGACAGCACCGTCGTTGTGGCATCGATGTAAGGCGAGTTCTGCCCCGGAATGAACGAAAGCCCGAATCCCAGCAGCAAACAACTTAATACGCAGATCATCCCCACGAAAATCAGACCTCTGAGCTCCATCTGACGCATGACCAGCTTGCCGTTGTCTTGGCGGTTATTTTTCCACATGTAGAACCCAATGACATTCATAGGAACGAAGAACAGCAGATTCAGCATAACCTCCCCAAACAACCCGTTAATATAAGCCAAATAGGCATAACCGAAGGTATTATACATACCGAATACATAACTCATCAGACTGCCCTTCGCCGCAAGCACCACACATAGCACACCGGTAATAAAAACCGTAAACCCGAATAAAGAGTCCTTTAAAATCACCGTAAACCCGATAGCGATTGAGGTGAACAACACCAACCACGTTATTTCGAACAGGTTCCATCCACCCGCAGCCTTCTTCACATTGCATCCCTCCGCATTCTCTAGTTATTTAAAGAACAAAAGGCATAACACTTAGTACCTTTTTGTTAATAACACTTTGTTACTATCAAAAATAACAGAAAAGTCTGCGCAGGGCAAGTGAAAATGACCATGTAACGCAGGCTGGATTTTTCATTTTTAATGAGAGCCGTTCACAAGGAGGGAAACTTATAGCGATATGTCCAGAGAACGCTCGCCTACGCCATTGAAGAAAATCACAAACAGTTCCTTGTACATCTGCCGCTTGCGATTTTCATCCTGTTCCTCTCGCAGCCTCTTTAGTGTCTCACTGCTGAACAGACTTATATAAAACAGAATGGTATCGGTGGAGAGCGAACTGTTAAGGTATCCAAGCCGTTTACCTTCCTCAATAAAAGCGACGAACAATGGAATCAGCTTCGCTTCATATTCTTTGATGATTTCCGCCATTTCAGGGACCTCGGAGAGAAACGTATCTAGAAATTGAATGTGGAGGTTGTCGAATGCGCTAGAGCGAAGCAGCAGCTGTTCCAGCTTTTCCTGATACGGAAGTTCCCCTTCACAGAAGGCTTCAAACTCCTTCAAGTATTGATCCAAATAATTGGCGACAACGTCTCGAGTCAGTTCATCCTTGCTTCCGAAGTAGTTGTAAATCGTTACTTGCGAAACACCTGCAGCCTCCGCAATCGCTGCAATGCTGACATTGCGCAGCCCATGTCTCATATATAACTCAGTAGCCGCCCCGCAAATCGCTTGGCGCTTCTGTTCTCTTCGTCTTTCGAATCCATTCATATTGCACCCCGATACCATTAATATCATTACAATACTTCAAGATATGAAATATATTCCAACAAATATTTCATAATTAGGTTGAAGAGGTGAGTACACATGGCAACGTTCAAAATAAACGGCACTGATATATATTACGAAGAAAAGGGAAGCGGTCCCGCAATTATTTTTACGCATGGCCACTCGATGTATCATAAACAATGGGTGCCGCAAATTGATTATTTCTCCAATTCATATCGGACGGTTGCATGGGATGTTAGGGGGCATGGAAATTCCTCTTTGCCGGAGGGCGAGGTTGATCCGGAGCTTTTCAGCAAAGACTTAGCCGCACTAATGGATAAACTGGAGCTTCCGTCTGCCATTTTGTGCGGGTTGTCGATGGGCGGGCATATTTCGTTGCAGACTGCTGTCCGTTACCCGGAGCGTGTACAGGCGCTTGTGTTGATCGGCACCCCGTTCACGAATACGTTCAATTGGTTTGAAAAGACTACCGCTCCGTTCAGCCGCCTCGCCACACGTCTAATCCCTCTGAGAACGACGGCCAAGCTGACAGCAGATGCACTCTCGAAAATCACGCCTTCTAATCACGATTTTGTCATGGAAGCGTTCGGATTGATGACACATCGCAATTTCATACGGCATTGGGCCGGTAATCTGCGTATGGAAAGTAAGGACGATTTGGAAAAGGTGAAATGCCCAACCCTCATCTTGTACGGTGACAAGGATAATATGGTCGGTCGGCAGCAGGCCGAGTTAGGGGCACGAATTCCAGGTGCAATCATACATCAGATTCCAAACGCGCATCATTTGACGAATCTGGATAATTCAGACGAAGTCAATCGTAGAATAGAAGATTTTTTAAACGGCTTAAGTGGTTAACTCGCAAGAGGAATATTTGTCCAACATCTTGAATTACAATAGATTAAGGGTACTTATCCATAATGAAAGTGGGGCTTTTAGCATGTTTGGGATTTTCGGGGTTTCTGGTCTTTCGTTCTTGCTTGTGGCGTTTACTACACCACTACTCATATGGGGCTTGCGCGTTCTAAATCTTACACAGCCCATTCGATCTGAGTTGCCGCCTGATCATCAAGCCAAACAGGGAACACCGCTGATGGCCGGACTGATCTTACTTATCGGCGTGGTAACTTCATTACAGTTTCACCCCACCCCATTGATGATCTTCTTATGCGCTACATTTCTCTTATTCAGTTCGGTCGGCTTTATGGATGATTTCAAAAAGGCAGCATGGCAGGACCCATCCGGTATCTCCGGAAGGACAAAGCTTGTGTTCCAATTCGCTTTTACTGGTGCGCTGCTATTCATATTGTTCCGTTCGTTTTCGCTGACAAGTGACATTACGTTGTTCCAAGGGTTTCAGCTGCAACTGCCCGTTTCCGTGTATATCGTAATCATGCTCCTGTTTGTGGTTGGTTCAGCGAATGCTATCAATTTTACGGATGGTCTGGACGGGTTATTGATCAATGTTGCGATCCCCACTTATTTTTTCTTCTTTATGATCTCGGACAAACCTGAAGTACAAGCATTTTCACTAGTCATGATTGGCTGCCTGCTCGGTTTATTTCTCTACAATATTTATCCAGCCAGGGCGTTTATGGGGGATACGGGATCACTCGCCATTGGTGGTTCGCTTTCCTTCTTAGCCGTTATTGAAAAGGTTGAAATTCTAATTCCCATTCTGTTTTCAGTCTATCTCGCAGAACAATTGTCCGTCATTTTGCAGGTCTGGTACTATAAACGCACAAAGCTTCGCTTGTTCAAAATGGCTCCGATTCATTATCATTTCAGCTTAAAATATGGCTGGAGCGAGAATAAGATTGTCATGGTATTTGGTTTCATCTCATGGGTATCTGTTCTTATATGCTGGATCATTTGGAAGTTTGTCCTTTAGAGCAATAACCAGACGTCCCTTTCGTAAAAATTTTTTGTCATATTCCAAAATATAATAATTATAATTTCGGTTAGATGAGATCGATTGATTAACTTACCTAAGTGAATCTTAATCTATGATGCTTTTAGAGTCTAGCCTGCGTGATGTATATACACTCTTTGTGAATGGGCGGCGTGAATAACAACAAAAATAAGCCACAGCTCCCCCTCTCAGCGTATGCGCTAAGGGTAGACTGCAGCTTAATGTTCGCTGTCTCTTTTCATACCGATTATCTCATCATTTATAGAGCGAAAAATTAAAGAGCACCTAATTAGGTGCCCTTTAATAACCTCTAGCGTGTTTCTAGTACGTCCTCGTCATAGATGTTGGAGGCCGCTTGGATATCGCCATACGCCCAGAACCCTTCGGAAACGTCGCTCCACTTGGTAGCGATGCCCGTGATCGGCTTACGCCCAAGAAGCTTATTCAGAATAGCAACGGCCTCTGCCCTTGTTAATGGTGAATTGGGACGAAACTCGCCGCTTGCATAGCCGTTCATCATACCGGAGGCTTGAACCTCGGCGATAGCGGCTTTGGCCCAGTGATCTCTCACATCTGTGAAGACGGCCTCATCCACCGCTGAGCGTTCGATGAACCTCGCTGCAATGGTGGCCATCTCGGCTCGCGTGATCGTCTTGCCGGGCAGGAAGCTTCCGCCTGCTTGCCCGATCATCCAACCATTCGCCGATACGAGGTTAATCGCATCCTTAGCCCAATAAGATGCATCGACATCGTTGAATCTGATCCCCGATGAGGTGTTCACGCTGCGATCTTCGAAGATGCGGGAGATCGACGTGTTCGGTCGGAACGTGCCATCCTTATATCCTGTAATGTAGGCGGCTTGATGCTTGATGTTCAATGCATCCGAGCGAACGATCACGAACGTGCTGAAACGATCGATTGCGAAACGAATCCCCTTTTTGCCAGACTTGTCATAGGTGACAACATGACCTCTCAGCAGCTCAACCGTACCGTCACTATGCTTAATGAATACGGCAAGATTATTCGCATCCACCTCGCTAATGTTCAAGTCACTCAGAGGAAGAATAATCTCCGACTGCAGTCTCGATGCGTTCGTCTCAATCACGACTGGAATGTCGACAACAGAAATCGAGGAGCTCCCAATTCGTTCAAGCACAGAAGGCTCGGTTGCAATCAAATGCTGAAGATGGGACCGTTCACTCTCCGAATGGACTGGGGCGATCCTGAATGTAATACCTCCACTGATCCCCGCCAAGGCATCCTTCGATAGATGAATGGTTCCCTTGCTCGTGATAATCTCAAGATCAATTCCTGCATTTGCTAGCAGTGCGACTGCATCCTTCTGCAGATTCATCGTCCATTCGGACACTTCATTCTTATCATCTGTAAGAACCAACCTTGCCTCAGAGGATTTCTTTCCCGCCAAAGCAGCTCTGAGTTGTTCCACTTGCTGCGCGGTCATGATAATCTTGTCCTTCTTCCTGCCCGATGCATCCGTGGTACGGGTAATCGTCACCGTCAGCAGAACGTCTCCATGTTCATTCTGTATGGAGGATTGAATCGTCTGAACATTAGATGATGAGGTCATAGGGTAGCTGACTATAGGGTAGTCAACGTTCGGTGAGTCTCCGCCTCCCGTGTTTCCGTTTCCACCATTGCACTGTGTACACGGAGGAATAACTATGATGCCTGCAGTCGATGGAATCGCAGCCTCTGCAAGAGACAAATCCGCATGGGTTCCATCACTGCCCTGCACATTTCCTCCGTCCAACTCGATAGCACCGATGCTAATGCCATCGGGATCCAAATCTCCACTTTGTACCGCATAGCGGAAAGTTAAGGCCGCTGAACCACTTCCGCTTACGTAGTACGCTTGCCGTGTAGCGCCACCGATATCCAGCGCCAGCACCGGTGAGCCAGTTACCATCACGGGTTCACTAAACTGAACGATGAAGTCCAACTTCTCCGGAATTACTTGTCCTTACCACCATTCTTCCATCCTTTCGCATAGAAAATCATCGGTTGTTGGAAGCCGCCATCGCTTCGCTGTTCATCCCATTCAGAATTCCCCTCCCGTATACTTTTCTAGTACAGCATAAGCTCCCTTTTTACGGGCACGTTTGACTATGAGTCCAAAAAAATAACGTTGAAGCCAGAGTGGAATACCCACGATCAGTGTGTTTTGTAATGTTAATACTAAAGCGGAATAGGCGAGTGATTTGGGGTTGCCCTTCTCATCTGTTAATCCATCGTCCATAAGCCCGTAATGAATGCGGACTGATTGCTCGAAGTTGCTTGGTGGCGTTAGTCGAACGCGGAATACAACAGGAATATCGTGATTGTTGGTGAATGTATGTGGTGTTCTAATTGGGGCAATACGACGATCTCCCACTTCTAACAAGTGCTTTGTCTTTCCTAAGGTAACTGTGAGCTTACCTGAAATTACTTCAAACTCCTCTTCAAAGCGATCATGAATATGTAGGGGTGGACCTTTGCCACGTGGAGGCAGTGCAACTTCAATTAATAAATATTCACCTCTCGTATCCTTTGCTGTTTCTAAAAATGTAATTTGTTCACCTGTTACTCTATTCGTAACCATCTGTTCCACTCATCATCGCTCCTTGTGTTCATCCAATAAAGCTCCAAAACAACGGACTGAAGTTTCTTGACCGTCATCGCACAACAAAAACTCCTATCATTCAACTCCACCTAGACATTGTAGAGAGAATTATAGGAGTTTGTAGTCATACGAAAGTAGTACGCCGCAAAGAAAAGAACGATAAAAACGTTGAGTTTCCATATCAAAGTCCGATTTAACCAAAGCACCAAATAATTAGTAAGTTTCGTTCAGCAGTCGGACGGCTAGGGCAGAAACCCAACCGAAAGCGACCATCCCGGCAATCCCCATGATAACCCCGATCCAACTGTTGATTCCCATACCCACCACAATTAGTAATGGCGCGAGTATTGAAGCAGAAATACAGTAAGATCTCCAACTCCGTTCGCCTTGTGCACCGAAACGCCGGGCGAATACCAACATTGCGACAATTAGGCAGATGAAGGATGTGAAGAATGCCATGGAGTGGACCGCCGCTTGACCGCTCATTGACATCGGCATTCCTTCAGGGGCACCTGCAGGAAATCCTAAACCGGGGTCGGGTTTAAAAAGTCCTGCCATGATCATACCGATCCCATAAACTCCAATCAGCCAGGAACCCGCCCTGCCTGCTCCTCTCATGAGTAAACTGCGTGCCCCAATGGCTGCCAATACAGCCAGTGATCCCGTGACGATGAAATTAGCACTTTGAATCCAACCCAAGTCACCCAAAGTAAGCGTACTAATTGCATGAAGCTTGATATTAAATCCGGTACGGGTAAATGCCTGTGCGATTGCAATGATATAGAACAGCGGCGCGGAGATGGCTCCTCCAAGCAATAATATCCTGGTTGTGGTCATATTCTTCATTTAAAAATCCTCCCTTTCTTATCATCAATTCTATTGAAAAAAATCCTTTAGCTCCGTTGCGATGATTGTGGCATTCAGTTGCTTCGTATGGCCGAGGCCTTTCTTACTGATCAGCTTCGCATCAGGCAGTGCAGCAGCAACCGACTGTGCACCGCTGCGCAACCAGGCAGGACTTTCGGTTCCTTCAAGCACCGCCGTTGGCACCATAACTGAATTGAACAATCGTGCAGGCAGAGGTTTTCCGCCCATGTACCCATCCATTAGAGCAGCATCGTAGGGAAGCGTGTGAGCAACCCCCGTAAGCTTCGCCCATACCCCCGGCATCATGCGCATCATCGTGATGATGAAGGAAGGGGCTCCCATCCCTTTGGTCATAAAATACTTAACGGCTTCCGATCTGCGATTGTCCTGAATAAGTCCTGTTACATGCTCGAGAAAATCCTTTGGCGGCTTGTGATCCACATCTCCTGCGACAAAAGGAGGTTCATGCAGGGCCAATTTCTTGATATTGACTCCCTCGGATGCCGCTTGAAGAGCAAGAACGGCCCCCGACGATAATCCCCATACGAAGGCGGATCCGCCTGCTGCATCATCGATCATAGCCCGAAGGTCTTCAATCTCGCGTGTTGTGCTATAAGGTTTTGTATCTCCGCTATCACCGCGTCCGCGGCGGTCGTAATTAAAGACTGTAAAATGCTCTGCTAACAATTTCGCCAGCTGTACCGTTCCAGGGAAATTCCGATAACTAAACGCGCCGCCGATCAGAATGAGCGCTGGCCCTTGTCCTGTTTTGTCATAAGCAATCCGGGTTCCGTCTTTTGAGGTTACAAAGTTCATGTTCCATTCTCCTCTTCTTGGTTATCCATCTTGGTTTTTCTTGCTTCTATAATGACGACGAACTACTGACGGTTAAATCGACACATCCAGAAAATTATTTTTTCATGATGGTCAATGAAACGAGTCTCCAATAAAAAAACCGCCCTTTAAGGGCGGCAAAAGCCAATGTTTATAGCACCTCATTTTTTATATTCTCTTTAACATGTCGATGTGGCTCAGCAGCTCATACTCCAAGGCAGCGTCCTGAATCTCAGCTGAATGGTCAAAGAGCTGTCGTAGCTCAATGACACCATCTCCGTATCCACTGGGATCAGGCATCCTTTTTGCCCATTTTAACGCTTCCTCTCTGGAGTTGACGTCAATGATCGTGTATCCCGCTGTTAGCTCGTTCACTTCGTTCAGTGGACCCGGAATGAATTTCGGCTCGCCGCTGAGCTTGTTGTATGAGATTCGCAGCCCGCTGGAGCTTGGATAAAAATGTTCAGAGCTCTGCAGCACGCCGGCTGCCGCCAACTCCTCATGAAAGGCGTTCATCGCATCGACGCTCTCCTTGCTTGGACGAACACCGGCCTCCGAAAACTTAGTTGCCTTGGTTATAAAAATAAAACGCATCATTGTTCACCCTCTTATCCATTTGTCTTACATTCGGCAGCCCGGCTCAGCAGCAGTTCTTTCTCCTGCTCATTACGGACGAGGGACGCTGCGCGTCTATATGCTTCATAGGCCTCCGCCCTGCGACCCAGCTTTTCCAGAAGGTCGCCTTTCACGCTAGGCAGCAAATGGTATTCCTTTAAAGCCGGCTCAGCTTCCAGATGTTCAACAAGTTGAAGGCCAAACTCAGGACCGAATGCCATCGCAATGGCCACCGCACGGTTCAGCTCAACTACAGGAGAAGGCATTGCCCGCGACAATGCTTCATAGAGTGCCGCAATGCGCACCCAATTCGTTTCAGAAGCGGTACGCGCCTGAGCATGGCATGCCGCTATCGCTGCTTGCAGCGCATACTTGCCCAATGGACGACCGATCGATTGTGCACGTTCTAACGCTGCGATCCCCCGCCGGATCAGCAGTTGATCCCATAGCGCGCGATTTTGATCCATAAGAAGAATCGGCTGACCCGTCGGCGTGACCCTTGTCTTGAATCGTGAGGACTGGATTTCCATAAGCGCAACCAGGCCATGCACCTCGGGTTCTCCAGATGCGATTTCCGCGAGGATGCGCCCCAACCGCAGTGCCTCCTGGCAGAGAAGCGGACGAATCCAGCTCGTTCCCGAGGTCGCCGCATACCCTTCATTGAATAATAGATAAATCACCTCAAGAACGGTCTCTAATCGTTCCTGCAGCTCACTACCCGCCGGTACTTCAAACTCGGCCCTGATATCCTTTAATGTTCTCTTTGCACGCAGGATACGCTGGGCGATGGTAGGTTCCGGGACAAAAAAGGCACGTGCAATCTCACCTGTCGTCAGCCCGCCCAACAACCGAAGCGTCAGCGCGATCCGCGCTTCCCGGGAAAGGACAGGATGACAGGTCATAAAGATCAGCCGCAGAAGGTCATCCCCGATTTCCCCATCCAGGGCGTTATCGAAATCTTCCTCGCTGAATAAATCAACATTCCGGCCAACCTCCTCGTATTTCCGGTCACGAACCTTGTTCCTTCGAATGAAGTCGATCGCACGGCGTTTCGCTGCGGTCATGAGCCAGGCTCCGGGGTTCTCTGGAATGCCGGTTTCCGGCCATCGTTCAAGCGCAATGACAAGCGAATCCTGCGCAAGATCCTCTGCCAAGCCGATATCGCGGACCATTCTTGTCAATCCGGCAACGATTTTCGATGATTCGATACGCCAGATCGCTTCTATCGTACGGCGAGCAGCAGAGTCTGTCACGAACGGGCGCGCCTTCTGAGCTCTTCGCTTAATGCAGTATGTTCATCCAGCAGATCAGGGCTATCCGTCAGCTCATGACCTTCGAACACTTGGCGAAGTTCAATTTGTCCCTCGCCGGATCCGTGAGGGTCGGGCATGCGCTTCGCCCATTCAATCGCTTCTTCCCGTGAACTTACCTCGATCAGGGTATACCCAGCGATAATTTCCTTCGTTTCACTGAATGGCCCGTCCACAACGACCGGTTTGCCCCCCGGTTCCAGGTAAGATATCCTGATGGCGTTCGAACTCGAATGCAGACCGTCTGCCGCAAGCAGTACACCTGCTTTGGCCAACTCCTCGTTATACCGCATCATAGCTTCGAATAACTCCGGTTTTGGAGGTATACCCATCTCAGAATCTTTTGTTGCTTTTACGATCATCATAAACCGCATTTGTATCTTCCTCCTCTTTGGATTGTTTAGCCAATAATACAACCTTGATTACCTTTTGTACCTGGCCTCTATATACACAACGAACAACATTTGAGTACATCGACATCAAGCAAAAATAAATTCATAAAGTTCTTCATTTAGATTCTCCATACATTTCCTATTCCCTGTCTAAATGTCCTGAATTTCACGGTATCATCCCAGAACGAAAATGAGGGCACCCCAAGAGTACCCTTCATTATTTGAGACAAGAGTTCCGTCGCGGCGAACCATCACGGTTAATCACCCGGCCTGAGTCGCGATGAGCGTTTGTTTTTGTAATTTTGCTTCTAAATGTGCAGTAAAGCCAAGCGAGACGCCCCAGACGAGGAAAAGGGCATACCATACATAACCCCATGCAGCCATTGGACTTGCATCCTGTTCAATAAAAGCGGGGCTGATACGACACGTCCGATCGCAAATTGAAATTTTAAAACAAAGAAGCTAAAGCCCCACATGGACAACCCAATACATCCAACCCATGCAGGAACAAGCTTCAGCATCCTCGGCAACATCGCCCCCCTTTTATAAACAAATGACAAGCTGAACAGGACGGCAAGAATGGCTGCTATGCCCATAAACCAATAACCGATGATTTGAGACCATACTTCATCGGGTGCCTTTGCATAATCCCCCGGGAAACCGAACGAAATCCCAACGCCCCACCAAAAGTGCGGGAGGGCATATAACAACCCACATATGCACGCTGTATACGCGGCCCCATTTCTTTTCTTAACTATATTCATCCTTATCACCTCAACAGCGATCCTATCACCCTAAGATTAGCTTTTAGGTGACCTTATGTTTAAATTTTGTTTAATTCGATGAACCGATATGTACGGTTGTTCCATTGTTCGAGGAAACTATTTCACCTCGCTTTATCCTAAAAGTTTGGGATCGTTGAGGACGGCCCCTTTTTTCAAATAAAAGGAAACCACAAAAGAGTTTCGTTATTTCATAAAGTAGTTATATAAATAACGTGAAATCATTCACCTAATAAATCCTTGGTGAATTTAAATGGCTGTAGATGAGTTTTGATGGTGAATGTGAAATTAGTCACACAATAGTTACTATGTTAGCTTTCAACAATTTCCCATACATACATATTTGGCACACTGTTCGAAAGGGCAGGTCGCAAAGCTTCGGAGTCTAACAGCATGAGATTTGCTAATGATAGTCCGGCTGCATAAAACGTTTCGTAGGTGCAGTGGGACTATTTTTATATTTCCTGGGTCATCTCCAGGTCAACATTGTTTTTACATCAAAGGAGGAGAGCAGCATGAAGAGCAGTACCGTACTTCGCCGGAAATGGAAGGAATACATCTCATGTCTTTGTATCCTGACAATTCTGTGCGGTTTTTTCCCTGTTCCCGCTCTGGCAGCATCTGAAGATACTGCCCTGCAACCAGGTGAAATTGCCCTCGACAAAACCGCAACCAAAGTTGAGGGGACTGATAATGAGTGGGAGATTACCCTCACTGCCGAAGGGGCTAACCACAACATTGGAGTTGCGAGTGATGTTGTATTGGTTATGGACAAATCAGGCAGTATGCAGGACAACGACAAATTTGAAAAGGCACAAGAAGCAGCTAAACTATTGGTGAATAAGCTTCTTGCAGAAGGTTCTCAATCGCGGGTGGCATTAGTAACATTTGACAGCGAGGCAGGTGTTGCTAATTCTGATTCACCATTTTACGGTGCTGATCAACTTGACGGTATCATCCAGAAATTAAATACGATAAAAAGACCAAATGGAGGAACCAATATTCAAGAAGGTATTTATGCAGCACGTACTATCTTGAGCCAAAGCTCCTCTGAGAATAAAGTGATCGTCCTGCTAAGTGACGGTGCACCAACTTACAGCTTTCCTGCATCTAATGCAGAAGCATATTCTTGGCCCGATGGAAAATATGATTTCACCTTAAGCAATTTTAATTATGATCACTCTGCTCGTATTGGAGACGGCTCTCATTATGAGCTTAAAACGGATTACTGGCACAACGAAGAATATCCGGTTGGTGAATACGTCGTAAAAGATAACGGTATTGCAACCCTTTCTGAAGCGAAGCTGGCAGCTGATGCCGGCATTAAGACTTTCTCCGTTGGACTTAGCGTTCCAGCGGGAGGTGATGCAGAATATGTCCTCAAGAACAGTGCAGTCGCAGATGGCTACCACTCAGCCGAACCTGAGGAACTAAATGAAGTATTCTCTGCCATTGCCAGCAAGATCCTGAGCGCAGCCAGAGATTCTTACGTGATTGACCCGGTAGGTGAGATGTTCAACTTAAAGCTTGAAAATAATCAATTAGCCGGTTACATCGCTGATCCGGATCGCGTGACGCTGACTAGCAGCGATAATTCGGAAACTCTCGATACCATTCGCTGGGATATCGGAGATCTGAAGGAAGGTCACACTGCAACACTTACCTATACCGTAAGCATGGACTTGAGCAAGTTCCCGAACCTGTTCGAGGACTATCCTACGAATAAGACAACTACACTGTTTTATAAAGATGTTAATAATAACGATGCAACCAAGGATTTCCCTATCCCTACCGCAAATTACGGTAAAGGATCAATCATTATCAAGGGGTATAAGGCAAATGCCCAAGGGCAACCTCTGAAAGGCACAGAAGTTGTAGCAAACTGGGAAGATGCAGATATTCTCTACCATGATTATATGAAAGTTAATGACAAGCCTGGATTGGAAATCGGCAACACATACGAAGTAAGCGTACCAGTAGTTGATGGCTATAAGCATGTTCCTCTTGATTCCGATAAAAAAGAGGTTACGCTTACTCAAGATCATCCGTATGAAACGATCTATTTTGCTTTTACACAATCTCAAAAGCTTACCGTTAAACATATGGCTGATGGCGAAGCTATTATCGCTCCAACAGTTACCCATGAGGCAATTGGAGCTGACATTTCTGCAGCAGTCAGCCAAGACGTGCTGAAGATGGGATATGCCTACAGCAATGTAACCATCACTCCAGAAGATGCTCTCAAAGCCGATGATAAAGGTAATGTGACCGGTCAGATGCCTGAAACAGAAGTCACAATTACTTACAACTATGTGAAAGAACATACATTTACTGTTCAACACATGGCGAATGGCAAACCAATTATCGATTCAACGGTTACTAATAAGCCAATTGGGGCTGAGATTTCTGAAGCAGTCAGCCAGGAAGTGCTGGATAAGGGATATATTTTCGACAATGTAACCATCGAGCCTGAAAATGCTCTCAAAGCCGATGATAAAGGTAATGTTACTGGTCAGATGCCTGCAGGAGAAGTTACTGTCACCTACAACTACACCAAAGTATATGACTTTACCGTTAAACACATGGCTGGTGACGAAGAGCTTGCCACTTCAACGGTTTCCAAACTGCCAGAGGGTAAAGACATTTCTGCAGCAGTCAGTCAAGATGTGCTGGATCAGGGTTATGCCTACATTAACGTAACCATCGATCCTGAAGATACTGTTCTAAACGTTGATGAAGAAGGTAATGTGACAGGTAATATGCCTGCGGGAGAAGTCACTGTTACTTTCAACTATGTGAAGAAACAAACACTTACTGTACAGCACGTGGCTAATGGCCAACCAATTATCAAACCAGAGGTTTCAAATTTGCCACCTGGAACTGATATTTCTGCGGCAGTAAGCCAGGAAGTACTGGATCAAGGATATATTTTCGACAATGTAACCATCGAGCCTGAAGGTGCTCTGAACATTGATGAGCATAGTAATGTAAGTGGTAAAATGCCTGCAGCGGGAGTCATTGTTACTTACAACTACACCAAAGTATATGACTTTACCGTGAAGCACATGGATGGTGACAAAGAACTTGCCACTCCAGCAGTTTCCCAATTGCCAGAGGGCAAAGACATTTCTGCAGCAGTCAGTCAAGATGTGCTGGATCAAGGTTATGCTTACATCAACGTAACCATCGATCCTGAAGATACTGCTCTGACCGTTGATGAAGAAGGTAATGTGACAGGTAATATGCCTGCAAATGCAGTCACTGTTACTTTTAACTATGTGAAGAAACAAACACTTACTGTACAACACGTGGCTAATGGCCAACCAATTATCAAACCAGAGGTTTCAAATTTGCCACCTGGAACTGATATTTCTGCGGCAGTAAGCCAGGAAGTGCTGGATCAAGGATATATTTTCGACAATGTAACCATCGAGCCTGAAGGTGCTCTGAACATTGATGAGCATAGTAATGTAAGTGGTAAAATGCCCGCAGCGGGAGTCATTGTTACTTACAACTACACGAAGGTGTATGACTTTACTGTGAAGCACATGGATGGTGACAAAGAACTTGCCACTCCAGCAGTTTCCCAATTGCCAGAAGGCAAAGAAATTACTACAGCAGTCAGCCAGGAAGTACTGGATCAGGGTTATATTTTCAGCGGTGTAACTATCACTCCTGAAAAAGCTCTAAACGCTGATGATAAAGGTAATGTAACAGGTAATATGCCTGCAAATGCAGTCACTGTTACTTATAACTACACGAAAGTATATGACTTTACTGTGAAGCACATGGATGGTGACGAAGAACTTGCCACTCCAGCAGTTTCCCAATTGCCAGAGGGCGAGGACATTACTGCAGCGATCAGCCAGGAAGTACTGGATCAGGGTTATATTTTCAACAATGTAACCATCACTCCTGAGAATGTTCTTAACATTGATGAGAATAGTAATGTAAGTGGTCAGATGCCTGCAGAAGCAGTCACTATTACTTACAACTACACGGTGAAACCAGTGTTAAATAAAGAAGACCACTATGACTACATTAGTGGTTATCCGGACGGCACTGTAAGACCAGAGAATGAGATCACCCGTGAAGAAGTTGCTGCCATCTTCTATCGTCTGTTGGAAGAAACGAGCCGTGATGCACTTTACGACACCACTAATCCTTTCTCGGATATGAAAGTGACGAACTGGTCGAACAAGCATGTATCCACACTGGAAAACGGAGGCATTCTCTCAGGCTACAAAGACGGCACATTCCGACCTACCCACTCTATTACAAGAGCAGAATTCGCGGTAATCGCTGCCCGATTTGACGATCTTGACTTGACTGAGAACACGATGTTCTCCGATATCAGCGGCCACTGGGCAGAGAAATACATCGCATCGTCTGCGAATAAAGGTTGGATTAAGGGCTATCCAGACGGTACCTTCAAGCCGAATGAATACATTACACGTGCAGAGGCTATGTGCCTGATCAATAATGTATTGAACCGCAAGGTAACCGAAGAAGGCGTCCTTGCCGATACTAAACCATGGCCTGACAATACGAAGGACAAGTGGTATTACTATGATGTCATCGAAGCCACTCACCATCACATCTATACCCGCAATGAAGATGGTACAGAAACTTGGGTAGAAATTAAACCCGACTATGAGTACCGTAACATGAAATAAACTATAGTAACAGCAAACTCCTTTCCGACTGTACAGTCGGGGAGGAGTTTTTTTATTCGGAGCAATGCTCATCTCCATTGTAAAAGCTCCTGTTTCCCTTTCAATGGTCAGTGATAAATTATCTCCGAGGCACCCCCATGCGTACCTGCAAATCGAAGCAAACGAATCCCCTCCTCAGACAAGGCATCTTGATCTTGTCTGGAGAGAACGCGAAATGGTTCTATATGCAGAACAGCATGATCACGACTGCTCGTCAGCTTCCAGCTTCCAGCGACGAAACCATCGACGAGAATGGCGGCACGGATAATTCCATTCGATGTAAAAAGACGTTTACGGTATGACTCATCCATGATTCGGCTGCGGTCCGCATAGGAAAGCAGCATATTATCGAACTCGCCAAGGAACCGCGGTGCAGATGGCGTATCGGCATCAGGCCTAGGTGCATCCGGCAGATCGAACAACTCCTCACCCCGTTCGTTTCGAAATGTGATCAGATGCGGACGAATAGACTTTATAACTTCAAGAATGCGTGTAAGCCCAGACCATGCCTGAATGTCCTTGACTGAAGCCGGTCCGAATGCAGCCAGGTATCTCCGAATGAGCCATTCAGGCTCGATTTCAGAGGATAAGGGCTGGCCTAACCAGGCTTCCATTGACGTATGTATGACGTTCACCAACTGGATTCGGCCTACCATATCTATGCCCCTATTAAAAAACTCCCCACGGATTCTGATCTGTAATGTTTACGCCAGCCTGTCGTTCTGTCCGCTCCCTTCATATCTCGAATTAGAATATTCTTATCTGCACATAAAATAACATAACGGGCTTCCCCCGACTTTCCACATCTTGCTGTAATTATGAACGACAAAAAATGCACCTCTCTCGAGGTGCATTCTTGCATGGAAATGTCCAATTAGGGCATTCAAGGTTCTAATTCCAGATGCATTTTAGCCTCCGCCTCATCCCATGGCACTGAGTAACCTGCCCCCTTGGCGCAAAAGATGGACGAGGATGTATACATGGGATCCGCTTCTTTGCGGTAGCCGATCCGCTCTATAACTTCCTCTGTATTATGGCATCGATCGTAGCCGCTGAACACACAGCGAATACTGCCGCGTCCATGCGTAAACGATGCAAATTCGGTACTGTAGTTCATGAAGGTCGATACAGGCGCCCTGCCCGTAATTACCGCTTGCGTTTCGTCCATATGCGGCGGATCAAAAGTACCTGAAGCACGCTGAATATCGGACAGCACCCTGCCCATGTCATCGATGGCTACCTTGATTTTGAAATCGTAATAAGGCTCCAGCAGTACATTGTCAGCCTTCTCCAGCCCCTGCCGCAGCGCTCGGAAGACAGCCTCACGAAAATCGCCGCCATGGGTATGCTCTTTATGCGCGCGGCCTCTCAGCAGCGTAATCTTTACATCGGTGACAGGCATACCGGTCAGCAGTCCGTGATGCTCCCGTTCGTAGAGATGATTCCGAATCAGATTCTGATAGCTGACGTTCAAATCATCGGGATGACATCTGCTATCGAACAGAATGCCGCTGCCCCGTTCTCCCGGTTCAATCAGCAGATGCACTTCTGCATAATGCCTTAGAGGTTCGAAGTGGCCGTACCCTTTCACAGCCGACTGAATCGTTTCCTTATACAAGATCTGCGGTTGTCCAAAAGAAATGGCAAAGCCAAATCGTTCCCCTACCAGCTGCTCCAGCACTTCCAGCTGAATCAATCCCATGACACGGATCGAAATCTCCTGTAATTTCTCATCCCAGACGACGTTCAGGGACGGCTCCTCCGCCTCCAGCGTGCGAAAAGCACCAAGCACCTTCTGTACATGTATCGAATTGTCGAATAGCACCTTCGATTGTAGCGTTGGCTCTGATTCGTAAGCTAACTTGTCTGATAGTAACCCAAGACCCTGTCCAGCCTCGGCGGCGGACAATCCGGCAACTGCAAACAAATCACCTGCGGCCACCTGCTCCACCGGCTGCGACTTGTAGCCGTTCAACAAGAAGATTTGTGTGACTTTCTCGTTATATTGAACCCCGCCGCTTATGTAGCCAAGCTGTTCCCTCACCTTCAGCCGACCACCGAGCGCCTTAATGAACGTGAGTCTCGTGCCGCCTGCATCGTGCCGGATTTTATATACCCGCCCTAGGAACGAAGCATTCTCGTCATAAGACGTTGTCGTCAGCAGATGCAGCTGATTCAGAAATTCCATAACGCCTGTATCCTGAAGCGCAGAGCCGTAAGCACATGGGAAGAGAAGACCCCCCGCTATCATCCTTTGCAGGGACTCCAGCCAGAATACGGGATCCTCTCTCCCCTCCAGGAACGCATCCAGCAAGGCTTCGTCGCGCTCCGCCATGGCCTCCCGCAGCGGCTCGCCGATGATGCCGTCAGTGAAGCCATCTGTAATGCCGCATACGTCCTCCGTTAACTGCTGACGGATATCCGCCTCGGTTCTGACTGCATCCGCGCCAATCCGGTCCGTCTTATTGATAAAGAAGAACGTCGGAATCTGATGCTTGCGCAGCAGCTGCCATACCGTCTCCGTATGGCCCTGGACACCTTCAACCGCACTTACAATCAGGATGGCATAATCAATAACCTGTATCGCCCGCTCCATTTCCGGGGAGAAATCGACGTGCCCGGGCGTGTCTATCAAATAATAGGTGTCTCCTTTATACTCCATGACTGCCTGATCTGCGAACACCGTAATGCCCCTTGCCCGCTCGATATCGTGGTTGTCCAGAAAGGCATCCTGGTGATCCACCCGCCCCCGCGACCGGATACTGTTCGTATGGTACAGCAGCTGTTCCGCAAAAGTTGTCTTACCTGCATCCACATGGGCGAACAGGCCAATGGTTAGTCGCTTCATCGAATCCCGCTTTCTATGTTCTTGTTGATGCTGATTATTTTATTAAAGCACAGAAATTGGGAGAAGCACATCTCTGGATCGAATAATCTGTTTATTTTCGATTATTGTTCCAGATTAACATGATCCAATGAGATCGATATCGTTTTCGTATCTTCTGGTGCCAGTATTAATTCTACCTTTTGTTTTGATCCTGGCGAGAAATTTTCCAGGTAAATTGAATCATTGCCAACTACAATTCCATCTTTATCTTTGTATTGAACCTCATAGCTTATTGAATCAAATTCAATATCAGAAGTATTTTCAACAATTGCTTTATACGTGATGTTGCCAAACTCACCTTTTGACTTTTCGAATGATATTTCTTGTCCTAGAGTTTCCGCGTACTTATTGGCATCGTTCTCTTTATTAATAACGGCTGCCTGTTCTTTAAAGTCTCTGTATGTTTGGTTATGTTCTTCATCAATCTTTACATGATATTCCTCAACCAATTTTATAAGTGCAGGTTTTCTTAATTTCTCTGATTCTTCACTATATGTAATTTGCAGTTCGTAATCCGTTGTTTTAAATGCTTCAATTTGTTTTTTTGCACCTTCAACATACTGACTGCCCGTTTCTTTTAAATCCTTATCTTCTACATTTGCTAGACTTTTTTCGATGCTCTCTAACTCAGCTTCTAGAATTTCAGCATTTTTTTCATAGTAAACTTCTTTAGAAAGCTTGTCGTCCAGCATATCCTGCGCAGTCCATCTTTTATTGATGGCCTTTCCAAATTCCTCGATAAATATATCATCTGGTGATGGCGGCTGTTCCGCTGTTTTTCCAGATTGATTGCTGCATCCAAGCATACTAATAACCAATAACATAATGAATAGGAAACTTGTTGTTTTTCTCATGTTGTATTCTCCCTTTTATGCTTCGCTTTATGTACAAACACCTAGTACTAATGAGAGGCTTTTTCAATAGAATGGTAATTCTGTAATGTAGTCCGCCCCCGACTGCCAGCGGTCTTGATGTTCTGATTATCCCTTACGGGATGGCCCTGCTGTGTTGTTAATATCCTACGATCGTCGTCCATAACGCTGTGCCTCCTTACGGTTTCTCATCATTTATTTACCCCTGCTCAGGGAAGTTATTCAGTTACCATTAACTACCTAACACGGCTCATGATAGATACAATTTCACAGCATATAACATAGAAAAAAGCGAGCACAATCCACCCGTGTGGCTGACCGCTCGCCTTCTAATGTTGGGTGTATGATACTCCCCGAAACCCCTCTAGCAACAAAAAGAAGGTCACCCTGTAGTCAACAGGGTAACCTTCTTCGCGATCATCATTAAATATATTAATATGGATCTGCTTCGTGGCTCTTTTTCACCGCGTCTTTTACCGCTTGATTAGCATCGATTGAGCCTTGGCCATATTTAGATTTACCCGCAGTACGGCCTGGAATCTTGTATTCCGTTTTCGTCTGCTCGATTTCTTTCATTTTCATTTCGATGCCTTCCTTCACGCGGCGACCATAGTCTTCATCGGCCTGCGTGAAGTGTTCAACCATGGCGTCTTGTATGCGTTTATCACATATCGCAAGCGCTTCGGACAGATTCTTGATCAATTCCTCGCGTTCCCAATCCTCAAAATTGCGGTACGTCTCACCCGCTTGACCGTAGTTGTTCGGGCGGTCGATCGGTTCACTCATTACCGCCGCATTGTAAGTAGGACGGTGTGGGGGACGATCCTCGTTACCTGCCTCCTGTAAGCCGCCAATCATGGACGGTTCATAGTTAATGTGCGGATTTTCTCCGGATTCTCTAGGGTCCCGGATATCCATTTGCCCCCGATGCTGATTCGAGCGAACCGGCACCTTCGGTGCATTCACAGGCAACTTCAGATAGTTGGCACCAACGCGATAGCGCTGCGTGTCGGAGTAGGAGAAGGTACGGCCCTGCAGCATTTTATCGTCAGAGAAGTCCATTCCGTCCACAAGAACTCCTGTGCCGAAAGCAGCCTGCTCAATTTCCGCATGGTAATCCACCGGATTGCGGTCCAGAACCATCCGGCCCACCGGCAGCCAAGGGAACTTATCTTCCGGCCACAGCTTGGTATCATCAAGCGGATCAAAATCAAGCTCCGGATGGTAACCATCCTCCATGATTTGTACGAAGAGCTCCCATTCCGGATAATCTCCGCGCTCAATGGCCTCGTATAAATCCTGCGTCGCATGAGCCACGTTCTTCGCTTGTATAGCGTCGGCATCCTCCTGGGTTAAATTGCGGATCCCCTGCTTAGGTTCCCAGTGATATTTCACCAGTACCGCCTCGCCCTTGTCATTTACCCACTTATAGGTGTTTACACCAGATCCCTGCATATGGCGGTAGGTTGCAGGAATCCCCCACGGGGAGAACAAGAATGTAATCATATGAGTAGCCTCAGGCGTGCGGGAAACGAAGTCAAACATCCGCTGAGGGTTAGCTATGTTCGAAGCCGGGTCTACCTTAAATGCATGGATCATATCGGGGAATTTCATCGCATCGCGAATGAAAAAGATTTTCAAATTGTTCCCCACCAGATCCCAGTTACCTTCCTCCGTATACATTTTTACAGCAAAACCACGCGGATCTCTTGCCGTCTCCGGCGAATCCTTCGCCCCTGCTACGGTAGAGAATCGAACCATTAACGGTGTCCGCTTTCCAGCCCCGGAAAATACTTTCGCACGTGTATATTTCTCTACGGGTTCGTCCCCAACCTTGCCGTAGGTTTCAAAATATCCGAATGCCCCTGTTCCACGAGCATGAACCACCCGCTCCGGAACCTCCTCCCGGTCGAAATGAGAGATTTTTTCAATAAAATGATAGTTCTCTAGTGTAGCCGGACCTCGATTGCCGACAGTCCTGATGTTCTGATTATCCTTTACAGGATGGCCTTGACGTGTTGTTAAGTTCTCACGCTGTACGTCTTTCTTCTCCTCAGTCATAACGTTGCCTCCTCAAAGTTTTCTCATTAACTAATTACCCCTGCTTACTAGATATATGCAGTTACCATCAACTACCTCTACGTCTGTATGCCGGCAAAATGAATAATGATAGAAGCTGGAGCACGTCCCTGTATTTCACCATTTACGATTCTGGTCGGTGTCCAATTACAAGATGTACATCAAAATTTATGACGATAAACAATCATTTATGTGTCCGATATAAGCTATTCACCGCTCTGTTTATAACCGTAAATTTAAAAGGACACCTGGGATGGTGTCCTTTCTTGTATATCCGGCTCTTGACTTAAGTCAATGCAAGGAAACATTTCTCCAGATACAATGATGGTGTTCGAACCAGATAAGCTCTTACTCGATTCTCTTCTTAATTCGGCTTAGCGACTCTGGAGTAATGCCGAGATAGCTAGCCAGTTGATGCTGGGGAACCCGGTCCATAAGAGAAGGGCGTTTCATTAGAAGTGTCTTGACGCGTTCTTCAGGCGAAGAAGCGATAAACGCAGCGAACTCCTCTTGGACGTGACTAAAGTTCTCCTCCACCATTCTGCGGGTCATGGATTCCAGTTGGGGGTGTTTGCTGTACATGTCCTTTTCCCGGCCCAGATCGCCAACGACCATTACCGAATCCTCTACGCATACGAAGGTGTAATCGGAGGACTTATCTGTCTTGTGATGATTAAAAATCGCAATGGCCTGCTCTTCAGTGTAGAAATTAGACGTGACCTCTCTGCCATCCTCATCGACCGAGTACTGCCTGACGCAGCCTTTCAAGATGAAATAGCATGCGGTAGGGATATCTCCCTGTTTAAACAAGATTGAGCCCTTCGCAAATGGCTCCACACGAATTTCGTTAACTATGGATTGCTGATCTTCATTGTTAAGAGAAGTCCATCTCGACATGTATTTGTACAGAATGTTTTCCATTATCCCTTACCCTCATCTCATGATCCGTCGTTACTTTCCTATCCATTTTCTAATGTGGGGAGCCTGTTGTAAATGCCTTTTTTGCAGTGAAATTACCTTTAGGAGGGAAAAAGCCATGAGAGCCATGGTTCAAATTTCGTACGGTTCACCGGAAGTCATTGTTATGCAGGAAGTCGCCAAGCCATCGCCTGAAAGCGATGAAATTCTCATACGTGTTCAAGCAGCTAAGGTAGGGCCGTCAGACTGCGCTTTTCGCAAGGGAAATCCGTTTATGATTAAACTGTTATACGGGCTATCCAAGCCCAAATACGCGGTAGGGGGAACTGAATTGGCTGGAGTGGTCGAAGAGGTTGGCAAGGACGTGCAGCATTTCAAGCCAGGGGATCGTGTGTTGGGAATGAGCGTGAAGAACTTCGGTGCTTTCGCTGATTATAAGTGCCTTCCCGAAAAGAGCCCGCTTGTGGTTATACCCGACAACCTTACCTATGAAGAAGCCGTTGGCGTCTGCGACGGAGGGGCCACCGCATTGACATTTCTAAGAGATAAGGCGAAATTACGAAAGGGGCAGAAAGTGCTGATATACGGGGCCTCAGGGGCCGTCGGTATCTACGCTGTACAATTAGCCAAACATTATGGCGCTGAAGTAACCGGTGTTTGCTCTGGTGCCAACGAAAGTATGGTAAGAAATGCAGGAGCAGATTTCGTTATCGATTATACACACGAAGACTTCACCAAGGCGGACAAAGCCTATGATGTTATTTTTGATGCCGTAGGCAAACGTTCCTTCCCGGCATGCAAGCATGTTCTTACGGCCAGGGGAATCTATCTAACTACCGAGCCCCAATTGTCTACCCTGCTGCAAATGATGCGGACATCTCTCTTTAAAGGCAAAAGAGCTGTTGTTGCAACAGCCGGACTTATGCAAAACAAAGCAAACCTGAGCTTCCTCATGGAGCTCGCCAGCAAAGGATCGCTGAATGCCGTCATCGACCGTCGATATCCTCTAGAGTCTCTGCCGGATGCACACAAATACGTAGAGACGGAACGTAAAAAGGGTAACGTGATCATTCAGTTCTAAAGTCCATCATCATTCTGACAATGCCAGTTCAAGCCAGGATTTTGCCTCATGGTACAAAACCGGGTTGTTTTCCGGCGTATAGTAAGCCAGCACTGCCACCGCCTGCGATACGACCCACCCGCGGGCTCTTGCCCACGTAGCGTCGTCGGTTGGAAGATACTCGCGGAACTCATCACGTGCCGCGGGCGAGTGCAATTTCCATGCGACCATGACATCACATGCAGGATCGCCTACGCCCATGGTGGCCCAATCGATCACACCCGTGATGCGTCCATTCCGCACAAGCCAGTTACGCATGTCAAAGTCGCCGTGATGCCAAACCGGCGGGCCGTTCCACGGAGGCGCAGCAAGTGCTGATTCCCACACGTCAGACACCGCAGGATCGCCATCGAACCGAGCCAGCCAGTACCGGAATTCCTCATCCCGCCGCGCCAAAGGAATACCCCGTCCCGGTGGGCCACCCGACGGATCAATTTGTTGCAGCGCTGCGATGAACGCCGCTAGATCGCGCGCTGCTTGAACCGCGTCAATCTCATCTACTGAAACCGATTCAGCCTTATTTTTACGCAATAGGAGTACCATTAGGTATCTCAGTATCTGGCTTTAATAGAATAACATCTCCTTTTTCCGGTACCCCTCCCAACACTAATACCTCCGATTTGAAACCCGCAATGCGCCGAGGAGGAAAATTGACGATTCCTATAATTTGCCTTCCTACAATCTCCTCAACCTTGTAACGCTTAGTTATTTGTGCACTTGAGGATTTAATCCCGATATCCGGTCCAAAATCAATCATAAGCTTTATCGCAGGGATCTTTGCTTCTTCAAAAAACTCCGCTTCCTTAATCGTTCCGACCCGAATATCCAGTGCTGCAAAATCATCGATCGTTGCCAACGTTTTGCCTCCTCCACTAAAGTCTTTAACCGCTCACGAAAATATCTCTCACGCTTTTCGGGCGAAGTTCAACCTCCACAATTCCTTATTTTTGTATATTATATCGAATGCACGTCTCCTGACAACTTATTAACAGGATCAACGTTCTATTATCAAGACACAACAGGTAAATTTCAGTAACTTTCTATATCCTGAAAAAAGCAGTTATGATATTATTGATTGGGTAATATTACCTAGTTCTTTTTACTCAGAAAGGAGCATGATTCTTCAAACTTAATGAAGTTGATTGGATTTTATTTGGAGAATATAAAAGGAGCTTATTTTCTATGACTAGGAATTTCAACATGTCTATTAGAGCAAAAATCTATTCTATTATCATTGTGGTAGTGGCAACAAATATCCTGCTAGGATTAACGGGTCTATACAATCTTCATAATGTCCAAGCCTCACTCGAGGAAAGTTTAGAAAGCAGAGCTAAAAATTTAAATCTATTACGTACGGTTGGTATCGATTTTCATCAAATGTACTTAGCCGAAAAAAACTTATACTTATATGAGCCAGGTACGGATGGATTTAAAGCACAATTAGAAGAGTATAATGGTCAAAAAGAAGATATTGAAGAGCGGTTCTCCACTTATTATTCTAATATCATAAATCTCCAGAATGAGGAGGAACTTGCTCAAACACATAAAAAACTGAAGGAAGATTATTTTGCCATATCCAACGAGATTGTAAAGTTACTATCTTCTTCTAATCCCAACGATCATGAGCAAGGTCTTTTACTCTCCCAATCAGAGGGGCTTAAAAAGTTTGAAGCCGCAGAAGAATCTTTGGATGTGATTGGTGACTTATATTTTGATGACAACGAAATCATGCTTAAGAATGTAAAAGAGGAATATTCTTTTCTCTTTATGATTACATGCATCATTATCATTCTATGTTTAATTGTAAGTACATATCTGGGGTTATTAGTTATACGGTCTATTAACCGTCCTATTCTCACATTGAAAAATAATGTGAAAAGGATGGCTGAGGGTGATTTAACAGTCGAGATAAAATCCTTCGCAAGTGACGAGTTAGGGGAATTATCTGCGGACTTTAATTTAATGGCCAATCAAACCAAACAATTACTATCGACAGTCAGAGATACCGTAGATAATCTTAGTGATTCCTCGCAACAGTTCAAATTAATCTCTGAAGAAACAAGTGAAACGGGGAGTAAAATCAGTAAAGAAATATCAGAAATTGCTGATGGGGTTATCAAGCAGGCCCTATTATCTGAAGCAACAGATCAAAGGATACTGGAGCTTTCAAATATTATAGATAAATTAAACAATAATAACATTCATATGGATCAGCTATCATCCCATGCAAAAATCGTTCTTCAAAAAGGTTTAGAAAAACTGAAGGACTTACAAGAACAATCAGAAACATCAACGGACGTTACCAAAGAGATCGTTCAAATGGTTCAAATCCTTGCAGAAAAAATGAAAAAAATCAGCTCTATTGTTGGAACATTAAATGAAATATCCAGCCAAACGAATTTACTGGCTCTGAATGCAAGCATTGAGGCAGCAAGGGCGGGCGAGTACGGAGTTGGATTCTCGGTAGTTGCATCTGAAGTGAAAAAATTAGCGGCACAATCTTCAATGGCTTCCAAACAGATAGAAGAAACCATCACTGCAATAGAACTGGACACTGTGAAAACTCTAGACTTAATGAATCAAACTGAACAGGTCAACAATAATCAAGGTCATATCGTAATAGAGACTAATGAAGCATTTAATACAATAAATGACACGATAAGTCATATCCTGCAGTCACTTGATGATATTAATAACGAAATTTCATCTGCAAATCGTATTAAGGAGGATGTTGTTAGCGCCATCTCGGATATTTCTAATGTCGCAAACGCCGTTTCCTCTAAGACTCAGTTAATCCATACTTCTGTTGATCAGCAGCATGAGGCATTTAGAAATCTTCAACAATCCGCTGAAATGTTAAATGAGCTGAGCGAAAAGTTAAACAAGATGATCCGCCGCTTCCACATTGGATAAAGTTTTAAGTCCATCCTTCACAGGATGGACTCTCTTTTTATGTATTCAAATATTCTATTGGGTTGAATTCATTAGTTCATAGAAATACTTTGATTCATGGGTTTTATAAAGGCTATACCACGCATCTAAAGCTCCAGAAGGAAATACATCCAATGCTCTCAAAATATGTACAGAAAATTCTAATGGAGCTATGCCCGATGCGGTGATCAAATTTCCAGCCGTTACTGCAGGCTCCGTTCTAAAATACTTTTCACCTGTATACGTGGGACAGATCATTTTGAGATATTCCAGATCATTACTTGTATGCGGGCGTGAATTTAGCAAGCCTGTCTGGGCAAGCCGTATCGTAGCACCACAAATCGCCGCAACCAATACACCTTCTTCTAAACACTTTTCAACAGCTTTCATGATTGGTTGGTGAATTGCTTCTGACCATGTATCTCCACCTGGTAAAATCAATGCATCCGTGTTTTCGAAGCTGCACTCTTCCAGCTTGATGTCAGGGAGTATTCTCAATCCACCCATGGTAGTTACGGGATTCATATCATTTCCCACAGTAACTATTTTTAATGGAGCCAGCCCTTTTTTAAAATATCTTCCCGAGTTCAGTTCAGCAGTTATGTAACCAATTTCCCAGTCCGCCATTGTGTCAAATACATAGAGATATACTGTATTTTTCATTTGTAATTTCCTCTCGTTTTACAATTCATCAAGTATACCAACCATCGGTAATCAGTGATTATCTTCATAATAAAACAGCTTCACTGACATCTGCAGTCAGTGAAGCTGTTTTAGTTTATAATATTCCGTTAACTCCGACGCAACAGCAACAAGCTTTTCCTTCAAGCTCTGCGGTTCGATGACTTGAATCGATTTCCCGTAAGGTAGAAGAAAATTCGGAACATAGTTATGAATAAATTCTTCCTCAAGCCGAAAAATGGCTCGATTTAATGTCCGCTCTTTCAGATAATGACCCAAAAACCAATGCTGACATAGATCATCCAATGCATTTGACCTACCTTCGATCTTTAAAGAAATGATTCTGTCCTTGCCATCTAAATCAGGCAGCAGGTTTTGCATAAAAAATCCTCGGGGTGAAAAGGCCGCGGGACGCTTAAATTTGTTTTGAGTAGGTTTAATTTCCACAATCCGCTCTGCTCGAAAGGTACGGATCTCACTTCTTAAGTGACAAAATGCAACCACATACCATCTATTGTTCCAGTAAACCAACCCATAGGGATCTATCATCCTTTTCTTAGGTTGTTCGTCACGGTTTGAGCGATAATCAATTTCGACAGAGAATTCAATATCTATAGCTTGTTCCAATTCCACCAATACGGGCTGAATAGAAGAAGATCGTCTCTCATTTATAACTTCAAATCCTTCTAAATGGCGGTCAAGTACACTTTCTTGCGCCTGATTTTGATACATTTTTAACTTTGCAGTTGCACTGCCTAATGCTTCACTCAAAGGGTACCCCGCTTCTTTTGCAAAAACCGCAGCATGAAGGAGTGCCTTTTTCTCTTCCATATCAAATAGCAGAGGTGCTCTGATAAACTGATTCAACAAGCTATACCCGCCATTATGACCTGATTCAGATATGATTGGCACTCCACTGGCACATAGTGCATCGATATACCGGTATACCGTCCTAATATTGATCTCCAGCTTCTCGGAAATCTGTTTTGCAGTCATTTTAGTACCTGAATTTAGCAACCATAGAATCGCCAACATATTATCGTTTTTGGGCATACCATTCTCAACTTTCAACTCTATTTTCTGCACTGCTTGCGGCAAATCCAGCTTGCACTTATTACATTATATAGGAAGTTGGCGATATTGGTGGGATAGTTTCGGGGGATTTTTCGCCCTACTTATGATACGGTTCCCCCCGATTAATCTTCACCGCCCGGTACACCTGCTCCACCAGCACCAACCGCATCAGCTGATGCGGCAGGGTCATGCGCCCGAAGCTCAGCTTCGTTTGGGCGCGCTTCAACACTTCATCAGACAAGCCGTTCGAGCCGCCGATGACAAAAGCGACGGTGCTTGTCCCGTAGGTGCCAAGTTTATCGATATGGGCAGCGAGCTCCTCGCTGGACCACAGCTGACCGCCGATCGCGAGGGCGATGACGTGGGCATCCGGCTTAATGTGGTTCAGGATTCCCGCTCCCTCCTTTTCCTGCACCTGACGCATTTCCGCTTCGCTCATGTTCTCGGGCGCTTTCTCATCCGGCACCTCATGCACGGATAGACGCACATAGGGTGCAAGTCGCTTGCTGTATTCAGCAATCCCCTGTACCAGATACTTCTCCTTCAACTTGCCAACACATACAATCTGTATATTCATCGCGTATGATCGCTCCTTATGCTATGCCTGTTCTGTCGTTCATTTTAACATGGTGACGCTGCTTCTCTTACTTTATCCAACAAAAAAAGCGTGATTCCTCACGCTTCCCTTTTCATATCCATTTATGATAATATCCCTGACCAGCTACACAACCAAAAATTCTGCATGCTTCTCGCACTCCGCGCACTTCACCGGTGGGTCCCAGTTGGAAAACTCCGTCTCCTTCAGATCAACAACGTCCGGGGCATCCTCATACTCATCCACGAAATTCTCGATCGCCAGTTCCACATGTTCCTTGCATACGACGTACATATATAAGCATCCTTTCTGTCATTCGCCATCCTGATGTGCCTTTTTATAAAGGTTAACCACTCTTCTGTTCTACCACACAATGTGGCAAAAAGAAATGATTTTGTCCGAAACGATGATGAAAATACAGATCATCCGCCCGAAAATCCAGCATCCTGCACATTTTTACTCTTTATCATTACTCTTCCCTATAAACAGAAAAAGGGCGCATGACACGCCCTTCCTTATCATTCCTCCGGCTTCTCTTCCAGCACCACTTTAAGACTCTGTTCCTTGCCGCCGCGGTAAAAGGTTACATCCAGCTTGTCGCCGATCTTCGTTTTCTGATAGAGAAATTTACGCAGTTCAAGCGTGGTGTTAATCGGCTCGCCGTTGAACTTCGTAATGACGTCGTTCAGCTTCAGCCCGGCTTTTTTCGCAGGTCCCAGGGCATCCAGCACAACCACACCCTCGGTTACTGTACTCGGCAGCTTGAGATCCTTAATCTCCTGCTTGCTGAGCGGCGCATAAGGGTTACTGAGATCAACAGTGTACACGCCCAGATATGGACGGGAAACCTTCCCTTTCAGGATAATCTCCTTCACCACATCTGTGATATCGTTCGCCGGAATGGCGAATCCCAGTCCTTCTACACCCATATCCGCGATCTTCATTGTATTAATCCCGATCACTTTACCATTCAGATCCACAAGCGCCCCGCCGCTGTTGCCTTCGTTAATCGCCGCATCCGTCTGGATGACCGCCGTCTCCCAATCGAACACGCCGTCCTGATTCAGTGACACCGGAATCACACGGTTCGTATAACTGACAATGCCCGATGTCAGGGTATCCCCCAAGCCGAGCGGATTTCCAATCGCAAACACCGTTTCACCGAGACGCAGCTTCGAGGAGTCCCCAAATTCCGCAACCTCTCCGATACCCTTGCTGTCAATGGACAAAACCGCAATATCACTCACGCGGTCAGTACCTACAAGTGCAGCTGGTTTGGTCTCCCCGTCCACCGTCACGACCTCAAGTGTATCCGCTCCGTCAATGACATGATTATTCGTAATAACAAAAGCCTTATTCTCGATTTTCTTAAAAATAATGCCGGACCCTAAAGTCGCATCATCTGAGCCGAAGTTCTCATCAAAGTTAAAGCCGTCATCAAATTCGAAATCCTCTCCAAGGTCGAATTCCTCCAATGAATCTTTCAAATCCCCTGATTCAGACTGATCACCATCCTGCTGTTCCGGAACAGCGGCCTGAGGATCCTTATGGGTTATAATGCTGACAACCGAAGGACGAACCTTCGCTGCCGCATTCACCAATCGTTCATATGGATCTGTTTCGCTCTGTGCAACGGGATTACCATTGGTAATGGCCATCTTCGAAGAGGCAGATGGATTTCCAGTCAGCAGGCTGAACAAGAGAACAGCAATAAGCGCACTGCATACAGAACTGATCGCAGAAATCTGGAATGTCGACAAGCCTCTCTTCCTTCTTCTTGCTCTCCACTTTATCGCTCCAAGGGGCTTACCGCTCCACTTTTTGTTACGTTTGGATACCTTCGTTGAATAAAAATCATCATCAAACAATCCCATCGCGATCCCTCTCCCCTATGCCGTTACACGACAATATACCAAGTGGCCACAAGCCCGTTCATCATCTTTCCGATATAACAAACCTTGTCTCCAGGAAACCTCTGAATCTGCTCCACAAGCTCCGCCCCGAGACCAGGCAATAATTACGCGCGAATGGTAAATATCTATACAGTATTAACACATTTGCGGCTTAAAAAGTTGCATCTATTATGTAGAGGACCTCATTCCTGCAAGACCATACATTTTTATACCACCAAGATGCGATTGATAAGCGCCTATTTTGATGAATATTCATGAAAAATATTAACATTTTGCGAAAAACTAAGAATGATTTTCCACAATGAGCACTACAATAAAAACAAGCCTCTATGAAAGGCGAATGGGAGACAGCCTTATCCATAGATTCCAGGCTCATAACCTTCGTTCATTGTATCATAATAGCGAGGGGTCAGCTTATTTTTCTTCGTGAGTTTTCATGCGGAATTTTGCCTTTTTTCTTTGTTTCCTTATTGATCAATGATTGTGGGCGAAATATAATACAAATAATGTTATTTTGAAAACGCTTTCTAAAATTGGATCGCTCATGGTTTCCATACCCGTTTGTCTCATCCTGAAAGTATTATCCATTCCGAAAGGCGGTGTCCCGATGCTACCTCTTCCCCGAATGAAGTCCTTCCGGGCGAATCTGTTCTGGCGCCACTTTGCCAGCTATTTTGTGCTGATCCTCATTCCGGTGATGGCTGCAAGCGTGCTGACGCATGTGCTAGTGGTACGCATGATCGAGGAGGACGCCCGAAAGCTGAGCGACATCGTCATGAGCCGCTTTACGGAGCAGGCAAATACAGAGATCCAGTCGCTAAGGACGAACATGATCAACATGCTGAACACTTCCAACATCCGCACCCTGCTAAAAGAAGCTGGCAGCCTTTCAGACGGCAGCCACCGCTCAGAAATGATCCAGAGCCTCCGCGAGCAGCTCGTCAAGCTGCAGTCGAGCGAGCTGGTGTCGAAGGCGTATCTGGTGTTTGCCAATCATGATCTGATTATTGATGGCGATATGTACACGAACAAGGGCTACTACTTCAATATCCGGTACCCGCTGGATTCCAGGGAGCAGGCTCTCTTCTCCACAGATCTGGAGGGCAAAAAAATGATGGGCTTCTCAGAGCCTCAAGGCTCCGACCTCCCCGTGCTGATGAGCTATCCGTTTAATACCGTCTCGCCCGAGGTGTACCTGGTCGTCAACCTGAACCAGAGCATGCTGCAGCAGCTCATCCATGTCGAACAAGACTGGGTGGCCGGCACGGCCATCGTCGGCACCGACGGACGTGTGCTCAGCCGCTCCGGGGCGATGACGGAGGTCGATCTGGCATCCCTTCCACTCCAGCCTGACAACCGAAGCGCCAGCTTCAACGTCGCCGAAAACAAAGCCGTCTCTCTCGTTCCCTCCCATTTTGACGATGCCTGGTCCTATCTCAGCATGATCGATATGCAGACCCTCATGAAGCCCGCGCATATTACGCGCCTGGTGTGCTGGGGCTTCCTGTTCTTCTTCGTCCTCATCGGCAGCATCGTGTCATACCATTTAAGCCGCCGGATTTATACGCCGGTCATGGAGATCAAGGAAGGGCTGAAAGCGCGGGGTTCTGAGGAAGAACGGCTGCACGCAGGGGACAACGATTTTGACGTGATCAAGCGTTACTCCAAGCTGATTGTATCGGAGAACGAGCAGCTGTCGCAGCTGGTCAGCGGAATGATGCCGATTGTCCATGAGCATTTTATCGCCAGAATCCTGCAGGGCCAGTACCGCGATGCCCTCTCCATCGAGACCTATGCCCGCGAAATCAGCTTCCCATACAGCCGCAAGGCCGCCCGCACCGTCCTCTGCATCGCGCTGCATTACGAGGTGGAGTACGAACAGCTGTCCGAATCCTCCAAATCCTTTCTGATGGCAGAGCTGAAGGAGCGCATCCGCGGACTGGTCCCTGCTTCCTTGTGGCTGTGCCAGACGAAGCCGGACACCCTGGCCTGTGTGATCCACCAGGACCCGTTTCTGCAGCTCCATCCCGAAGAGGAGGCAGATCTCGTCAAGCTGGCGCTGCAGCTTTATGCGAACTATTTCAAAGCAACCATCGGTATTGGCAGCACCGTCCAGACCGTGGAGGAGCTTCATCTCTCCTACGAGCACGCCGTATCGCTGCTGCAGCGCCGGCGGCTTCATTCCGGGGTGGAAATCTGCAGTCCGTCAACGAGCCCGGAGTCCCAGCGGTTTGACAGCTTTTTGACCGTACAGGAAGTGAACCGGATGCTGAATCAGTGCAAGACGCGCGAGTACGACAAGGTGCTGCAGTCGGCTTTTGCCATTCTGGAGGAAGGGGTCAGGCTGAACGCGACAGCCGTGCAGGTAAAGCAGCTGTGCGCTGATATTCTGAACACATGGATCCGTGCGGCAGAAGCGGAGCGCAAGGATTTCAACGTTCCCTTTTACGCCGGGCTGTTCGACAAGCTGAACCGCTGCATGACCATCGATGAGGTGAACAATCTCTTCCGGGACATTCACGCTTTCCTCTTTCCCGCCCCCGAAGCGGCGGAGGACACAGGCCCCGGCAAATTCTCAGGCATTCTGGACTACATCCACCAGCATTATGACCAGGAGCTGTCGATTGAGCATTTTGCCGCCTCGCTGAACATGTCCGTCGGGCACTTCAGCCGCACCTTCAAGGAGCAGGTCGGGGAAAAATACGTGGAGTACATCGCACGCTACCGCCTGATGAAAGCCAAGGAGATGCTGCTGGAAACCGATCTGAGAATCGACGACATTGCCGAGAAGGTCGGCTACTGGGGCCGCAACTCCTTTATCCGTGTATTCCGTAAATATGAAGGCATCACCCCCGCCAAATACCGGGCACTTCACCAGTAGCTACAGTCATAACAGGGAGATTCCGTTTTTTCCGGAGTCTCCTTTTTTTCCATCCACAGCCCCTTTAGCCCAGTCCTGACAGCCTATGCAAAAATGAGATCATCCTCTAAATAATCGCGCTTTACGCCCGCTTTCCGGTTGGATATAGTAAGACCAATATTTTTGTAAGCGCTTCAGTAAATCCGGGTGTCAGGACATCCTCAGTCCCTGTCAGCTGCCCGGATGAAAGAGGATTGTTCACAAGGAGGTCATCGTCCGTGTCCAAACGCGCCTATCGCTGGAATCTCTTCAAAAAACACAAGGTGCTGTATCTGCTCATGCTGCCCGGAATTCTGTACTACATTATTTTCAAGTACGTCCCCATGTATGGCATTGTTATCGCGTTCCAGGACTATTCGGTCGGCCGGGGCATCCTGGACAGCAAGTTTGTCGGGCTGAAGCATTTTATCGAATTCTTCTATGTGACGCCGGACTCGTGGAAGCTAATCCGCAATACGATCATGCTGAACGTGTACGATCTCCTGTTTCATTTTCCGACGCCGATTATTCTGGCCCTGCTCTTCCATGAATTGAAAGGGAAATTGTTCAAGCGAATCGTCCAGAGCATCAGCTACATGCCGCATTTCCTGTCCACGGTCGTTATCGCGGGCATCCTGGTCACCTTCCTGTCTCCGACCACAGGGGTCGTGAATCATTTTCTTGTACGGGTGTTTGATATGGAGCCGATCTCGTTTCTCGGGACGCCCGAATGGTTCCGGACGATCTACGTCGGCTCGGAAATCTGGCAGAAGGTCGGCTGGGGCACCATCCTGTATCTGGCCGCGATTGCAGGCATTGACCCGACGCTTTATGAAGCTGCCAAAATGGACGGGGCCAACCGCTTTCAGCAGATGCGCCATATTACGCTTATGGGCATGCTGCCGGTCATGATTATTTTGTTCGTTCTGACGCTGGGCAACTTCATGGAATCCGGCTTTCAAAAAATCCTGCTGCTCTACAACTCCATGAACTACGAAACCTCCGACGTCATCAACACATTCGTCTACCGGCGCGGAATTCTGGATGCCGACTTCAGCTTCGCTACGGCGGTCGGGCTGTTCCAGTCGGTCATCGGCCTCATTCTGATCGTCACCGCGAACCGGATCGTGCGGAAACACTCGGAAACCAGCCTATGGTAAGAAGGCATAAGGAGGAAAGTGTATGAAAATTAAACAAAGCCTCGGCTCCCGCATATTTGATGTCTTCAACGTTATCCTGATGATTCTGCTCATGATCATCATGATCTACCCGATGGTCTATGTATTCTCCGCCTCGATCTCGAACAACGCGCTGGTCGCAAGCGGGGATGTACTGCTCTGGCCGAAGCAGATTACGTTTATTGCCTATGATCAGCTGATCTACAATCCGGATCTTTGGGTGAGCTACTGGAACACGATCCGCTACACAGCTACCCAGGTCGTGCTGACCTTGCTGGTCACGTCCATGATGGCCTATCCCCTCGCCAAAAAATGGCTGCCCGGACGCCGCACCATCCTGCTGCTCGCCGCGTTTACGCTCCTGTTCGGCGGCGGCATGATCCCGACCTTTCTCGTTGTCCAGAAGCTCGGACTGCTGAACTCGATATGGGCCATCGTTCTGCCCTCACTGGTAAGTACATGGTATTTGTTCATCATGCGGACCTTCTTCGAGGGCTTGCCCGAGGAGCTGGAGGATGCCGCTACGATTGACGGTGCCGGTTCGCTGCAGGTACTGCTGCGCATCGTGCTTCCTTTATCCATGCCGGTTATGGTGACCATCGGGCTGTTTACGGCGGTAAACCAGTGGAACGCATTCTTCGATGCGCTGATCTACCTGAACGACCGCAGCCTCTATCCGCTGCAGATCATGCTGCGCAACATTCTCGTCGCCGGCACGAACGTGCAGGGCGAGGGCGACCTGACCCACCTGGAAACGCTGAAATACGCCATCATTATCATTGCGACGCTGCCGATTCTCTGTGTATATCCGTTCGTTCAGAAGTATTTTGTACAGGGAGCAATGATTGGAGGCATCAAGGGATAGTTCTAGATTGTCCGCAATCTATGGCTATATAGAAATGATTTTTGATAAGAAAAAAGGGAGGCTGAATCGTGAACAAGAGGAAATGGATTGGGGTCTTAATATTCTGCATGCTTACCGGGCTGATCGCCGGAGGCTGCTCCAGCGGCGGGTCCAGCGGGAACGATCCGAACAAGCCGGTCACCTTCTCCTGGCTCGTGTATGACCGGGTCGAGGGCAAGGTGCGGGAGGACTGGGAGATTTTTAAGGAAATCGAGAAGAAAACCGGCGTCAGCATCAAATTCAACATTGTCAGCCAGGAAGGACTGGCGGAGAAGAAGCAGATCATGATCGCCACCAATTCCGTCACCGATTTCATGCAGGTAGATAACCAGGAGGGCCGGGAGCACGGTCCCGAGAAGGTTTTTCTGAATCTGAACGACTATCTGGATAAGGCCCCTAATCTGAAAAAATTCTACGAGGACTACCCTGAGGCCAAGGCGGTCGCCACCGGCTCGGACGGCGGCATTTACACCGTTCCCGTCATTGAGGGAGATGCCGCAGGCAAAGGCTTCAACTTCATCTGGTACACGCGCAAGGATCTGCTCGATAAATATAACCTGAAAGAGCCGACTACGGTTGATGAGTTCTACCAGTTGCTGAAGGATTTCAAGGAAAAAGAGCCGAAATCCTACCCGCTCATTAACAACGCAATCATAGGCGACACAGGACTGTATACGGTCATGGGCCGGGCATTTACCGGCATCCAGGGCTTTTATAACATCGACCCGACAACGGACCAGTATGCGTTCGCACCGTATCATGACGGCTACAAGGATGCCCTGGTGTTCATGAACAAGCTGTATTCCGAAAAGCTGCTGGATCCCGAATTCTGGATGCTGACACAGGCCCAGTGGGAAGAGCGGATACTGACCGGCAAGTCGCTGGTTACGTACTTCTGGAAAGCCGACCTCGAGTCGCTCGTTGATAAGGCACGCAAAGCCGGCATCGCTGATTATGAACTGGATGCCCTCCCGCTGTTTGCGGCAGACGGTATTAAGAACTACCAGTATTCCCGTCCGGTAATCGGGGGCTCCGGCCGTGCAATATCGGCGAAGGTCAAGGATAAGGAAAGAGCAGTTCAATTTATGGACTTCCTTGTCAGTGAGGAGGGCTCGAACTACCTGTCCCTCGGCATCGAGGGCAAGACCTACACCATGGAAGACGGCAAGCCGGTATACATGAAGGAATTCGGCACCTCGCCGTTCAATACGCTCCGCAAGGAATGGGGCGTCTGGTATGACCTGATCACACTGAACAACGCCAAATCCCGCGAGGTGTGGGAGCGCGGCCTGAGCGACAAGAGCAAGGACATCAACAAGCGCTACGAGCCGTTCATCATCCCGGCGCCGAAGCAGATTGTCAAGACCGAGGAAGAGCTTGAGCTGGAGAAATCCAAGCTGAACAACCTGAATAAATTCCTGGAACAGCGCCTGACAGAATTTGTTACCGGCAAGACGCCAATCAATGATGAGACTTACAAGCAGTTCCTGGACGATGCCAAGAAGCTTGGCTCCGACGACCTGTTGAATATGTACAATACAGCCTACAACCGCACCTACGGCAAGAAGTAACCAAATCACCTCGAAAGTGAGGGGCCAACATGAAAGAACGCATGAAAATCATCGATACGGACATCCATAACGAGCAGGACGACGCCGCACTTATTCCTTATCTGCCCGAGCCCTGGCGCTCCCGGGTGGCGCGCTCCGGCGTGGGCTGGGCGGGCTCCGGATATTATTCCCCGGTCGGTGTCATGAAGAAGGACGCCATCCCGCCGCAAGGCGGCAAAGCCGGTTCCGATCCGGAGCTTATAATCAAGCAATTGATTGAGCCTTATGAGGTGGAATTCGCCGTGCTGACAGGTGTTGTCTACAATATTTCGGCGACGCATGATCCGGATTTCGCGGCAGCGATCTGCTCGGCGTACAATGATTTTCTGATCAACGAGTGGCTCGGCCGGCATCCATCCTTCAAGGGAGCTGCTGCCGTGTCCACACTGGACCCGGTGCTTGCCGCCCGGGAGATTGATCGCGTGGCGGGTCATCCCGACATCGTCGAGGTGATTATCTCCAGCGCAGCCCGCTCCCCGCTCGGACACCGCTATTATCATCCGATCTATGAAGCGGCCGAGCGGAACGGACTTCCGGTGGCAATTCACCCGGGAGCCGAGGGTGCAGGCAGTTCTACGGCACCGACCGCGGTCGGTTATCCCGCCCGGTATATCGAGTGGCACACGAACCTGTCACAGACGTTTATGGCTCATCTGGTGAGCATTGTGACCGAGGGTGTGTTCGTGAAGTATCCCGGCCTGAAGCTTGTGCTGGTGGAAGGCGGCGTGTCCTGGCTGCCTCCCTTGATGTGGCGGCTGGATAAGAACTACAAGGCACTGCGATCCACCGTGCCGTGGCTTAAGCGGATGCCGAGTGAGTATATCCGCGACCACTGCTACCTGACGACCCAGCCGATCGAGGAGCCGGACAATCCGCAGCATTTGGTTGATCTGTTTAACATGTTTGATGCGGAGAATATTCTGATGTATTCCAGCGATTATCCGCATTGGGATTTTGACGACCCGGGGATGATCCTGCGCAAGCTCACCGCGGAAGCGAGACGCAAAATTTTCTATGAAAATGCGAAGAAGCTGTACAAATTGTAACCACGGAGGGAGAACATGGCGGTTCACATGGTGGCAGACACAGCCGAAGTTCCCGAAGGCGGGCACATTGTCGTGCAGCTGGAGGGCCGGGAAATCGGCATCTACCGCATTCACGGCGAGTTTTATGCGCTCAACAATTACTGCCCGCATCAGGGGGCGCCCATGTGTGCCGGGTATGTCTCCGGCACCAACCTGCCCTCAGATGTGTATCAGTATGATTACGCTAAGCAGGGTGAAATCATCCGCTGCCCCTGGCACGGATGGGAATTCGACATTAAAACCGGCAAGTCGCTGTTCAGTGACCGGGTGCGGGTGAAGACCTACGAGGTCCGCATCGAGGATGGACGGATCGGCGTCGTATTCGGCCGGTAGCGGAAAGCTCCTTGGTCGCGAATGATAGCCCGTTTAATGAAGAAAAGCAAAGAGCGGCGGTGTCAGGGG
>NZ_CDSE01000020.1 GCF_001373415.1 Paenibacillus dakarensis | reverse complement strand
GGAGGGGCGGGTCCGGCGGGACGACAGGGCTTACCTTTACTCATCCAGTCCCGGGTGATTAAGGATTATTATTCGCTGGAAGACATCGGTGTACTCGTCATCTACATCAAGCCTGAACTGCTCGAGCAGGTATTTTGGGATGCGGCAACCCTGAAGCAGGGCGACATCCTTCTTGTGAACAAAGAGGGAAGCATTGTGTTTGATAAATCCGGAGAACGTATCGGGGAATACACGGAATTTCCTTTTTTACAGAACGGTTTCTCTCAAGGTAAAGGATACTACGTGGATGAATATTTGGGTGAGAAATCGCTCATCACCTATATGCCCTCACATCTTAAAAACTGGTATCTTGCCGCTATTACGCCGAACCGGCTGATCGCCTCCGAATCGGTATCGATTCGAAATATTGCCTTGATTTTGGGGGCATTATCGCTGCTGTCCGCGTTTTTGTTTGACCGTTTTTTCGTACGTCGGATGGTGCGGAGTATTATCAGCGCGGTAAACGGCATGAAGCGTGTGAAGCAGGGAGTTTTCTTTCCTATACCCTTGCAGCAGAAAGCGGAAGACGAGACCGACCTTCTCATCGACGGCTTCAACCGGATGAGCACCCAGATCAAGGAGTTACTGCAGCAGGTGGAGACCGAGCAGGGCCGTAAAAAAGAAGCGGAGCTTCAGGCCCTCGTTGCGCAGATTAATCCTCATTTTATTTACAATTCACTGGAGTCTATCAATTCGATGGCCGTGCTTGCAGGGAATAAGGATATCAGCAAAATGGTCATCTCCCTCGGTAAGCTGCTCCGCATCAGTATCAGTGAAAATCAGGAACTTATATCGCTCAGCATGGAGCTTGAGCATGTCCGGCATTATATGAATATTCAGAAATTCCGTTTTGAGGAACGGTTTGACTATGAGATCCATTTACCGGAGCACCTGAAGCATTATTTAACTCAAAAGCTTATTGTGCAGCCCATTGTAGAAAACGCTTTATACCATGCCATTGAACCGATGCAGGAAAGCGGGATGATCTCAATCCGCGTCAGCGAATCCGGTGAGGATCTGCTGATTGACGTTGCGGACAATGGACCGGGCTTCGACCCGCAGACGCTCTTGAAGCTGTGGCAGCAGGAACAAAGCCAGATGAAAAAATACCGTGAGAATGGTGTCGGATTGAAAAATGTACATGAGCGGCTGGTTCTTCGGTTCGGCAGTCGATACGGCATCATGATCTGCTCATCGGCCGGATATGGGACGACGATCCGGATCCGCATACCAAAGATTTTGTCATAAGGGAGGATCAGAATGAACTGGAGACGACTGGTGAATTGGGGATGGATCATTCTGTATGTCTGCCTCCTTGGAATAACGGTTATGTGGGCCCTGACGCAAAACCGGAGTCCGCTGGAAGAGGAGCAGGCCGAGAAAATCACCTTGAGCTTCCGCCATTTCTGGAACCGTGAGCATGACCGGCAGGTGCTTGAGATCGTAGAGAGCGTTGTTCGAAAATATCAGGAGACACATCCGAATATCAAGATTAACTTTGAGGGTGTAGACCAGACGAGCCATCGTGAGTTGAAGCTGAAAAGCGAGATGGTGACCGGGACACCGCCTGACATGTTTGTCTTGTTTGGAGGTGCGGAAATTGAACCTTATGTTCGCTCCAACAGGCTGATGGATTTAACGGAGTTCTTGGAGAGGAAGAGGCTGAAGTTGCAATTTCAAGACCTAAGCCTGTGGACGTTTGACGAAGGCATCTATGGTCTGCCATTAGAAGGTCATGCAGAGCCGCTTTATTATAATAAAACGATTTTTAATCGTCTGAATATTCCTCCTCCGGAAACGCTGGATCAATTAAACGAAGCGGTACGGGTATTAAAAGCGAACGGCATCATTCCTTTTGCACTGGGCAATGAGGAGCGCTGGCCGGCGGCCATATTCGCACAATATGTAATGGACCGTTATGCGGGCCCGGAGCTGATTCAGAAATTGGCATGGGGGGAAGAGCAAGTCAGCTTTCGGAACGCGGGGTATGAAGAGGCCTTACGCCAATTGGAGTTATGGATCAAAGAGGGCAGCTTCAGCCCCTCATCCAATACCCTGTCGACTGAGGAAGCGGTAAAGTTGTTTACGGAAGGAAAAGCGGCCATGTATTTGAATGGCAACTGGGATATCAACCTTTTTCGAAGTAAGGGCGGCAGTGTAAGGTTCCAGGAGGAGGTGGGGGTGATTCCATTTCCAGTCCTGACAGAGGGGGAGGGTCGCTCTATGGCAGGAGGTTATACCATTGGCATCGGCCTGTCATCCGATCTTAATGACTCCAAAAAAGCGGCAGCTCTGGAGCTGTTGGAGGATTTGTATACGGAAGAAGTTCAGACGCGGATCGTTTATGAAGGGCTTCGTATTCCTTCCATGAAAATTGATTATGATTCCAATCGCACAGGTCCAGTGTTTGCTCAAGTGATTCGCCTAATGGAGCAGAGTCCGTCCAGCTTTTTACCCTATGACAACGTCATTTCGCCGGAATTGAATAAAACCTTTCTAGAGGTGCTTGCAAATATGCTGGAGGGAAATATCGGGGCGGCAGAGGCTTTGGAACAAATTCAGAATTCCTCAGAGCGATATTGGAGGCTGAGGGACAATGCAGGTTCTGACGAAGCGGAGGGAAATGTGGAACATGGGAATGGATAAGGATAAGTACCGGGTTATTTTGGTGGATGACGAGCCGGTCATATTACGCAGCCTGAAAGTGGCGATTCCGTGGGAGGAGCTCTCCCTCTGTATTGCAGGAGAAGCGCGTAATGGCGAAGGAGCACTGGCTCTGGTCAATGAGACCCGGCCTCATATCATTATCAGTGATATCCGAATGCCCGGTATAGACGGGATCACGTTGATGAAAGAAGTGATGAACGAACATCCGCAGCTGCTGTTTATTTTTATCAGCGGTTACGGGGAGTTCGAATATGCCAGGGAGGCTCTGCGGGAAGGGGCCTTCGATTATCTGTTGAAGCCGATTGATCATGATGAGCTGACGGAAACGGTCAAACGGGCCACAACGGTTCTGCAAAAACAGGATGACAACGATAAGCTGCTGCACTCCATTCAGGTGCTGTCAATGCTGGCACGGGAACGCATGTTTACGGAAATTATTGAAGGCAGCCGAAGCTCTCTGCAGCATATGCAGTGGCTGGAGCAAAGCGAGCTGGATCAGGGATACTATATGGCCGTGCTTCAGCTGGATCAGTATATGAAGCTGGGCGGGCAGTGGGGCATGGAGGAGAAAAGGCTTTGGTTGTTTGCCATCCGCAATATTTTGGAGGAATGGTCGGTGCTGAATGGAGGTCTCACCGTATTTCCATTCCGCAGCGGAGAGTGGGTGCTGCTCTTTCCGGCATCAATGAAGGAAAAGCAGGAGCATCTCGGCCGGGAGGTCATCCGTCTGATCAAGGATAACACCAAACTGTCCGCATCAATCGGCTTCAGCATGAGCGCAGCGGGGATGGACCGGCTGGCAGAGCTGTATGAATCAGCCGTTGAAGCGCTGTATCAGCGGTTTTATGCGGGACCCGAAGGGGTTTATTTTGCAACTACATCAGCCGATACCAGAGAAGCCAAGTATCCAAAAGTGCTTGAAACGGCCATGCTGGAGAGCGTGCGAACGCTGAACCTGGGTAAAACTCAGGAGCTTTGGGATCAGCTCAAGGACTATTTTGAATGTCATAATCTTTCCAGGGATAATACGGAACGAATGCTGTCCCAGCTAATGGTGGTGCTGTACCGCCAGTTTGAACATTGGGGAGTCCTTCAGGAAGGAGATATGGAACAAACGCTTCAGGGCATTCAGGCTTCCTCCACGCTGCAGGATATGATGATCGTGCTCAAGACCAGTCTCAGCCGCTGGATGAAGGAATGCAGTCAGGGACATCAGCCGAAGGAACATGCCGATACCATTATAGGGAAAACGAAGGCGTATATATCCGGTCATTATCAGCAGGATCTAAGCATAGAAGCAGCAGCTGAAGCAGCCGGTCTCAGTATCAGCCATTTTTGCACGTTGTTTAAACAGGTGACCGGGTACACTTTTCTTGAATATTTAACGGAATACCGGATTGAAAAGGCGAAGTCTATCTTAAAAAATACGAGTGTCAAAGTATATCAGATCGCGCCGCTTGTCGGTTATCAGGACCCAAGATATTTTACTCAGGTTTTTAAAAAAATAACCGGCCGGACACCTACTGAATACAGGGAGGCTGTATTAAATTGACGAAGGCTGTTTAAGCGGGGTTGTTTCTCACTAAAAAACACACCCCCTCACGGGGTGTGCTGCGTAAGTAAGCAGCTCCGTGAGGGGGTGTGCTGGCATTGTTATTTTTTCTTATGTGTCAAACTACAGTGTGCGTTCGATTAAGAACGATTCTTTCTCATCGATCCCATAATCAGGCTCACGATAAATACAAGCACTACGGAACCGATCAATGCAGGGATAATGTAGAAGTCTCCAATTTCAGGGCCCCATGATCCAAGCAGCAATCCACCTAGCCATGCACCTACGAAACCGGCAATGATGTTACCAATAACGCCGCCAGGAATGTCTCGACCCATAATCAGGCCTGCGATCCATCCAATGATACCACCAATAATTAATGACCAAAGAAAACTCATGTTAATCACCTCGTAAAATAATTTATTTGTTTGTGCTTTACTATTAACCAAAGTAAGGATTTTTAAACCGTGCCTTGTTTTTAATACAATAAGTAAATCATCTCCATCTGCCAAAAAGGTCGATGAACTTTTGGGTTTATATACAAAGACGAAGTGAATTATTCATATTATTAATCAATTGACGAAAATGACTTTCGTGATATATATTGATATTGAAATCTGTTTTCTATGAATGATCGTTATAATAATTTCTTGAATACATGGGAGTGTCTTAAAGATGACAAAAGCACGCTTGGAAGCGCTTGGTTTAAGTAGTGGACTCATTGTTTCTTGTCAGGCCTTGGAGAACGAGCCGCTGCACAGCCCTTTTATTATGGGAAGAATGGCTGTAGCTGCACGTGAAGGCGGAGCTGTAGGAATACGAGCTAATTCTGCAGTGGACATTAAGGAAATTAAATCACTAGTAAATCTGCCTGTGATCGGGATTGTAAAAAGGGACTATCCGGATTCAAAAGTATATATTACGCCAACTATGAAAGAGATTGAGGAGTTGGTAAGTGCAGGATCGGATATTATAGCACTGGATGCGACTAAAGACATTCGCCCGGGTGGATTAGAGTTGCCGGAGCTGATCCGTCAGATTAAAGAGAAATACCCTGAACAGCTGCTCATGGCAGATATTTCAACGGTAGAAGAAGCGATGAAAGCGGAGAAGCTCGGTTTTGATTTAATTGGAACTACATTGATCGGGTATACCGAGCACACAGCAGGACAGAAGATGTATGATAATGATTTCGAACTGTTGAAGAGCGTTATTGCAGCTGTTCAAACACCTGTAATTGCGGAAGGGAATGTATTAACTCCGGAAATGGCAAAACGCTGTCTTGAGCTGGGCGTATATTGTGTGGTTGTCGGTGGTGCCATCACAAGACCACAACAAATTACCGAGAGATTCGTGAAACATATCCAGTCTTAGCTATAAATAAATACCAGGTTGAACAAAAACGGCTGCGCCTTCCATTAAGGGAGACTAAGCCGTTTTTATATGCTGATATATGTGCGGTTTAATTATTTTGGTGATCATCGTTTAAAGAATAATACAGCGTTTCGATTGTGTCCTGACGTTTTTTGAGCAGTGTCTTATCATTCAGCAGAAGCATGGACAGCACATCAAGGACATATATAATAGCCAGTTGGCTGTTAATGAATTGGGTATCACCCATTCGGTGCAGGCTTGGTGTGTATAAAGAAATATCCGAAACGTCAGTAAGGGACGTATGCTTATAGTTCGTGATGCTGATTGTGGCAGCACCGTTCTTTTTTCCGATCCGCATAGCTTCGATAATTTCGGAGGTTTGTCCGGAATTGGATAATCCAATGATCAGATCATTCTCATTCAATAGTGCTGCGCTCATAATCATCATATGGGAATCGGTCATAGCATCAATCGTGATGTTCATTCGCATAAGCCGGTATTTGAATTCCAGTGCTGATAATCCAGAGCTCCCAAGCCCGTATACCTGGACACGGTTCGCTTTTTTAATCTTCTGCACCACAAGCTCAAAGTCATCCTCGTGCATCATATCTGCCGTGGAATTAATGATTTCATTGTAAATATTCTGTATCTGTGTGAAGCTGTTGTGGTTCCCTGCAGGCTTGTCAGCCTCTCTGCTCAGCCGAATTTTGAAATCGACAAAGCTCTCACAGTGAATTTTTTTGCAGAATCGGGTGATCGTTGAGGTGGATGAATGTGTATGGTCAGCCAATTCACGTATGTTAATATTCTGTATAGAGCTTTTATGCTGGACGATATAGTCTGCGATTTCCTTCTCTTTCTGAGAGAGGGCGTGATATTGTAATTGAAGCTCGTCCAAAACACTTCGGTGCATCAACTTCACCTCTATAAATGAATTATTCGTATTCACTAATTATAGCGTTTCTTTATACGAAGTAAATCCGCATAGTTTTTTGAAAATAGGCCGATGATTGTTTATGATGGAATGATCTGCGGTAATGATAGGCAGCAATTTTGGGATATTTATTACATATTCGCTTCATGCTTAAAGGAGATGCATACTTTATGATTGCAAAATGGACAGAGACGATGACTGTACAATCGGATGCGGTTGACTATAAATCCAACATTCGCTGGTCTTCACTGCTTAATATCCTGCAGCGTGCTGCAGACGGGCATATTGAAGCATTGGGTGTCAGCAGAGAACAGATGGTGGAGCAAGGCATGGGGTGGATGCTCATTACATTGGAGGTGCAGATGACCTCCTTGCCGCGGTATACCGACACCATTGAGATTGCTACGTGGAGCAGGGGCTCTAAGGGCGCACTTTGGCATCGCGATTATCGTCTGTATAATGCTGAACATGAGGAGATCGGCGCAGCAAGTTCAGTGTGGGCTTTAGTGGACATACATAAACGAAAAATAATGAGACCTTCGGCTTTCCCTTATCCCGTGCCTGTTCATGAAGAGTCCGTAGGCATCTCTTTAGACAAGGCAATCATTCCGGAAGGAAGCAAGTTAGAGGATGTATATGTCCATACTGTTCGGTATAGCGGGCTTGACAGTAATGGTCACTTGAATAATGCACGTTATGCCGATTTATGCTGGGATACGTTGACCGAGGAAGAATTGGAGCACAAACACGTCACCCGTTTCAAGATTACTTATCATCATGAAGCCAGACGAAATGACGAGATGATGCTGCGGCGTTCTCAGGGGGAAGGAACAGAGGTATATATCCAGGGGGTATCTCCTAAAGGGACAAACTTTTTTGAGGCTGCTATTATTGAATAGTTTCTGCTTCATCCTTTGAAATTTTTGCTAGTGGGTATACTAATATAAGGGCGAAATTTCAAGGGTGAATGGAGGCATGTAAATATGAACGAACACAGTATGTTCAAGACAGGTGCCGTGGAGAAGGAAGAGGTTACTTCTGATATTCTCTCCTTGCGCACTGTGATGGTTAATGTACAGATGGTCGGTTCTCCAGCTGAAGGTGATTGGGTTCTTGTAGATACCGGCCTTGGAAAATTTGCGAATTCTATAGCAGCAACGGCGGAGGAACGATTTGGTCGTCCGCCAAAATGCATTGCTCTGACTCATGGGCATTTCGATCATGTTGGCAATGTGGAAGAGCTTGCGGACCGCTGGAACGTCCCGGTATACGCTCATCCGCTTGAAATGCCTTACCTGACAGGAAAAGCGGATTATCCGCCGGGTGACCCTTCCGTCGGGGGTGGGCTGATGGCCCGTGTTGCACCGATGTATCCCCATAAAGGAATAAATCTGGGTTCAAGAATCTATCCGCTTCCGGAAGACGGAACCGTTCCAGGGCTTCCGGAATGGCGGTGGATTCCTACCCCGGGCCACAGTCCCGGTCAGGTATCCTTGTTTCGTAATGAGGACGGGGCGCTCATTGCGGGAGATGCCGTTATTACGGTGAAGCAGGAATCGGCTCTGTCTGTAATGACTCAGGAGAAGGAGCTGCATGGCCCGCCAACCTATTTTACGCCGGATTGGGATGCAGCCAGGGAATCGGTCAGAAGGCTCGCAGCACTCAACCCGCAGATCGCAGTCACTGGGCACGGAGTGTCTATGTCAGGCAATGAGCTGGCAGATGCGCTTCAGATTTTGGCGCGGGACTTCGACCGATTGGCAGTGCCGGAGCAGGGACGTTACGTTAACGAGGACGATGATAAATAAGGCAAAATAGTACAAACATACAGGCTTCCATTGGCAAGCAGCCCTTTGGAAAGCCTGTTTTTTTGTGGATAAATAGAAGGGAGGGTATAATAGCAGTACAAGAGAAAGGGGAGGGCTATGAAAGCATTAGTATTGGCGGAGAAGCCGTCGGTTGCAAGAGAAATTGCACGGGTTATGGGGAGCCGCGAGAAGCATAAGAGTTATTTTGAAGGACCGAAGTATGTTGTTACTTGGGCGCTGGGACATTTGGTGGGACTGGCAGAGCCTGAAGATTATGATCATAAATATCAAACATGGGCCTTGGAGGATTTGCCGATCTTGCCGGACAAGATGAAGCACAAGGTACTGCGGGAGACAAGTCATCAATATAAGGCGGTGCAGGCGCTTCTTAAACGCAAGGATATCAGCGAAGTAATCGTTGCAACGGATGCGGCGCGTGAAGGAGAACTGCTTGCCCGCTGGATATTGAATATGGCGAAATGGAATAAACCGTTTAAGCGCTTGTGGATTTCTTCCCAGACGGATAAGGCGATTAAGGAAGGCTTTGCTGGTCTTAAGCCTGGCAGCCAGTTCGATCGATTATATGAATCCGCCCGCTGCCGGGCGGAGGCTGACTGGATGGTAGGGCTGAATGTGACTCGTGCTTTAACCTGCAAATTCAATGCCCAGTTATCGGCGGGGCGTGTTCAGACTCCAACGCTTGGCATGATTATGGAGCGGGAAAAGGAAATTACAAGCTTCCGTTCCCAGGAGTATGATACGATCAGCGTCGATTTAGGTTCATTTGAAGCTTCATGGCGTGCTTCCAGCGGGGATGGACGAATTTTTGATAAAGGTCAATCCGAGAAGCTGAAGCAGAAGCTGGACGGCCGAACAGGTGTGATTACGAGCGTTAAGAAAACTGAAAAGTCTGAGCCCCATCCGCTGGCGTACGATCTGACAGAACTGCAGCGCGATGCGAACCGGCGTTTCGGATTCTCGGCCAAACAAACGTCTAACGTATTGCAAAAGCTGTATGAACAGCACAAGCTCGTCACCTATCCGCGTACGGACAGCCGGTATCTTACCTCTGACATGGTCTCTACCTTGAAAGAACGCCTGGAGAGCGTTGCGGTTGGACCTTATGCTGCACTTGCCCGTCCGCTGCTCCGCAAGAGCCTGTCGCCTGGAAAACGGGTGGTGGACGACAGCAAGGTTACGGATCACCATGCGATTATTCCGACAGAAGAGACCGTACTGCTGAACAAGTTAAGTACAGATGAACGTAAGCTGTACGATTTGATCGTACGCCGGTTCATCAGCTTATTCTACCCGCCAGCGAAATATGATGCGGTATCGGTTACGGTTCAGATTGAGGGAGAGACCTTTAGTGCCAAGGGAACAACCGTGAAAGACAGCGGCTGGCGCGAGGTATATGGCGGCGATTTCGACGATGAGGGTGACGATGACAACCAGGATTCCAATGGTACAGGATCATCAGGGAAGCTGCTTCCGGAGCTTACTCAAGGAGAGAAGGTCACTGTTCGCCGCTGTATTGTAAAGCCAGGCCGGACTCAGCCGCCTAAACGTTACACTGAGGCAGCACTGTTATCCCAGATGGAGAAGCATGGCCTCGGAACACCGGCAACACGGGCGGACATTATTGAGAAGCTTGTAAGCTCCGATACCATCGAACGTCAGGGAGCTTCACTGCACCCAACGGGTAAAGGGAAGCAGCTGATTGACCTGGTCGCTCCGGCGCTGAGAACTCCCGAGCTTACAGCCCTCTGGGAAGCGGAGCTGGAGCGGATCGCGAAGGGTCAGGGCAAGGCAGATCCATTCCTTCGAGGCATTCGTGATATGACGAAGGAGCTGGTAGCTGGTGTCAAGGGAAGTGATGCGGAGTACAAGCCGCATAATGTATCGAACAGCCATTGTCCGGATTGCGGCACAAGACTGCTGGAGAAGAAGACAAAGCGAGGGAAGCTGCTCGTATGCCCGAGCGAGGATTGCGGCTACAAGCGTTCCGGTGAGAAGAGACTTTCCAACCGCCGCTGCCCACAGTGCCATAAGAAGATGGAGATGAAGGAAGGTAAAGCCGGGCTGTATGTGCAGTGTCTTGGCTGCGGAATTACCGAAACGCTGAACAAGGACAGCAAGCATGTTAATAAGCGTGAGGAACGAAAGCTGGTCCAGAAGTACAGCAAACAGGAATCCATAGGCTCCAATCTTGGAGAGCTTCTGAAAGCGGCTCTTGAGAAGAATAAATCTGAGTAGTCTGTCTAGTTCCTGGGGACCGAACGAATATCCCGGTACTTAGAATATAGGGCATAACCTTCCGTGGAATGGCTCATTCTACGAACAGGAGGTGATATGCCGTGCCGCATCATAAGGCAAGAAAAACTGAGAATCAGCAGAACAAATCAAGCATTTTGGAGGAGAGCAAGACGCTTAAGCCCAAAAAGGCTAACGATTATGTTCCGAGTCTGAATGAAATCTCCAAGCAGGAATCTTAAGACGTTCTAACACAGTATGCACGAACAGCAATGAGTCATTGTGTTGTAACAATGGCTCATTGTATTCATGAATTTATAATTTTATAATAAAAGTAGAAATATGGATGCCTGTCAAATGGAGAGATTTGACCGGGGATGGGAGGTGCGGATCAACTTGAGGACCGCGCTGTGTGTCTGGTTTATTTTTATAAATGCCATAGCCTATCTGGTTATGTCTGAGGACAAACGACGTGCCCGTCTAGGCAAAGACCGTGTACCGGAGAAGACATTATTTCTATTGGCAGCTGTCGGGGGTTCGCTGGGTGTATGGGTTGCTATGTACCGTAAAAGGCATAAAACACGACATTTGTCCTTTACGATAGGCGTGCCGTTACTCTTGTTTTTGAATGCTATTCTTTACGGATATTTATGGAAATGAGAAAAAACCACATAACGTATAATATGGAAAAATGATGCGCGGAGGATATCGTTTCATTCTAAAGGTAAAAGGTTTAATGATTTGCAGTTCTTCCTAATACATATAGAATGAGGTGGTATGAAATGTTATTTACCAAAATTCTACTGGCTTATGATGGTTCCGATGCTTCAAATAAAGCCCTCGACCGGGCGGTAGAACTTGCGAAGGTGACACCTGGGGCTACATTGGATATCGTTCATGCATTTGAATTCCCACGCTTTTTTGTTGGTGAAGGTATTGCTCCTATTCCGGCATCGGTTAATAAAGAAATTTATGACCTGGCTGAGCAAACGACAGAAGAGCTTAAAAGACGGATGAAAGTTGTGGAGGTTAAGGGTAGGGTTGAGATGATTCAGGGTCCTCCTGCTGAAGTCATTCTGGAATATGCCAAACAAAATGAAATCGATTTAATTGTAATCGGCAGCCGTGGATTAGGCGGTATCCGGGAGTTCGTTCTTGGAAGCGTCAGCCATAATGTTGTACAGCATGCCAAGATTCCTGTCCTTGTCGTTAAATAATGATATTTTCAACCTAAGAGATGCTGATGGCATCTCTTTTTTTGTTATATAGATTCATATCGAAAAGCGAACGAATTATTTTTAATAATCATCTAATGTTCGTGTTTAGGTTGACATTTGATGTCAGGGATTGATAAACTGGACTTGTTAAGGTTCAATTTATCCAATGAATTGTAAATCAAGTAAATTAAATATGACTCGTATAAAGCCGGGGATATGGCCCGGAAGTTTCTACCCGAAGACCTTAAATTTTCGGACTACGAGGGGACGCAGCAGTGCTGGCGGGAACAGAAATGGATGGGACTTGGATGGTTGTTCATTTGTTTTTGGGTTAGCGAATGCGTAAAGTTTCGTTCGTCTCCGTGTGTGAGCATATCGCGGCGAAAGGAATGCTTGTCCCCTTAAGTCCGGTATTCCGCACATGAATGTGGAATTCGGGCTTTTTTTAGGACTATATTAGAATAGTTAAGAAAGCAGGTGGAATCATGTCGGTGCAGGTAGCAGTCATTATGGGAAGTAAATCCGATTGGGATACCATGTCCCATGCATGTCAGGTGCTGGACGAACTGGAGATTGCTTACGAGAAAAAGATAGTGTCAGCGCATCGAACGCCGGATTTGATGTTCAAGTTCGCTGAAGAAGCCGAAGGACGCGGCATCCGCGTCATTATTGCCGGGGCTGGAGGTGCTGCGCATCTTCCGGGTATGGTAGCTGCCAAAACCGTGCTGCCTGTTATCGGCGTGCCTGTTAAATCTAAAGAACTTAAGGGACTTGATTCTCTGCTCTCCATCGTACAAATGCCGGGCGGCGTTCCGGTTGCAACCGTGGCGATTGGCAAGGCTGGTGCCACCAATGCGGGGCTGCTTGCGGCTCAGATTCTGGGCGCAGCAGATGCGGATATTCGCGCGAAGGTGCAAAAACGGCGTGATCGAACACGTGATGAGGTGCTGAAAGGCAGTGACGATTTATGACGAAGCCAGGGGTTCAGCAAAACGGTCAAGTCGGCGAACGGCTGGCTCCCGGAGCGGTCATCGGTGTGCTTGGAGGCGGCCAGCTCGGACGAATGATGGCGCTGGATGGAACACGGATGGGTTACAAGTTCGTTACGCTCGATCCGCAGCCGGATTGCCCGCTGGGACAAATATCGGAGCAGATTACTGCAGCTTATGATAACGCTGAGGCGGCGGGGCAGCTTGCTGCCAAAGCCGATGTGATTACGTATGAATTCGAAAATGTGGATGCTGGTGTCGCTGCATTGTTGGAAGAACGGTCTTATGTACCACAAGGAAGCAAGCTGCTCTACACAACGCAGCATCGCCTTCGTGAGAAAGCGGCAATCGAAGCGGCAGGAGCTCCGGTAGCTCCGTACCGTGAGATTACAAGCCTGGAAAGCTTACAGCAGGCGGCTGTCGAACTGGGATTGCCATGTGTGCTCAAAACCGCGACGGGTGGTTATGATGGAAAAGGGCAGGTTGTTCTCCGGGAGGAGGAGCAGCTGGAGGAAGCATATACAAGGCTTGCTTCGACCGGTGCCGAGCTGGTGCTGGAAAAGTTCATTCCATTTACGAGCGAAATATCGGTGATTGCGGCACGTACGCCTGACGGTGAAGTGAAGAGCTTTCCTCCTGCCGAGAACATTCACGTCAATAACATTCTGCATTTATCGATTGTACCTGCAAGGATACCGAGTGAAATACAGCGCAGAGCATGCCAGCTCGCCGAGCAGGTCACAGAAGGGTTGAATGCAGCAGGGTTGCTGGCGGTGGAGATGTTCGTGGCTGAGGATGGTTCGCTATATGTGAACGAGGTTGCACCAAGGCCCCACAATTCAGGACATTACACGATGGAAGCATGCGCGACATCACAATTTGAACAGCATATCAGAGCGATATGCAATCTTCCGCTGGGAGATACGACACTGCTAAGCCCTGTGGTGATGGTGAACGTGTTAGGACAGCATTTGGATGAAGCGATCAGCAGATCCATCCGGAAAGATAAAGCTGCGATATCGCTTGGTGTTATCCCGAAGCTTCATTTGTACGGCAAGGCGGACAGCAAGCATAACCGCAAAATGGGCCATATTAACCTGCTCTGCGGAGATGTAGAGGATGCCCTTGAATGGGTAAAGCAAACTAATATTTGGAGGCATTAGATTATGATTGAACGTTACAGCAGACCGGAGATGCGAGCGATCTGGACTGAGGAGAATAAATTCAGAGCATGGCTGGAAGTGGAACTGTGCGCCTGTGAAGCCTGGGCTGAGCTAGGCGTTATCCCGAAGGAAGACACAGTCGAGCTTCGCAAGAATGCGTCCTTTGATATGGAACGAATCTATGAAATCGAGCAGGAGACTCGCCATGATGTCATTGCGTTTACCCGTGCGGTATCCGAAAGCCTTGGTCCGGAACGTAAATGGGTTCATTACGGATTAACCTCCACGGACGTGGTCGATACGGCTAACGGTTATCTTTTGAAGCAGGCGAATGAGATTCTGGAGCAGGACATTCTTCGGTTTATCGGCATTCTGAGAGAGAAGGCTATTGCTTATAAACATACACCGATGATGGGACGTACGCATGGGGTACATGCTGAGCCAACGACCTTCGGATTGAAAATGGCGCTGTGGCACGAGGAAATGATTCGTAATCTGGAGCGTTTCCGTCATGCGGCGGATGGAGTTCAGTACGGCAAAATTTCCGGTGCTGTAGGCACGTATGCCAACATTGACCCGTCCGTAGAGCAGTTTGTCTGCGCTAAGCTCGGTACAAAAGCTGCTCCAATCTCGACCCAGACACTTCAGCGTGACCGTCATGCTGAATATATGGCTACCTTGGCGCTTATTGCGACTTCCCTTGATAAGTTCGCTACAGAAGTACGTGCGCTGCAGAAGAGTGAAGTGCGTGAGGTGGAAGAAGCTTTTGCAAAAGGTCAAAAGGGTTCATCAGCCATGCCTCATAAGCGTAATCCGATCGGCTCCGAGAACATCTCCGGTCTGGCGCGCGTCATTCGCGGTCATATGGTTTCGGCTTATGAGAACGTGCCGCTCTGGCATGAACGCGATATTTCCCACTCCTCTGTTGAACGGGTCATTCTTCCGGATGCGACGATGCTCCTGAACTATATGCTCAATCGTTTCGGCAATATTGTGAAGAACCTGACCGTATTCCCTGAGAATATGAAGCGCAACATGGCACGTACCTTCGGTGTTCCATTCTCCGGCCGTGTGATGACGAAGCTGATCGACAAGGGCTTCAGCCGCGAGCAGGCGTACGATACGGTACAGCCAAGAGCGATGCAGGCTTGGGAGGAGCAGCGTCAGTTCAAGGAGATCGTTGAGGCAACACCCGAAATTACGGAAGTGCTGAGCAGTGAAGAGATTGAAGATGCATTTAATCCAAGCTGGCATCTGAAGCATGTGGATACGATCTTTGAAAAGCTGGGCTTGAACGAGTAACACGGCAGTTGTTTCGTTAACTGCCAAGATAACGGCCGCTTTCCGGGCGGCCCCCGCTTATAAGGGAGTGAGATGACATGGCATTACCTGCGCTTTCTACGGCTGTTGAGTACGTTGAGGCACCTTTACTCTACAAGGGTAAGGTCCGGGAGCTGTACGATCTGGGGGAACATATGCTGATTGTGGTGACCGACCGGATCTCTGCCTTCGATTATGTGCTTGACCCGCCGGTTCCTTCTAAAGGAACGGTACTGAACAAGCTGAGTGCTTACTGGTTCGGTCTGACTGAACACCTGATCGAGAATCATGTTGTTCATACCGATGTAGAGAAGCTTGGTTCGGTTGTTAAGGACAAGGAGCTGCTGGATGGCCGGATTATGGTGGTCCGCAAGGCCGAGCGTATTGATATAGAGTGTGTCGTGCGTGGATATATTACCGGCGGCGGCTGGCGTCAATACCAGACCACGGGTGAAGTGAACGGCATTTCCCTTCCGAAGGGCATGCGTAAGAATGAAGCTTTCTCTGAGCCGATCTTTACACCGGCAGCGAAGAATGATGTCGGTCATGATGAAGATATCTCAATGGATCAGATGAAGGAGATCGTTGGAGCAGAACTGGCGCTGGAGCTTAAGGAGAAGAGCTTGATGCTGTACCGGTTCGCGCGTGATTATTGCGCGGAGCGTGGAATTATTTTGGCGGATTGCAAATTCGAATTTGGTCTGATCGATGGAAAAGTCATTTTGATTGATGAGATTTTCACTCCGGATTCATCCCGTTTCTGGGACAAGGCGAATTACGCATTGGACATTGAGATCGACAGCATGGATAAGGAGCCTGTGCGTACATACTTGGCGTCATCGGACTGGGATAAGAACAGTAAGCCTGAGCCGCTGCCTGAGTCTGTTGTTGAAGAGACAACGAAGCGATATACCGATATTTATAACCGGATTACAACCACATAATTGAACCAAGAAGGTCATAACAAGCAATGATTCATATACGATACCGAGGAGGAACAGGGAACGATGTTGAAAGCAAAGGTCTATGTCACCATCAAGCAAAGTGTATTGGATCCACAAGGGGTAGCTGTTCAAGGGGCTCTTCATTCTATAGGGTTCAAGGAAGTTGAAAGCCTACGAATCGGAAAGTATATGGAACTGGAATTAGACACAGATAACCGCGGGGAAGCGGAAGAGCGCCTGCAGCAAATGTGTGAAAAGCTTTTGGCCAATACGGTAGTTGAAGATTACCGTTATGAACTGGAGGGCTGAACATGAGATTTGCAGTACTCGTATTCCCTGGCTCTAACTGTGATATTGATTGTTACAAAGCGGTGGAGCAGACTCTTGGAGAACCGGTGGATTATGTCTGGCATACCGAAACCGATCTGTCGCTCTATGATTGTATTCTGGTGCCTGGAGGCTTCTCATACGGGGACTACCTTCGGTGCGGTGCGATTTCCCGGTTCGCCCCGGTCATGAATGAAGTGGCCAAAGCGGCGGAGGAAGGAAAGTTTATTCTCGGCATTTGTAACGGATTTCAGATTCTGACGGAAGCAGGCCTGCTGCCAGGTGCGCTGCGCCGTAATGAATCAATGAAATTCCGCTGTCATGACAGCGTGCTTCAGGTTGTTAATCATAAGACACCATTTACACGAGGCTATTCGGAAGGGCAAGAGATCGTCATTCCGATTGCACATGGTGAAGGTAACTATTACTGTGATGAAGCTACACTGCAGCAGCTCCGGGACAACCGGCAAATCGTATTTACGTATAAGGATAATCCGAACGGATCGGTCGCAGACATTGCAGGAATCTGCAATGAGCGCGGGAATGTGCTTGGTATGATGCCCCACCCGGAACGGGCTGTGAGCAGTCTGCTGGGTTCGGAAGACGGAAAGGCAATGTTTACATCCATCATTCAGACATGGAGGGATCGTCATGGCGCAGCAATTGTCCGCTAAGGAACCAACAGCAGAGCAGGTTGCAGAGTACCGGTTATATGAGCAAATGGGTGTATCGGACAGCGAGTATGATCTGATCTGCTCGTTCATGGGACGTAAACCGAACTATACGGAAATCGGCGTATTCAGTGTGATGTGGTCCGAGCATTGTGCATACAAAAACTCAAAGCCGCTTCTCCGCAAGTTTCCAACCAGTGGTCCCCGCGTTTTGATGGGTCCAGGCGAGGGAGCAGGTATTGTAGATATCGGTGATAATCAGGCGGTTGTTTTTAAAATCGAAAGTCATAACCATCCATCGGCGGTAGAGCCGTACCAAGGTGCGGCGACAGGTGTGGGCGGCATTATCCGGGATATTTTCTCGATGGGCGCAAGACCTGTAGCTCTTCTGAACTCGCTTCGTTTCGGCAAGCTGGAGAGTGACCGGGTTAAATATTTGTTCGAGCATGTCGTTTCCGGTATTGCCGGTTATGGCAACTGCATCGGTATTCCTACTGTTGGCGGCGAGGTGGTCTTCGACGAGAGCTACGAAGGCAACCCGCTTGTAAACGCGATGTGTGTAGGTATTATCGATCATGACAAGATCCAGCGCGGCGTGGCAAAAGGTGTAGGCAACCCGGTGTACTATGTTGGTCCTCCAACAGGACGTGACGGGATTCACGGTGCAACCTTTGCTTCCGTTGAGCTGACCGAAGAGTCTGAATCGAAGCGTACAGCGGTTCAGGTTGGCGATCCGTTCATGGAGAAGCTGGTTATGGAATCCTGTCTTGAGCTGATCAACTCCGGCATCGTGCTTGGCATTCAGGATATGGGCGCTGCGGGTCTTACATGTTCGAGCGCGGAGATGGCAAGTAAAGCAGGCAATGGTCTGGAGCTGTATCTGGATCAGGTTCCGCAGCGTGAAGAGGGCATGACGCCTTATGAAATGATGCTGTCCGAATCTCAGGAGCGTATGCTGTTCGTGGTAGAGCCGAAGGATGAGGCGCAGGCACTTGAAATCTTTGAACGCTGGGGCGTTATCTGTGCGAAGGTCGGCAAGGTAACGGACGACGGAAGATTGAAGCTGATCCATCACGGAGAAGTGGTTGGTGATATGCCGGTTAAAGCGCTGGTGGATGAGTGCCCGGTATATAACAAGCCTTCAGCTGTTCCTGCTTATTATGAAGCTCAGGCTGAGGTGGATACGCTTCGTTATGAAGAAGTGAAGGATCTTGGCGGTGCGCTCAAGCAAATTTTGAGTTCCCCAAGCCTTGCGAGCAAAGCCTGGGTGTATAACCAATATGACTATATGGTTCGTACCAGCACGGCGGTTCGTCCGGGTTCCGATGCGGCAGTAGTAACGGTAGACGGAACACGCAAGGGACTTGCGATGACAACCGACTGTAACGGTCGTTATGTATATCTTGATCCGGAGCTCGGCGGCAAAATCGCAGTGAGTGAAGCTGCCCGTAATATTGTCTGCTCCGGTGCGGAGCCACTGGCTATTACGGATAACCTGAATTTCGGCAGTCCGGAGAAACCGGAAATCTTCTGGCAGATGGAACGCGCAGTGGACGGAATGGCGGAAGCTTGTCACTTGCTGAACACGCCGGTTATTGGCGGAAATGTCAGTCTGTACAATGAAAATGCCAAGGGTGCAATTTACCCGACACCTGTTGTTGGTATGGTCGGCCTGATTCATGATACGGATCATATTACGACACAAGGGTTTAAAACAGAAGGCGATGTGATTTATCTGCTCGGTGAGACTTTTGCAGAGCTTGGCGGTAGTGAATTCCAGGCTGCCCTGCATGGCGTTTCCGAGGGCAGACCGCCTAAATTGAAATTGGATGTGGAGAAAAAACTGCTGGATGGCGTTCTTACCTCCATTCAGTCCGGTTTTGTTAAATCAGCCCATGATGTATCTGAAGGCGGCCTTGCTGCAGCCTTGGCTGAGAGCTGCATTAGCGGCGGTATTGGTGCGGAGATCAACCTGAGTACAGAGCTTAGAAATGACATTGCACTCTTCAGTGAGAGCCAGTCCCGTATTATTCTATCCGTATCTCCCGGCAAGCAGTCCAATCTGGAACAGCTCCTGAAAGAATCGAATGTTCCGTTCGCTGCAATTGGCTGCGTTGGCGGAGATCAATTAAGCATCAACATTAACGGTACTTCCGCTGTGAAAGAACCGGTGGAGGCTTTGAAATCCGTCTGGGAGGATGCCATTCCATGCCGAATGAATTAATACCGGAAGGATTATGGACTGGTGATTACTATAACGAAGGAACAGGGCAGAGCGATATTTTTGATACGCTCAAGGAGGAATGCGGTGTGTTCGGGGTGTTTGGACACCCTGATGCCGCTTCACTGTCCTACTACGGGCTGCATGCACTTCAGCATCGGGGTGAAGAAAGCGCAGGGATCTGTGTGGCGGATGGACGAAAGTTCAATTACCACCGCGGCATGGGCCTCGTGAAGGAAGTATTCGACAAGGATGTTCTGGAATCATTGACAGGTGATATGTCGATTGGGCATGTTCGTTACTCCACGAGCGGTGACAGTCATCTGTCCAATGCGCAGCCGCTTATTTTTAAATACCGCGAAGGCAATCTGGCAATTGCCACGAACGGAAACATCGTGAATGAACCGCAGCTGCGCCATGAGCTGGAGAATGCGGGCTCTATCTTTCAGACGAGCAGCGATACGGAAGTGATCGCGCATTTGATCGCCCGTTCGCCGAAGGATTTTGTCGAGGCGGCCAAGGATGCACTGCAGCGACTTGTCGGCGGCTTTGCCTTCCTGATCATGACCAATGACAGGCTGTTGGTGGCTTCTGATCCGAACGGACTGCGTCCTATAACAATGGGCAGGTTAGGCGATTCTTATGTATTCGCCTCTGAGACCTGTGCGATGGAGGTTATTGGAGCTGAAGCCGTGCGTGATATTGCACCGGGTGAGCTGCTCGTGCTGGACCGGAACGGACTGCATGAGGACCGTTATACAGAGTCTGCCCCAAAAGCGTTGTGTGCGATGGAATATATTTATTTCTCCCGCCCGGACAGCGACCTGAATGGGTCGAACCTGCACTCGGCACGTAAGCGTATGGGGAGCCGGATGGCTCTTGAATCGTTCGTTGATGCCGATGTCGTGACAGGTGTTCCGGACTCCAGCATTTCAGCTGCGATTGGATATGCAGAGCAGACCGGCATTCCTTATGAGCTTGGACTCATTAAGAATAAATACACGGGCCGGACATTTATTCAGCCGAGCCAGGAGCTGCGTGAACAAGGCGTTAAGATGAAGCTCAGCGCGGTTCGTCGGGTTGTAGAAGGCAAGCGCGTTGTGATGATTGATGATTCCATCGTCCGTGGAACGACGTCCCGCCGGATCGTGAATCTGCTGCGGGAAGCGGGAGCCTCCGAGGTACATGTTCGAATCACGTCTCCGCCGTTCAAAAATCCATGCTTCTACGGTATCGATACACCGAATCGTAAGGAGCTTATCGCTTCCGAGAAAAGTGTGGAGGAGATTTGCAGGGAGATTAATGCGGACTCACTGTCATTCCTCAGTACCGAGGGCTTGATTGCGGCCATCGGCGGCTATGATGAGAAAAGCCCGAAGGGTGGATTATGTCTGGCCTGCTTCGACAATGATTACCCGACACAGATTGATTTTCAAGGCGAGGAAAAAATGGGATGCAGCTGCTAGCTGTATGATTCCGGGGCTGCCAAGGATGTGAAATGGCCGTCTCGGGATGCTCTTTCTTTTACCTGCTGAGTTATTAAGGATATTGAATAGTTTCAGGCATGTTGCATTATATTCAGCTCAATTGAATCTTTAGTAAAAAAGGAGTGTTAAGTGCGTGTCTAATACTTATAAAAATGCCGGTGTTGATATTGCCGCAGGCAATGAAGCTGTTGAACGGATGAAGAAGCACGTCAAAACAACATTCAGACCCGAGGTCATGACGGATCTGGGTGGTTTCGGAGCCCTTTTTCAACTGAATAAAGATAAGTATGAAGAGCCGGTTCTCGTCTCGGGTACCGACGGCGTAGGCACAAAGCTGAAGCTCGCATTTGCGATGGATCGTCATGATACCATCGGAATTGATGCAGTGGCCATGTGCGTGAACGACGTTGTTGTACAGGGGGCAGAACCGCTCTTTTTTCTTGACTATTTAGCATGTGATAAAGTCATTCCTGCCAAGATCGAATCCATTGTCAAAGGCATCGCGGATGGCTGTAATCAGGCAGGCTGTGCCCTGATCGGCGGCGAAACGGCAGAGATGCCGGGCATGTACGCTGAGGGAGAATACGACATTGCCGGCTTCACTGTCGGAATTGTCGACAAGAGCAGGATGATCAACGGCTCCACGATTGCTCCCGGTGATGTGGTACTTGGACTTGCATCAAGCGGTGTCCATAGCAATGGCTTCTCACTCGTCCGCAAGCTGCTTCTGGAGCAATCCGGATATACACTGGATCAAGAATTGCCTGAGCTTGGAGCTCGTCTTGGCGATGTGCTGCTTGAGCCAACGAAGATTTATGTGAAGCCGCTGCTTGCACTTCTTGAGAAGATTCAGGTGAAGGGGATGGCTCATATAACAGGCGGCGGATTTATTGAGAATATTCCGCGTATGCTGCCGGATCATGTGGAGGTCGACATTGAGTACGGCTCATGGCCGATTCTGCCGATCTTTAAGCTCATGCAGGATCAAGGCGGCATCTCCAATAAAGATATGTTTACGACATTTAATATGGGAATCGGCATGGTTGTTGTCGTTGCCGGACAGGATGCGGAGCAGGCACTGCAGCTCTTGCGCTCCGAGGGTGAAGAGCCTTATGTTATAGGAAGTGTTAAGAACGGTGAACGAACAGTTACCTTTACGGGAGCGGATGTGTAATGACTTCTTACCGGATTGCGGTATTCGCTTCTGGCAGGGGAAGCAATTTTCAAGCGCTTGTTGATGCGATGGTCAGCGGCTGGCTAGGAGGAGAGATCAGTCTTCTAGTGTGCGACAAGCCGCAGGCGGCCGTTGTGGAGCGTGCCCGTAAGGCGGGAATTGATTGCTTTTTGTTTCAGCCGAAGGATTATGCTTCAAGAGAAGATTACGAGCGGGAGATTGCTGTAGAGCTCAGTAAACGCGGCGTGGATCTGATCGTTCTGGCGGGCTATATGCGTCTGTTGACCTCTGTTCTGGTGGAGCCTTACAGCGGTCGCATGATTAACATTCATCCATCTCTGCTGCCTTCCTTCCCAGGCAAGAACGCCATCGGGCAAGCACTCGATTATGGAGTTAAGCTGACGGGGATTAGCGTTCATTTTGTCGATGGGGGGATGGATACCGGCCCCGTTATTGCTCAGCGTGCCGTCGAAATTGTGGAAGGGGATGACGAAGCATCCCTTTCCGGGCGAATTCATGCGGTAGAGCAGCAGCTGTATCCGGAAGTTGTATCCTGGTTTACAGCAGGACGGGTTAATCTGAATGGGCGTATTGTGACGATTGCTGAACCGGCTGCGCGGTAATAGCAGTTCACAAACAGCGGTTGCTCGACAAGTTCGATATTTCTCGGGAAATACTTTGGGAATGTTCTCTTATCGACAGCATATACGGAACATTTTAGCTGAGCATTCTTATACATCCAAAAAGCGACTCTCACTTCATGGTTTGCCCGGAATGCAGGAATGCCCGGAATGCCCGGAATGCCGGGGACTATTGCTAGGAACGAATTTATCCTTCAATATATTGTTCAACAGAGCGTCTGAAATCGAATGATGCAAAATGCTGAGTCTAAAATAGGAACTTTTCAATACATGGGGAGGAATGAATGTGAGCATCAAAAGAGCACTTGTTAGTGTTTCAGATAAGACGGGAATCGTGGAGTTTTGCCGGGAACTGGCTTCCCTTGGCGTAGAAATTATCTCAACAGGGGGTACTAAAAGCCTTCTTGCCAAAGAAGGCGTACCGGTAATCGGGATTTCGGATGTAACAGGCTTCCCTGAAATTTTGGACGGACGTGTAAAAACACTGCACCCCGCAGTACATAGTGGTCTGTTGGCGGTTCGCGACAGCAGCGAGCATCAGCGCCAGATGCAGGAATTGGGACTGGATTATATCGATTTGGTCGTGGTGAATCTGTATCCCTTTCAGGAAACGATTTCCAAACCAGATGTCGAATATGAAGATGCAATCGAGAATATCGACATCGGTGGACCGACAATGCTCCGATCAGCTGCGAAAAACCACGCTTTTGTTAGTGTTGTGGTGGATGCAGGGGACTACAGTACGGTTTTGGAAGAGATTCGTGCGAATGGCGACACGACGCTTGAAACACGCAAGCGCCTTGCGGCGAAGGTATTCCGTCATACCGGTGCGTACGACACATTGATCTCTGAGTATTTGTCGAACGTGACTGGCGATCCGTTGCCAGAGCGATTCAGTGTAACGTATGAGAAGATTCAGGATCTTCGTTATGGCGAGAACCCGCATCAGAAGGCCGCATTCTACAAGAAGCCGCTGGCACCTGCAGGCACATTGACGACAGCAGAGCAGCTTCACGGGAAAGAATTGTCATATAACAACATTAATGATGCGAATGCTGCGCTGCAGATTGTGAAGGAATTTGATGAGCCGGCTGTTGTAGCCGTTAAGCATATGAATCCTTGCGGTGTTGGCGTTGGCGAAAATGTATTGGAAGCATTCAAAAAAGCTTATGAAGCGGATACCACCTCAATCTTCGGAGGCATTGTTGCAGCTAACCGCATGATTGATGGACCGACAGCCGAGCTGCTGAAGGATATTTTCCTGGAAATTATTTTGGCACCGGATTTCACACCCGAGGCGCTTGAGCTGTTGACGAAGAAGAAAAATATCCGCCTGCTCAAAATGGGTGAATTCGGTTCAGCGAAGGAACGGAAGAGCGTGCTGGCTGTAACATCGATTGAAGGCGGTATGATCGTTCAAGAGAGCGATGTTCACTCCCTCGATGTGAATGATCTGAAAGTCGTTACCGATCGCAAGCCGACCGAAGAGGAACTGAAACAGCTGCTGTTCGGCTGGAAAGTTGTAAAGCATGTGAAATCGAATGCGATTGTGCTGGCTGCGAATGACATGACGGTAGGTGTTGGTGCTGGTCAGATGAACCGTGTAGGTTCGGCACGTATTGCGATTGAACAGGCGGGTGACAAGGCAAAAGGCGCAGTACTCGCTTCGGACGCGTTCTTCCCGATGGGTGACACGCTTGAGCTCGCTGCACAAGCAGGAATTACCGCAGTCATTCAGCCAGGCGGCTCCGTGAAGGACGAAGAGTCGATCCGGGTGGCGAATGAAAACGGCATTGCCATGGTATTTACAGGCATCAGACATTTTAAACACTAGGACTATATAGGTGAACTAAAGAAGGTTTTACTACAACGGAGAAGGCGGAATCTTTCTGGAGAAGCGTAGCGGTCACCTTTGTCATTGGATTTAAACAATTAAGCAAATAATTATAATAAATCCGGGGACAACAGTGATTGGAAGAAAGATCCGCATTCGTAGTGGTGCAACAGCTGATAGATAAAGGAATCGGTGGGAGGGGAACCATGGATATTCTGGTAATCGGCAGCGGCGGACGCGAGCATGCGATTGTATGGGCGCTGTCCAAGAGTCCCAAGGCCGGGAAAATATACTGCGCACCCGGGAACGCGGGTATTGCGCAGATTGCGGAGATCGTACCGATCAACGTTAACGAGTTCGAGCAGCTAAAGGCATTTGCTCAGGAAAAAGCGGTTGGACTTGTCGTTGTCGGTCCGGATGATCCGCTTGCAGACGGTATTGTAGACGTGTTTGAAGCAGCGGGAATTCCGGTGTTCGGGCCGCGCAAAAATGCTGCTGAGATCGAGGGCAGCAAAACATTTATGAAGGATCTTTTACATAAATACAATATCCCGACCGCTGCCTATGAAAAGTTTGACGATTACGAGCAGGCACTGGCTTACTTACGGAGCAAGCAGGCGCCTATCGTTGTCAAAGCCGATGGACTTGCGGCCGGAAAGGGTGTTACGGTAGCCCGCACAATGGAAGAGGCTGAGCAGGCGCTTCGCGATATCATGCAGTCCAAGATATTCGGGGAAGCGGGAAGCCGTGTCGTCATTGAAGAGTTCCTTGAAGGACAGGAAATGTCGATTCTGGCGTTTGTCGACGGGGAGACGGTAAAGCCGATGTCGGCTGCACAGGATCATAAGCCGGCTTATGATGGTGACCTCGGTCCCAACACAGGCGGGATGGGCACTTATTCTCCGCTTCCTCATATTCCCGATGCGATCATCGAGGAAGCGATTGAAACGATTATTAAGCCTACGGCCAAGGCGATGGTATCCGAAGGCCGTCCATTCCGCGGGGTGCTGTTCGCTGGGCTGATGATTACGCCGGATGGCAAACCGAAGACCATCGAGTTTAATGCCCGTTTCGGGGATCCGGAGACACAGGTGGTGCTGCCGCGCTTGAAGACGGATCTGCTGGAAGTATTCCTGGCAGCCGTAAATGGAACGCTAGATGAGCTAACGCTGGAGTGGAGCGAAGAGGCAGCGGTGTGTGTGATTTTGGCTTCCGGAGGTTATCCGGCTTCCTATCCGAAAGGACTGGATATTTCCGGTCTCGATGCGGAGGATAACTCTTCAATCGTGTTCCATGCGGGAACAGCGCTGGACGGGGAAGGCAGAATGATTACGAACGGCGGACGCGTGCTCGGCGTTGTGGGGCTTGGTCCCGACATTGCTTCCGCCCGCGCGAAAGCTTATGAGCGTGCTGAAAAGATTACGTTTGAAGGGAAACACTTCCGTACAGATATTGCAGCGAAAGCGCTGATCTGAAGCGTCATTCTCAAACACATGAGCGGACTAGAGATCCGTTATTTACGATAAAACGGCTGAAGCTTGGCTTGTTTAAAGTGAATAACAGAATTTTAGTCCGCTTTGATCGTTTTAGCCGGTGATTTTGCCGGAGCATCTAAAGGGATCCAGTGAAATTTATAGAACTATATTCTAGTATCCTTTTTGTACAATGGAGGGCAGCAGAGGCATGAGATTGAAAAAAACACTTGCGATTACAGCAGCATTCACGATGATGCTATCCATTGCCGGATGTGGTGGAGAACAGGCAGTTCCAGAACAGAAACCACCTGTCTCGGGCAATCAGGAACCAGGGGCCAAGACACCTCCGCCTCCGCAGACCGACCTGCAGACGGGGGCCAAGACGCCGCCTCCACCTCAGACAGGCGAGCCAAACGGGGCTAAAACTGCACCGCCGCCCGAAACGAACGGACCTGAATTCTCGGTTGAAGCCGGGGCGAGGCTGGTTGTGTGGGAGATCAAGGGAGAGCAAGTCTTCTCCGACGAATTCATGAAACAGTTCACTAACACATATGGTGTAGAGATCACAAGGGAAGAGGTGGATTCTGCGGAGCAAGCGAAGCGATTGTCACAGGGCGAAGCATCTGCTGCGGACGTTGTGATGCTCCGAAGCTCGGAGCTTGGGAAAGCTGCAGAAGCCGGACTTGTGCTGCCGAACGATCTGTTCGAGGTCGAAGTGAGACGCATGAATGCGAATTATTCGATTCAAGGTGTATCTTATAAGGAAGTGCTGTATGGATATCCCTTAGCAGCAGAGACGTATGTATTATATTACAATAAAAGCTTGATCAGAGAGGCGCCAGAAACTTTTGAAGAAGTACTCGAGTTTAGCGGCAAATTTACAGATAAGCCGAACAATAAATACGGAATCCTGTGGGAAGCAGGGAATCTCTATTACAGTTATCCCTTCCTTGCGTCTGCTGGAGGATATATTTACGGCAAGAATGGTACCGACAGGAACGATATAGGACTGAATAACGCGGAAGCTAGAGAGAGTATGGAGATATTCACCCGTATGAAAAATGAAATCCCCGTAAAGACCAAGCAGCTGACGAAGAATTTCAGGCGAGATCTGTTTACATCGGGCAAGCTGGCTATGGACATCAGTGGGCCGGAAATGCTTGGCGATTATGAAAAAGCCTTGGGTGACCAGTTGGGTGCTGCGCCCATTCCCGTAATCGGTAAATATCCGGCAGTCTCCTTAGCGAATGTTAAGGCATGGTATGTGAATGCGGGCAGCAAGTATCCTAATGCGGCCCGAATGTTTGCTTATTATGCATCAACCAAGGATGCACAACTGGAGTACAGTAAACAGACAGGGGCGGTTCCGACAAATCTTGAGGCGCAGCAATCGGATCAGGTTAGGAATGACCCGTATATGTCAGCTTTCACGAAACAGCTGGATAACGCATCGCCTGTACCTACCCTGCCTGAAACGGATCATGTATGGGGACCTGTGAATGCTGCGCTGACCGATATATGGGATGATAACAAGGACACGAAGACGGCACTGGATCGTGCAGTGAAGAAGATTCAGGAGCTAAACGAACTGTAGGGGGATAAGCAATGTCTCTTAATCTGGATTCAATCGAAAATGGGGCGCGAGCACTCGGCCTTGAGCTGGAGAAGGTAAAGGCTGCCTGCCGTGCTGTTCATTCGGAGCTGGAGGCTGGAACGACACCGGGGGCCGTACTCGCTGTAGTTCATCGCGGACAGGAATGGATCTATCCGGTCGGCTATGCTGACCCGGCCCCTGAGCGCCAGATACCGGTGAATGAGGATACGCTGTATGATTGTGCTTCTCTGACCAAGGTTGTGGCAACCTTGCCGCTCATCCTTGGGTTGATTGATGAAGGCATACTAACACTAGGGACAACCATATCATCCATTGTGCCCGATTTCGGGGCAGCGGGAAAAGAAGAGGTGACCGTAGGTGAGCTGCTAACGCATACATCCGGCCTTCAGGCACATATGAATCTTCATTCCCATGGCTGGAGTAAGGAGCAAATGTGGGAGGCGGTACATCAGGCGACCCTTGTGAGAGAGCCTCGAACGGCTGTTGTATATAGTGATTTGGGGTATTTGATGCTTGGAAGAGTAATCGAACAGGTGCTAGGCATGTCTATTGGTGAAGCTGCCCGGATCCGGATATTTGAGCCGCTCGAAATGAAGCACACCTCATTCTCCCCGGCTTCAGATGCGGGGAACGGTTTCGCAGCGACAGAGTATGATGAAGTGTTTGGCCGGCACCTATACGGCATAGTTCATGACGAGAATGCACGTGCACTAGATGGAGGATGCGGACACGCAGGTCTGTTCGCCAGCAGTAGAGATCTTATGCGTTATGCGCAGATGTGGCTGAAGGGTGGTCATCCTGTTCTTTCCAAAGCTGCTGTAAACACGTCGATACGCAGCCACACTTCGGGGGTCTCAGATGCGAATAGAGGACTCGGATGGGTACTTAAGGGAGACCGGATGGATGCATCCGGTGATCTTATGAGTGAACAATGCTATGGGCATACGGGGTTCACGGGCACGAGCCTTTGGATTGATCCGGCATATAATCTGGCGGTTGTACTTCTGACGAATCGGGTGTACGGAGGACGGAGCGGAAGTGTGGCCTCTCTTCGTGTTCGTGTGCATAATGCGTTGACAGCTGCTGTGAAGGCATAAATTATGGCATAAATTTTGCTGCCAATATGGAACATTTTCTAAACAAAATCAATATTTTTGTGAAAATACCCAAAACTCAAGCTGACATATGATATATATTTTGATATAATGAAGGAGTTACGGGGGAACACGTACGGTTATTACAGATTAGATATATAGAAGAGAGAAGGCCTTCCAAGCGATTGGAGGGCCTTTTCCTATATGGTGAAGACCAGGAGGCAGGGGAGAAGAGGGTTGATTTTTAAGGTGGATATGTTAAGATGGATTAAATATCTTAATATTAAGATAAATCTTATACACAACATGATTACAAGTATAAAATGCGGGTTCTGAAAGGAGATATTCAATATGGAACATCGTCATATTTATAAACAAGGAACATCAGCGGATGCTCCAACATTACTGCTGCTGCATGGGACGGGCGGCAATGAGCATGATCTTGTACCGCTTGGAGAGATGATTTCTGAAGGCTCGAATCTATTGGGTGTTCGGGGGAATGTATCCGAGAACGGGATGCCGCGTTTTTTTAGAAGACTGGCTGAAGGGGTCTTTGATGAAGAGGATCTGATTAAACGGACTCAAGAGCTGAAGGAATTTATAGATACAGCTTCCGACAAATACGGCTTCGATCGGAATCGTGTAGTTGCCGTAGGGTATTCGAACGGGGCGAATATTGCAGCAAGCCTGCTCTTTCACTACAGCGACGCACTTCAAGGCGCCATTCTGCATCACCCGATGGTTCCGCTGCGGGACAAGAAGCTGCCGGATCTTTCCGGCGTACCTGTATTTATCGCAGCAGGCAAGCGGGATATGATGTGTCCTCCACAGGAATCTGAGGATTTGACTACCCTGTTAAAAGAAGCAGGTGCAGAGGTGCTGCTCCACTGGGAGCAGGGCGGACATCAGCTGAGCCGTACGGAAGTAGAGGCTGCCGCGAGCTGGTTCAAGCAGAAATTTGCTTAAGAGTGCTGATGGATTTCATGGCAAGGAGACTGTCCCATTAAGTAAATCTGCTTCACGATTAGACAGTGGGACTCAGTGTTGTTAATACCGAAAGTGTAGAAAAGAGGCTATCCCTCAATGGAATTGGGATAGCCTCTTTTTGCAATTTATAATATGAAAATTCCGCGTGCAGCATTGGTCATTTAGTAATCTGACTATCTATGACGACGATGTCTGCTGTGCTTACAGATAACGATTGCTTTCTCTCCTGGTTTAAGAACGATAACACGCACTCTTCTTCTCTCAGCCACAAGAACACCCCCTTAGAAGTGATGCTGTATTCTATTTATTTTGACTAATTTGTGTGTGGGTTCTTTCCACAATATATCTGAACCACCCAAGATTTTTTCGTGAAAAGTGATACAATAGGGATAAATACCAGTTCAAGGGAGACGGAAGGCTTCCGCCACCCGGGCGGCGAAGTGGAGTGACAATGATGGAGGAGACACAAATATTGAGAAAGACCGTTGGTATGGAAGATATCGTACGTGCTCACCACGTGCTGCGGGAAGTGATTGTTAGAACTCCCTTGCAGCGTGATGCGGTGCTGTCTGCCAAACATGGTTGCAATGTGTACTTGAAACGAGAAGATTTACAGGTTGTCCGGTCTTTTAAAATCCGGGGCGCCTATAATATGATCCGCAGTTTATCGAAAACAGAGCTGGCTGCGGGAATTGTATGTGCAAGTGCAGGGAATCATGCGCAGGGTGTGGCCTTTTCATGCAAAGTGCTGAATATCCATGGCAAAATTTATATGCCCAGCACAACGCCGAATCAGAAGGTAAAGCAGGTTAAGCGTTTTGGCGGAAGCAGCGTGGAAGTGATTCTTACGGGAGATACATTCGATGACGCGTACGAGCAAGCAATGAAGGCCTGTAACGAACAAGGCATGACGTTCATTCACCCGTTCGACGAAGCACGTATTATTGCGGGGAACGGTACGATTGGAATGGAAGTAATGGAGGAGATGGATGCTCCGGCGGATTATATGTTTGTTACGATTGGCGGCGGCGGTCTTGCTGCAGGTATTGCCACCTATGTCAAAACAGTCAGCCCTATGACTCAGATTATCGGGGTTGAGCCGTTTGGGGCAGCCTCCATGAGTGAAGCCAAGGAACGCGGAGAGGTTGTGACCCTGGAGCAAATCGACAAGTTTATTGACGGCGCAGCGGTCAAAAGAGTTGGTCAGCTCACCTATGAAATCTGTAATGAGCATTTAGATGATATTGTTCTGGTGCCGGAAGGCAAGGCTTGTTCGACGATTCTGGAGCTGTACAATGAGAACGCGATCGTAGTTGAGCCGGCAGGTGCCTTATCTGTTGCTGCGCTTGATTTATACGGGGACAAACTTCGGGGCAAGAATGTGGTCTGTGTTATCAGCGGGGGCAATAACGATATCGACCGCATGCAGGAGATCAAGGAGCGCTCCCTGATCTATGAAGGATTGAAGCATTACTTCATGATCAATTTTCCGCAGCGTGCCGGGGCTTTACGTGAATTCCTGGAGGAAGTACTTGGACCAAATGATGATATCGCACGGTTTGAATATACGAAGAAGCATAACAAGGAAAACGGTCCTGCACTGGTTGGGATCGAGCTTATGCACGCCGATGACTATAGTCCGCTGATTGAGCGAATGAACCGCAAAGGCTTGGATTATACAGAGCTGAACAAGAATATGAACCTGTTCAATCTTTTGATCTAACCTGGGAAGAATGGACTGAAGTCTGTTCGAAAGAGAATAGAAGAGCCTGGATTCCATGTGAGGATTCCAGGCTCTTCTATGTTCATGAGCGTTTAAATGATTTTAAGCTACCAGATTTTGTTCGGAACAGACGCTCTACGGTGTTTATCTACCTGTGCAGTGAGCTTATCTCCATTCTGCTTCAGCACGTCAGACCAAGCCTTCAGCTTTTGCCGTAAGCTGTTATTCGACAGGCCTTTTTTTGCCAAAAGCTTGTCGAAAGCGGTACGTGCATCAGGGTCCAGCTTCTTCGTATCATATGAGAATAACGGTGTATTTGGCATGCCGTAGAATAGATATGCCAGGCTGGCATCATACATGCTGGCTACACTCCTGGAACGATTCGAAACGGGAAAGGAACGGATAAAGGATTCCTGTACCAGCGCGCGCTCAATGACCTCAGACCAAGAAATAAGAAGGGCTGCATCCCCAACTGAAGGGTTGCTGGATTCTGTAGACATCATATCGATGTATCGCTGGATGTCTTTGTTCACGTATGGCTGATAGGGCTTGAATGAGTTGTAATCTACAATCGGATAGACCGATCCTTCGAGTGCACGGAGCTTATAACCGCTGTCCTTCAGATCAGCAAGAAGTGCTCGAAGCTGCGTATCCTTGGTTCGATTCAACACAGTGGTTATGGAGCTGCCTTGTTTGAAGGTGGTGCGCAGGGATAATTGGTACCGTTCCTTAAGCAGCTTATCTGTGTTGCCAGCTATTCCGGCATTTACGGCATTCTCCAGTTTCAGCACGATCCGTGTTGCCTGAGACTTCGTTAAATGATGAATATTCTTGGTGATGTAGGATTTGGCGTAGGCCAGACCGTCCTTTTTCTTCAGAAGAGTCTCAGCCTTGTTATATACCGCATTGGCAAATGCTGTGGACTTTGCCGCCTGATCTACAGCTGTTGTTTGGCTGTCTGCGGTACTTGGTGCAGCTGCCGCCCCTGTCTCCAAAGCCAGTGTCAGCGCAAGGGCCGCTGCAAGTAAGGGTAGCTTACGAATGCTCTTCATCCTCAAACCTCCCACCTCATAATTTCCTTTATTTTACCATATTAAGATTCATAAATTGTTATAGACCTTATGCAGGAGTAGGAATTTCAAGAATGGAACATTCTTACCTTCTGAAGAAAAAAGCTTTCATCCCAATAAGTCCGGCTATGAACAGCACCAGGCTTACCCACGGCGGGATGACAAGAACCGGAAGGGCCCGGCCAAGCCATACTCCGGCAGCAAGGATGACTACGGTGACAGCGATATAGATTCCCATGCTGCGGACATTGATTTTACGTCGGCTCTCTTCCGGTTGACCGGCTTCCCGGTTTATGAGATTCATAATTAACTTGACCAGTACATAAGAGCCGGCCGCAAGGAGTACAAGAGTCGATACTCGTACTTGAGATACTTTTTCGACATCGCCACCAGACCACTTCGTAATGAAACCGATAAGAGCCTCAGCGAAAAAGAACCAGGTTAGCGCGACCCACGGAATCATGAGATGAACCTGCAGCTGGCTCTGTAATTTTTGCTTCGGAAGAGTCTCTATAATCCCGGCACAATATTCTGCAGGATCGCTTCCGAATATATCTTCCGCCTGTTTGCCCTGCTGCTGGGCATCAAGTAATTGCCGGCCAAGCTTTAACAATGCCTCTTCTCCGCAGGCTTCATCCACAGCACTCGTGCGGATATAGATGACTATATCTTCATAATATTTCAGGTTGGCAGGCGTCATTTGATCCTGCAAACGGTTGTTTTCCCGAATCATCTGTTTGATTTTCATTGATGCGCTCCTCCGTGATTCATTTCGAAATATAGTGTTCACTATATCTCAGCGTACCCCAACGCTACCTAAAAGTGAAGTTTCGCCCAGACAGGAATAATCCACCGCCTGACTCTCAACAATATAATCAACCTTGAATTGAGAATGTGTATTAAGGGACAAGTAAACATGAAAGGGTGAACATTCGTATGTCACATCAGCGCAAAACGCATAATACTGCGGAATCACGCCAAGTCTCGAAAGAGAGCCAGGCAGACAGCGTGGTGAAGAAGGGAAATGTGACTTCCGATCCTCACGCTTTTACGGCAGCGGATGAGAAATTCGAAGCTTATGGAAATCCTTTAATGAAGTCCAAGGATAAGCAGAAGACGATTGCGGCGAACTTGTGGGGTGAGGTTGACGAAGAGGAGCAATGGACCAAGGGGCGTGTCGAGACACATTCGCTCTTCCTTCGCAGTTATGAATAAACGGGATATATAAGATTTAAGAGACTAATAACAGCCGAATAAATCCTTTCTTCTATATATTGACACCTTATATAAGACAATGCTAAGATACTTTTAATTAATTCATATTAAACTTATCGGAATTGTTTATTATTTGGATGGTCACATGGAGGGGAATGTATATGGAGCGGCAAATTGTTATTCGGCACCATGGGGAGGAACTGACGGCAAGTATTCATTACCCTCATTCAGAGGTGAAGCAGGAAGGAAGCTGCAATCGTGTTCCTCTTGTTGTCATCTGCCATGGCTTTGTAGGAAGCAGAATCGGCGTAGACCGTTTGTTCGTGAAGACCGCACGGGAGCTTGCGGCGGACGGATATATGGTTGTTCGCTTCGATTATATAGGCTGCGGTGAAAGTTCAGGTTCTTACGGAGCAGAAGGGCTTGAGTCGATGATTGCCCAGACCCGTTCCGTACTGGATTATGCACTTAACTGTATTGATGTTGATCCCTCCAGAGTAACATTAATCGGCCATAGCCTTGGAGGTGCGGTAGCACTTCAGACGGCTGTACGGGATCACCGGGTGAAGAACCTGGTATTATGGTCGGCGGTTGGTTATCCGTTTAATGATATTGTGACGATTACCGGCCGCAAGGTATATGATGAGTCGGTGAAGGCTGGAAGAGCAGATTATTTAGGGTATGAGTTCAGTCCGATGTTTTTCGAATCTTTGGCAGCAGGGCAGCCATTTCAGGAAGCTGCCAAATTTACGGGGAATGTGCTGGTCATCCACGGAACATCAGACGACATTATTCCTGTTGATTATGCTTTTCTGTTCCAAAAGGTGTTCTGGATGCGTCAGGAGGGACGGTGCGATAAAGAGATCATCTTCCAGGCAGATCATACGTATTCGTCAGGGCCGCACCGGGATCAGCTGCTCAAGCGGACACGGGATTGGCTGAAGGAGCTTGAAAGCGATCAGCAGGAATGGCAGCACTGGATGATATAGATCCCAGATAAAGTGTATTGAGTAAACGAAAGGCCTCCATTTCAACCGAGTCGGATGAAGTGGAGGCCTTCTTAATATGCGGTATTGCATCAGTATGGTCACTCTATAGGAAGCTCTGCAATTAAGCGGTTCTATGCTTGTTGAGTAATTTGCTGCCGCCCGTATGCTTCTTGTGTCCGTTCTTTTTGAACAAACCGCGAAGGTAAGGAAGCACATAGTAGTCAAGACCGATCTTGCCGGCATTAGCAGCTGCAACGATAATCAATACTTCAAGCAGCAGCAATTGTGCGTTGGTGCTTACGGTACCCGAGAAGAGGAAAGCTGCATTCATTACTAGTCCCATCAGTGCGGCAAAGGTAGTAAACGTTCCGAGAATAAGTCCGAGACCGACGAGGAATTCGCCAAGCGGTACGATAAAGTTGAATACATTCACGCCTGGAAGAGCGGCATGCTCCAGAAACGCTGCCCACCAGCCTTGTACGGCGGGATGATCACCTGTGGCATTTGCAATCGCCCCCTTAAGGTATCCCGAAGCATCAAATCCACCACCCGTGAGCTTACCCCATCCTGCTGTTAACCATTCATATCCGACATAGACCCGAATGACGGTTAAAAGCCACATTGCGATTTTATTCTCTCTCAGCCAAGTGTTAAACATATGGATCACTCCTAATAATGATTTTTTATTTTCAACAATTATCCTTGATGTGTAATTTCTTGTTGTGATGGAAGAATGATCATCTCTTTCATGTCTTTATTATATGTGAAAATAATCACAACACTTGTGATTTAAATCACAATTTTAAATAAATTTTTAATTTAATTTTAATGATTCGGAAAAACAGGGCGTTCTTTTCCGGGCCATTTGCTGGTAATAATACCCTCTATGGCTCTCCTGGGGCGTTACAGACAAATCATAGGTTTTGTGCTTAAATGTAAAATATAATCTTTTTAGTCAGCAGCAGGATATTGAAAATTAGCATGGGAGTTAATTGAATTAGGGGGAAACAGAATGTCGAACATGAATAAATCTGCTTGGAAGAAAACGATTCTATCCGTTATGGCGTTGATTATGCTGTCTGCTTGCGGAGGACAGAAGGGAGCAGAAGAACCTGTCACACCAGAGGTTCAGGCTCCGGTTGAAGCTCCGGTAGAGAAGCCTGACGAGAAGCCGGAAGCATTTACCGCACCGCTTACAGGCATGCCGCTTGAGGAGGCCTCCAATCGGAGACCGCTCGCTGTCATGATTAACAATGCGCCGGCTGCCCGGCCGCAATCCGGCCTCAGCAAGGCGGATATCGTATATGAAGTGCTGGCTGAGGGCGGTATAACGCGCTTGATTGGTATTTTCCAAAGCCAGACAGATATTGAGAAGATCGGTCCAGTCCGCAGTATCCGTCCGTATCTGATTAATATAGGAGAGAGTTACGGAGGTGTCCTGGTTCACGCGGGAGGAAGCCCGGAAGCTTATTCGATCATTCAGAGACAGGGCAAGCAGGATATGGATGAAATCGGAAATGCAGGCGCGTATTTTTGGCGTGATAAAGATCGGAAAGCTCCGCACAATTTGTACACCAGTGACGAAAATCTGCGTAAAGGAGCGGACAAGCTTAAATACTCTGCAGAAGTAACCATACCGCAGTATCCGTTTATAAAGAATGAGAAAGATGCTGAAGGACAAGCTGCTAATACTCCGGCTGGTGAGCCGGCGGCCAAGGTGGACCTCACGTTCTTGCTGAAGAATTATGTCGTCGGATATACCTATGATTCGGAGTCGAAGCTGTACCAGAGATCCATGAACGGCAAGCCTCATATCGACCGGAATGATGAGTCAGTCCTTACAGCAGCTAATGTCATTGTGCTAGGGGCTGCTCATAAAACGCTGGATGATATCGGAAGATTGGCTATCGATGTTAATTCGGGCGGCGAAGCGATGCTGTTCCAGGAGGGACAGGTGATTCGGGGCCAGTGGGTTCGCGCTGAAGGGGATGTGATCCGCTTTGTAAAAGATGGAAAAGAGGTTCCGTTAGTGCCGGGGACGACTTATTTCAACATTGTTCCGAACACTCCTAGTTTTGAAGCACATGTGACAATAACTAATCCTTAATTCGGATAAAGTGGGATAATCGTCTCCAAAGGGGGTAAGTTAATATCATTAGTTGAAAAACTGTGCTATTTTTTACTAAAAATCAGGTGGTATGAGGATCGGCGAAATAGTTTTTGTACACACGTTTCTTGGGATGTGATAAGATATATAAGGTTGTCTTTTCCATTCATTTCAACGTTCTTGGCAATTTTCCGTAAAGGGGTTAGAGTATGAAATTGAAGAAAAAGGATATATTCTTTCAGACGTTGGAGAATATGGCCGACACAATCGTGCAGGCAGCAGATTACTTCTCACAGCACGTTTCTAATCTTACAGATGTCACAGGCTTTGCTAATGAAATGAAAAAATTTGAGTCTCAGTGCGATACGTATACGCACACCATCATTACTGAACTCAACAAAACATTTATTACGCCAATTGAACGCGACGACATCATGGATTTGACAACCAGTATGGATGATGTAATAGACGGATTGGAGGCTACCGCATCAAGGTTCTACATGTATCAGTTGGGACAGCCCGACGAGTATATTGTGCAGTTTGCCGAAATTTTGCGTCAGTCTTCGTACGAGATACAAAAGGCTATTCATCTGCTGTCGCAGAAGAAATTGCTGGCTATTCGCGAGTACACGATTCGCCTGAACGATCTTGAGAACCAAGGGGACGAGCTGCTGCGTATCTGTACTAAACAATTATTCGCTACCGTATCCGATCCGATCGAACTGATTAAACGTAAAGAAATTTACGAACGTCTTGAGATGACCACGGACACTTGCGAAGACGTGGCTAATATGCTCGAATCTATCATTATGCGTAACTCGTAAGGAGTCCTGAATTATGGATACAACTTTGTTCGTATTAGGGATCGTCGTATTTTTGGCACTAGCATTCGACTTTATTAACGGATTCCACGATACGGCTAATGCTATTGCAACTTCCGTGTCGACGCGGGCGCTTAAACCTCGTACGGCAATTATCATGGCTGCATCGATGAACTTCCTGGGTGCAATGATGTTTACCGGAGTAGCCAAAACAATCGGAGGCAGCGTGGCCGATCCGACCAAGCTGGATAACGGTATTCAGGTTGTTATTGCCACACTGATTGCTGCGATTATCTGGAACCTCGCTACCTGGTGGTTCGGTATTCCGTCCTCCTCGTCCCATGCACTGATTGGTGCTTTGGCAGGTGCTGTGTTTGTCGGAGCGGGCAGCGATAAACTGAACTATGCAGGATTTACGGATATTGTTCTGGCACTTATACTGTCACCTATTATTGCTTTTGTAGTCGGCTATTTAGTCATGCAGCTGCTTAAAGTGATATTTGCCAAAAAAAGTCCGCATACCGTAAACAAAGGCTTCCGCACCATGCAGATTTTTACGGCAGCTCTTCAATCCTTTACCCATGGTACGAATGATGCTCAGAAGGCGATGGGGATTATTACATTCGCGCTGGTGACATCGAAACAGATTACCGAGATGGAAGTTCCTTTCTGGGTTAAGGTGTCTGCTGCTACGGCAATGGCGCTCGGTACGTCGGTCGGCGGATGGAAGATCATCAAAACGATGGGTACCAAAATATTTAAAATCGAGCCGATTAACGGGTTCGCCGCTGATTTTACAGGCGCTTCTGTTATATTCTCGGCAACACTTCTTCACCTGCCAATCAGTACAACGCATGCGATTACTTCAGCTATTCTCGGTGTCGGGTCAGCCAAACGCTTCTCAGCCGTTAAATGGTCGCTTGCGGGTCGTATTGTAGTGACTTGGTTCATTACGATTCCAATCACGGCAATTCTTGCAGGTATTATCTTCAAAATTTTATTCTAGAATACGAACCATACAGATAAATAGGATAGTGTGGAGCCAATCATATAAGATTGGCTTTTTTTGTTTAATATAAAATATAGAAGAAACTAATGCTTGAGAGAGTGGGGCTAGACAAATGATCCGAACATTAGCAGTAACCCGAAGTCATGAGGCGGTGGTTGGTCTTCCGCTGGAGGAACTGCAGCTTGAAAAATATGAATGGGTATGGGTTGATTTTAATGCACCAACACCGGAGGAATCCCGGATGCTGGATACATATTTTCATTTCCATCCGCTTGCGGTGGAGGATTGTCTATATATACTACAAAGGCCAAAGCTTGACCATTATGATGACTTGCAATTTCTTGTTCTTCATGCCCTTGATCCAGATCATCTTGAAGCCGTAGAGGTTGATTTCTTTTTGTCTCCTTCCTTGTTTGTGTCCTTTCATAAGCAGACATTAAGAGAAGTGGATGAGGCTTGGGAGCGGGTATGTGAAAGTGTGAAAAAAAGACATGTTAAATCAAATGGACCCACATACTCCGCTTATACGGTAATGGATAAATTGGTGGATCAATATTTTCCGAGCTTGTTCGCCATAGAGGATGAGCTTGCAGAAATTGATAGTAAAGGCGAACAGGAGTCCATAGAAGAATTGATGCATCAGGTTTTTGAGATACGCTCCAAGCTGCTGAAGCTGCGGCGGACGGTTGTACCGATGAGGGATCTGCTGTATCGGGTCCTTAATTCACAGCATGTTCAGAAGCATGGACACCATGCATATTTCTCTAATATCTATGATCATTTGCTGAAGCTTACGGATATGATTGAGGTGGACCGGGAGATGACTGCGGATTTGCGAGACAGCTATATTTCGCTGAATTCCAATCGTATGAACAGCATTATGAAGACCCTGACGGTAATTACGACGGTCTTTATGCCGCTGACGCTGATCACGGGTATTTATGGGATGAATTTTGATGTGATGCCGGAGCTGCATTGGCGCATGGGTTACGGTCTAGTGCTTCTGCTCATGTTCCTGCTGAGTGTGTGGATGGTATTGTGGTTCTCAAGACGGGGCTGGTTTAAATAGGAAGACGGGTATAACGATTCACTCCTCCTGTGAAGGGTAAAAGCAAACAGAGGAGAGGATTAACGATGAATAACAAGATTCGACTTCCGTTCAGAGCCAAAAGGAAACACCGTTCAGGAGAGCCCTTGCACTCCCGGCTCCTGCGAAGAGTACGCGGGCAGACAAGTCGAAGAAGACAATTAACCATAACGAACCGCTTTGAGGTAGGTATGATTCTAAGCGAGATCGTGACTGGTTTCTTATTTATAGCAGGAAGCATTTCGATGTTTTATTCTCCAAGGAAGAGTATTACCATTGTACTGTATCTGATCGGTAGTATAATGATGCTGCTTCGGTCGGGTCTGCGCGCTTCCTATTGGTTTCGTCTGAAATCTATGGATCAGAAGGGTACGAATACCAAGGATGAAACTGCTGACAATGGAGATTGGAGCAGATAGGGTTTTCGCGAGCAGCGAGCAGTAGAAGTAACCTTTCTAATACAGTCTCCATATGAAAAAAGGCCAACCGGAACGAAAGTCACATGTCTGCTTTCGGCTGCCGGGTTGGCTTTATTTGTTTATATTTTGTTTATATAAAGATAACATACTGTGTGTGTTATATGACTTCATGAGCCAAATAGAGTTTATGGATAGAACATAAACGGCTTAAGCGCGTCTGCGCTTTCGGCCGCCCGAGGAAGGTCTGCTTGAACTATTCCGCCGTTTTCCCTGAGAACCGGAGGAACGCCGTTTCGGTCTGTTCCCATGGCTGTGGTCGGAATCACTGTTAGAGGCTGCGGATGCACCGCTTCCTTTTTTGCCTAAGAGTCCAGTGAAGAGAGACATCATGGGAGCGAGCTGCTGAAATCCCTGTATCACTTTTTGAAACTTACCTACGTTTGCTACAAGACCGTCAATACCGCCCATTTTCTCGATCATTCCTTTGATATCAACGCTGCTGAGGTTAAGTCCCCCAAGTAAGCTTGCTAATCCGCCGGAGCTGCTGCCTGAAGAATCAGATGTTCCAGATGACACGGGAGCGGGATAGCCTGCACTTGATGCTTGGATTTCTCCGAAGGAGGACATCGAGGACTGCTCTGTGGCGGTGTAGGGAGAGAAGGAAGAAGAATAATCGGCTTCAGTCGGCAAATCGGCATATGATTGAAGACCCGGATAAGAGGTTGAAGGCGCCAGTCCGCTGATGGATCGATGATTAGAAGAGCGGCGGTGATGGTGATAATGGTGATGACCTGACATATTTACTTTCCTTTGTTGTTTGGTTTACTATACTGTATGAATTAGGCGGGCTAAGGGATTAGGCGGATGCCCTGGATTACGGGATAGGAGCGGAAACGGGCGGGTGCCTATAAGAACGGAAATGGTATATAGAGCTTTATTTTGACAGAATAATGTACAGGATATGGTCATTCTGCAGTGCGTGAAATCGTTAATGCTTGAAAAGACTGTATCAGCTCAGGTACAATGAAGAAGTGTACAAGTAACATTAGGGGTGATCCAGTGCAATTAAAGAAATTAAATGATAAAAGCATCGATCAATTATTTGAAGCGATTTTGACACTCAAGGACGTGGAAGAGTGCTATTTATTCTTCGACGATCTTTGCACAGTCAATGAAATACAATCTTTGTCCCAGCGTCTGGAAGTTGCCCGGATGCTCGGCAAAGGATCCACATACAACCAGATAGAAGCTGAAACGGGAGCCAGCACGGCTACGATCTCGCGTGTGAAGCGTTGTCTGAACTACGGCAATGACGGATATAAAATGACTCTGGAGCGGATGGGTCGTTAAGATGAAGCCGGGAGTGCTGGTAATTAGCCATGGCTCGAGAGAAGCAGCTTGGGTTGCGCTTGTTGACGAGGCAGTCCGGGAGCTGTCCAGACATGTGGATATTCCGGTATCAGCTTCCTACCTGGAGTTAGTCCCAGGTCGTCTTATTCAGGATGGTATATATGCGCTGGAAGACCAGGGTGTCACGGACATGCTGGTTATTCCATTGTTCGTCTCTTCCGGCAGCACGCATGTCGATGAAATAGCATACGCTTTAGGTGTAAAGGCTGCTCCTGATAAGGAGACAGATCTGGAGCCGTTCGAAGTCAAGGCTCGGGTTCATTTCGGGACTCCGGTGGATGATGATCCGGATATTGCTGTCATGGTATGGGAGAAGGTACGCGAGCTGTCTGAGGACCCTCGAAATGAAGTTATTCTGCTGGTGGGACATGGAAGTCGGCATGAGCTGTTTCGCACCCGCTGGGAAAAGGGTATACATTCTTTGGCCCGGCGCATAGCGGATATAAGTGGAGCGTCCGCGGATGCTGCACTGCTGAGTCCCGGGAATGTACGAGAGAAGGCAGCAGAGTGGAAGGAGCGCGGCTGCGAGGTGATCGTGGCTCCGCTTTTTTTAAGTGAAGGGTATTTTACGGAGAAAGTGATACCGGATCGGCTTGAGGGGCTTTCATGCCGTTATTCAGGCCGGACATTGCTGCCGCATCCATTGCTTCCGCAGTGGATGCTGCGTCAGGTCCAGGATCTTCTAGAACCCTTGAAATCATGAGTACAGGTGGCGTATCGTAAATGAGAAAAGCACGTTTAATTTATAATCCCACCTCTGGGCGGGAGGAAATGAAGCGGCGACTTGCCGACGTCCTGCAGCGTTTGGATAGCGCAGGTATTGAAACCTCTTGTCATGCGACAACCTGTGAGGGCGATGCGACCCTTGCAGCTACGGAGGCAGTGGAGCGGGGATATGACCTGATCATTGCTGCCGGAGGAGACGGAACCTTGAACGAAGTCATCAACGGCATGGCGGAGAAGGAGAATATCCCACCTTTGGGTGTGTTCCCGGTGGGGACAACGAATGATTTTGCGCGTGCGCTTGGCATTCCGAGAAATTGGGAGGACTACTGTGATCTGGTGATCCAGGATAAGACCCGGCCGATTGATGTTGGAAAGGCGAACGATCGTTATTTCATTAATATAGCTGGCGGAGGTACGCTTACAGAGCTCACATATGAGGTTCCAAGCAAGCTGAAGACAATGATCGGCCAACTCGCCTATTATTTGAAGGGGCTTGAGAAAATGGTCAGTTTGGCACCGCAGGAACTGATTATTAAAGCAAACGGACAGGAAACGATCCACGATGAATTCATGGTGTTCCTCATTGCGAACAGCAATTCCGTAGGCGGCTTTGAGAAGCTTGCTCCAGGCGCAAGAATTGATGATGGTCTGTTCGACGTTATTGCGCTCAAGAAATGCAATCTGGCCGAATTCGTGCGTGTCGTATCACTCGCCGTGCGGGGAGAGCATCTGAACGACAAGAAGGTTATCCATTTCCGGACGAATTATATGGAGGTTGTCTCCCCTGGTCCGGTGCAGCTGAACCTGGATGGTGAGTTCGGAGGTGTGCTGCCCGCAACCTTCCGCAATCTGCCTCAGCACCTTCGGATTTTCGCATAAGGCAGGAAATGAATTGAATGTGACAGGAAGCTCCCGTATAATGATGGACGGAGCTTCAACGGGCAGCTCCCTCCGGGAGCTTTTTTTTGTTGTGGTGTTGAATGAATGATTATGGATGTTGTTGATTGAGGGAATATAGAGTTGTATGGGCGAGTACTCCATATGGCGCATTTATATATACAGATTGGCTATACAAGTTGAATGGAAAGAAGTGAACAGCACATCATGAAGAAGAACGGCAGCGGACGCGGTCCGCGGCGCAGTAACAAGCCTTCAACAGTCATTGCCGGGCTGCCGGTGGCGAAGAACGACGAGGTTGTCATCGACATGATCGGCATGAACCATGACGGCGAAGGCGTGGGCCGCGCGGAAGGATATACATTGTTCGTACAGGGAGCGCTGCCGGGCGAGAAGGTCCGTGTGAAGGTGCTCAAGACGAAGAAGCAGTATGGCTATGCGAAGCTCCTGGAATTGATGAAGGCGAGTCCTAACCGGACGGCGGCACCTTGTCCGATCTACGATCAATGCGGCGGCTGCCAGCTGCAGCATATGGATTATGCCGGGCAGCTTGCGTGGAAGCGTCAGCTGGTGGTGGACAATCTGGAGCGGATCGGGAAGCTGCGGGTGGTTGGAAGTGCTGCGGTGACGGAGAAGGATGGAGATCGTTCGGATGGACCAGCGGCTTCAAGGGATGACTCGCGTGAGATCGGACAAGGCGAAGCGGTAAAATTTGTGCCGGATGACAGCCATGAGGGGATTGTGGTACGCCCAACCCTTGGCATGAATGAGCCTTGGCGTTACCGCAACAAGTCTCAGGTGCCCATCGGCGTAACCGAAGGCGGCCTGATTGGCGGCTTCTATGCCCGCGGCAGTCACCGCATTATCGACATGGAGACATGCCTGATTCAGCATGAGCAGAACGATGTGGTTGTAAGCCGGGTAAAGGCAATTGGGCAAAGACTCGGTGTGAGTGCGTACAACGAAGAAACAGGACAAGGCCTGCTTCGCCATGTGGTCGTGAAGATCGGCTTCGCTACCGGAGAGATGATGATTGTCCTCGTCACGAATGGTGAGCGGATTCCGCGCATGAATGAGTGGATCGCTGCGATCCGCGAGGAGCTACCGGCAGTGGTGAGCATCTGCCAGAATGTGAACACACGCCAGACGAATGTGATCTTTGGGGATGTAACCCGTGTCCTGTGGGGACGCGAGGTCATCTATGACTATATCGGTGATGTGAAATTCGCCATCTCGGCGCGGTCATTCTATCAAGTGAACCCGGCACAGACGGAAGTACTGTACAGCAAGACGGTAGAGTATGCCGGACTGACCGGAAACGAGACTGTGATCGACGCATACTGCGGCATCGGTACCATCTCACTGTTCTTGGCGCAGCACGCCAAGAAGGTGTATGGCGTGGAGATTGTAAAGGAAGCGATTGAAGATGCGCGAGCCAATGCTGCGCTTAATGAGATGAACCATGTAGAGTTCGAGGTTGGCGCGTCAGAGGATGTCATCCCGCGCTGGAAAGAGCAGGGCATCGAAGCGGACGTGATCGTTGTCGATCCGCCTCGCAAGGGCTGCGACCCGCGCCTCCTGGAGACGATCCTGGAGATGAAGCCGAAGCGTGTGGTGTATGTGAGCTGTAATCCAAGCACACTCGCAAGAGACTTGCGAATGCTGGAGGATGGCGGGTACAAGACTGTGGAAGTTACACCGGTGGATATGTTCCCGCATACGGTGCATGTGGAGTGCGTCTCGCAACTTATTTTAAAAGAAGGAAAGTAACCCTTTTTAAAGAAGACAGCTAACCGCCCAGGTTGTTGTCTTCTTTTTGCGTTTCAAAGGGATATTCAATAGAAACCATCATTTTTCCTTAAAGGATGAATGGTGGTTTCTTTTTGTTTACGGAAGTGCACTGAACCTATGAAAAGGCCGGAAACATAGCCATAGATTGCTACTAACAAAATAGGATTTTACCCTCTATTAGTAATAAGAATCTGCTAAGATATTATAGTTTGAGTTTAATGCAAAAGGAGATTTACATTTGAAAAATGCAAGGAAAATAGCGGTATTTCTTATAGTTTTGTTACTAACTACAAATCTAAACGTGATGGTATCAAGTGCATCAAAAATTAACCCCTTACCATTTGAAGATGCACAGCTAGGTAGAAATAGTAATGCTTATTTATCTACATATTCAAATCTATCTACCGTAATGAAAGAAAGGTTTATTAGTAGAATTTCTGTTCCTGCAATGGAGGCAAATGAAAGATGGGGAATCCCTGCTAGTGTTATTATTGGCATGGGAATTCTTGAAAGTGGTTATGGAACAACAAGGATCGCTATACATGCGAATAATTTTTTCGGCATAAAAGTATGGGGATATAACCCGAAAAATGCTTGGCAGCTAAAAGGGCAGCCTGATGAAGATTATGAACCGGTACCTGTTTTAGTTGATTATGGGTATGATCGAAAAATATTTGACGAAAGTAAAAGAAGAGATAACTGGTATCGAAAGTTTAATTCTTATAAAGAAGCGGTTGATTATTTAGCAGGAAACTTACTATTAAATCAAAGATATGGTTTCGCAAAAACAAATTATGAAAAAAGAATTAAAAATGGTTGGAGTTTGGAGAAAGCAGCCAAAGAGTATCTATACGATATTGCCGAAGCCGGATATAACCATTTGGGTGGTGAATACTATCGAAATAAAGTAGGCAAGGTAATAGACGAATGGAATTTAACTCAATATGATAATAAAAAATTCCGGGATGTAATAGGGCATTGGGCTGAAAAAGAAATTATGTTTTTAGCGGAACAGGGTTGGATTTCTGGCTATCCTGATGGAACATTTAAGCCGAATATGCCAGTAACAAGAGCGCAAGCTGCTAAAATTATAAGTGATTTTCTAGGGCTGACTCCAACAAATGAAAAAATTTCATTTAGTGATGTTAATCAAAACCATTGGGCTCTAGATGCAGTTAATTTAGTTGCCCAACATAAAATAATGAATGGGATTGGCAATGGACGTTTCGCTCCCGATGCGACGGTAACTAGAGCGCAAATGGCACAAATCATTTATAATGCAGGTTTTTATAGCCGTTCTAATAATCAAATGAAATCATTTATAGATGTAGGCCTCAATCATTGGGCATATGAAGCAATTGAAACGATGAAACAAGAAGGAATTCTAAATGGCTACAGTGATGGTCGATTCGGCCCCTATGATTCCACATCCAGAGCGCAATTATCAGTTATTATTTATCGATTATATGAAAGAGGGCATGAATCCTCTAAAAGGGAATCGATCCTATATAATTAAAACCAACAGCACCAATGTGTTGCCACATACACTCAACACATGTAGAGAATGTGGCGTTGTTGATTAGGAATGATGTAGACCCAAAATAAACCCGTGCTATTCGTAATAAACTCGTGTTAAAAATCGAATAAAGACGTGATAAAATCGTCAAATCGCTAAATTGAGCACTGTGCAAACCCAGATCCATGCGATTACCCAGAGCCGACCGATCTTCGGGATTTCTTCCTGTGATTCGGAAGGCTTTTTGATTTTTAGCTGATTAACTTGGGAAAGAAAAAGGTGAGAAATGGGCTGAGATGCTTTGCTGGACTTGAGGTTTGGACGATTGGAGAGGGCATGAGTGGGATCTGCGAATTTCTGTCCAGAATTTCAAACAGATGTACTTGCCATAGTTCAGTTGTCAGATGAGTAGCTCTGCGCTTCAAAAATATCCGGATAAAATGTAAATTTAACCCTTACCCCAGGGGAAAATCGGTTATCGCGGTCTACATAATGGAAGTCGTTGAGAAAGCAGGTCAGCCGATGAACCACAAAAAAATTCTCCGTTTGATGCGCAAGTTTCACTTTTTCGCCAGGGTACGGAGAGCAAACCCGTACCGCACAATGGCCAAGGCAACAGAAGTTCACCGTCAGGTGCCCAACCATTTGAACCGCCAGTTCAACCAACAGGAGCCAGGGAAAGTCTTCTTGACCGACATCACCTACCTGCAGATCGGTGGTGGGAAGACCGTTTATTTGTCTTGTGTGAAAGATGTGGCGACAAGAGAAATCGTTGCTTACGAGCTCTCGACAAGTCTTCAGATGGAGATTGTATACCGAACATTAGCGAAGTTGCAAAGCTTTTATGGAATCTTCTGCATCCAAAAGCAATGATTCATTCCGATCAAGGTTTCCATTACACTCATCCAGAATACCAATCTCGCGTGAAAGAGATGGGGCTCTTACAAAGCATGTCACGGAGGGGAAACTGCCTTGATAACGCTCCGATGGAATCCTTCTTCGGGCACATGAAGGACGAAGTTCCTTATAAGCAAGCAAACAGTATGGCAGAACTAAAATACTTGATTGATGATTACATGGACCACTATAACAATAGAAGAAAGCAATGGACACTAAAGAAGATGACTCCGGCAGCTTAGCCGCTTAAACGGCACATTCCTTTTTATTAAACTGTCCACTTTATAGGGCGCACCCTGAGGGAAATCACAGCGTGCGCGGCCGGTTGCTGTTTACCGAGGACGAGCAGCCGATGGTTGCCCATATCTGGGACGATAAGCCGGAGTATTTTGAAAAAAATGAGTATCGATATGGCGAAAATGGGATTTAAGGGAATCGATATCAATATGTGGTGTCCTGTTCATAATGTGGCTTCCAATGGGAAGGGAAGCGGGTTAATTCTCCGTCCAGAGCTTGCAGCTGAAATCATACAAGCAGCAAAAGCAGGGGGATTGCCTGTAAGTGTCAAGACGAGACTGGGTTTCACAGAGGTTGATGAATGGCAGGACTGGCTGACTATATCTTGAAGCAGGACATCGCTAATCTTTCGCGAGAGCACTCGTGAAGTATGATTCGGACAAGCAACAGGAGCTTGCTCAGCAGTATTCTCCGGGAGAAGGCGCCTACATGCTGGAGGTAGTAAAGTTCATTCCGTTAGGTTAATATAAAGCAAACAAAGCTGACACGGCATCCCGTTGTCAGCTTTGTTATTGCAAGTCATACTTCACTATTGCTCGGTAATCAGATCGGTATATATACCGTCACCATGTTCCCTTCAAGATGACTTCATCTATGCGCTGCCGGAGCATCTATTTTCTACAGCCCATACTTGGGAGCGATAACTGCCGCGATCTCCTGTAGCTGCTGCTTAGCTGAAGCATTGATATCTTGTTCCTTGCTGCCCTGCAGGATGCTCAAGAACTTCCCATAATGCTTTGCTGCCTGATCGGCACGCCCTCTCTCCTTATTCTGCTTGGCGGTTTTCAGCGTGTTCACCAGCTGCTGCTTGAGCGATTGCTTCACTTTTCCAGCTGCTGCCAGCTGCTCGATGACCGAGGCCAGTGTATCACTCTCAGCGGATACATAAGGAAGCTTGAACAGGTTGGGACCTTGGGTGTAATAGATGCTTCCGTCCGGTCCGAGGGCTGCCAAGCTGACCTCGTTAACCAGAATCTTGGACTCCATTGTCTCCGTGTCTACAACGAACAATTGTCTTCCTGCGGTTGTATACAGCAAGCCATCCTGACCCCATCTCAGGAAGAACGGCCGATACATGCTGCCGGTATTGGCGCCAGGCGTAAGGCGCTTGCTCTTCACGATGGTCTCCGTATCCGGATCAATGGCGAACAGGACACCGTCTACATCCGCTGCTCCCCATAAAAGTCCATCCGGTCCCCATTCCAGATCTCCGATAACGCGCGCTTCCCGGCTAAGTCCAGGGATACTCAGGGGATGCTCGGAGAGCTTGCTGGCAGAGGCTACATCCCAGACGAACCATTTTGCTTCTGAAGCTGCAGGCGTAGAGCCGAAGCCGCCAGTGATAGAGGTTCCTCCGTATACCTTGCCGTCTCGGTAGGCTACACCGACGATGCTTTGATCCTGAACCACATTCCGGTGAACGCTGGCGTTCACTTCGCCGTTGACGTCTTCCTCTAGGACGGTCAATGCTCCGCCCAGCAGGCCATAGCCGGGAAAGGTTCCGATGAACAACTTATTGTCTCCTGCCTCCATAATAAAAGGACGGTCCTGGTTGTCCTGAATATCATAAGCCAGATTTGGGTTTCCTTCGACGGACCCGTTCAGATAATTCAGCGGGAGGTCAGGATCATGCCGATACATTACCGCCCCGCCATAGGTGCCGAAGTACATCTTGTCTTTGTAGATTCCCATACCCTCTGTCTGGTGGAAGGATGGAAGCGTAGCTTCAAAGCTCTGCTTGTTGGTATCGAAGATCGTCAATCCGCGCTGGAAGCCGCTAATGTACAGCTTTCCTCCCGGTCCCATCTCCATCGCCTGAACCTCTACGCCTTTGGCATCAACTTGGGGCGTTGCCATCCGAAAGGAACCGGTGACAGGATTGTAGAGCATCGTTTCGGTGTAAGCAGCCATTGCCGCCAATACCTGTTGCCCCTTGTCCGGCCCTTCGTTCAACGTCACCCAAGTATAGGCTTTGAAGGCAGTCATAGGAAGAGGAGGAATGCCTTCGATGAGGGCGACCTCGTCATTTTCCAGATTATAGCTATAGAAGGCAGTTCCCCTCTTATAATAGATCAGCTCCGACTGATGCGGGGATGGCGGGGAAACAAGACTGTCATATAACAGGGTGCGGATATGGGTATTCGTCGCTTGGTCCAGAACGTAGAGAGTGGAGCTGCCGGAGCGGACAAGCAGCTTTCCGCCGTATACCTGGACATCTGCAATCGTATTGACTTCACCTTCGTTCGGTATCGGAATGCGAACCTTCTCACCGGTTTGAATGTCATACCGGATGAGATAGGCATCCGATCCGATACCTACATAGATATAATCCTCGGTTACCCCGATGCCCCTGGCATACATTTGGCCTTCCATCATCGTGCCGAGATCCCTGAAGGTTTCGCTCTCTACATCGAACTCGAACACTTTGCTGTCAGGATAGGTAGCCCCGTAGATTTTTTTACCGTCCGGGCTTGATTCCAGCTCCCAGACGCTCTGGCTGTTAGTTGGATTGGGGCCAAGCTCCGTTACTTGGCGGGCTTCCGGGTCATAGCGGAACATGAGCTGCCCGCCGGAAAAATACACCCTGCCGTCTGGAGCGGTATGTACGGCTGTTACGACATCTGCACCGGGAATGACCTGCTCAAATATACGCTCACCGGTTTCCAGCTCCACCGCGTAGAAGGTTCCTGGTACACCTGCTACAAAAATATACTGCTCATTCGTTCCATCCGCACGCTGTCCGAAGGAAGCACCCTGAGAAAGTGGAATCTGAACGGCTTCTCCCAAGACAATGGGAGCAGGAGCCTCCGGCAGCGGGCTGCCCGCAGCAGAAGCAAGGGCAGGCGGCAATAGAGAGGCGGCAAGACTGATGCTTAATAAGATAGAGCAGAAACCTCGTTTCAACGTTTGTTCATCCTTTCTAATCTGGGATAGGCAAAAGAAAGCGTTTTTATATTATGTCATAACTAAGTATATATTTCCTTTGCTAGACTGTATATGCTTCTATAGCACGATTAAAGAGCGATAAAAGAACCTAATAAGTCATCTGCCCATTTTGCTTCCCTCTGATTAGGCATATGCATAGGATAAAGGGTCAAAGAAAACAGCGCCGGGAGGAGTGTACGGATGCACCCTGTATCATGCTGTCATATCTGCATGAAGATAAGCGGGGAGGCGGATCATGAAAAAATTATATTATGATTCAGCTTACTTAACAGCGTGGACGACTGAAGTTAAGGAGACAGCAGTTAGGGAAGATGGTGTTTTCGTTGTATTAAAGGAAACCGTATTTTATCCTAACGGCGGCGGACAGCCCTGTGACTTCGGCATAGTCAACGGGATTGCCGTCACGGATGTCATGTTGGAGGAAGGCATTGTCTATCATAAGCTAGAGTCTTCTTTGCCGGCAGAAGGAACGGTCTCTTGTCAGATCGATTGGGAACGGAGATTCGACCATATGCAGCAGCATAGCGGTCAGCATCTGCTGTCCGCTGTATGTCGGTCATTATATCAGGCCCATATGCTCAGCTTTCATCTGGGCAGTGATTATTGCACCATTGATGTGGACAAGCCTCATTTGGATGCGGAGCAACTCAATGCCATTGAGCGCGTGGTGAACCGTCAAATTGCCACTAACCATCCGATTAAGAGCTATTTTGTCACAGAAGAAGAAGCCAATCACCTCATCCAATGGCACATGCTGTTCTCAACAACTGGCTGCATGATTAATCTCTCCTCGTATAAAAAAACAAGCTTTTAAAATTCATAAAAGGCAATGATAAGACCTTCGTTGTTCGATTAACGGAAATGGCTGAGCATGCTGATACCATTACGGCAGAATACCTGAGAAAGTCATTGTGATTTTCGATGCAAGAACGAGATATGGTTTCGAAAAGACAGACTGACAGCCACCACGACTGGGAGAGTCAGGCTTTCACAACATAGGAGGGTATATGTCATAGGGTAAATTGAGGCTACGGTTTACTTTGATATATAAGATCCACCGAATCTAAGCCTAAAAATCAAAAAGAAGACAAACAGTATGTTCCTGTGTGTCTTCTTTTTGATTTAGGCAAGGCTTGTTCGTATTAGGCAAAGTTGTAGGAAATCGGCAGTTTGTTGATATCCTCAAGGCCGACCAATTTCCAAGGAGGGCAGGACACGGTATGCCATTGTCTGCAGATTCTACCCGATTCTCTTCGATGTGTTCCAGTGAGACTAGCGCTTTTCAGTATTTTTTCGTGGACGGTATTCCTTATTTATCGTCAATGCTATGAATAGATCAGCGATACGATACAGGGGACACGAGTTGTGAAGGCATTCGGAAAAGAACGCCAAGAGCTTTACAGATGGTGAAATTGCGATTGATGGGGTTAATGCTGATTATTTACTCGTAATGGATGCGGGCAAGGTAGTTGAGGAAGGAACGCATGAGCAGCTAATGACGAAGCAAGGCATATACCATGGATTTGTACAGAAGCATAATGAAGCTTTTCCTCTGAAAAGTGCAATTCATGGTTTGACAATTACAATCTTTTACATAAGAATAAATATATATTGTTTACCGTGTGTTAAAAGAAATATAAGAATTGTAAGGGGGCATGTATGCTTTTTTCTCAAAAAGCATCTGCCCTTTTCTGCCGCGTTCCACTAAAAAAAGCTTTATAGCTTAAGGAGATGACTGTCTCATGCATGATCGAAGTATGCTTCGTAATTATGTCGGGTCTCACTGGCCATCCTACCTTGCTGCCATTCTGCTTATTATTACTTCAAACATTACTCAAGCTTTGCTCCCCCGTGTCGTCGGTCAATTTACAGACGAACTGCCGCAGCTAACGCTCACCATGGATAAGATTATTCATTACAGTCTTCAGCTTCTCCTGATCGCGGTGTCCTTTAATGTGCTCTTTGGACTGGGGCAATTTATGATTATGCGGCTTGGCCGCAGATTTGAGTACATCACGCGTCAAAAGCTGTTTGGCAAATTCTCCGAGCTTAGTGAAAAATACTTTGCCAAGCAAGGCACCGGCAAACTGCTCAGTTATGTCATGAATGATGTGACTTCGGTGCGTGAAGCGATCTCCAATGGTATCAACCAAACGACGAACGCCGTCTTCCTGCTCCTTTCCTGTATCGTCATGATGATGATTGATGGTATTCCGCTGTCACTCATTGCGATTGGTGTAGGTCCGCTTCTGGCCATACCCTTTCTCGTTGTCTACTTTGGACCAAGAATACGTGAGAGATCTAGAAATGTTCAGGAAGCGCTTGCATCGATGACCGAATCTGCGGAAGAGCAGCTCGGTGGCATTCGGGTAACGAAAACCTTTGCCGCAGAAGACATCGCTGAGTCCCGATTCGGAACTAAAGTAGATTCCATTCGTGATAACCAGCTGAGACTCGTCCGGCTTTCTTCCTTGTTTCAGGCTTTGCTGCCGCTCCTTGGTGCAGTCTCCCTCGTCGTATCTATTGTGGTCGGTGGGTATATGACCATTCACAATATCATCAGCTTGGGAAGCTTCGTTGCCTTGACCCTATATCTTCGCATGATTATGGGTCCGCTCCAGCAGATCGGCAATGTCATCAATATGATGCAGCGGTCCAGTGCATCACTTGATCGAGTGAACAGTCTGCTTGGGGAAATACCGGATGTGAAGGAAGCTCCGGGTGCAGTCATGCTAAATAAAGTGGAGGATATTACGATTCAGAACCTGTCGTTTCGATATCCCGGAAGCAAGGAGTATGCCCTCCAAGATATCAATCTTGTCATTCCCTCAGGCAAAACAATTGGTGTGGTTGGCCGTACAGGCAGCGGGAAGAGTACACTGGTCAAGCTGCTCCTGCGCGTCTATGACCCTCCGGCGAACACCATAACCATCAGCGGTATAGATGTGCTTAAATTAACACTTGAAAGTCTGCGGTCCAAACTTTCTTATGTTCCTCAAGACGGTTTCCTGTTTAGTACAACAATTAAGGATAATATCGCTTTCAGCAACCGTGAAGCATCGCTCAGCGAGGTGGAGGCTCCCGCCAAACAGGCCATGATCTTTGACAAAATCATTCAATTTCCTAAACGATTTGATACGCCCTTAGGCGAAAGAGGCATTACACTCTCCGGAGGACAGCGTCAGCGAACAAGTCTTGCGAGAGGTCTGATGAAAAAAGCACCCGTGCTTATCCTGGATGACAGTATGAGTGCGGTGGATGCTGTAACAGAAACGGGGATTTTAAACAGCCTGAAAAAAGAGCGAAAGAACAAAACAACACTCATCATCTCCCATCGGATCAGCGCAGTGAAGCATGCAGACTTGATTATTGTTCTTGAGGAAGGACGCATTGTGGAGCAGGGCAGCCATCGTCAGCTCATGTCCAGAGGAGGGCAATATGCTTCGCTTGCCCGCATTCAGGAGGAGGGGTTAAATCATGGAGTCTAAACCGAATAAGAGTGCCTTCCGAGCCATATTAAGCTATGGACGACCGCATCGCCTTGCTTTTGTAGGCATCTTCTTCTGCTCCCTGCTCGGTATAGCGGCTGAGCTGTCACAGCCTTACCTGATCAAGATTGTCATCGACGACCATCTGGCGATCGGGAACACCGAAATTCGCTTTTTAATGCAAGTGGCCCTTATCTATTTAGCCCTGTCGATAATAAGCTTCATATTCACCTATATTCAGAACAATTTGCTGCAATATACGGGACAGAGCATCGTTGCATCCCTGCGCAAAGACTTGTTCAAGCATATAACGAAAATGTCCATGTCTTTCTTCGACCGCAGACACAGCGGAAGTCTCGTCACGAACGTATCTAGCGATACAGAGACGATCAGCCAATTTTTCACTCAAGTTCTGCTTAGTCTGATTCGGGATGGAATGATGCTTGTGATGATTATCTTTTTTATGTTCCAGCTGGATGTAACGATGGCGGCTTATTCACTCGCTGTACTGCCTGTCATTGCAATTGTTGCTGTCCTGTTCCGAAGTTATTTGCGGGAAACCTATAGTCAAGCAAGAACCAGGCTGTCCCGGCTCGTCGCTTTTATTGCTGAGAATTTATCGGGCATGTTCTTGATCCAGGCATTTCATCAGGAGAAGGAGCAGCTTAAGCAGTTCGGGGAGCAGAATGGCAATTATTATTCTGCAAACATTCGGCAGGTCCGATCCAATGTTATTTTTAACCGCACGTTTGATATTTTAGGTAACATCGCACTCGTACTGATGGTATGGCTTGGTGGGCAGGCCGTGCTTGGAAAAGCTCTCGAGGTAGGGGTGTTGTATGCGTTCATCAGTTATATCCGTCAGTTCTTTGGTCCAATCAACCAAATTACGATGCAGTGGAATACCTTTCAATCGACCACCGTATCCATGGAACGAATATGGAGTATTCTAAGTACGCAGCCTGGTGTCCCGGATCCATCGGATAACGATAAATCCTCCTTACGGCCAGAGCAGGTTGAGGGTAAGATCACTTTCAATCATGTATCTTTCGGTTATTTAGCTGACCAGCCTATTATCCATAACTTGAATCTTACGATCCAGCCTGGTGAAATGATTGGGGTGGTAGGTACTACAGGGGCAGGGAAAAGTACGGTGATTAGTCTCTTGAACCGTTTCTATGATGTGACCCAGGGCAGTGTGAAGATTGATAATATCGACATTAGGCTGCTGCCTCAAAAGACACTGCATCAGATTGTCGGGCTCATTCAGCAGGAACCTTTCCTCTTCTCCGGATCGATCATTGATAATGTAAGGATGTTTCGGGAAGAAATCAGCCGGGAAGAGGTTATGTCTGCCTGCAGGTTTGTTGGCGCCGATTCCATGATCTCGAGACTGTCTGGAGGATACGATACCCATTTATCCGAGAGAGGGAGCGGATTGTCTGCGGGTGAGCGTCAGCTCATTTCGTTTGCACGAATTGTTGTATTCAAGCCCCGAATTCTTATACTGGATGAGGCTACAGCCAATCTGGATTCTCATACGGAGCAGCTCGTCCAATCTGCCCTGGATTCCGTATCTGTCGGACGAACAACGATCGTTATTGCACACCGGCTTTCAACCGTGATGCATGCAGACCGCATTCTCGTGATGCGAGATGGATTTATCGTTGAATCGGGTACTCATCATGAACTTATGAAGCGCGGAGGCTGCTATAAGGAGCTATATGATCATGCGCTGGAATCAGGCACAGACACTAAGGAGCATTCGCATAATGATGTGGGATAACCATATAGCAGCACGGTATAATTGCAGCCTCTGAATAACAATTAAGCCCACCTTTTAAGGATGGGCTTTCTTCTTTATCTGAAGTTAGAGGTGCAGGCATTTTCTGAACTATTCACCAAAGGTAACATTCGGCATAGGAGTATAACGATCAAGGTATTTAGTGGACTTTGGGACAATTTTGGCTGATTTAATCCGATCAGTGACCACAAACTCCCAAAGCTCTTGTTTAACATTATAATCTTCACCATAAGGACGTATTACAACCTTGACTGTGAATTTAGTACTCCCCTTATTATCGATGACTTTATAATCAACAAAATCATAATCAATAATGCTATTCATTTCCTGAAATCCAGACGTAGGAAACTCCGTATAGATGTCCGTTGTGAAATCATTAGTAACCCACTTAAGAGCATCCTCACTAAATCTTTCATAATAACCCATAATAAATTTTGTAATCATGTTCTTTTGCAATATCCATGAAGCTTTATCGATCGTTTCAGATTTGAAACTAGGATCAGAATTCACATAAACCGTTTTACTCTTATTATCCCATGTGATCTCATTTCCAAATCCTTCAGAGATGGATCGAATAGGGACATATACTGTACCATCAATAATTTTGGGTTGTTTAATGCTTTTTACTTCATTGCTGTTAATGAAAATTTTTGGTGATGTTGAAGCAGCGTACCCTACTGCGCTAAATGACATGGCAGCTAAAATTAAGCTAATCAAGCCCATTTTGTTTATACGTTTCACAATATTCCTCCATTAAGTATCTTTAAAATTATTAACGATAATAGACGAGGAAATGTTTCCCTTTTTTAGCGATGCCTATCTAAATTATTACCTGAATGATTATACAGAATATGATTACGAAGCTTTGGAAAATGCGGAGAAAAACCATTTTAGGACGGTAGATAAAAAATATAATGATTCCTTTACTGCTTATGGCATTATGGTGAATAAAGTTGGGGTATGCGAAAGCTATGCGGCGACATACAAGCTGCTTAGTGATTTGGCAGGCTTAGATAGCATTGTCGTAACGGGTTATCTCGGAAGCGTACCTCATGCATGGAATAAGGTGCTACTAGACGGAAAATGGTATAATGTAGATTCAACAAATAATGACGCAAATTCTGGCATTCCTTACTTATTATATAACTCTGACGATGAAACAGCAGAGGATTTCGAGTTCTCCTTTAATAAAAATTATTGGACGGATGAAGGATTGCAGCAATTTGAAAGTAACGATAACTCTTTGGATTATTATACAAGCAAGGGGTTGGAAGTTAATTCTCCGAAGCGGGTTATTAAGTTATCTTATTCTTGAAGAATAAGTTCATCATAGATACAGCTTTCATCGAATAATTAAATGACATTTGTGGAGGCTAATAACAGACATACAGCCATAACCTTTCGATTTGGTTCATGTGCTGAAGCAGCAGGAGGATAACAGATGTCATCATTGATAGTGATAGGGATTGTAACGGGAATATTATCGGGGATTTGGGCGGCATTAAGCATGTCACTCGAACTTATAACTTTTGCCGGTTTTCTAGGATGGTCGACCTTTTTTGCTGTCGGCGGTGGAAGTAAGGGGTTGAAGTCCACCTTAATTACGAATATTAGCGGCGTGATCTGGGGATTTCTCATGATTCAAATGTCCAATGCATTCGAACTGTTCTTAGGTGAGACGCTAGGTCTCGGTGTTGCTGTAGCGCTTGGTGCATGCGGCATGTGCTTGCAGTCGCGTTTCAAATGGCTTGGGTTTATTCCAGGGGCGTTTATCGGATCTTCTACATTTTTTGCTACGGGATTTAATGTTAGCGGCAGCATTGCTGCACTAATTCTGGGTGCTTTATTCGGGTATATTTCTGAGAAGGGCGTGCATGTATTAAGCCCAAAGAATAGAGGATGAAGAAAGCTGAATGATCAAGGTGACACCTGAATAGGCATATTACGATTCATAAATTTTAGCTGATGGTTATTGATATTGATCAAAAGGATAAGTAAAATGGAGATCAATTGAAGAACATAGTAAAGAGGGGGCTCCTCCTCTACGGGACAAGGATTTGTCCCGATATGTATAGAGAGGTTTTTGATATGACAGAGAATTTTTGGCGTGATTTACCACGTCCTTTTTTTATACTGGCACCTATGGAAGATGTGACGGATGTTGTTTTTCGCCATGTTGTTAGTGAGGCAGGCAGACCGGATGTTTTCTTTACGGAGTTTGCGAATACAGAGAGCTATTGTCACCCGGAGGGAAATCATAGTGTGCGCGGGCGTTTGACTTTTACTGAGGATGAACAGCCCGTTGTAGCTCATATCTGGGGAGATAAACCGGAATATTTTCGTCAAATGAGCATCGGAATGGCGAAAGAAGGGTTCAAGGGCATTGATATTAATATGGGTTGTCCTGTAGCGAACGTAGCGGAGAATGGGAAGGGAAGCGGTCTGATCTGCCGTCCCGAAATTGCTGCGGAACTCATCCAGGCTGCAAAAGCCGGGGGACTGCCCGTCAGTGTCAAGACAAGACTGGGCTTCAGCAGCGTTGACGAATGGCGAGGCTGGTTAACTCATATTTTGAAGCAGGATATTGTGAACCTGTCCATTCATCTGCGAACAAGAGATGAAATGAGTAAAGTAGATGCGCATTGGGAGCTGATCCCGGAGATTAAGAAGCTTCGGGATGAGGTGGCACCAGATACACTTTTGACCATTAACGGAGATATTCCTGACCGCCAGACCGGTCTCAAGCTTGCTGAGCAGTACGGTGTGGATGGAATTATGATTGGGCGCGGTATTTTTCATAATCCATTTGCCTTTGAGAAGGAGCCGAAGGAGCACAGCAGTAAGGAATTGCTTGATTTGCTGCGGCTGCATCTGGATCTCCATGATAAATATTCGGCACTTCAACCGCGTTCGTTCAGCCCCCTTCCTCGATTCTTTAAAATATATGTCCGTGGATTTCGAGGAGCAAGTGAGTTAAGAAATAACTTGATGAATACAAAGTCAACCCGTGAAGTGCGGGCGCTGCTGGATGAGTTTGAAAGCAGGGAGCATGAGTCTGACTGATAGAGGTATATAAGCTGAAATGAAAAGAGGGGCGAAAGCCCCTCTTTTTTGTTTTATTTTCGTACGGCTTCATACACAAATATTTACTTCTCGTTACTTGGTTCTTGTCCGGAAATGTAATCGGCAGATACAACTGCATCCGAAAATCCGATGCTTTCTAAAACCGGCTTGAACTCTTCCACGCCATACCAACGTAATTCCCCTGAATAAATATTTTGATTCTCATTCTAAGTTGCAATTTGAGATGTGCATTTAAAAACGGTTAGATAGGTCTTTTGTATAGTAAATATGTAAAAATTTCATCAAAAAATCGGTGTAAAAATTTAGGTCTAAAGTTTTAATGCCCCTAATATTCCCCTCTCATTTATCCGATATATCTCTATATGTCTAAAACTTTAATAGTATACTATTTATTTTCTTTAAGAGGGGTTTACAGCAATGGGAAGAAAGCTAGCTCGAAGTGTAACAGCAGTCACACTTTCTTTGTCCATTCTCCTAAATGCAGGATTGGTACAAGCAAGTGATAGTCAGGCGGACATTGAGCAAGAAGTAATCGTTGTGTACAAGAATGAAAAGGGAAAGGAAAGGGTATTAGACAAAAGTGTTGAAGTTCAACACGAATTTGATACCATTCCCGCCGTATCTGCAACAGTGACGAACAGCGATTTGCGTAAGCTGCTGACCGATCCAAACATCGAGTATGTAGAGCGGAACATCTCATTCCGAATTACCGGCGAAGATTTTAAAGTTACTGCTGTCCTTCCACCGGGCACTCCACTAGAGCAATCTCAATGGAACTTCCAAGCCATTCAACCTGCGAAAATGTGGAGGAAGGGTATTACAGGGGCAGGAGTAAAAGTAGCTGTAATCGATTCTGGTATTTTTGCACACAATGAATTATCAATTGCAGGCGGTATTTCGACGGTTGAATACACCACCAGCTTTAACGACGATAATGGACATGGAACACATGTCGCGGGAATTATTTCCGCAAAAAACAACAATAGTGGTTTAGTAGGAATCGCACCTGATGTACAGCTATACGCTGTAAAATCAATGGATCAAAATGGAGATGGTACTCTTCAGGATGTGTTGGAAGGAATCGAGTGGGCCATCGTAAACGAAATGGACGTTATCAACATCTCGCTTGGTACAGATGAGGATTCTGCTGCACTTCATGAAATGGTTGATCGTGCGTATAACGCCGGAATTGTCGTGGTTGGTTCCGCAGGTAATAGTCAAACAGATAAAAATAAGGTTCCGATTCCAACGAGCACTTATACTGTAAACTATCCAGCAAAATACGATAGCGTTATTGCAGTTGCGGCCGTGGATGAAAAGAATGTGCGAGGGGTTTTCTCTTCCGTAGGTCCAGAGGTTGAATTAGCGGCTCCGGGCGTAGGTGTAGTCTCGACTTTCGTAAAGAAAGATGGTACGGGCAGCGGTTATGCGATAGCAAACGGCACGTCCCAAGCGGCCCCGCATGTTACAGGTATGATTGCTTTGTTGAAACAGCAAAGACCTTTGATGACCAACAAAGAATTACGTGAAGAAGTCAAGAGGTATGCTGTAGATATTGGAACACCCGGTCGTGACACAGAGTTTGGTTTTGGTTCGCTTACCTTCAATAAAGACATGGAGGCACCAGCCAATGTAACCAATATTCATGTAACGGGTAAAACTGAAAATTCGATTTCTCTTTCGTGGACAAACCCGATTGACACTGACTTCGCTATGAATAACATCTATGTGAATGATGTAAAATTAGGATCTACGGCAGAGGAATCTTTTACGCTAAATAAATTGCTGCCGAATTCGCCATACACCATTGCGGTTAAATCCGTTGATGCTGGAGGTAACGAATCTATCGGTACAGCGGTTACCGAAATAACGGGTGCGGGCGCTGCGGCTGCTAGAACAAGCTTAAATTTAAAGATGTAAAAAAAGGTGCTTGGTATGAAGCATCGGTGGATTGGGGCATTTCAAAAGGGGTTATTAACGGTTATAAGGATGGTACATTCAAACCAAACCAAAAAGTAACCGAAGCCGAGTTCTTAAAAATGATGGTTCGAGTGTACGAGCCGACCCTATCCTCTTCTAAGGGTGAAAATTGGACAGAAGCATATTACAAGCGAGCCAGAGAGCTGAGGTATCCTGTGAAAAGCTACAGCGATATGGCTTCTAGAAAAAAAGTAATTCTTCGTAAACAAGTTGCTGAACTGATATCTTCTTCCGAGGGTGTTAATTTCAGTGGTAACGATGCGATTCACTATCTGCTTGCTTTTGGCATCGCGGCAGGTTCGAATCCGAATGAAGTAACTATTGAGAGTTTTAAAGGCGATAAGGCATTGACTCGAGCGGAAGCAGTTAAGTTCGTCAAGAACCTTTCCGAATATGGCATTGGCGGTCTTCTCGAAAGACCATCCGAGCGGTCCAATCCGAACGATCTTCCGCCGATCCGTCGTTAATTCCCAAGCGGACACAGTTCCTTCAGACATACGATGGGGCGAGCCTAATTAGGCTCGCCCCTCTTTGTCTTATTTCCGTACGGCTTCATACACAAATATTTGCGTCCCGTTACTTGGTTCTTGTCCGGAAATATAATCGGCAGACACAATTACATCCGAAAATCCGATGCTTTCTAAAACCAGCTTGAACTCCTGCACACCGTACCAACGTAATGCGAAACGCTGCAATTCGGTTTGAATAAGCTTTCCGTTCCGCCACTTTTCATATTTTAAATGTGAGACTTTATACTGGTTGAATAAATCAGCTTCTACTAGCTTATTTTCCATTGTGATTGTATCGCCATTCGGTAAATTGAAGGTTGATGTTTCTACGAACTTACCAACATCAAAATTACTGTCAGGCAGGAAAAGATCGAGGATCAGCCGCCCACCGGGTTGAAGATGCTCATAAAGTCGCTTTAAGGCTTTTAGAGAGTCTTGCCGGTCTTCGATCAATAAAAATGATCCACCCGGAATAATGATTGCTTCATATTTGTGGGGCAGGGAAAGCTCCTGCAGACTAGATTCGTATAAATGGGCTGTAAGCCCACGATCTTCACAATGTTGCCGGCAAGAAGCCAGCATTTCAGAGGAGTAGTCAGCTCCATCCACAATAAGGCCTGATTCAAGGAGTGGAATGATTATTCTTCCGGAGCCAACCATTGCCTCAAGAATCCGTCCCTTACAATGTTTCAGCTTATCTTGATAATATTCTAAATCACCGCTTAAGGATTGCCCGATTTTCTTGGTGTGGTCGTAGACCTCAGTGCACAGTTCACCGTAATAACTAAACGACATACACTTACTCCCTCCGTGCAGAAGTACGCACCTTCTATGTAAAATTAATCCAATTATAGGTTTTAGAATAGTTTCGGTCAATGGAACAATTTAGTATAATCAAGCTATAAAAAAAGAACAGGGTGTGCAAATGATCAAACTAACCATCCGCCAAGCGCGGCAATTTATGTTGTTGAAGCACGGTCTCCTGGGTGAATACAAGTTTATAGGAAAACAGGGCATATTGGATTTTGTTCGACAGGCAGGCTGTATTCAATACGATCCCATCAATGTATGCGGAAAAAATGCCGAATTGGTGCTGCAATCGCGAGTGAAGGGATTTACCAAGGGAATGCTCGAAGAGCTGCTGTATAAAGATAGAAGGTTAGTCGATTATCCTGACAAAGTTATGTCTATTATCGCTGCCGAGGATTGGCCGTATTTTGAGCGGTACAGACAGGCCGCGAGGCAGCATGCAGAGCACTATCCTGAGATGCAAGCTTTGACAGAGCAAGTACGGACTCACATCGAAACTCACGGTGCGATAAGTTCAGATGATTTAAAATTGGATGCGGATTTCTCTTGGCGATCGGCCATTCATTGGAGCGGTGGAAACAATACAACCCGTTCGGTCCTGGAACAGATGTATTCGACAGGTGAATTGATTATCCATCACAAGAAAGGTACGCGAAAATATTATGATATCGCCGGGAAGTACATACAGGAAAGCTTGCTGAATACTACAGAGCCGCTGCCTGACGAAGTAGAGCATCAGAAATGGCGGGTACTCCGCAGAATTGGTGCAATTGGTCTGTTATGGAACCGTGCTTCCGATGCTTGGCTGAACATATGGGGAATGAAGACGCAGCAGCGCAGCGAGGTCTTCCGACAATTGCTGGACGAAGGTAAGATTGCTGCAGTTACCGTGGATCAAGTGAAGGATATACTCTACTGCTGCACTGAAGACTTGCCGCTTATAGAGGCGGTCCTTAACAATCCAGTGCCGAAATTTCGCTGCGAGTTGATCGCCCCCCTGGACAATATGATGTGGGACAGAAAGATTATTAAGGCATTATTTGGATTTGATTACACCTGGGAGATTTACACGCCGGTTAACAAACGGAAATTCGGGCATTATGTTCTGCCTCTATTATGCGGAGAGAGCTTCATTGGGCGCGTCGAGGTAATCGCAGAGCGAAAAACCGGGACACTTGTCGTTAAAAACATTTGGTATGAGGAAGGTGTGAAGCCAACAAAGAAGCTGCAGACAGCTTTGGATGATTGTTTCAAAAGGTTTGCGATATTCAATGGATGTGAGGCGATTTCGATCCTTGCGACCACGGATGAATCAGCCGAGTGAAAAACAGGTGTCTAACACCTGTTTTCCTCGGTTTTTTCTATAGATACGATTCTATGCCTTCAAGGGTGAGCTCGGCAGTCAAAATTTGATTTGAATACTCGGCATTTTGAGGATTGGTAAAGTGATAGTAATTTAGTGCGTCAGTATCTTTTAAAAGATTACCCGTTAAAATGCAAACTGCGGTTTCATCTTTATCTATAACATTTTGAGAGATTAATTTTTTTAATCCTGCTACGGTAGCCGCTGATGCAGGTTCGCAGCCTATTCCGCTTTTGTCCACGATGGCCTTAGCATTGAATATCTCATCATCCGTTACGGAGCAGGTCACCCCGTTAGTCTCTTCGAGGGTTCTTAATGCTTTTCTCCAGCTTGGAGGATTTCCAATATTCAAAGCAGATGCGCGTGTATATGGGGAGGGCTCTGGCGAGAGTTCGCTGCTTCCGCTGGCAAACATTTTATGAAAGGGTCTTGCTCCTTCGGCTTGCACTAACGCCACACGAGGTAATTTATCGATGAAACCAAGATTCTTAAGATCCCGAAGTCCCTTGCCCAACGCGGAGACATTACTTAACGCTCCACCCGGTATAATAATCCAATCAGGGAGGCTCCAGTTTAAGTATTGGGCAATTTCGTAGATGATACTTTTTTGCCCTTCAATACGGAATGGATTAATAGAATTACAGATATAGAATCCAAGTTCCTTACTATGTCGTTCGTAAAATTGAATCCCGTCATCATATGTTCCATTAAAACTGATAACCTTTGCACCGTACGCAATGGTTTGTAGTACCTTGTTCAAGGATATGTTTTTATTCGGAACAAAGACGTAAGAGGAAGCCTGTGCCAAAGAAGCATACATGGCCAATGAGGAAGAGGTGTTTCCTGTTGAGGTACAAGTGAAGCGATCATACCCTAGAGAGCGTCCATGGGAAACGGCGACAGTCATTCCATTGTCCTTAAATGAGCCGCTAGGATTTTCGCTTTGTGCTTTAAGCCAAATCTTATGAATTCCTGTGTAGGATTCTAGCAACTCAGAACCGTAAAGTCCGGTATTTCCTTCGTATTTGGTCGTTATAAATTCATCAGGCAATTCAGGGAATATGAGTTCCTTATAACGCCACACACCGCTGGCATAGGGGCTCATTCTTTCAGACAGTCGCTCGTGAAACGTCCTCTTCAGAAGGTCTGCATCTAGTTGGCTTGTATCATGGATGATGTCGAATAATCCTCCGCAAGAACATTGGTAATCAAACATATCGGGGGGCAGTTCACGATTACAATTTACACAAATAAGTTTCATAAGTTGCGAGATACCCTATATATCAGGCTCTCAATTCACCCCTTTTTAACGGATGTTTAATCTATATGTGCACTATACCTCAAAATTACATAGATTGGAATATCCTGTAATTGACACAAGTCTACTTCCGCTTATATTCCGTTGGGGTCGTATTCATAATCTGCTTAAACACACGATTGAAGCTTCGTATGCTATCAAAGCCGCATTCATAGGAAATATCCAGTATGCTCAGCTTACTTTCCGCAAGCATCCATAATGCCTTGTTAATACGGAGACGATTAATATAGTCCCTGAAGGAACGGCTCCTTGCCGCGGGCTTGGTGTAGCCGACATGGCAAAATGTCTGGATACGGGAGAAACCCCTAGAGCGAACGGGGATTTGACCAACCATGTACTCGAGATCATGCATGCATTCCAGATCAGCTCCGAAAGCGGAAAGCATGTAGAGCTGACAACAGGCTGCGAGAAACCTAAGCCACTGCCGACTGGGCTGATCAAGGGAATGATCTGATCACAGCTTGGGCTTGAAAATACGGACTCAGTAAATATGAGAGTGCGTAATGTTAACTAAAAGGGTTCTGAGCTCTTTCCCTCAGACTGTCGATGATGTTTGTCGGCAGTCTTTTTTTATATGCAGATAATTATGGTATATTGGCATATGACTATAAAATAGTATGGCAAGCATAGGAGGATTACATGTCCTGGAGCAAATTGAAGCAGCAGCTGGAGAGCTTTCTCAGTCCTGCGTTACAAGGAAGGGTTGAATACCGTGCAACGGGTTACCGTTATTCGCCGGATAAAGCAGGGCTTTGTTATATTTCGGTAGATAAAAAGAATGTATTCAATATGAGTGATAAAACCAGCGTAATCAGATGGTATCAGACGGAGATGGAAATTAAGAATGATCCGGATATCCAAATTCCTGTCAGCGATGAAGAAATCGAAGCGGTCAGAAAAGATACCAAGGGGAACGTTCCGGAGGATCGTCTAGTAGTCATGGCAAGAAACAGAAAAAGCTCAGAGTATGCAAAGGAGATTTTGGCAGCACAGACTTCCTTAAGCAAATCTAACTTTATCGCTACAGCAACTAAATTTTTATCTACTTCCATAGAAGAAAATATAGAGAGCGATGATATCCTATTGAATATCCTGGCTCTGGTGGACAGACGTGTTGGGAAAAAGCGAATTATTAACATGGCTGAGAAAATGAAGTTAAAGCATCCTATCGTGCAGTATTTTTATGAGCTGCGTCGCAGCACTTTATAACTTATGAAGGGCCAGCAGGATCACTCGTAAAGGATTCTATTTGATTTAGATCATGCTGGCGTATACAGAAAAGAAGCGGGACAATCCCCGCTTCTTTTCTTGAATGCTCGTTATATGTTGAGTCTTTATATAGAAAGCTTTCCGAGACCATTCCCAATGTGTCCGCCAGAGAGCAGAAGCTTCTTGGCAGCACGCTGGAGGCTGGTATTCTCCGGCAGTGCTTCATCGGGAACGTCATCTTTCCTGTTGAATAACCACACACGTCCGCTGTTGCTCGAAGCATCATCTTGAACGATCGTATAATCCCGTGCAAATGTACAGATACCGGACGAAGGCGGCAGCATGTCATGAACTGTCCTCGATAGCAGCCAAGTATGGCAGTACGCTGGCGGCACTGATCCTTGAAGCTTCATGAAAAATTCGTTGCTTGCAGCGTAAGAGGCATGAAGCGCCTCGGTTGTAAGAATGGCGTCGCCTGGAATATGAACGGAAAGCGCAGGCTCGCCGGGTGTAAAGCCCAGCGGGGCAGCATATTCCTCTGTCAGTGTACGGAGCTCGAACTCAAGCGTTCCTATGCGGAACAGCTGTCCGCTTATCTGGCGCCACACCCAGAATCCGCGGTCAAAGCACCAGTGCCCTGTCCATTCACGGCTCTCGCGCACAAAGCGGGGGAAACAACCCATTGTGGCCAGAAATATATCGTCCGAAATACCGCGTTCAGCGAATATCGGACGTGCCGCCAATGCTGCAGTGAGCAGTAAAGCCAGCTCGCCAAGGCCATCGGGCGCGATTAGATTGCCAATCTCTCGCACCTGTTGCGATGCTGCTTCGGCACGCGATTTGTCGAGCAGGGCAGGCAGCAATTCCTCGAGCCGGTCAGCTTCAGCCTTAAACGCATCTATAAGCGAACAGAGCTGTGAAGTAACTTCTTCCGGCATATCCAGCTCTGTACAGAATGCATGCAGCAGATCTGCCTGTAAATATTGCAATACTTCCATGGGTAACATCCTCTCCAAAACGCATCATTCCAAGGCTTTGCGTGTCTGCTCAGCAGCGTTTTGCCATCTTTAGTTTTAAATGTCGAATTTCCTCTATTATCCTAATGGTATCAGCAAGCTCCTCTGCAAGTAAAGCATCTTTCTTCTCAACATAAAAAGGAACCGGGGCGCTTTCGTTTCCGGTTCCTTCAATAAAGGCAAGATTTATACCTGATCCTCCGGTGTGGTAATCGGATTCGGCGACGAATCGTTCAGATTGCCACTGAGCGCAGCGCAGCGCAGATCGTTCTGGAGCCGGGTCAGATTCGCTACCGATTCACTGACCTGCAGGCCATGGCGAAGCTTACGGGCTCCGGTCTCGGTGCGGATTGTATTGCCGATGACGCGATGATCGCCGCCTTTCCCAGTAAGGAAGATCCCATCGAAGCTTCCTTCGGCGGATTGTCCCGCGTTAGTAATCATATTGGATTCGATCGTCACCTGGCTTGAATTAGTCACCTGAATTCCGTGTCCGGCAGTGTTATACAGAAGGTTGCCCGTAATTTGAATGCGGCTGCAGTCCGCGGCCGTGATACCATTCTTTCCAGCCCCTTCGAAAACATTACCGGTTACGATCGTGTCCTGGCATTTCAGACTGATAAACTGGGCAGCCATCTGTTTGAATACATTGTTTGCAATCACCACTTTATTCCCGCTTCCTTCAGGGAAGCCCTCCACATAGATGCCACTGTTGGTCGCTTGATCCAGAATGTTCCCTTCAATCACGATTGAGCTTGCCGGCTGCACTGGATGGTACACGCCATTGTCATCCCGGGAGGAGGCGGAGGTCGCAGACGGTGTTGAAACAAAGATGCCGCCGTTAACCTTTTTCATATGGTTACCGCTAATGACTGCATTCTGCCATTTGAATGGACGGATTGCCCAGTAGGTGCTGCCTTCCATTACGTTATCTCTTACAATGATATGATCGAAGTATGCACCCGGATAAGCACCGTGGGCCCCGACACCGCATGGCCAAGAGACTGTGCCGGGGGTGCCGCTTGCACCGAAGAAGCAGTTTTGTACTGTGACGTGGTGTGTCGGCGTATGGTCGGCCGCTTGTCCGATAAAGCCGGCTTTGATCGCAGGCTCCAGCTGAATGGCCTCGCTGTAATTTTGGCTTGTAAACATGAAGCCGACGAACCGGCATTGATCGATCATGACATGTCTTACACCTGTCATTTCAATTCCGTGTCCACTCTGTGTATCTTTAATCGTTACGCCGCGCAGCGTAATATGCTCGGCGTGCGCCAGCGCCATTCCGTTGCAGACGCGGGTATATTGAACCGCATTGCTGTCCAGTGTGCCGCCCTCTATTGTAATATGGCTGTTTCCTTCATAACCGTAAAAGACATCGGATGCCCGGTAATTACGGATGAGATTGTCGTTGTGCGTTCGAAGCAGAACTGCATCCGCATCCATCTTCAGATGGGTATGACGGAAAATATACAACTCCTGTGTCATCCGGTAAATGCCCGCCGGAACCAGCACAGTCGCTCTTCCACGCTGGACAGCTTCATCCAAGGCAGCCTGAAAGGCGGCTGAATCGTCTGCTTCCCCGTCTCCTTTGGCGCCGTACCATTTTATATTCACCGTGTTATTTTCAATAATTCGTTTAAATCGAAGGCCTGCTGCGCTTACGAGGACCGTGCCGGTATTATCCGGGCTATAGGTGTCCGCGGGGTCATACACGAACATGCCTTCTTGCTGATGGTCGGTTATGTAATAAAGATTCGTGAGGACGGAATGCTTGAGGGAACGCAGCTGTGCGATGGTCGCTGCGAGGAATACCGGTCCTTGAACATGGGGAGCTGCTGCGTCTTCTCCATAGACGGCTTCCGATACACTTGTCCCCATAGCGTTTGCCCGGTAGCCTCCAAGCAGAGCGACTGCGCCTGCCGAGCCAAGAGCAGCGAGCAGCTTTCTCCGGCTAAGTGTGAGTTCCTTGTGCTCCGGCTCCAGCGGTTGATTGTTGACTTTCATTCGTATAAGCCTCCCTTATTTGAACGAGTGGTGTTCAGATAAAGCGATATAAGCATAGCAGAAGCCGGATTTCTGCTCGATTGACATATTCTATGATGATTGCCCATTTCTACGAATCGGAGAAAATGAAAATAACGGTACCAATGGGGAATGGAACTCCTGCCGAAGATCGGATACAGTACATTTTGTAAGCGATTACCAAAAATCGAAAGGGTGGGAATTGAATGAAAATAACAAAATCCATTGCTCTGCTGACGGTGACTGCTTTATTGATGGTATCCGTCATGGCGGGCTGCGGAAAAGGCGGGGGGGAGGGCAAGCCGACACCTTCAGTGTCAGGTGAAGAAACAAATAAGCCTGTTACCCTGAAAATGATGACGGTCCAGCACTCCGCCTGGCCGTACAAAGCGGATTGGCCGATCTACCGCTATATTAAGGAAAAGACGAACATTGATTTCAAGGTTCAAGTGCCTTCAAGCGATTATAATACCGCATTGAACCTCGCAATCTCTTCAAATGAAATGCCGGACATCATGATCACAACAAGCTTGAACAATGCGAATACGAACGGCAAGTCCGGGGCATTTGTCAATTTCTTCGATCATCTGGATCAGATGCCTAACTATAAGAAGTTCCTGGATGAGCACCCTGAACTCAAAGCATTTGTTCTTTCTCCGGAAGGAAAAAGCTATTACCTGCCGCACTATGGTCTGGAGCAGCAGTCACGCCGTTCTTGGCTGTATCGCGACGATATTTTCAAGAAGCACAACCTGACTCCGCCAGCTGATTGGGATGAAATGTATACAACTGCCAAGAAGCTGAAGGAGCTGTATCCTGAAAGCCACCCGGTTCTCATCTATGATAACTTGTCCTCATTGAACAACATCGCACCAGCTTTCAATACATGGTTTGGTAATTATATAGACTATGAGAAGAATGAATGGCGTTACGGTCCAATTGAGGACGGCTTTAAGGAAATGCTTATGACACTGAACAAGTTTTATAAAGATGGGCTGATCCCGCCCGACTTTATGGCATTGAAGCGTCCACAGTTCAATGACTTGCTGGCACAGAACAAGAGCTTCATAGCAAACGACTATATCGGATTGATCGATGAACTTCCGGTCCTTCTCAAGAAATCTCCTGAAGAATTCAGTCTCGATTACATGGTACCTGCAAAGGGAGGAAAAGACGGCAAGCCTTATAACGCTTATGGCGGGTACCTTGGCAATGGTTTTGCAGTTGCATCCAATTCGAAGAACAAGGACGCTGCGCTCCGCTATCTCGACTTCCTGTATTCACCGGAAGGCATTGATATGGCTACCTGGGGTAAAGAAGGAGAGACCTATACCGTAGAAAACGGTGTACGCAAGTTCAAACCGGAATTTGAAGGAATGGGTGACCTTCGTACCAAGACGGGGATCGCCACCTACGGTGCCCACACGGTTGTGGATATGACTGCATACGATCCGATGAACTCGGAGAAGTTGAATAAAGCGCTGAAACAAATCCAGCAGGGCAACGAAGCGAAACTGCAGCCTCGCCTCGCCTTCACCGATGAGGAGAACGAGGTCCTGAATCTGACGAATACGGCTATTAAAAAGTATATGGATGAGCAGGTATCCAAGTTCATTCTCGGCCAAAAGAGCTTTGATGAGTGGGATGCTTATGTAGAGGAAATTAAAAAGATGGGTATTGACGAAGTCGTTGCTGTCCACAAGTCAGCATATGAACGGGCTCAGCAATTCTTGAAATAATGAAGCTGAAGAGGGAGGATTTGTGCATTTGCCTAGCACACCCTCCCTCTCTCATCCGATTGAGGATGATGGGAAGGCTGTTCTAACTAAAGGAGGAACTCCATGTCACTCTTCAAAGGCTCAGAGGGGATTTCCGAAATTGAAATACATGAACCCCCGCTCCGAAAGGCCAGGACGCGATATCCGCTGCTCCGCAATCTGAAGCGGGACAAATACTTGCTTATCCTGTTCCTGCCTTGTTTGCTGTACTATCTGCTGTTTAAATATGCGCCGATCTTCGGCATTGTCATAGCTTTCAAGGATTACAACCTGTTTCAGGGTATTATGGCAAGCGAATGGGTAGGATTTAAATATTTTAAGCAGTTTTTTGAAAGTAAGGATTTCTTTCCTGTCATACGGAACACTTTTTTGCTGGGGTTTTATAAGCTGCTGTTCGGATTCCCCGCACCGATTATTCTAGCTCTCTTGATCAATGAGATGCGGAATGCATTTTTCAAGAGATTCGTACAGACGGTCAGTTATCTGCCTCACTTTATTTCGAATGTTATCGTGGCCGGTATTGTTGTCATGTTCCTGTCTCCTTCCGGTGGCATTATCAATGAGATATTGGCGGCGTTAGGACTAGAAAAGATCACGTTCATGGTGGAGGCAGACTGGTTCAGAACGATCTATGTAGCCAGTGATATCTGGCAGCATATTGGATGGGGAACGATTATATACCTGGCCGCGCTGGCCTCCGTCGATCCACAGTTGTATGAAGCTTCGCGCATTGACGGCGCAAATAGATGGAAGCAGACTTTACATGTTACACTGCCGGGTATTGCTCCTGCTATTGTGATTATTCTTATTCTTGATATCGGCAAGGTGCTGGAGATTGGATTTGAGAAGGTATTCCTGCTGGCAACGCCGGCTACTTACAGTATAGCTGATATTATAAGCACCTATGTGTATAGGGTAGGCTTGACGAATGCGAATTACAGCTATGCGACTGCTATCGATCTGTTTACCGGTCTCATCAGCTTCGTCTTCATCCTGTCAGCCAACTGGATTAGCAGAAAGATAAGCGATAACAGCTTATGGTAGGAGGTGCACAATGAAACAACGCTTTAGTTGGTTTGACCTGATCAACCTGATCATAATGTCAGGCGTCGTGGTCCTTTGTCTGTATCCGTTTATCTACATGCTGGCGGTTTCGTTCAGCGGCTCCGGTCCGATCTCACAGGGGGAAGTGTGGCTGTTTCCGAAGGAGTTCAACCTGGATATGTACAAGTATGTTTTCCAGGACGGCCGGATTATGTCAGGCTACAAAAATACGATTATCTATGTCACCCTGGGGACGGCAACCGCACTTTTGGTGACATCGCTGGGAGCCTATTCGCTTTCCAAGCGGAACATGATCTTTAACAAGACCTTCATGGTGATGGTTGTATTTACGATGTTTTTTGGCGGGGGCATGATTCCTACCTTTCTCGTTGTAAAAGAACTGGGGCTCGTCAATACGATGTGGGCAATCATTCTTCCGGGAGCCGTATCCACTTGGAACCTGCTGATTATGGTGACCTTCTTCCGCGGCATTCCGGCGGAACTGGAGGAATCAGGAAAGCTTGATGGCTTGTCGGAAATGGGAATACTATTCCGCATCGTACTTCCGTTATCCATGCCTGTAATGGCAACGATTGGACTCTATTATGCTGTCGGCCTTTGGAACGGCTTTCTTGGCCCGCTCCTATACCTGCGTGACCAGGAGCTGTACCCGCTGCAGCTTCATCTACGCAGCATCGTGCTCAGCGGGGAGTTGACGAGCAGCGAAGGACCGATCGGCGGAGAATTCGTCATCGTCGAGACTGCGCTAAAGTATGCGGCTATTATGGTATCGACACTTCCGATCCTGCTCGTGTATCCATTTATTCAGAAATACTTCGTTAAAGGGGCTTTAATCGGATCGGTGAAAGGCTGATACAGATAGCGCAGCGCAGGCTAACCCCTGCGCTGCGCTGCTTTCCGGTAGTCACCGGGAGTCATTCCTGTCCCTTTCTTGAACATTCGGTTGAAGGAGGTTGCATTTCGGTAGCCGATGCGTTCTCCTACTTCCTGAATAGAGATTTTCGAGAATTCCAGAAGTTCTTTCGCTTTGCCTACTCTGATCTCATTTAGCTGCTCACTGAAGGTCTTGCCGGTTCTCTCTTTAATGGACATCGAGAGGTAGTTTGGGGTCAAGCCGAGCTGATCGGCTAATAATTCCAGGGAAATATCCTCAGCATAGCGTTCTTCCAAATAGGACTTCACGGCGAGCAGAAGGTCGCTGCCATCTTCCCGTTTGCGACGAATAACATCGGCTGTATCGGCAAGCATCCGGTTAAGGACATGCTCGTAATCCTCGAATGCCATGCAGTCCTCCAGCTCCGTTAACAGCTCCTCGTATTCATGATCAGCCTCAACTCTTTGCTGCTCCAAGGCTCTTCTTGCGAGAAGGAACACCGACTCGGCAAGCTGATGAAGCTGCACCGTTGTAATCTCCTTCTGCCTGGCTTCATCGAGCAGCTTATTCAGATGCCGCAAGCTTGCTTCCTCATTTCCAGCGGACAGGTTAATGAGAAGTGCCTGCTCATGATCGACGGTCAGGGAGAACGTCTCCGCGTTGTCTTCCAGCTCCCACAGGATAATTGTTCCGCTTCCAGGCCTTGCTTGTGTAAGCATCGTTGTCGCTTCCTCATACGCCTGATGAAATAGCGAAGAAGATGAGATGAGGGAGCTTACGGCGATTGTGACCCTATAGTAATCCGTATCATGATCCAGGATACGCTTCACTTCATTAAGGCAGTCGGAAAGATCCTTCGAGCGCTCATTCGTATACAGAACGGAAAGCAGCTGATCGCTTTCCATCTGGATAGTATAGGACACAGGAAAGACATCACGGATGGTCACATCGATAAGATCTCCGATCAAACCGGTAGTTCTGGACTGGATGCTGTCCAGTTCCGTAGCCGGCATACTTCCCGAACGGAAGCGGAGCTGGTGGACGACAACAAGATAACTGCCGTCGGCTATAAACTGGTCTTTGGCCTCCCGCACATGAAGATACAGGTTTTTAAGATGGGCCATGTAACTGTAGTGAGTTAACAGGGAGTTGCTGCTGGTCAGCTTGCGCGCGATCCCTTCTTTCTCTTGAAGCAGCCCGCTGATCTGCTCATAGATGGCGTCGAATTCCCTTATGGAGCTCTTGTAACCAGTTGGCTCGAGAGAACCAAAACCCGTCATCATCCGCTTCAATGGACGGTTGATGCTGCGGCTGAAGAAAAGGGAGGCGATCACACCGATCAGGAGTGTTAATGTTAACAGGCCGATTGCCATCCAGTTCATACTCGAGATCTTCGCGTTCATCCTTGTTCTTGGAATGGTTGTGACATAGGTGTATCCGGTCTGATCTCCCTTTTCATAGAAGTAATATGTATCCTCGTGAAGCAGCCATTGGCTGCTGCCGTCCCACTCGGGCAGCTGACGGACATCAGCATCCCCAGCCGTCTGATACAGCGCTGTATCCGAATCCTTCAGGATAAACAGCTGGGAATCGGCAATTCCCTGGTTGGCGCTGTACCATCTGTCAATATTGACGAGAGCGATGATACTCCATGAGCTGCCCGGAAAGTTCATCTCGACCGGCATCAGTGTACGGTTGCGATGCGCGGTATGCATACGAAACTGGCGGGCAGGCGAGAGTGTCAGATCGGAGGTCAGCCCCTCCTTTCTCAGCCAATAATCGAGCGGATAGTAATCGCTTTCATAATAATGGCTGAACATACGGTCCGCATCGATTAGGCTCTCCTTGTCAAGCAAATATCCGAGCTGCTTGTAATGCACCATCACATTTTCAAACAGATAGCTTGGGTGGGAGGATAGTGCACGGAGTTGACTGATCACCTGATCAACCATTTTGTAATCCAAAGCGGCCTTACCTCCTGCGCGACCCTGCTGATCCAGCTTCTGAACGCGGTCGTCGAATTGCAGATTGAGCATAAGTCCCTGCCAGATCGTGAACTGTTTTTCCAGGCTGTCCACCGTATTGTGGATAAGGGTTCGATTATATATGACCACCTCGTCGTCCATGCTGCTGGTGTAATAGGTGAGCGACCAGACGTTATAAGTCGAAAGTAACAGAATAACAACAAAGAAATGGAACAGTAACTTGTAAAATAAAGAATTAGGCTTATACTTTGTCAAATAAGCATACATAGGCCAGCTCCTTGTAAATAATGTTATATTTTAATTAATATACATTAAAACGCCCATTAGTAAAGGATTCTCATTTAGTCCCGACCCATTGCCGAATGAAACGGTTTTGGCTATCTTGGTGAAGCTGACCCTTGTAAGCCACGTATCAAATTTGTCTTAAAATAATTGTACGCACACTGGGCTCCTTCTAAAAGGGGATATTGACGCATAATCCATGTGATTTAACTGTATTAAAGTAGTGCATTGTGAAGAAGCGTTGGTTAAAATGGGGGAGGATACTATGATTGAAGCAGTGGTTTTTGATTTTGACGGCTTAATCAGAGATACTGAAACGTTTGAGTTTTATTCATTTCACGAGTTACTTTTGGATTACGGAATTGAGCTGCCATTAGACTTATACTGTTCTAGGATAGGTGGTCATTATAAATCTTTTGATCCTTATGAATTTTTACAACAAAGCATCGGAAAAACATTAGACAGAGAAATGCTAAGAAGACTAAGAAGGGAAAAATATGATAAGTTAATTGTTCACCAAATGGCTCTCCCAGGTGTTGAAAACTATTTAAATGAAGCCAAGAGATTAGGAATTAAAATTGGATTAGCTTCTAGCGCACCGCGTGATTGGGTTATGCCAAATCTTGATGAATTAGGGCTTACACAATATTTTTCATGTATAAGAACTCACGAGGATGCAATAAATGTTAAGCCTGCCCCTGACCTTTACCTACAAGTTTTAGATTACTTCTGTGTTAAACCTATAAATGCAATTGCATTAGAGGATTCACCTAATGGTGCTAAAGCGGCGAAAGCCGCAGGAATGTATTGTATTATTGTTCCTAATAAATTAACAAGTGAATTACCCTTTGAATCATATGATTTACGACTTAAATCTTTAGAAGAGATGGACCTAACAACTGCAATCAGATTATTAACAATCGCGTCTTAAGTTGGCCGCGGTTTGTATGGGCTTGGATGGCTAACAGGTTCGCGGGTGATATCTGGAAGTCCTCAGTCATCAGTACTCTTCGATACGCTGAGAGTATCTGGACACGCTGGAGTCCCGGATATAACAGGAGCAAGGTTGTTCCGACAATACAAAAAAGCGTTCAGCAGCGATATCCCGCTGCCGAACGCTTTTTTGCCGTTTCCGGAGGATTCTACAGGCTGGCTGCAATTTCCCGGTTGATCTTTTCTCTTAGAGATATGAGGTACTCAGGTCCCTTCGGATACTGATCGAACGTGATGGTTCCCTGAACTCCCTCGTTGATAAGGCGCTCCACCGTCTCCCGGCCCTTCAGCGATTCCAAGCATTCCAGCGCACGTAGATCATACAGCGCCTCCTTGAACACCATGCCGCGGATGGAATCGTAGGCGCTTCCGTCCGGAGCAGGATAGACAAGGAACGGGTCTCCTGAAGGGAAGGCCTCGCCGGCATCCGTCACAAGGAATGGATCAATTGCCTTGATCGAATACTGGTTGTTATAGAAGTTAAAGCCCCAATGAAGGAAGCCCTCGATATGATATAAGTACAGCTGTGTTCCCAAAATACGATTGCGGGATGAAGGCATGGACATGAACCGGTTGCTTACCTTCAGCTGCTGGGCTGTGCAGTAATAAGTCCAAAGATTAGGAACGCCTGCATCAAGAAATGGCTGAATATGATCATTACACGGAACCGGCTTTTCCACTACGCCTTCCTGATAGAGCTCGAAGCTGCTGAGGGCGTCAATCACCCTGCAGTCGGCAAGCAGGTCTTTAACGACAGCTTTGGCTGCGGCATATGTGCCCTTCTGGTTCTCATGCGGCTCGTCGGAAATATGGAACCAGGTATGCTCCAGTATGTTCTGCTCCTTCAGGTACGCTTTCAACTCCGGCAAAAAGCTGTGGAGAAACGCCTTATACGCTTCACCCGTCGCCGGCGTATCCCATCCGAAGATGCGCTGCTCGGTGCCGTTCACCGAAGCGATGATCTTAGGCGCGAATTCCGCTCCCCACTGGGTGAACAGGTGGGCAATTTCGAGATTGGTAATGCCATGCTTGCGGCACAAGCCGATCCAGCGTCCCAGCTTGCTGAAGTCAAATTCGTACTGGTCGCCGTTCTTAATGACATCCACAAGCTGTACGGTAGTACGCTCGCCTCCGATGACGGTATCAAGCGGCGGTGTAAAGACCGGTGTTAACAGCATGTTGATACCATGATCGGCCGCGGAAGCGATAAACTGGTCGAGAATTCTCCAATGCTCCTCGCTGAAAGCAGGCACCTTGTAATAATCGACGAGGCAGTCAGTGTGCATCCACTCGGTATGCAGCAGCTTTTGCTCGGGCAGCTGAACGGGAATCGGGCGGATCATAAGCGTGGCGCTCCACAGCTCTGCGCCCTGCAGATCCTGTACGCTGACCGTCACCGGATATTCTGGCTCCGTCATGCCCTCGTCCAGCTTTATGTCCAGCCACAGCGCACGCCACTGTGCGGGGACCGCTTTGATGGACTCGTTCGGATCCAGCGGTCTCAGCAGATCGGGCAGCAGTCCCGGCTCGGTGGTCAGGTAATCATCGTCCCATTCCGCATGGCAGGGGTAAGCGGCTGGCACCAGTTCTACCTTGCGGATGCGGATTTTTTCATTTAGCGGGGAAGAGAGCTTTAGATGAAAGCGGTAATTCCCTTGTCCCTCGCAATGATAAGCAAGCTGGAAGGAAAGTGTTTCGCCCCATAGGCCGCTGAGTATGCTGCTCTTGAGCGGTGTCGGCGCTTGCTTCGGCAGAACCTTTTCCAGGCTCCCGGCGAGCATGAACTGAAGCTGTGACATTTTGAACCTCCTAAAAATTTTGTGTAGCGTATGCTTCCTTGAGCTGCATCGAACAAAATTACTTCGGAAGCGTAGGCTAAGTTTTTGGAGCATACGCTTCCTAGAATAACTTCGTACAAAAACTACATCGGAAGCGCACACCAAGTTGTGTAAGCGTTATCTAACTTTCATATTAACCCTTTATGCCGCTGAGAGCGATACCTTCAACAAATTGTCTTTGAAGAAACAAATATAGAATGAAAGGCGGCAGGAAGGTCAGGGTTGCGCCGGCCATAACCAGACCATAGTTGGTCGCGTAGTTGCCCTGCAGCGAGGACAGCGCAAGCGTCAGGGTACTCATTTTCTGATTCGTGATCGAAATGAGAGGCCATACGAAATCGTTCCACGTCGTTATAAACGTAAAGACCGTCAAACTTACGAGCACCGGCTTCACCAGCGGGATAACGATTGTAAAGAACACTCTCAATTCTCCGCTGCCATCAATCCGTGCGGCCTCCAGCAGTTCATCGGGAACGTTCTCCATGAACTGTCTCACCAGAAACACACCAAACGCATTGATAATCGGCAAAAAGAGAGCCAGATACGTGTTAGCGATGTTAAGCTCGCGGATGATTACGAACATCGGCACAAGGATTACCTGTGAAGGAATCATTAAAGTGGCCAGATAAATCCAGAAAATTGAGTTTTTGCCTGCGAAATTCTTCTTGGCAAACCCGAAAGCAGCGAGGGAAGATACCAGGCTGTTTACAACACAGGCGAGAATCACAACAATGGCACTGTTGGCAAAATATCTGACAAAGTCGTAGTTCTTGAAAATCGTTGTGAAGTTATTGAAGTTCAAGCTGCTAAAGTCGACGACCAGCCCCAGCTCATAGGTCTGCTGCAATGAAGTGATGACCATATAGACAAAAGGAAACAAGGCGAACAAGGCTGGAATCAGCAGAAGTAACAGATACAATCGTCTGGCAAATCCATAGGTTATCATCGATGATCCCCTCCCGGATGGATGTCTTTATCCCTGAAGAACCGCTTCTGTACACCGGAGATCATGAGGATCAGAATGAACAGGATGAAGGAAATGGCACTGCCGTATCCCATCTTGTACTGCTTGAAGGCGCTCTGATAAATGTTCAGCACCATCGTGAGCGTGCTTTTTCCCGGCCCGCCGCCGGTCATGGCGTAGACAAGATCGAATACCTGGAAGCTCCAGATTGTACCGAGCGTTATCACGAGATAAGTGATCGCCTTCAGACTGGGTACGGTAATATAGTGGAACTGCTGAAATCTCGTCGCTCCGTCAACTTGAGCCGCTTCATAGTGGGAGCGCGGGATATCCATAATGCCGGCATAATAGATCACCAGGAAATAGCCGACATTTTTCCATATGGAGACCAGGCATATACTGATCAGGGCCAGTGTTTTGCTGCCGAGCCAGTTCAACCCATCCAGGCCCATGAAACCCAGAAACAGATTGATAAAGCCGTTTTCTGTGGCAAGCATAAATTTCCATATCGTTCCGACAAGAATCATGGAGCTGATCACCGGAATAAACAGGGCGCTTCGAAAGAATGTGCCCAGTCTGTTACGGAAATAGGTTGCGATAACATTCGCCAGCATCAGCGAAATAATGGTTTGAACCGGCACCACAATAACCGTGTATATCAGCGTGTTCGTTAAACCGGTCTTGAAAAAGGCATCGTTCATCAGGGCAGCATAATTGTCCAGCCCGATCCACTCCGGCTGTTGGATGACGTTATACTGGGTGAAGCTGTAATACCCCGTCATCACTAAAGGGATCAGGGAAAAGATCAGAATAAGTAAGAAGCTGGGTAAAATATACAAAATACCACTGTTGCTCTTGAGTTTCTTCATCAGGATGGCACTCATCGCCTTACCTCCAATCTACGCAGGGAAAGACCATCATTTGTTGTTTTGAGACAGCATCTCATCGGCATATTTGGCGGACTCATTCAGCGCTTCTTCCGGCGTCAGCTCACCCATCATCATCAGCTGCAGATTTTTGTACAGATTATCGAAGATACCTGCGGAGCCTTTGACAGCCGGCAGCGTCATCAACATATTCTGATCTTCCTCATAAATGCGCTTGAAGGCATCATCATCCTGATAGGTCTCATCCTTTCCAACAGGCGGGAATGGCGCCATCTTGTGAAACTCGGTCATCGAGGGGCCGCTGAGCATATAAAGGGCAAGCTTTGCTGCGAGTTCCTTGTTCTTGCTGGAGCTGACCATGACGAGAGAGTCTGCGGCGGCAAAGGTGCCTTGCTGACGATCCTTCAGCGATGTTAAGTAGCCCCAGTTGATATTGGCTTTGGTGAATTCCTGCCCCTGATTGGTCGGAGCTATACTGAATGCAGTCTTGCCGGACTTGAATTCTCCAATCGCTTGAGGCTCGGACATCGATGTAGTGGAATCCGGCAGATAGCCTTCTTTTTTCAGGTTGTAGACAAATGTGGCTGCCCTGATCCCTTCCGGAGAATTAAAGGCCGCTTTGGTTCCGTCCTCCGAGAACAGATTGCCGCCTGCCTGCCAGAGAAACGGGTAGAATGTAGAGTTGAGAGCTCCAATGGCCTTGTCGCCCCACTGCATTTGTATAGGGGTGAATCCGGCATCCTTGACTTTTTTGCTGGCTGCTATAAATTCGTCCCAGGTCGCAGGCGGCTGCTCAACCCCGGCTTTTGTCAAAATATCCTTGTTGTAAAACAGCACACGCGCGCTTCCTACTACGATCGGGAGAGCATATTGCTTTCCTTGAATGAGGCCTTTATCAAGATAGTGGAAATTTTCACGGTCCTTATCCGTTAAGTAGCTGTCAAAAGGCTCCAGGGCTCCCATGTCGATAAAATCACTCATCATTTCCATGTACATATAACCGATGTCTGGTCCTTGTCCGGAGGAAATTCCGGTAAGGTATTTTTCTTCGTAGTTGCCCCAAGGGACAATTTCGATCTCAACCTGGACGTTGTTCTCCTGTTCAAAAGGCTTCAGAATGCTGCTCCAGGTCTCTTTGTCCAGCGTCTCCTCCGTACCGAATGGCGGCATCCACAGCAGAAGCTTCTGCTTCGATCCGGCCTTACCACTCGCCCCGTCTGCCCCTGGCTCCTGCTTGCCGCCGCAGGCAGCAAGGAGTGATACAACCAACAGCAAAGACAATAACGTAATCCATGACTTCTTCTTCATGTTCGTCCTCCTTAATTAGGTGATAAACACCTGGATAATGAAGCGTTTACAAAGTTGGATGTACTTTTGTTGCTGCCATCATAGGCAGGGGGGCAGGACCGTGTAAATACACAATATTTATACCGGGCTTCCGGTAAGGGAAGCCCGGTCAACGGCAGTATTTCCATGATGGAAACACCGGCGGTGTCACTCAGGACATGCGAAATATACCTTTTTTGCCGTATAATTAACAATTTTTAAAGTGGAAAAAACAAAAAATGTTAATCATTCCGCAGCCTGCTGTCCTTTGAATTTGCCTGGCGTTGTTCGCGTATACTGCTTGAACACCCGAATAAAGCTGACATCGCTGGAATATCCAACCCGGGCAGCAATTTCCTTGACGCTTAGCGAAGTTGTCATAATCAGCTGAATCGCTTTTTCAATTCGCTGCTGATTAATAAACTGGACAAGGTTCTGGTTGTATGTTTCCTTGAAGACCTTGGACAAGTAAGTGTTCGTCACGCCAAGCTGCTCGCTGATGCTGTACAGGCCCATCATGGGATCCGTAAATCCGGCCTCAATAATATCCCTTGCTGATTGGGCGATGGTGGTATTCTGCCGTGTGCGGCTCTGCGCCTGCTTGTCTTGCAGAAGCCCGATCATTTCCCTTACCGTATGATGAAGCTCCCCGATCCCTTTGCTGTGGGCGAGCCGCTCCACACAACTCCGGACGTCCAAAGATTTGTTTTGCCGGCTGACGTTCTGTATTTCTGCAATAAGGCGGTGGATGATCGCGTACTTTTGACACCGGGCCATATAATCATCCAGCATCACCAGTTGATGAAAGAGGATATCGGCCGCTTTACTCGCTTCCTCATAATGCTGAATATCCATATATCGATTAAAATCATGCATGGTACCGGCGGCTTCGCCGGGATCGTACGGATTCATTACGGAGGCAGCATCATAAGCGATCACCGTATGCTGTGCCTGCGTGTGGTGCTCGGCTGTTAATCTCGCCTGATGATAGCTTCTTGAAATATGGGACAGCGAGTCCGTAAAGCCCCCAAGGGTAATGAGGACGCCCGGAACCTCCTTATAGCGGAGCAATATTTCCCCGGCCAGCTTCTTCAGCTGCTGCGGAGTAACCTCGCTTTCCATATTGAACAGAACGACCAGGTCGCCCCTGTAAGACGATGCGATAAAATGGAAGGGAATGCTCATCTCATGGAGCCGTGAAATTTCTTGCTGCAATAACTCTGCTGTATCTGTGCGGCCGTCTTTTTCCCGGGAGACACGGATCAGCATCACCGCGAACTGGGGAGACAGGAATTCAAGATCCAGCCTCTGCATCGCAGCAAAGATTTCGGTGCTGCTCTGATGCTCGGAATCAAGTACATGGTTCAGGAACAGGCTTTCCATCTTGGATTGCTGGTCTTCCAGCTTCTTACTGCTTCTGGCGTGTTCATTGGCAAAATGCTCGATCCGGTCGGTAATCAGCCGATACTCGTCGATCGTATCTGTTGGAGCATCGGGGAAGCCTTCCTTTTCGCGGACCTTGTTGACAATGGAGAGCAGCGGCTGGCTGTTTCTCTTACTGATGTAAATGGAAACGAGAATGCCCGCGATCAAGCATCCGAGCAGTACCAGATAGGCTATGGTCCGCATATTGTTGGCTAAGGAGAGCAGCTCGGTCCGGTTCACAATGGTTACATATTTTATTTCTCCAATGGCGGAGTCGCGCTTCAAGATAAACAGATTTTTATGAGAAGTTAAGGATGATCCCGAAAGGGCATCTGCAGGAAGGGCTTTCAGTGTTTCAACGGCTTTCACTCCCGCCGCCGCATATATTTGCTGACCGGTACCGATCACCGCCGTTACGGCGCTGGATTTGGAACCCTGAACGTTTCCGAGCGAGTTCAAGACCTCGCCACGATTGATCTTGATAACGATGTTGGCTGTTTTTTCGGCAAAATCATTATAGGGCAGCTGTCTGGAGAACATGAGCGAGCTTTCGTCAAAATAATAGGTTTTGGGCTGTGCGGACATCTTGCTGACCCATTGGTCATAGCCAGTGCTGTCCAGATTATGAAGCAGCATGTAATAATTTTTAGAAGTAAAGCTCCCCAGGTCGCCTACTACATAATCCATAGCCGGGTAATAGATATAGATCTGCTCGATAAAACGGTTGGCGAGTTTATAATTGCGGACTTGATTCGCAAACGGATAAATCAAGGAGGCCGAAATCTGATCTTTGCTCTTTAATCGGCTCAGCTTCAGGTTGGCTGAGCTCAGTTCAATCTGGGAAGAGATGCTGTCAATTTCCTTCAGGCGGGTGTCAATGCTCTCCCTGACCAGTGAGGTCAGGCGGTAGTTGAGCTGGGTAATTTCCTTCGTAAATGAATCTAACATCCAGTGCGTGAGAACGGTTACAACGAGAAGCAGAAAGCTGATCAGAATCAGCAGCGTGCGGATCCATATTTTTTGAGCACGGCTTTTCATGAATTTCATATGTATGCCCGTCCTTCCTGTGTTTTGAATTTGAATTCAGGCCAGTTATGTTTAGTATACCAGTGCGCCCATATGATGGTAGATAAATATCCGGAAATCCATTTAAATTAAAAAATCGCAAATTTTTTGCTTCTGCCTGTCAGCAGAATAATCGGGAGCGGTCTGCCCGCGTTAAACCTTGCATCTAGATTGGAATCACTATTTCCTATAATGTGATTAAAATCACGATATCGGCCTGTTACTTCTTTTAAACTGGGATTATAGCCTCTAGAACAAGAAGAAATGAGGAGAGAGCATGTCGATTTTGCCTCAAAAAAATGAGTTGGGATTTTTCGAGATCCGTCTCGAATCCATCGGCGGGCTTGGCGCC